>NZ_JBIUXR010000003.1:0-544725 GCF_044744085.1 Streptomyces sp. NPDC087428
CACACGAAGGCACTCGCACTGCCCGCCACACCCGCATGATCAAAACGCCGACCGCAACCTCAACACGCCCTCGCCCCAACCATGCACGAGGTCGTAAGGCCCCGGCGGGAGCACGTCGACGAGCGAGCGGAGGAGAGTTCGCTCGCTCGTCGACGGCTCTACCGCCGGGACCGGTGCACCCCACCCCGGGAGAGGCGCCAGGGGGATGCGGCTGCGCACGGGGTCCGGGGCGAGGCCAAGAGCCTTCCGCCGCCGGATCCCGCGGTCTTTGGTTCGCGCGCACGCGCGCGTAAGCCTCTACCCTAGTTATGGGGTGGGAACGGCCATATGTGACGCGGCGCCGTGTAACAAAGCGCGTCTTGTGGTGCGGATCACACTCGCTACCGAGACTCTGACGCCGGCCACGACGCGTGACTGTGGGTATGCACACCCTGTGTGATGTTCACCCTCCGTCGCCCACGTACTGCCCGCTGAACGGGCAAGAGACTCTGTGCGCCCTCCTGCGGGCCTCCGGGGGGCGCGGATGAGGAAATCCTCACAGGAGGGCGCCTTAGGCGCCTCACGGGCCCTCCGGAGGTCTCCAGGACATCGATGCGACCTCCACCTCCGCCCCGGGGTGCTGTTCGACGTCGACGAGGGGCCGAAAAGAGGGCGCGGACACTTTGAGGACAGAATGCCAAACTAACCCCTATTTTTCCTTTCTCCTTAACGCGTGTTAGAGAGAGTTGAAAATAGGGGTTAGTTTGTCCATTCTGGCCAGACTAACCACGAAAGCAGGGCGCAAACCGTGACAAGGCGGGCACAGGTCAAATTGGGACCCTAAATCCCGGAGGGGGTCGCGCTGCAAGATCATCTGCATTCTGGACAGACTTTTGTCCAGTAGCTCCCTGGAGGGTGCGGAGGGGCGTCGATGAGGAGCCGCACCCGGACGCGACGAAGCCCCGTTCCTTTGAGCAGAACGGGGCAGCTCGTCACGCAGGGTGATGTCAGACGCCGAGCAGTAGGAGCGGTTCCGTCTCCCCGTCGACGATGTTGCGGTCAGACGGCTTGAGCACCTTCATGATGGGCGCGCAGCCGGCACAGAGCGGCACCCAACCGCCGTCGACGAACACGGGCTCTGTCGTCTCGTCGGCGTAGCACTGCACGCAGCCGGAGCAGTTCCCCAGGCAGTCCTGGCAGAACACCTCCCCGTGCTCGTTCCGCACCGTCGCTACCGTCTGGAGTTGCTGGCAGCTGTCGCACGGGGCGGCGTCGGCGTAGGGCTGCTGGACAATGACGGGAACGTCGTAGAGCGCCGCCTCCGCCTCCATGATCATCGCCGTGCCGATCGTCGACGAGGGGTCAGCGAGGGGCGGGCCGATGACGACGACGGCGGCGAACTTCCGGACGTCGACGTCACTGGACGTCGCGATCACGGTGGGGAGCCCCAACTCGTCGCAGACGTCGAAGGCAACGGCCGTCAGGTCGTCGCGCTCGTCAGAGGTGGCGACGGAGCCGACGACAAGGATCGTGTTCGAGTACATTGAGATCTCCTCTGTTGAGGACACAGCCCGGAGCCTTCCGCCAAGTCGATTCCGGGCTGTGCCATGTCTGCCGCGCGTGTACGGGCAGGGTGTTACTCGGTTTCCTGTGACTCCACGTCGTCCAACGCGTCCCGCTCAAGATCTGGACGCCGCCAGTCGATCTCCAACCGGTCTGCGCGCGCTTTCGGGTGCAGTACGACGCGCAGACCCATACTGCTCAGCAGCTGACGCTTCCCCGCCTCGTCCGATGCCTCCCACGCGTCGCCCATGGACCTCCCGGTGGGTTCCGCCACCTCACGCACCTCCGGGTCATGCGCGGCCAGGAGCGCGGCGTATGCGGCCTCCAGGTTGGCGCTCATCTCCTCGTACGTGCTCACCATGAGCGGCCCTGCCGTCGCCATCTGGGCACCGATGCGCGCGGCCTGCTCCCGGGCCTCGATCATTTCTGCCGACAGGTCGTTGCCGCCCTCAAGGTGGACTGCAACTTCTGCGAACCCTCCCCAAACCTTGAGGAACTCTTCTTCGACACGGGCGTCAAGGGTGGCGGCGTAGATGGTGACGTGCCCAAGCTTGCACTTGTACAGGCGTACGCCCTTGTCACTGGTCCCCCCGTTCAGCCGGCCATCGCATCGCCAGCAGGAGGACATGCCCGCGCACAGGGGTGCTGCCTGACGTGGTGCACGGTCCGCCCCCGTTGCGAGGTCCAGCATGCGCTGACGGACGGCGAGGAGTTCGGCCGCGGACAGGATGGGTTCCGCGAACTGGACCGGGGTCACTCCGTCAGTTGCGACGACCAGAGTGCCCTTGTGCGTGCGGTGGCCGCGGAACGTGGGTGCCTTCAGCATGCGGCGCCATTGAGGCTCGCTTAGCCCCGTCGTGCGCGCCGTGCCGGCCACGGTGCCCTCGTTGAGCAGCTCCTGCACGGCAAGGCGAACCTGTGCGGCCTGCTCCTCGTCGATCTCCAGGTAGGCGGCCCCGTCGCGACGGACTGTGCGGTACCCGTATGGGGCCCGCCCGGCGCCCCATCGCCCTTGTGAACGGCGTGTCTGGTGTCCCTCGGTGATGCGGGCAGAGATCATCCCCCGTTCCCACTCCGCGAGGGAGGCGAGCACGGTTGCCACCATGCGGCCCGTGGGCGTGGTGGTGTTCACCGTGTTGTCCGTCGTGGCGAGCCGTATGCCCGCTGACTCCGCCCATGCCACGAGGCGGAGGAACTCAGCGACGGACCGGGCAAAGCGATCCAGCTTCCATGTGACGACAACGTCAGGGCGGGAGGCCATGAGCGTGCGGAGTCCCGGACGCTCCTCAACGGGCTTGGCGCCACTGACGTTGTTGTCGATGTACTCCGCGGCCTCGTCAGGGTCGTAGTCGTTGGCCGTGAGCCAGCGACGGCACGCGGCACGCTGAGTGTCCAGGGAGGCGCTGTCATCTGCCTCCCTGGAGAGGCGCAAGTAGACTGCGGTTGAGGTCATGTCCTCAAAGCTACGCGCGCTCACCCTCGATGGAGGTGAACATGGCGTCCGTGCGGTTGGGCAGCCCGGACTCGCGGACGACGCGTACGGCGTCGGCGACGTACTCGCCGACGTCCTCGCCGACACCCAGCGGACTGACGGAGAAGGCGACGATCATGCGCTGACCGTGCCTTCCCGGCGGGCGCGGGCCGCGATGACACCGTCGGCCTCGTAGCGCTTCAGCACCTTGTCGCCGTACAGCCCGCCGAACGGCAGGACGCAGAGCAGGAAGAAGAACGCGACGCGCTTGAACGGCCACTTGGTCTTGGACCAGACGTCCAGCAGCGCCACGACGTAGATCACGAAGAGCACGCCGTGCAGCATGCCGAGCGGCATCATCAGGAAGTCGATGTCCGAGATCCGGCTCAGAACCGAGCCGAAGAGGATCAGCGCCGGGAACGAGAGCGCCTCGGGAATCGAGATGAGGCGCAGCCGGTGCAGGGCGGTAGCGGTCTTGATGTCCACGGGGGCACCTTCGGGTGGGAGGACGGTGACAGCTTGTGAACGCAGGCACAAGCGCCACCATTGTGGCACCGGCCGCTGCCCGGCAGCGTGGCGGGGGCCGTTTCGCGCCTTTCGGGCCCTTCTTGTCCTCCAATCACCGGACGGGCTCCTTTTCCGGCGGCTACCGTCGCACCGTGGCAATGTTCCGACTCCAAGGCAGCAAGACGCTCGCCGTCGACCTGACCGGCGACGCCGTCAAGGCGAAGAACGGTTCGATGGTCGCGTACGACGGCCGGATGGCGTTCAAGAAGATGACCGGGGGCGGCGAGGGACTGCGCGGCATGGTGACCCGCCGGCTGACCGGCGAGCAGATGGCCGTGATGGAGGTGAAGGGGGAGGGCACCTGCTTCTTCGCCGACCGCGCGAGCGAGATCAGCCTCGTCTCGCTGCGCGGCGAGAAGCTGTACGTCGAGGCGAGCAATCTGCTCTGCACCGACGCCGGGCTGCGCACCGGCACGACCTTCACCGGGCTGCGCGGCGGCGCGACGGGCAACGGCCTGTTCACCACCACCGTCGAGGGCACCGGCCAGGCGGCGATCATGTCGGACGGCTCGGCCGTGGTGCTGCGGGTCTCCGCCCAGTACCCGCTCTTCGTCGACCCGGGCGCCTACATCGCCCACCAGGGCAACCTCCAGCAGCACTTCCAGTCCGGGGTGAACTTCCGGACGCTGATGGGCGAGGGATCGGGCGAGTCCTTCCAGATCCGCTTCGAGGGCGAGGGGCTCGTCTACGTCCAGCCCAGCGAGCGGAACACGATCGGGGGCGATGTCTGATGCCGTTCCGTGAGATCAACTCGAAGATGGTCGAGGCGACGGTGCTCCCCGGCCAGAAGATGTTCAGCCAGCGCGGCGCGATGCTGGCCTACCGCGGCGAGGTGTCGTTCACCCCGAACATCCAGGGCGGCCAGGGCGGGGTGATGTCGATGATCGGCCGCCGGATGGCGAACGAGGCGACGCCGCTGATGACGGTCGAGGGAAGCGGCACGGTGATGTTCGGTCACGGCGGCCACCATATCCAGGTGATCAACCTCGCCGGGGACACCCTCTACGTGGAGGCCGACCGGCTGCTCGCCTTCGACGGCTCACTCCAGCAGGGCACGATGTTCATGGGTTCGCAGGGCGGGGTGATGGGCATGGTGCGCGGCCAGGTCAGCGGGCAGGGCCTGTTCACCACGACGCTCAAGGGCCACGGCGCGGTGGCGGTGATGGCGCACGGCGGGGTGATCGAGCTGCCGATCACCCCGGGCCGCGAGGTGCATGTGGACCCGCAGGCCTACGTCGCCCACCACGGCGACGTGCGCAACAAGCTCTCCACCGCGCTCGGCTGGCGCGAGATGGTGGGACGCGGCTCCGGCGAGGGGTTCCAGCTGGAGCTCAGCGGCAGTGGCGCGGTGTACGTCCAGGCGTCGGAGGAGAAGCTGTGAGCACGCCCGTGGTCTTCGATCCGATGACGCTGCCGTCGGACGACAACGTCAACTCGTACACCTTCTGTGTGGAGCTCAAGGGGAGCCAGTGGTTCCTGCAGAAGGGCAAGATGATCGCCTACTACGGGCGGATCGAGTTCAACGGCATCGGGCACGGCCGCTTCGAGCGGCTGGTGCGCACGAGCTTCCACTCGCCGCTGCACGCGAGCGACTGGGTGGTGGCCGAGGGCAGCGGGAAGATGCTGCTCGCGGACCGGGCCTTCGACGTGAACTCGTACGACCTGGAGGACGGGAACCTGACGATCCGCTCCGGCAATCTGCTGGCCTACCAGCCGACGCTGGCGCTGAAGCAGTCGATCGTGCCGGGGTTCCTGACGCTGATCGGCACCGGGAAGTTCGTCGCGGCGTCCAACGGTCCGGTGGTCTTCATGGAGCCGCCGCTGCGGGTCGACCCGCAGGCGCTGGTGGGCTGGGCGGACTGCCCCTCGCCGTGCCACCACTACGACCACGGCTACATGGCGGGCGTACTGGGCGGACTGCGCGCGTTCACCGGGATCGGCGGCGCCTCGGGCGAGGAGCACCAGTTCGAGTTCGTGGGCGCGGGTACGGTGCTGCTCCAGTCCACCGAGGTGCTGATGGCCGAGCAGCCGACGGGGGCGACACCGCAGCAGGCGGGGGTTCCGGGCGGCGGTGGTCAACCTGGGTCCACCCCCCGCACCCCCGGCCGCCCTGGGGACCTCCAGCGTCGCTTCGGGTTGTGAACGGTACTCTGCGCAGTGTGACGCCGAACGTCAGCACCCGGCTCGTAAGCGCGTGCCGGGCGTCACATCAACTGACTTCGTCCGGATTTCAACTTCTTAGGTAGAATCCATATATGGAGACCGAGACGGCCACTCGCTGGCTGAGCAACGCGGAGCAGTGCGCCTGGCGCACCCATCTGGATGTCAGCAGGCTGCTGATGCACCAGCTGGAGAAGGACCTCCAGCCGTTCGGCCTGACCAACAACGACTACGAGATTCTCGTCAACCTCTCGGAGTCCGAGGACCAGCGCCTGCGGATGAGTGACCTCGCCACCGCCACTCTGCAGTCCAAGAGCAGGCTCTCGCACCAGATCACCCGCATGGAGAGCGCGGGCCTGGTCCGCCGGGAGAACTGCGAGTCCGACCGGCGCGGACTGTACGCGGTCCTCACCGAGGCAGGCGCGGAGACGATGCGGAAGGTGGCACCGCACCATGTGGCATCGGTGCGCAAGCACTTCATGGACCTGTTGACCCCGGAGGCGCTGGAGCAACTGCACGCGGCCCTCGCCCCGGTCGCCGACCACCTGCGCGCACGCCGCGTCTGACGGAGATCCGGAACACCGGGGGCGGCGCTCAGCGGGGGCCCGGCAGCCACAGCTCGAACCGGGCACCGCGCTCCCCCGCACCGGCCGCGGTCAGTCGGCCCCCGTGCCGGCCGGCCACGTCACGGGCGATGGCGAGGCCCAGACCGGCCCCGCCGTCGTCGCGGGCGCGGGCGTCGTCCAGGCGCACGAAGCGCTCGAAGATCCGCTCGCGCTCCGCCTCCGGCACCCCGGCCCCGTCGTCCGTGACCACCACGGCCACCCCACCGCGTTCCGCGCGCACCTCGACCGCCACCGAACTCTCCGCGTGCCGCTCGGCGTTGTCCAGCAGATTGCCGATCACCCGGACCAGCTGCCCGCGTGAACCGGTCACTTCCAGCCCGCCGGGCTCCGGCACGGACACCGTCACCGCGATCCGGTCGCCGATGCGCTGCGACACCTCCTCCCGCACCAGTGCGCCGAGGTCCAGCCGCGCGTTCCCCGGCCGCTCCCCCGCGTCCAGCCGGGCCAGCAGCAGCAGATCGGCGGCCAGCACCTGGAGCCGTACGGTGTCCGCGACCGCGCCCGCCACGTCCAGCAGCTCCGGGTGCGCGGCGCCGACCTCCAGCTGGGTGCGGAGCGAGGCGATCGGGGAGCGCAGTTCGTGCGAGGCGTCCGCGACGAACCGCCGCTGCCGGTCGACGGAGGCCTCCAGGGCGGTGAGCGTCTCGTTGGTGGTACGGGCCAGCCGGGCGATCTCGTCGCGCGAGGCGGGCTCCGGCACCCGCCTGCTCAGATCCTCCGACGCGGTGATCGCCGCCATCTCGCGCCGGATGCCCTCGACCGGGCGGAGCGCCCGCCGGGTCACCAGCCAGGTCACCCCGGCGACGACGAGCAGCACGACGGGCAGCCCGGCCAGCATCGCACCGCGCACGCTCGCGACGGCCCGCTGCTCCGCGGCGAGCGGGGCACCGGCGTGGACGGTCAGGGTCAGCCCGGCGGAGTTCGTCGCCTCGACGGAGGCGAACCGGTACGCGGCGCGGTCGCCGTCGACGGTGGCGGTGCCGTTGCCGAAGCGCGGTTCGTCGGTGGAGACCTCACCGCGTCCGGGGTCGGCGCTCGCGGCGTCGTCATCGCCATCGTCGTCGTCGCGGTCCCGGCCGTCGTCGCCCTTCTCCGGGGCGGCGGGCGAGGGCTGCGGGGTGACCCGGTCCGTGCCGGTGCCGGAGATCGCCTCCAGGTCCTCGGAGACGGCGACCACCCGCCCGTCCTCGTCGGTCACCTGGACCGGATGGTCCTCCCCGTCGCCCGTCTCCAGCTTGTCGTACGGCACGTCGAGGGCCAGCTGCCCGGCGGTCTCGCGGGCCGCCACCTCGGCCTGGAGGCCCGCCTGGTCGGTGAGGTTGGCGCGCAGGACGAGCAGGACGCCCAGCCCGGCGGCGACGACCGCGAGGGCGACCACCACCGTGGCACCGAGCGCCGCCCTGGCCCGTACCGATCTCACAGCGCCTCCAGCCGGTAGCCGGCGCCGCGCACCGTACGGATGGCGGCCGCGCCGAGCTTGCGGCGCAGCGTGCTCACGTACACCTCGACGATGTTCGGGTCGCCGTCGTAGGCGAAGTCCCAGACGTGCTCCAGGATCTCCGCCTTGCTGACCACCTGGCCGGCGCGCAGCGCGAGCTGTTCGAGCACGGCGAACTCCTTGGCGGTGAGGGCGACCTCGTCCTCACCGAGGTGGACCCGGCGGGCGGCGGTGTCCATCCGCAGGGAGCCGACGGTGACCACCGGGGAGGCGGAACCGCCGCGCCGGCGCAGCAGCGCGCGGACCCGGGCCACCAGCACCACGTAGCTGAACGGCTTGGTCAGATAGTCGTCGGCGCCGGTGTCGAGGCCCTCCGCCTCGTCGTACTCCCCGTCCTTCGCCGTCAGCATCAGGATGGGCACCTCGTGGCCGGCGGCGCGCAGCGCGGCGCAGACCCGGTAGCCGTTCATCCCCGGCAGCATGATGTCGAGGACGACCAGGTCGTACGCGCCCTCGGAGGCCCGGTGCAGCCCTTCGAGCCCGTCGTGCACGACGTCCACGGCGAATCCCTCGGCGGTGAGCCCCCGGGCCAGGGAGATCGCCAGCCGCTTCTCGTCCTCCACGATCAACAGGCGCATGTGCACAGCCTCGCAAACCGAAGCTGAAGACGGCTTCAGGTGGCTTCAGGCTGCGTTCAGCATCCCCCCGGCACTGTGGTCCTCGTCGCAACGGACCATCCGATCGGGGAGGACCCCTCATGAAGCGAAAGATCGTCATCGCAGCCGTCACCGCGGCCGTACTCGTCGGCGGCGGGACCGCCACGGCCGTCGCCCTCGCGGGCGGCGAGAGCCACGGCCCGGCAGACCGCAGCAGCACCGCGAGCGACGGCTCCGCCCGTGTCACCGTCGGCGACGCGGCCAGGGCCGCCGTCGGGGCCGTCCCGGGCACGGTGACCGAGGCCGAACTCGACGACGAGGACGGCCGGCTCGTCTGGGAGCTGGAGGTGTACGGCTCCGACAAGTCCTGGCACGACGTGACGGTGGACCCGGGCAACGGCAAGGTGCTCGGACAGCACGTCGACCACGACGACGACAGCGACCGGCGCGCGCCCCGCGAGACCTCCGTCACGCTCGACGAGGCGGCCGGCGCCGCGCTGCGCTCCGTGCCCGGCACGGTGACCTCCGTCGAGCTGGAGGACCACGACGGCCGCAGCGGCCGGGCGGTGCACTGGGAGGTCGACGTCCGGGGCGAGGACGGCGGGAAGCACGAGCGAGACGTGGACGCGAAGACGGCGAAGGTCACCGTGGACCGGTCGGACGACGGCCGCGGGCACGACGACGGCGACGACGGCGACGACGACTGAGGCGGCCGCCGCCGTCCTTCCCCGGAGGCCCCCGGCAGCCCTCAGGGGATGTAACCGGAGACGACCGTGCCGTCGTCGAAGGTGAGGAACACGACGTCGCCGACGGCCAGCAGCTGCGGCGGGTCGCCGGGCGGGTAGGGGACGCCGGTGTAACCGGTGATGTTCGCTGGCTCCCCGTCCTCCCGCCGGTACGCGCCCACCCCCGTGCCCTTGGCCGCGAGGATCTGGTCGCCCGCCACCGACGGTTCGCCGCCCCCGTCGGCGAACCGGTCCTGCGGCCACTTGGGCCGGCCGTCGGCGGCGTCGAAGGTGTAGAGGCGGTCGTCGCCGGCGACCACCACGGTTCCGTCGTCGGTCAGCGCCACCGGGTCACGGACCGCCATCTCCTGGGCGATGATCCGGTGCTCCCCGGGCCGGGTCACGTCCTTCATGACGGCGACTCCCGTGCCCGCTGCCCGGCAGACCAGCAGGCGGTCCCTGAGCGCCGGGTCCCGGCACGGGAAGTCGTTCGCGGAGAGGCGTTCCTTCACGGTGCCCGTCGTCCCGTCGACGATCCGGGTGTCCCCGGCGACCACGACCAGCCGCCCGTCATCGGCGACCAGGGCGGGCCGGGTCCCGTCGTAGGGCTTGTTCCACAGTTCGCGCCGGTCACCCGTGAGCCGGCGGGCGGCCAGTCTGCCGGTGGCCGCGGTGCCGCCGCCGGTGACGTAGTAGAGGGTGTCGCCGTCCTGGACGGCGGCCGAGCCGGTGTGCCCGGCGGGCAGCTTCGCGCGCCACCGCTCCTGGCCGTCCGTGATCCGGTAGCCGACCAGTGCCTGGCCGACGAATGCGTACACGGTCCCCTCGGTGAAGCCGGCGACCAGGGCCGGCCCGGCATCCCGCGCCCCCTTCGGGGTCCGCCAGCGCCGTGTGCCGTCGGCCGCGTCGAGCGCGGTGACCCCCTTCGGTCCGCCGCACAGCAGGGACGATTCGGCGAAGCTGCAACCGCCCGAGCCGCCCTCGACCGTGGCCTTCCACGCCTTCCAGCCCGCGGGCCGGGCGGACTGATCGGTCGCGGCCTCGCCGAAGTCCCCGGTCCGGCCGCTGTCGGCCCGGGGAAGCGCGCGCACATCGGCGGCCTCGGCGGCACGGGAGGCACCGGCGCCGGGAGCCGTGGACCGGGCGCCGTCCTCCGGACCGCCGCGGGGGCCGGGGTCCGGCCAGAGCACGTAGCCCAGCAGCAGGCAGGCCGTGACCGCCACGGCCGCCGACACCACCCGAGGCGCCCGGCGGCGGCCCGCCGGCGCGGCCTGCCCGGCCCCGGGCAGGGCGGCCGGCGGGCGGGGCGGAAGCGGTGGCACGACGAACGCGGGGGCCTGCTCGGCCGGAGCCGCGTCGGCGCACTCCCCGGCCGCCCGCTCGTAGTCCGTCTGCTGGGCCCGTACCCCCGGTGTCCAGGGGAACGGCACCGGCACCTGCTCAGGGAGCAGCAGGGCGGCCAGCTCCCGGGGGGCGGGGCGCCGCTCGGGGCGCGTGTCGAGGCAGCGGGCGATCACCTCGCGCAACGACGCGGGCACACCGGAGAGTTCGGCCTCCCCGCGGGAGATCCGGAAGATCACCGCTGCCATGTCGGAGTCGTCGAACGGACCGTGTCCCGCCGCCGCGAACGTCAGCACCGCGCCCAGGCAGAACACGTCGGAGGCGGGCACCAGCGCCGCCGAGCCGTCGACGTGCTCGGGCGAGATGTATCCGGGGCTGCCGACCACGACCCCGGTACGGGTCAGCTGTGTGGCGTCGAAGGTCTGGGCGATGCCGAAGTCGATCACCTTGGGCCCGTCGGGGCCCAGGAGCACGTTGCCCGGCTTGAGGTCGCGGTGCAGCACACGTACGGCGTGCATGTCGGCGAGCGCCAGGGCCAGGCCGGCGCCCGTGGCCCGCACCACCCGCTCGGGCAGCGGCCCGTCCCGGGACACCGCCTCGGCCAGTGAGGGGCCCGGGACGAACTCGGTGGCGAGCCAGGGCGTCCGGGCCGTCGTGTCGCCCCCGACGAACGCGGCCGTGCGGGGGCTGCGCACGGCGGCCGCCGCCTCGGTCTCCCGCCGGAACCGGACCCGGAACCCGTCGTCCAGGTCGAGTTCGGGCCGTACGGTCTTCAGCGCGACGAGACCCCCGGCGGGGTCCCCGGCCGGCCGGGCGAGGTACACCTCCCCCATGCCGCCCGTGCCGAGGAGGCCGAGAATCCGGTAGGGGCCGATCCGCGTCCGGGTGCCGGGGGCCAGGCGTTCGATCATGACGCGGACGGGCGGGGCAGCGGAACGGAGAACACCCTGCCGCCGTGCTGAATGACGTACACGGCTCCGCCGACCGGCAGTACCTCCGGCGGCAGCACCTCCTCGGACATGACGAGGCCCCACTGGAGGGTGTCGTAGTCCTTGCGCGGTTCGGGTCCCGGAGCGCCCTTGAGCGCGGTTCTGCGCAGCGGGCCGGGTGCGGACCCGTCGTGCAGGGCGACGCTGTACAGGCTGGTGCTGTCCGCCCACACCAGGGTGTCCGCGACGATCATCGGGGACGAGGCGGCGTTGACGCTGCCGCTGAACGACCTCCGGTCCAGCGGATAGCGGGCAAGGCGCTTGCCGTCGTCCCGCCGGACGAGGACGATCTCCGGGTCGATGTCGTCCTCCTCCCAGGGGAGGGCGCCCCGGACCAGGACCGCCACATGGTCGTCGACGGCGACGAGGGTGGCCTCGTCGGTGAGTTCGTCGGGCAGCGGGATCTCGCCGGCGGATTCGAGCGAGGGGATGCCGAGCCGCTGGACGGCCATGTGCTCGCCGTCGTTGGAGTACGTGTACGCGGCGCAGTAGACGTGCGGGGCGCGGACCAGCGCGTCGTGGCACCGGGAGGTCTGCCCGCCCTTCGCGCGGCCGAGTTCGGTGCCGTCCTCGGTGCGCAGGGCGCGCAGTCCGCCCTGTCCGAGCAGGTAGAGGACCCCGTCCCTGGTGGCCAGCGGCCAGAAGTCGTACACCTCGGCCTTCGCGAGGTTCTCGCCCACCAGCGGTCTGCGCCACTTCTCCTTGCCGGTGGCGAGGTCGAACGCGGCGATCCTGGCGCCTTCCGGGCCGGGGCCGACCGCCGCGAAGACCCTTCCGTCGGCGACCAGCGGGGCGCTCTCGAAGCCGTGAGAGGATCCCGCGCGGGACTCCCAACGGGGCTTTCCGGTACGGGAGTCCAGCGAGACGAGCCGGCCTCCGGTGGCGAGCAGGACCTGATCGCCGTAGACCGCGGGCCGGGTCGATCCGGACGGCATGAAGACCTGCCCCGTGGGGCTGATCCGGGCGCCGGTCTCATCGGCGTCCAGCCGGGCCGAGTACGTCCACAGCTTCTTCCCGCCGGCCGGCGAGAGCGCCTCGTACGAGCCGGCCGTGGTGCGGCAGACGAGTACGTCCCGGCCCGCCGCGCAGCCGAACGGATGCCCGGTCGTCCGGGCCTGCCAGGTGCGCCACCCGGCCGGCCGGACGTCACGGCCGTACGGGACGGTGCCGGAGCCCTCCCGGCCGCCCTGGGCGTCGATACCGGCGAGCACCGTCGCCGGGTTCCCCGGATCGCCGTCGCCGCCCTCGTCGCCGCCGCGCAGCGCCAGCAGGCCGCCGGTCGCTGCTCCGAGCAGGACGAGCGCGACGAGGGCCGCCGCGAGGTTCCGGCGCCGCCGGGAGCGCGTAGGCCCGTCCGTCCCCGGTCCCTGGGTCGGCACGATGTGCAGGCCCGGCGCGAAATCCGTTCCCCGCGTGGGCAGTTGGTGGGGCGCAGCCCGGCTGCCCGTGGCCGCCTCCGTGGGGGTGTATCCCGGTAGCAGCGGCCCGTCCAGCGCGCCGACCCGGGCCAGCTCCCGTCCGTACTCCGCGATCTGCCCGCCCACCGGGGCGGGCCACTGCGAGGCGGCGCCGGGCGTGAGCCGTTCGGCCAGTTCGGCGGCCGTGGGGCGGGCGGCGGGGTCGGCGGTCAGGCAGTCCTCCAGGACCGCGCGCAGCCCCTCGGGGACCTCGTCCAGGTCGGCCTCGACGTACTTGACCCGGTAGAGGACCGCGGCGACGGGCCCGTCCCCGAACGGGTCGCGGCCGACGGCGGCGAAGCAGAGCACAGAGGCGAGGCAGAAGATGTCGGAGGCCGGGACGACGCGTCCGCTGCCCGCCACGTGTTCCGGCGACATGAAGGCGGGGCTGCCGACCATCCGGCTGGTGGTGGTGAGCGGGGTGGCGCAGGTGTCCCGGGCGATCCCGAAGTCGATGAGGCGCGGGCCGTCGGCGGCGAGCATCACGTTGCCCGGCTTCACGTCGCGGTGGACGATGCCCGCCGCGTGGACGGCCGCCAGGGCGCCCGCGAGTCCGGCGCCCAGCATCCGCACCTCGGCCTCGCCCATCGCTCCCGCGCCCCGGACGGCGGCGGACAGTGTGGGTCCGGCGACGTACTCGGTGGCGAGCCAGGGCACTTCGGCGTCGGCGTCCCCGTCGAGCAGTGGCGCGAGGCGGGGCCCGCCGACGGACCGGGCGACGGCGATCTCGCGGCGGAAGCGGTCGCGGAAGCCGGGGTCCCGCGCCACGTCGCGGCGGACGGTCTTGACGGCGGCCGGGCCCGAGCCGTCGCCCCGGTCGCCGAGGAACACCTCCCCCATGCCGCCCGCGCCGAGCCGGGCCCGTATCGCGTACGGGCCGATCCGTCTGGGCGAGTCCTCACGCAACGGACTCAGCATGTGCCGCTCCCCCCTTGGCACGCGTGACACGTGACCGGCGGCAATCGTGTCACGGCCGGGGCGGGTGCGGCAGGGCGGGAAGACGTGAACGGCGCACTCCGGCCGCACGGCTGACGTGTTATCAGCCATCGGGCCGGAGTGCGCCGCGCCGGGTGCCCGGCGCGGCCCGCACGCCGCGCCGGGAACGGGAAGGAGCCGCCCGGCGGCTCAGTCCTGCCCGGTCAGCCCCGCCACCAGTTCGTCGGCCGCCGTGTACGGGTCGAGCCGGCCCGCCACGATGCGCTCCGCGAGAGCGCCGAGGCGGCGGTCGCCGTGCAGGTCGCCGATGCGTTCGCGGAGCCGGGTGACCGCGATCGTCTCGACCTCGTGGGCGGCGCGGGACGCGCGGCGCTCGGCGAGCACCCCGTGCTCCTCCATCCACGCCCGGTGCTTCTCCAGCGCCTCGACGACCTCGTCGATGCCCTCGCCCCTGGCCGCGACCGTCTTCACGATCGGCGGCCGCCAGTCGCCGGGGCCGCGGGACGCCCCGAGGCCCAGCATGTGGTTGAGCTCGCGGGCGGTGGCGTCCGCGCCGTCCCGGTCGGCCTTGTTGACCACGTACACGTCACCGATCTCCAGGATTCCGGCCTTGGCCGCCTGGATGCCGTCGCCCATGCCGGGGGCGAGGAGGACGACGGAGGTGTCGGCCTGGGAGGCGATCTCCACCTCCGACTGGCCGACGCCCACGGTCTCCACCAGGATCACGTCGCAGCCCGCCGCGTCCAGCACCCGGATCGCCTGCGGGGCCGCCCAGGCGAGGCCGCCGAGATGTCCGCGGGTGGCCATGGAGCGGATGTAGACGCCCGGGTCGGACGCGTGGTCCGACATCCGCACCCGGTCACCGAGGAGCGCGCCGCCGGAGAAGGGCGACGACGGGTCGACGGCGAGCACGGCGACCCGCTTGCCCTGCCGCCGGTACGCGGAGACGAGCGCCGACGTCGATGTCGACTTGCCGACACCGGGTGACCCGGTCAGACCGACGACACAGGCGTTGCCGGCCAGCGGCGCCAGGGCCGCCATCACCTCGCGCAGGTGCGGCGACGCCCCCTCCACCAGGGAGATGAGCCGGGCCACCGCCCGCGGCCTGCCCTCGCGGGCCTGCTCCACCAGGGTGGGGACGTCCACCATCACCGTTCCGTCTCCTCGCTCGCTGCGTGTTCTGCGTACTACGTGCTACGTGCTACTTGCCCGGAACACGGAGGATCAGCGCGTCGCCCTGACCGCCGCCGCCGCACAGCGCCGCCGCTCCGGTGCCGCCGCCGCGCCGCTTCAGCTCCAGGGCCAGGTGGAGCACCACCCGGGCGCCGGACATCCCGATCGGGTGGCCCAGCGCGATGGCACCGCCGTTGACGTTGACCTTCTCGGAGGTCACGCCGAGGTCCTTCATGGACTGGACGGCGACGGCCGCGAACGCCTCGTTGATCTCGATGAGGTCGAGGTCCTCGACGCCGATGCCCTCCTTCTTGAGGGCGTGCCGGATCGCGTGGGACGGCTGGGACTGGAGCGAGTTGTCCGGGCCCGCCACATTGCCGTGGGCGCCGATCTCGGCGATCCAGTCCAGGCCCAGCGCCTCGGCCCTGGCCTTGCTCATGACGACGACCGCGGCGGCGCCGTCGGAGATCTGCGAGGAGGTGCCCGCGGTGATCGTGCCGTCCTTGGCGAAGGCGGGGCGCAGCCTGCCGAGCGACTCGGCGGTCGTCTCGGGGCGGATGCCCTCGTCCTTGGAGAAGAGGACCGGGTCGCCCTTGCGCTGCGGGATCTCGACCGGGGTGATCTCGGCCTCGAAGAGCCCGTTCTTCTGGGCGGCGGCGGCCCGCTGGTGGGACTGGGCGCCGATCTCGTCCTGGGCGGCGCGGTCCAGGCCCAGGCGGGTGTTGTGCTTCTCGGTGGACTCACCCATCGGGATGTTCTCGTAGGCGTCGGTCAGGCCGTCGTACGCCATGGAGTCGAGCATCTCGATCGCGCCGTACTTGTGGCCCTCGCGGGACTTCGGGAGCAGGTGCGGGGCGTTCGTCATGGACTCCTGGCCGCCGGCCACGACGATCTCGAACTCACCGGCACGGATCAGCTGGTCGGCCAGCGCGATGGCGTCGAGCCCGGAGAGGCACACCTTGTTGACGGTGAGCGCCGGGACGCTCAAGGGGATGCCCGCCTTGACCGCGGCCTGCCGTGCCGGGATCTGCCCCGCCCCGGCCTGCAGCACCTGGCCCATGATCACGTACTCGACCTGGTCGCCGCCGATGCCGGCCCGCTCCAGCGCCGCCTTGATGGCGAAGCCTCCGAGGTCGGCCCCGGAGAAGCTCTTCAGCGAGCCGAGGAGACGGCCCATGGGCGTACGGGCGCCCGCGACGATCACAGAAGTCGTACCGGTCGTTCCTGACATGAGGCACAGCCCCTTGGATTAGAAGTGAACGAGGGTTTACTTGAATGTACTGAGCGGTACCCGGCCCGTCATCCGGCGGCGGGTGTGATCGCGCGCACGTTGCGTAACCAACCGCGGAGCGCTGCACTGTTCCCATGCTGACGCGAATCGACCACATCGGGATCGCCTGTTTCGACCTCGACGCCACCGTCGAGTTCTACCGCTCGACCTACGGGTTCGAGGTCTTCCACTCCGAGATCAACGAGGAGCAGGGCGTACGCGAGGCCATGCTCAAGATCAACGAGACGTCGGACGGCGGCGCCTCCTACCTCCAGCTGCTGGAACCGACCCGCGAGGACTCCGCCGTCGGCAAGTGGCTGGCCAAGAATGGCGAGGGCGTGCACCACATCGCCTTCGGTACGGCCGACGTGGACGCGGACGCCGCGGACATCCGGGAGAAGGGGGTCAGGGTGCTGTACGAGGAGCCCAGGACGGGGTCGATGGGATCCCGGATCACCTTCCTGCACCCCAAGGACTGCCACGGTGTCCTCACCGAACTGGTCACGTCCCGGACGGAGCACTGACCGGGAAGCCGCTGCACGGATCCAGCCGGAGCGGGACAACAGCTTCTCAGGGATACCCGGCCCGGTAGAGTGGGCTGTTCCGGGCCGGGGCCGGGTCGGGGCGCGCCGCGCCCTCAGCCGTTGATCTGTCACCATTCCCGGGGGGACCGTTCGCCGGCGGACGGTACTCGTTTGGAATTGCGATCAGGGTTGGGGTCTCCCCTGCTCAGTGCGGCATCCCCTGCTCGAACGAAGTTCAGGGCCTGGGGAACAAGTTGAGGGTTCGGGGAAGGATGGGACCGCGCAGTGCGGGGCTACGAACGCCAGGAGAGCCACCGAGCTGAAGACGACCATCTCTCTCGGTTCGAGGCCGAGATGGACCGGCTGAAGACCGACCGGGAGAAGGCCGTCCAGCACGCCGAGGACCTCGGTTACCAGGTCGAGGTCTTGCGCGCCAAGCTGCACGAGGCCCGCCGCAGTCTGGCGACCCGTCCCGCGTACGACAGTGCGGACATCGGCTACCAGGCGGAGCAGATGCTCCGTAACGCCCAGGTCCAGGCCGAACAGCTGCGCAACGACGCCGAGCGCGAGCTGCGCGACGCCCGCGCGCAGACGCAGCGCATCCTCCAGGAGCACGCGGAGCACCAGGCCCGGCTCCAGGCCGAGCTGCACAACGAGGCCGTGCAGCGGCGCCAGCGGCTCGACCAGGAGCTGGCGGAGCGCCGCCAGACCGTCGAGTCCCACGTCAACGAGAACGTCGCGTGGGCCGAGCAGCTGCGGGCCAGGACCGAGTCCCAGGCCCGCCGGCTGCTGGAGGAGTCGCGGGCCGAGGCCGAGCAGGCGCTGACCGCCGCCCGCGCCGAGGCCGGCCGGCTGGCGGACGAGACGCGGCAGCGGCTCGGTTCCGAGGCGGAGTCCGCACGGTCCGAGGCCGAGTCGATCCTGCTGCGGGCCCGCAAGGACGCCGAGCGGATGCTGAACGCCGCCTCCGGCCAGGCGCAGGAGGCCACCGCTCACGCCGAGCAGCTGCGTACCTCGACGACGGCGGAGACCGAGCAGACCAGGCAGCAGACCGCCGAGCTGAACCGGACCGCCGAGCAGCGCATGCAGGAGGCCGGGACGCAGCTGCGCGAGGCCCGGGTGGAGGCCGAGAAGGTCCTGTCCGAGGCGAAGGAGGCCGCGGTCAAGCGGCTGGCCGCCGCCGAGTCGCAGAACGAGCAGCGCACCCGTACCGCCAAGTCGGAGATCGCCCGGCTGGTCGGCGAGGCCACCAAGGACGCCGAATCGCTGAAGGCGGAGGCCGAGCAGTCGCTCGCCGACGCCCGCGCGGAGGCGGACCGGCTCCGTTCCGAGGCGGCCGACGCCGCGCGCACCGCCGCCGCCGAGGATGCCGCGGCCCAGCTCGCCAAGGCGGCCCGTGCCGCCGAGGAGGTGCTGACCAAGGCGTCCGACGACGCGAAGTCGACCACCCGGGCGGCGGGCGAGGAGGCGGACCGGATCCGCCGCGAGGCCGAGGCCGAGGCGGACCGGCTGCGCGGCGAGGCCGCCGAGCAGGCCGACCAGCTCAAGGGCGCGGCCAAGGACGACACCAAGGAGTACCGGGCCAAGACGGTCGAGCTCCAGGAGGAGGCCCGCAGGCTGCGCGGCGAGGCCGAGCAGCTGCGCTCCGAGGCGGTCGCAGAGGGCGAGCGGATCCGCGGCGAGGCCCGCCGGGAGGCCGTCCAGCAGATCGAGGAGGGCGCGCGGACCGCCGAGGAGCTGCTGTCCAAGGCGAAGGCCGACGCGGAGGAGCTGCGCGGCGCCGCGGGCACCGAGAGCGAACGGGTCCGCACCGAGGCCACCGAGCGGGCCGGCACACTGCGCAAGCAGGCCGAGGAGGCCCTGGAGCGGGCCCGCGCCGAGGCCGAGACGCTGCGCACCGAGTCCGAGGAGCAGGCGGAGTCGACGACGTCCGCGGCCGAGCGTGCGGCGGCGGAGCTGCGCGAGGAGACCGAGCGCGCGGTAGCGGCGAAGCAGGCCGAGGCGGCGGACGAGCTGGCCCGGCTGCACACCGAGGCCGAGAACAAGGTCGCCACGGCCGAGCAGGCGCTCGGCGAGGCGCGCACCGACGCGGAGCGCGTCCGGCGCGAGACGAACGAGGAGTCCGAGCGGCTGCGCGCCGAGGCCGCCGAGCGGCTGCGCACCCTCCAGGAGCAGGCCGAGGCCGAGACCCAGCGGCTGCGCGACGAGGCCGCCGCGGATGCCGCGCAGTCCCGTGCGGAGGGCGAGAGCGTCGCCGTACGGCTGCGCGGTGAGGCGGCCGCCGAGGCGGAGCGGCTGAAGACCGAGGCGCAGGAGAGCGCCGACCGGGTGCGGTCGGAGGCCGCGTCCGCCGCCGAGCGGGTGGGCACGGAGGCCGCGGAGGCGCTGGCCGCCGCCCAGGAGGAGGCGAACCGGCGCCGCCGCGAGGCGCAGGAGACCCTCGACGGGGCACGTGCAGAGGCGGACCAGGAGCGCGAGCGGGCCCGCGAGCAGAGCGAGGAGCTCCTCGCCTCCGCCCGCAAGCGGGTCGAGGAGGCGCAGGCCGAGGCCCAGCGTCTGGTCGAGGAGGCGGACGGCCGGGCGACCGAGATGGTCTCCGCGGCCGAGCAGAAGGCCCAGCAGGTACGGGACGCGGTCAGCGGGCTCCAGGAGCAGGCCGAGGCGGAGATCGCCGGGCTGCGCTCCACCGCCGAGCATGTCGCGGAGAGGACGAGGTCCGAGGCGCAGGAGGAGGCGGACCGGGTCCGCGCCGACGCCTACGCGGAGCGGGAGCGCGCCGGCGAGGACGCGGCCCGGATCCGCTCCGTCGCGAAGGAGGAGACCGAGGCCGCGAAGGCGATGGCCGAGCGGACGGTCTCCGACGCGATCGCGGAGTCGGAGAAGCTGCGGGCCGACACCGCGGAGTACAGCCAGCGGATGCGTACCGACGCGTCCGACGCGCTGGCCTCCGCCGAGCAGGATGCCTCGCGCAGCCGTGCCGAGGCCCGCGAGGACGCCAACCGGATGCGGTCGGAGGCGGCGGTCCAGGCCGACCGTCTGATGTCGGAGGCGACCACCGAGAGCGAACGGCTCGTGGCGGAGGCCGCGCAGCAGGCGGCGCGGATCGGTGACGAGGCGGCGGGCGAGTCGGAGCGGCTGCGGGCGGAGGCGGCGGCGACCGTCGGTTCCGCGCAGGAGCACGCGGCCCGGACCCGCGAGGAGTCGGAGCGGCTGCGCGCCGACGCGGAGGCAGCGGCCGAGCAGATGCGTGCAGAGGCCCGCCAGGAGGCGGACCGGCTGCTCGACGAGGCGCGCGAATCGGCCTCGAAGCGCCGGGCCGACGCCGCGGAGCAGGCCGACCAGCTGATCAACAAGGCCCAGGAGGAGGCGCTGCGCGCCGCCACCGAGGCCGAGGAGCAGGCCGACACGATGGTCGGGGCGGCCCGGAACGAGGCCGTCCGGATCACCTCCGACGCGACGGTCGAGGGCAACTCCCTGGTGGAGCGGGCCCGGACGGACGCGGACGAGCTGCTGGTCGGCGCGCGCCGGGACGCCACCGCCATCCGGGAGCGGGCGGAGGAGCTCAGGACCCGGCTGGAGGCCGAGATCGAGGAGCTGCACGACCGTGCCCGGCGGGAGACCTCGGAGCAGATGAAGACGGCCGGCGAGCGCGTCGACAACCTGATGAGGGCGGCGACCGAGCAGCGCGACGAAGCCGCGGCGAAGGCCAAGGAGCTGCTGTCCGACGCCAATTCGGAGGCGAGCAAGGTCCGGATCGCCGCCGTGAAGCGGGCCGAGTCGCTGCTGAAGGAGGCCGAGCAGAAGAAGGCCAGCCTGGTGCGCGAGGCCGAGAAGCTGCGCTCCGACGCCGAGTCGGAGGCCAAGCGGACGGTGGACGAGGGACGGCGGGAACTCGACGTCCTGGTGCGCCGGCGCGCGGACATCAACACGGAGATCTCCCGTGTCCAGGACGTACTGGAGGCGTTGGAGTCTTTCGAGACCCCCGCGGCGGGCGGTAAGGGCGCCGACAGCGTCAAGGCCGGGGCCACGGCGGGTACTCGTTCGAGTGGCAAGCCGTCCGATGGGTAGGTCCCGTCCGGTGGGCTCCCACGGCCCGGCAAGGACATTCAGCCCCCCGAGTAGCAAGGGTTGCGGGGGTCAGCCACTCAAAAGAGGTGTCATTCTCCAGATCAAACAGGCATCTGCTCGATGACACGCCGTCCGGGCCCCTAGGATTCCCTCTATCACCTCACCGGTCTTACTTCGACAGGAACCCCATGAGTGACCCTTCCTCCCCCTTCGGCTTCGAGCTCGTGCGGCGTGGTTACGACCGCGGTCAGGTGGATGACCGCATTACCAAGCTCGTCGCCGACCGTGATAGTGCTCTCGCCCGCATCACGTCTCTGGAAAAGCGCATCGAGGAACTGCACCTCGAAACGCAGAACGCCCAGGCCCAGGTGAGCGACGCGGAGCCGTCGTACGCCGGTCTCGGCGCGCGCGTGGAGAAGATTCTCCGCCTTGCCGAGGAGGAGGCGAAGGACCTGCGAGAAGAGGCCCGTCGCGCCGCCGAGCAGCACCGCGAGCTCGCCGAGTCCGCAGCCCAGCAGGTGCGCAACGACGCCGAGGCCTTCGCCGCCGAGCGCAAGTCCAAGGCCGAGGACGACGGCGTCCGCATCGTCGAGAAGGCCAAGGGCGAGGCCACCACGCTCCGCTCGGACGCGCAGAAGGACGCCGCGCAGAAGCGCGAGGAGGCCGACGCCCTCTTCGAGGAGACCCGTGCCAAGGCCGCCCAGGCCGCCGCGGACTTCGAGACCAACCTCGCCAAGCGCCGCGACCAGTCGGAGCGCGACCTCGCGTCCCGCCAGGCCAAGGCCGAGAAGCGTCTGGCCGAGATCGAGCACCGCGCCGAGCAGCTCCGCCTGGAGGCCGAGAAGCTCCGTACGGACGCCGAGCGCCGGGCCCGTCAGACGGTGGAGACCGCGCAGCGCCAGTCCGAGGACATCGTGGCGGACGCCAACGCGAAGGCCGACCGGATCCGCAGCGAGTCGGAGCGCGAGCTCGCGGCACTCACCAACCGCCGCGACTCGATCAACGCGCAGCTGACCAACGTCCGCGAGATGCTGGCGACGCTGACCGGCGCCGCCGTGGCCGCCGCCGGCACCCCCGCCGACGAGGAGCCCGCCTCCCGCGGCGTCCCGGCCCAGCAGACCCGCTGACGCCAGGGAACAACGCGATAACGACCGGTGGTCCCCCGACGCACCGGTCGGTCCGACACCGACGCGCCCGGTTCCACCCTTGTGGTGGCGCCGGGCGCGCGGCCGTTCTAGCGTGAACGCATGATCGAGCTCGATGGTCTCACCAAGCGTTTCGGCAGCAAGGTCGCCGTCGACCGGTTGTCGTGCCGGATCAGGCCCGGGATGGTGACGGGTTTTCTGGGCCCCAACGGGGCGGGCAAGTCCACCACGATGCGGATGATGCTCGATCTCGACAACCCCACCGGCGGATCGGTACGCATCGACGGGAAGCACTACCGCGAGCTGGAAGAACCCCTGAAGTACATCGGTGCGCTGCTCGACGCCAAGTCGATGCACGGCGGCCGCAGCGCGTACAACAACCTGCTCTGTCTCGCGCAGTCCAACCGGATCCCGCGGAGCCGGGTGACGGAGGTCCTGGACACCGTCGGTCTGACCGCGGTGGCGAACAAGAAGTCCAAGGGCTTCTCCCTCGGCATGGGGCAGCGGCTGGGCATCGCCTCCGCGCTGCTCGGCGACCCCGAGATCCTGATGTTCGACGAACCCGTCAACGGTCTGGACCCCGAGGGGATCCACTGGATCCGGAACCTGATGAAGACGCTCGCCTCGGAGGGCCGGACGATCTTCGTCTCCTCGCACCTGATGAGCGAGATGGCACTGACCGCGGATCACCTGATCGTGATCGGCCAGGGGAAGCTGCTGGCCGACACCTCGATGGCCGACTTCATCCACCAGAACTCCCGCAGTTACGTGCGGCTGCGCTCGCCGCAGCAGGAGCGGCTGCGGGACGTACTGCACGAGGAGGGCGTCATCGCGGTCGAGTCGGGCAACGGCACGCTGGAGATCGACGGCGCCGCCACCGAGGACCTGGGCGAGCTCGCCGCCCGGCACAGCATCGTGCTGCACGAGCTGAGCTCCCAGCGGGCTTCGCTGGAGGACGCCTTCATGCAGATGACGGCCGACTCCGTGGAGTACCACGCGCACTCCGAGCGGGGCCCCGAGCCGCCGCCGGTGGGACCGCACTGGGGCGACCGGTGGAATCAGCCGCCCGGCGCCGATCCCGGTCCGCCCGACGGCACTCCCGGGGCCCCCGGCGGGTCCGGCACCGGCAAGGGGGCGTGACGCGATGGCATCGGTACCCGCGGTCCTGACCTCCGAATGGACCAAGATCCGTACGGTCTCCTCGACCACCTGGACGCTGATCTCCGCGTTCGTCGTCACCGTCGCGATGGGCGCGGCCCTCTGCGCGGTGATGAACTCCCAGTTCAGCAGCCTCTCCGACGCGGAGCGGGCCACTTTCGACCCCACCTACGTCAGTTTCTCCGGGATGATCCTCGGTCAGCTGGCGATGGTGGTCTTCGGGGTCCTGGTGGTCGGTACGGAGTACAGCTCCGGCATGATCCGTACCTCGCTGGCGGCCGTGCCGCAGCGTGCCACGTTCCTCTTCAGCAAGATGCTGGTGGCCGGTGTGCTGGCCCTGGTGGTCGGCCTCGCCACCAGCTTCGTCACCTTCTTCCTCGGTCAGGCCCTGCTCGGCGACCACGGCACCGGCATCGGCGCGGACAACGTGCTGCGGGCGGTCTTCGGCGGCGGCATCTACATGGGGCTGATCGCGGTCTTCTCCATGGCGGTGGCGACGATGCTGCGCAGCTCCATGCTGTCGCTCGGCATCCTGATGCCGTTCTTCTTCCTGGTCTCCCAGATCCTGTCGGCCGTACCGGGTGCCAAGAGCGTCGCCCGGTACTTCCCCGACCAGGCCGGGTCCAAGATCATGCAGGTGGTGCCCGACGCGATGAACAGCAGTCCGGCCCCCTACGGGCCGTGGGCCGGGCTGCTCATCATGGTCGCCTGGGTGGCGGCCGCGGTGATCGGCGGCTTCCTCGTACTCAAGAAGCGGGACGCCTGAACGGGCCCGTCCGGGGGCGCGCCGCCGCAACGCTTTGGCCGGAACCGCAAAGGCCTGGTTATCCTCCTAACTCTTACGGGGGCGTGCGGCCTGACGGCTCGGGCCCCGACGACAGATAAGTCGATGGGGCTGGAGCATGATCGAGGCAGTCGGCCTGACCAAGCGCTATGGCGCGAAGACGGCCGTGCACAACCTTTCCTTCCAGGTGCGGCCGGGCACCGTCACCGGATTCCTCGGTCCCAACGGGTCGGGCAAGTCGACGACCATGCGCATGATGCTCGGCCTGGACCGGCCGACCGCCGGCCATGTGACGATCGGCGGCCACGCCTACCGCAGTCTGCCGAACGCCCCGCGCCAGGTGGGCGCGCTGCTGGACGCCAAGGCGGTGCACGGCGGCCGCAGCGCCCGCAACCACCTGCTGTCGCTGGCCCAGCTCGCCGGCATCCCCGCCGCCCGGGTCGATGAGGTGCTCGGTGTCGTCGGCCTCCAGGACGTCGCCCGGAAGCGGTCCAAGGGCTTCTCGCTCGGCATGGGACAGCGGCTGGGCATCGCCGCCGCACTGCTGGGCGACCCTCAGGTGCTGCTCTTCGACGAACCGGTCAACGGGCTCGACCCGGAGGGCATCCTCTGGGTCCGCAACCTGATGAAGATGCTGGCGTCCGAGGGCCGCACCGTCTTCGTCTCCAGCCATCTGATGAGTGAGATGGCACTCACCGCCGACCATCTGATCGTGATCGGCCGCGGCCAGCTGATGGCCGATATGAGCATCACGGACTTCATCTCGGCCAACTCGGCCGACTTCGCCCGGGTCCGGGTCCAGGACAACGGGTCCGAGCAGCGGGAGAAGCTCACCGCCACCCTCATCGAGGCGGGCGGCCAGGTCATGTCGGAGCCGGACGGCGCCCTGCGGATCACCGGGCTGAAGCTGCCCCGGATCAGCGATCTGGCCCATGACGCCGACGTACGGCTGTGGGAGCTCTCGCCGCACCAGGCCTCGCTGGAGGAGGCGTACATGCGGATGACGCAGGGCGCCGTGGACTACCGCTCGACGGCGGACCAGAGGGCCGGTCTGCAGCAGCCCTTCCCGGACGGCGGATACGGGCAGCAGCACCCCGGGTACGCGCCGCCGCAGCCCGCCGCCCCCGAGGTGCCGCAGCAGGGCTGGTACGCCCCGCCGCCGCCCGGGGACAACCCGTACGCGACAGCCCCCGGACCGGGCGGGCAGCCGGCCGCGGCCCCGGTGGCGCCTCCCGCCGCTCCCCAGGCTCCCGCCCCCACCGCTCCCGCCCCGGCCCCGGCAGCGCCCGCCGGGGCTCCCGCGGACCCGACCGCGCGCGACACCAGCGAGGACCCCCGATGACAACGCCGCCGACGCCGTACCAGCAGCAGGCGTACCAGCAGCCGCCCGCACCGCAGTGGAGCGAGCGGGCCGGCTCCTACACCTCGCCGATCCCGGTGCGCCGGGCCACGCTCGGCGACGCGATCGCCTCCGAGTGGACCAAGATCCGTTCGGTGCGCTCCACGATGTGGACGCTCGGTGTCCTGATCGTGCTGCTGCTCGTCATCGGCCTGCTCTCCGCGGTCGCCGTCGACATGTCCGACACCGATCTGGGCTCCACCCCGGTGCTCAGCCTCGGGTTCTTCGGCGTACTGCTCGGCTCGATCTGTGTGATCACGCTCGGCGTGATGACGATCGCCTCGGAGTACGGCACCGGGATGATCCGTACGACGATGACGGCCTGCCCCAGCCCCGGCCGGGTGCTCGGCGCGAAGGCCATCGTCTTCTTCCTGCTCACCTTCGTCCTGACGACGGTGATGACCTCGGTCGTCGCGGTGCTCCAGACGGCCATCCTGGACGCCGACACGCCCAGCGGTGCGGACTGGCTGCGCAGCACGGTCGGCGTCGGCCTCTACATCGCGACGCTGGGGCTGCTCTCGCTGGCGATCGGCGCGCTGATCCGGCACTCGGCCGGTGCGATCACCGTGATGATCGGTGTGGTGCTGCTGCCGCTCGTGCTGGCGATCTTCATGTTCGCCAAGTCGCTCGCGACGGTCCAGGAGTGGCTCCTGGAGTACTCGATCCCCAACCAGCTCAGCAACTTCTACGACACCTCGGTCACCGCGTCGGGGCCGTCCGGCTGGGAACCGCTGTGGATCATGCTCGTGGTGACCGCCGTGGCCATGGGCGGCGCCTATCTCGCGATGAGCCGCCGGGACGTCTGACCGGCCGCCGCCCCGGCGCCGCCGGGGGACGTTCAGTAGCGAGGCGCGTTCCTGGACCGCTGCACCCGTGTGGTGCGGCGGTCCTTCGCGTTCCAGCACGCCTTGTGCCAGTGCCTGCGGTCGTCGATCCCGCCGTACTCGGGCCAGGCCACCAGGTGCGGGACGCCGGACGGGATCTCCTGGTCGCAGCCGGGGCACCGGTAGTGCTTGCCCACCGCGCTCGCGCCGCTCACCGGGCGGACGGACCAGTCCTCGCCCTGCCACTCCTCCGCGCGCCCGCCACCCCCGTAACGGTCTCCCACCGCGCCGGCGCTCTCGGTGGGACTCTCGCCGCCTCGGGGGCGGTTGCGGCGCGGGGACACGTGACACCTCACGGGGCAGGCTGGGCAGTTCCCGTCCAGCGTAGGGCCATTCGGCCGGGGCGGATGTCCCGCACCGCGCACCACCGGCCCCGGGACGGGACGGGTTACCGGAAAATCGCAACAGCTTCATGCCCGACCGTGCCTTTGGCACGTGTCAGACGTTGTTGCCACTAGGGGAAAGCCGCGTCGGCCGCAAGGAGGCAATAGGCGATGCGTGTGGGAACGTTTGTACTGGCAGGCCAGTTTCCGGGGCAGGGGACCGGGGAGGCGCTGCACCGCGCGATCCGGTCCGCCGAGGTCGCGGAGGAGTCCGGACTCGACTCGGTCTGGCTGGCCGAACACCACTTCGTGCCGTACGGGGTCTGCCCGTCCGCCGTGACACTGGCCGCGCTGCTGCTCGGCCGCACCCGCAGAATCCGGGTGGGCACCGCGGTGAGCGTGCTGCCGACCCAGCATCCGGTCGCGCTCGGCGAGCAGGCCGCGCTGCTCCACCTCACCAGCGGCGGCCGGTTCAGCCTCGGCGTCGGCCGGGGCGGCCCCTGGATCGACCTGGACGTGTTCGGCGGCGGCCTGGAGGCGTACGAGAAGGGCTTCCCGGAGTCCCTGGGGCTGTTGCTCGACTGGCTGCGCAAACCGCGCGTGGCGGGCCGCGGGGAGCGTTACCGCTTCCCCGAGGTGGCGGTGGTGCCCCGGGCCGACGAGCTGCTCGACGGGGAGAGCGGCGAGAACCCCTGCGGTCCCGAGGTGGTCGTCGCGTGCACCTCCCCGAAGAGCGTGCGGCTCGCGGCCGAGAACGGTCTGCCGATGCTGCTCGGCATGCACTGCGGGGACGAGGAGAAGGCCGAGATGGTCGGCCTCTGGCGGACCGCGGCGCTGACCGCGGGCCGTTCGCCGGAGAGTGTGCGGGAGGCCGGGCACGTGTCGGCGGGCGTGGCCCAGATCGCGGACCGCACCGAGGACGCCACCGAGACGCTCGTGAAGGCGATGCCCGGCTGGCTGCGGCAGGGGCTGGACGCCCATGTGACGGTCGACGGCCGGCACCGGGTGATGCGCGACCCGGTCGGCTATACGGAGATGCTGTGCGGCCTTCACCCGGTGGGTCCGCCCCGGCTCGCGGCGGACCGGCTGGCGGCCACGGCGGAGCGCACGGGTATCACCCGCTTCGCGCTCCTGGTGGAGGGTTCGGGCGATCTCGTGGCCACGGAGGAGAACGTGGCGCGTCTGGGCACCGAGGTGCTCCCGCTCCTGAAATGAGCCGCCGGAAGCGCTGTTCCGGCGTACGAACGGGAGCTGCCGCCCCGGACCAGTGGCACCTCCCGCGGCCCGGAACGGCAGCAAAGGTGTTCAGCAGTCCCGTAGTTCGGGCGACTGGTTGAGCAACTGGCCCCTCACCGAGGTGAACTTGGCCAGCCGGTCGTCGACCGAGGCGTCCAGCGGGAACACCGCGACGCGGTGGCAGTTCTGGAACGCCAGGCGCACCCCGAAGTGCCGCTGCAGCGCGCCACGGATGGCATCACTCGCGAGCGCACGCAGCAGCTGGCCGCGTGCCTGCTCGTCCGGCGGCGGCGTCTGGTTGTCGGCGAACTCGCCGCCGTCGACCTTCAGCTGAGCCACCAGCGAACTGATCATCTCCCACGCGAAGGGCAGGGAGGTCCGGACGCAGTCGACGAAGTCGGCTTCGTCGACCTCGCCTCGCTCGGCCTGTTCCAACAGCGCCGGTGAGACGTCGAGCGACATGGGTTCTCCTCTCGCGACCCCGACGGAGGGCCGGGGCCTTACGGGCAGGGAAGGAGGACGGCGACGCAGCGTGCACAGACGGCGACCTCCTGCATCCACGGTAAGGGTGCAGTCCGGGCCGCACCAGGAGATTGGGAACACAACCGGCCAATAACGAAGGGGCTCAAAGACGGACAAGCCAGATTCGGTCGGGTCGGGGCGGGGACGGAGTGACGGGTGGGTGAATCGCGTCGATGGCCCGTCGTCGAGTAGCGTGGCCCACCATGCGTCTCGTCATCGCCCGCTGCTCCGTGGACTACGCGGGCCGGCTCACGGCCCGCCTGCCCTCCGCTCCCCGTCTGATCCTCGTGAAGGCGGACGGGAGCGTGTCGATTCACGCCGACGACCGGGCGTACAAACCGCTCAACTGGATGTCGCCGCCCTGCACCCTGAAGGAGGGCGCCGACGACACCGCGGGCGTCTGGACCGTGGTGAACAAGGCGGGCGAAAAACTGATCATCACGATGGAGGAAATCCTCCACGACTCGTCCCACGAGCTGGGCGTCGATCCCGGCCTGATCAAGGACGGAGTGGAGGCCCACCTCCAGGAACTGCTCGCTGACCGGATCGAGACCCTCGGCGAGGGCTACACCTTGATCCGCCGCGAGTACTTCACCGCCATCGGCCCGGTCGACATCCTGTGCCGCGACGCCGACGGCCAGACCGTGGCCGTCGAGCTCAAGCGGCGCGGCGACATCGACGGCGTGGAGCAGCTGACCCGCTATCTGGAGCTGCTCAACCGCGATCCGCACCTCGCCCCGGTGAAGGGCATCTTCGCCGCCCAGGAGATCAAGCCCCAGGCCCGCGTGCTGGCGACGGACCGCGGGATCGGCTGCGTGGTCCTCGACTACAACGCGATGCGCGGCATCGAGGACGACAAGCTCAGGCTGTTCTGACGCCTCGGACGGCCGGGGGTTCGCGCGTCATGTGACGGGCGAACCCCCGGCCGTCCACAGCCCGTCCGGCGCTTGAGGACGAGGCGCGGGGGCTCCCCGGCTCAGGCCGGCGACGCGCTCCCCGACGGCGACGCGGACTCGTCCGCGCTCGCGCTCGTCACCCCTGACGGCCCACTCGCGGAGTCCGACGAGTCGGGCAGACTCGGCCCGTCCGTCGCGCTGTCCGTGGGCGACGGGGTGTCACTCGGCGACGGGGAACTCGGCGACTCACTCGTCGGCGGCGGAGTCGACTTCGTCGGCGTGGGCGGCTTGGTCGGCCCGGTCGGCTTGTCCGAGGGAGTCGGCCCGTCGCTCGACGGGTTCCCCGAGGAGGACGGGGTGTCCTGCGGGGCGCTGCTCCCCGGGGACGGACTCCCGCTCCCGGTCGGCGCGGCCTCGTTCCCCGTCGGCCCCGGCGTCGACGACGTGGCGCTCGGCGCCGGAGCGGGCGCAACCGCGTCGTCCGTCGACTCGTCGGCCGGGAGCTCGTCCTCGCTGCCGTCGTCCTCGCTCACCGACTGCTCGGTCGAGACAGCGGGGTCGTCCTGCGGATCGCTGTTCGATGTCAGCCCGAGCGTCACCACCGTGCCGAGCACGCCTGCCAGCAGCACACCCGCGCCGGCGGCGACCAGGTTGCGCCGCGCCCCGCCCAGTACCGCGAAGCGGCCGTCCGCCCCGCTCCCGGCGCCCTTCGGAGCGGTCTGCCGGGGCAGCACGGCGGTCTCGTCCGCGTACGACCGCGGCATCGTCACCGGCAGGCCGACCGTCGGGCCGCCGGGCGAGGACGCCTCGAAGCGGCCGGCCGGTATCTCCTCGTTGAGGGGCACACCGCCCGCCGCCGGCCCGCCGGAGAGGTCCTCGACCAGGGCGAGCGCCCGGCGTCCGGCCACGGCGCCCGGCTTGTCGGCCAGGGCCCCGCGCATGCTGATGGAGGTCTCCAGCTCGGCCCTGGCCCGGTCCGGATTGCCGGTGCAGAGCGCGAGTACGCCCAACTCGTGGTGGAAGTACGCCTCTTCGGCGACCTCGCCGGCGATCCGGGCCGCCTCCTGGCCGATCCGCAGGGACTTCTCCCAGGCGCTCCAGTGCAGTCCGGCCGCGAAGGCGGGCGAGGCGCTGCGGGCCAGCAGCACGGCGACGCTGGTCTGTCCGGCACCGTCCCCCGGTACCAGCTGCGTCATCGCCGCGAGGATCGCGTCGGACTCGGCGACCGCCCGTGCGGGGGTGACGGAGGGGTGGCCGGCCCACCAGGCGTAGTGCTGGGCCGCCGTACGGGCCCGGTCCGTGGCGTCGTCCCCGTATCCGGCGGCCTCCAGCTGGGCGACCACACCGGCGGCCAGCCGGTAGCGGGGCCCGGCCGGGGAGAGCAGCCCGCAGCCCGCCAGTTCACCGAGGGCGGCGTCGGCGTGGGTGTCCCCCACGAGCGCCGGCAGATGCGCCTGGTGCGGCACCTCGCCGCCCAGCGCGACCGCGAAGCGCAGGGTGTCGCGTGCGGCCCCGCTCAGCCCTGAGGCGAGCAGTGCGGCGGGCGCGGCGCCCTCGCCGAGGCTGGGCAGCGGCGGTTCGGGGGCCTCGGCCGGCAGCGGCGCCTGCGCGGGCCGGCTGTCGAGGTAGCCGTACTCGTCGTACGCGGTGGGGTCGGCCCGCAGCAGGTCGCGCCGGCGCAGCAGGGCGCCCGCCTGGACGAAGCGCAGCGGAAGGCCCTCGGACTCGAACCAGAGGTCGCCCGCCCAGTTGGTCTCCTCCTCGGTGAGCGGCCGTTCGACCACCCGCTCCATCAGGACGACCGAGGCCTCCCCGTCCAGCCCGGCGAGGAAGACCTCTTCGAGGTGGGAGTCGGCGCCCGGTGCGGGGACGTCGGGCGTCGCGGCGAGCAGGAAGGCGCATTCGGGCGTCGCGTCGAGCAGTTCGTCCAGCGCGGCGCCACCGAACTCCAGGTCGTCCAGGACGACGACGGCGCCGGTGGTGCGCAGCTTCGCCAGCAGCAGTGCCCGGTCCGGGCGGTGCAGCGGTGCGTCGTGGACGGCGTCGAAGAGTCCGTACAGCAGATCGGTGACGGTCCGCTTGTGGCCGCTGAGCCGTACGACTCCGTCCGGTGCGAGCTGAGCGCAGTCCGCGGCAACGGCTTCGAGGAGCGCGGTTCGGCCGGATCCCGCCGGTCCGGTGAGCCGTACCGAACGTCCGCGGGCCAGCAGCCGTACCAGCCGCTCGCGTTCGTCCTCGCGCTGAAGGAGGGGCAGTTGGAGGACCGGCGGGCCGGGTGGCACGGGGGGCGCGGCGGCCCGTTCGCGGTCGGCGCGCTCGGCGGGGGTGCGCCGGACCGGTTCGGCGGGCTGCTCGCCCGGCCGGCACGGTTCGACCTCGCTGCCGTCGACCGGGTTGACCGTGAGCAGGAGGCCGCCCGATATGAGCGGGACGATACGCGCCTGTTGCGGTGTTTGCTGACCGAAATCCGGGGTCAGCGGATCGCGGGTGGGACGCCGTCGGCCGGCGTCCTGCGCGGAGCCGTTCCTGTCGTGGCCGAACTCATCCGGCCCCCGGTGTGTCGGGTCCATCGCCAAAGCCCCCAAGACGCGTCGAGCACGGTTGCCCCTCCCGGCCTCGCACGTCCAGCTGTCGCTTCCGGTCCGGTGTCAGCCAGGTGGGTCCGTCAATCGGCAGACGGCCGAACCCTAAACCTTCGCACAGTATCTACGAACATCCGGGGTGCCGTGCCGCCCGACAGATCACGGTCTCGTGAGGATTGTGCGGCTTCGGCCGCGGGGTGCGGACGGGGGTCCGCCGCCGCCCGGGACCTCAGACACGCGGCAGGGACTCCGCCGCGATTCCGCCCTCGATGGCCAGGATGCGGTGCAGTCTGGTGGCCACCAGAAGGCGTTGCATCTGCGGCGGCACACCGCGGAGCACCAGCCGCCGTCCGGCTCGTCCGGCCCGTCTGTGCGCGCCCATGATGACACCGAGTCCGGTGGCATCCCATGAATCCAGCTCGGTCAGGTCCAGCACCAGATCGCCGACTCCGTCGTCGAGGGCCGAGTGCAGGACCGTACGGGCGTCCGCCGCGCTTCGGACGTCGAGGCGGCCCCCGACGACCAGCTCGGCGTGGTCGCCCCTGATGTGCATATGCGCTCCCCTGGAATGCTCCGTGGCAAGGTCCGTCTGTCTGAAACTGCCTCTGCCCCAACTGACTGCGGCAGCGACAGGGAAGTTGCCGTCTGTAAGCGAACCGATACCGAATTCACTCCGTGGAGTGACTGAGGCCCGCCCTGGACCCGGTGCGGATCCGATGGTCCCGGGAGGCGACCCCCGGGGCCTCCGAGCCCGATTGACGGCGAATCAGGCAACGGAGGACCAAAAACGATCAGTAGGTGTAAAAGCCCTGCCCGCTCTTGCGGCCGATGTCACCTGCATCGACCATCCGGCGCATCAGCTCCGGAGCGGCGAACTTCTCGTCCTGGGATTCCGTGTAGATGTTGCCGGTGGCGTGCAGCAGGATGTCGACGCCGGTCAGGTCCGCGGTCGCGAGCGGCCCCATGGCGTGGCCGAATCCCAGCTTGCACGCGGTGTCGATGTCCTCGGCCGAGGCGACGCCCGACTCGTACAGCTTGGCGGCCTCGACGACCAGCGCCGAGATCAGCCGGGTGGTGACGAAGCCGGCCACGTCCCGGTTGACGACGATGCAGGTCTTGCCGACCGACTCGGCGAACTCCCGTGCGGTGGCCAGGGTTTCGTCGCTCGTCTTGTAGCCGCGTACGAGCTCGCAGAGCTGCATCATCGGCACCGGCGAGAAGAAGTGCACACCGACGACACGCTCCGGGCGCTCCGTCACGGCCGCGATCTTGGTGATCGGGATGGCGGAGGTGTTGGACGCGAGCACGGCGTCGTCCCGGACGATCCCGTCGAGGGCCCGGAAGATCTCGTGCTTCACCTCCAGCTTCTCGAAGACCGCCTCGACGACGACATCCGCGTCGGCGACCGCGTCGAGATCGGTGGTCGTGGTGATGCGGGCGAGCGCGGACTCGGCGTCGGACGCCGCGAGCCTGCCCTTGGCGACGAACCTGTCGTAGGAGGCCTTGATGCCGTCACGGCCACGGGTCAGGGCCTCGTCGGTGACATCGCGCAGCACCACGTCCCAGCCCGCCTGGGCGGACACCTGCGCGATGCCGGACCCCATGAGTCCGGCTCCGATGACGGCGAGCTTCCTGGCCACGTTGGCACCCCTGCTTTCCCTGTGGTTCTCGTCCATGCTCTCCGGCGGAGGTTAGTCCCCGTGAGGGGCGCTGGGGTCGCTAAGAGATGCGCGTCACGTCTCAAATGACGGACATCACACCGGCGGGCGTCATTCGGTGGTGCGCCGGGCGTAGTTGAGGACCTTTTCGCTCAGCAGGTCCTCCATGTCGTCGAGCAGGCACAGGGCTTCGCGGGAGACCTCGGCCGGCGATCGGCCGGCCATCATCTCGCGTCCGACGAGCGCCAGAAGCGTGGTGTGCACCCAGTTGATCTGCCCGGCCATGAGCGACGGCACCGGGTCCCGCGGACGCGCTCCGGTCTCCTCGCGCAGGGTCTCCTCCAGGAGCACCAGGCTCTGCTGCTGCATGTGCCACAGACGGGCCCGGAGCCCGGCCGCGCTCTCCACGACCTTCATGAAGCGGTCGTAGCCGGCCATGAGGCCCACCTGGGCCGAGACCGCCTCCACCTCGGCCCGCAGCTCGCGCAGCACCGCCTCGGCGGCGGACTCGCCCCGGTCGCGGGCGCGCACGAAGCGCGACAGGCGCGCGACGCTGCCCTTGGCCCGGTCGAGGAAGAGGTCCTCCTTGGCCTGGAAGTAGTTGTAGACCGTGTTGACGGAGACTTCGGCCGCCTCGGCGACCTCGGCGATCGTCACCTCGTCGAAACCGCGCTCCAGGAACAGCCCCGTGGCCACATCCGAGATGTGCTGCCTGGCCTGCCGCTTCTTCCGCTCCCTGAGCCCCTCTGCCATGGGCACATCGTAGGCGGCACGCCATTTTTTGATGTCACTGCAATTTTGGAGTCATTGCAATCTTTCAGTAACTCTGTTTTTCTGGGGCCATGACCCTCATCAGCACGTCGGGCCTGGCCCGTACCTTCCGGACGAAACGGGGCCCCGTCGAGGCGGTGCGCGGCATCGACCTCACCGTCGAGGAGGGCGAGATCCTCGGCTTCCTCGGCCCGAACGGGGCCGGGAAGACGACGACCCTGCGCATGCTCACGACCCTGCTGCCGCCCACCGGCGGAACCGCCGACGTGGCCGGCTGCGATCTGGCCACCGACCCCGCCGGAGTGCGCGGGGCCGTCGGCTACGTCGCCCAGTCCGGCGGGGTCGACCCGCACGTGACCGTGCGGGAGGAGCTGGTCACCCAGGGGCGGCTGTACCGCCTGCCCAAGCCCCGGGCCGCGGAGCGGGCCGAGGAGCTGGCGCACGACCTGGACCTGCTGGAGCTGCTGGACCGCAGGACGGCGACGCTCTCCGGCGGTCAGCGGCGCCGCCTCGACATCGCGATGGGACTCACCCACCGCCCCCGGGTCCTGTTCCTGGACGAACCGACCACCGGCCTGGACCCGGCGAGCCGCGCCGGCCTCTGGGACCTGGTCCGCCGCCTGCGCGACGAGCACGGCACCACGGTCTTCCTGACCACGCACTACCTCGACGAGGCCGACGCGCTCTCCGACCGGCTGGTCGTCGTCGACCACGGCGTCGTGGCGGCCGAGGGCACGCCGGAGGCGCTGAAGCTGACGCACGGCGGCTCCAGCGGGGCCACCCTCCAGGACACCTTCCTCGCCATCACGGGCCGCGGCCCCGCGCCCGCCGAATCCGCCCCCGTAGCCGTATAGGACACCGAGACCATGCTTCTTCAGGACACCGCGCTGATCTTCGGGCGCTACGCCCGCCAGACCCTGCGCTCCAGGTTCCAGATCCTCTTCGGCGTACTGATGCCGCTGCTCTACCTCGTGCTGTTCGGACCACTCCTGACCCGCCTGCCCCTGGAATCGCGCGGCAGTTCCTGGCAGGTGCTCGTACCCGGACTGCTGCTTCAACTCAGCCTGTTCGGATCGCTGTTCTCGGGGTTCTCGATCATCGTCGAGAAGAACTACGGAGTCGTGGAGCGCATGCGCGTCACTCCGGTCAGCCGGCTCGCCCTGCTGCTGGGACGGGTGCTGCGGGACGCCTCACTGTTCGTCTTCCAGGCCGTGCTGCTCGTACTCGCCGCGCTGGTCATGGGCCTGCGGGCACCGCTCGCCGGGGTGCTCATCGGATTCGCGTTCGTCGCCCTGCTCACCGTCTCCCTCGGATCGCTGTCCTACGCGATGGCGCTGAGGGTCGACCGGCCGCAGGAGTTCGGACCGATCGTCAACTCGATCTCCATGCCGTCGATGCTGCTGTCCGGCCTGATGCTGCCGATGACCCTCGCACCGGGCTGGCTGGACGTCCTCTCCCGCTTCATGCCGCTGCGGTATCCGGTGGACGCGATGCGGGACGGGTACACCGGCCACTACGCCACCGCCTCGATGCTGTACGGCGTGCTGGTCGCCCTCGGCTTCGCGACACTGGCCGTGACAGTGGGCACACGCGTGTTCCGCAGGGCGGGCGCGTAACTAGGCTGACCGCATGGTCAATCTGACACGTATCTACACCCGTACCGGCGACCAGGGCACCACCGCCCTCGGCGACATGAGCCGGACCGCCAAGACCGATCCGCGGATCTCCGCGTACGCCGACGCCAACGAGGCCAACGCGGCCATCGGGGCGGCCATCGCGCTCGGGCAGCTCACCGATGACGTCGTGAAGGTCCTCGTCCGCGTGCAGAACGACCTCTTCGACGTGGGCGCGGACCTGTCGACACCGGTCGTCGAGGAACCGAAGTACCCGCCGCTGCGGGTCGAGCAGTCCTACGTCGACAAGCTGGAGGCGGACTGCGACCACTTCCTGGAGCAGACGGAGAAGCTCCGCAGCTTCATCCTGCCGGGCGGCACACCGGGCGCGGCGCTGCTGCACCAGGCGTGCACCGTCGTGCGGCGCGCCGAGCGGTCCACCTGGGCGGCGTTCGAGGTGCACGGCGAGGTGATGAACCCGCTTACGGCGACGTATCTCAACCGGCTCTCCGACCTGCTGTTCATCCTCGCCCGGGTGGCGAACAAGGAGGTCGGCGACGTGCTGTGGGTGCCGGGCGGCGAGCGCTGAGGCCGGGCGGGCCCGGCACCTACTCCGCGTCCCGCTTCGGATCCCGCTTCGGGAACAACGTGTAGCTCGCCGCGATCACCAGGTTGATCCCGACCACGAACAGCATCGTCTGCTGCCAGGACCGCAGCGACGCCACGTCCCCGTCGCCCCCCACGTACCAGACCGCCCCCTGGAGCAGCGCCAGCGCCGTCACCGCGGCCAGCGTCCACCGCCCGGCCACCCGCCACTCGTGCACCGCCCGCGCCGTCCCGTACTTCGGCGGCCTCACCGGTGGCGGGCCGCCGGCGAAGCGGTGGGCGACGCGCTCGTCGACCCAGCGGATCGTGGAGTGCCCGAGGCCCACCGTGAAGCCGATGTACACGGCGGCGAGGCCGTGCTTCCAGTCCGGAGCGGCGCCGTTCTTCAGGTCGACGGCGGTCACCACCAGCAGGATCACCTCCAGCAGCGGTTCGCACAGCAGCAGCGCGCCACCGAGCCGCGGCTTCTTCGCCACGTACCGCAGCGCGAGTCCCCCGGCCAGCAGCACCCAGAAGGCGATCTCGCAGAGAACGATCAGTGTGACGATCACGGTCCCGCTCCTTTCCCTCCCCTCCAGCGTCCCCACCGGGACGCGCCCGATCGTCGGCCGGAGTGACGAACCGGCGCTGCATCCTTCGATGTAGTCGCGGCTCACCCCCGGTACGGACGTCCGGTGACGGCCCGCCGTGTTGGATGGGAGGGTGTTCTCTCCTCCCCGCCCCCACCGGGACGACGTCCTCATCGCGGTCAGCGGTCTGCTCGGCGGAGTGGTGCTGTGGCTGCTCGGTCTGCACATGCAGAACGGCCGGCCCCTCGACGCCCCCGGGATCGAGCTGGTCCCGCTCGCCGTGATGTCGGCGCTGGCGCTGCTGCGCAGAAGCGCGCCGCAGTCCGCCCTGGTCATCGGCACCCTCGCGCTGGTCATGGACCAGTTCACGGCCGGGAACCTGGCGACCGTGCTGCTGTACACCGACGTCATGTACGCGGCCGTTCTGTACGGCACTCCGGCGGCCGCCCGGCGGATCCCGGTGACCACCTTCCTGATCACGGTCACCGTCACGATCGGCTTCCTGGCCTGGTTCCGCAGTGCCGAGGCGCTGCTCATCGGCATCGTCACCGGACTGGTCTCGTTCGTGCCCGCCCTCACCGGGGTCAGTGTGCGCAACCACCGCGACGCCGCGGAGACCGAGCGGCTGCGCGCCGATCAGACGGCTCTGCTGGCGGAGATGGACCGGGCGCAGGCGGTGACCGCGGAACGGGCCCGGATGGCGCGCGAGCTGCACGACATGGTGGCCAACCATCTCTCCGCGATCGCCATCCACTCCACCGCGGCGCTCTCCATCGACAACCCGGAGACGTCCCGGAACGCCCTCGGAGTCATCCGGGAGAACAGCGTCGAGGGTCTGGCCGAAATGCGCCGTCTGATCGGACTGTTGCGTACGAATGGACCGGATCCCGGCCCCAGCAGCTCCCCGACCCTGGGCTCGCTGGACGCCCTGGTCGAGCAGCACCGTACGAACGCCGCGTCCAGCGGGCTGACCTGCGTGCTCGAGGACTCCCGCAGCGAGACCGGCCCGCTGCCGGCGCCGGTCGAGCTGGCCGCGTACCGCATCGTGCAGGAGTCCCTCACGAACGCGCTCAAGCACGCCGGGCCCGGCCCGGTCACGGTCCGGCTGGGGCAGACGGGGCGGCGGCTGACGGTGGAGGTCACCAGCGTCCTCGGGAACCGGCCGGGGCCGCGTGCGCCCGGTTCCGGGGCCGGACTGATCGGGATGCAGGAGCGGGTGGCGCTGCTCGGCGGGGAGATCGAGGCGGGGCCGGTGTCCACCGGGAGCGGGACGAAGATCTGGCGTGTACGGGCTGAACTGCCCGTCGGGGAAGGGAGCGTGAGGGCATGACGATCCGGGTTCTGGTGGCCGAGGACCAGTCCGCGGTGCGTGCGGGGCTGGTGCTCATCCTGGGCAGCGCACCGGACATCGAGGTCGTCGGGGAGGCCGGCGACGGGGAGGCCGCGGTGCGCCTGGCCCGTGAGCTCCGCCCCGACCTGGTGCTGATGGATGTGCAGATGCCCAGGCTCGACGGGGTGTCGGCGACGAAGCAGGTGGTCGCGGAGCGGCTGGCGGATGTGCTGGTGCTGACGACGTTCGACCTGGACGAGTACGTCTTCGGCGCGCTGCGGGCCGGGGCGTCGGGCTTCCTGCTGAAGGACACCGAGGCGCACGGCCTGCTCGAAGCGGTACGCACGGTGGCGCGCGGCGAGGGCCTGATCGCCCCGGCGGTGACGCGCCGGCTGATCGCGGAGTTCGCCGGTGCCACCAACGCACCGCCCCTGACCCCTGACCGGGCGGTGCTGGACGCCCTCACCCGGCGCGAGCGCGAAGTGCTGAGCTGCCTGGGCGAGGGCCTGTCGAACGCCGAGGTCGCGGTACGGCTGTCCATGGCGGAGGCGACGGTGAAGACGCACGTCAGCAGGCTGCTGGGGAAGCTGGAGCTGCGCAGCCGGGTCCAGGCGGCGGTACTGGCCCAGGAGTTGGGCGTCTGAGGTTTAGCAGCGCCCGGCTCCGTTCTTTGGTCTGGACCTCTTGACGATTGGTCCAGACCTTCCTAATCTCACCGAACACACTGCGGTGAGTACGCCATGACAAGGCGCACTCAGGGCGGCGCAGGGTTGCAGTCGACGGACCACCCCCGTTTGTCCGGACCTCACCCGAGGAGCACCGTTGAGCACTGAGACCCCCCGCCGGACCCGATTCAGATTCGGGGCCGGGAAAGCCACCAGATCACGAGCCGTCGCGGGCCTCACCGCACTGCTCCTTCCCCTCGCCGCGATGGTCGGCATGGCCTCCCCGGCCGAAGCAGCGACCTCGGCGACCGCCACCTACCTCAAGAAGTCCGACTGGGGCAGCGGCTTCGAGGGCCAGTGGACGGTGAAGAACACCGGCACCACCGCCCTCAGCTCCTGGACCATCGAGTGGGACTTCCCCTCCGGCACCGCCGCCGGCTCCGCCTGGGACGCCACCGTCACCAGCTCCGGCACCCACTGGACCGCCAAGAACCTCGGCTGGAACGGCTCGGTCGCACCGGGCGCCAGCGTCTCCTTCGGCTTCAACGGCACCGGCTCCGGCTCCCCCACGGGCTGCAAGCTGAACGGCGCCTCCTGCGACGGCGGCAGTGTCCCCGGTGACAACGCGCCCTCCGCCCCCGGCACCCCCACCGCGAGCGCCGTCACCGACACCTCTGCGAAGCTGAGCTGGAGCGCGGCCACCGACGACCACGGCATCAAGAACTACGACGTCCTGCGGGACGGCGCGGTCGTCGCCACGGTCACCGGCACCACGTACACCAACACCGGCCTCACCGCCGGCACGGACTACTCGTACACCGTGCAGGCCCGCGACACCGCCGACCAGACCGGTCCGGCCAGCGGCGCGGTCAAGGTGCACACCACCGGCGGCGGGGGCACCGACCCCGGCGGCCCCGGTACCGGTGACAAGGTCAACCTCGGCTACTTCGCCGAGTGGGGCGTCTACGGCCGGAACTACCACGTCAAGAACATGGACACCTCCGGCTCCGCCGCGAAGATCACCCACATCAACTACGCCTTCGGCAACGTGACCGGCGGCAAGTGCACGATCGGTGACTCCTACGCCGACTACGACAAGGCGTACACCGCCGACCAGTCGGTCGACGGCGTCGCCGACACCTGGGACCAGCCGCTGCGCGGCAGCTTCAACCAGCTGCGCAAGCTCAAGGCGAAGTACCCGCACATCAAGATCCTCTGGTCGTTCGGCGGCTGGACCTGGTCCGGCGGCTTCGGCCAGGCGGCACAGAACCCGGCCGCGTTCGCCCAGTCCTGCTACGACCTGGTGGAGGACCCCCGCTGGGCCGATGTCTTCGACGGCATCGACATCGACTGGGAGTACCCCAACGCCTGCGGTCTGACCTGTGACACCAGCGGCCCGGCCGCGCTGAAGTCCCTCACCTCCGCGCTGCGCACCAAGTTCGGCAGCAACAACCTGGTGACCGCCGCCATCACGGCCGACGGCTCCGCGGGCGGCAAGATCGACGTCGCCGACTACGCGGGCGCCGCGCAGTCGCTGAACTGGTACAACGTGATGACGTACGACTTCTTCGGCGCCTGGGACGCGAAGGGCCCGACGGCTCCGCACTCCCCGCTCACCCCGTACACCGGCATCCCGAAGGCCGGCTTCTCCTCGTCCGAGGCCATCGCCAAGCTGAAGGCCCAGGGCGTCCCCGCCTCGAAGCTGCTGCTCGGCATCGGCTTCTACGGCCGCGGCTGGACCGGCGTCACCCAGGACGCGCCCGGCGGTACCGCCACCGGCGCCGCCCCGGGTACGTACGAGGCCGGCATCGAGGACTACAAGGTCCTCAAGAACACCTGCCCCACCACCGGCACCATCGCCGGCACCGCCTACGCGCACTGCGGCACCAACTGGTGGAGCTACGACACCCCGGCCACCATCTCGTCCAAGATGGCCTGGGCCAAGACCCAGGGCCTGGGAGGCGCGTTCTTCTGGGAGTTCAGCGGGGACACCAGCAACGGTGAACTCGTGAGCGCGATGAACAGCGGCCTCAAGTAGTCACCGCCGCACCGCATCCCGCGTAACCCCCGAAAAAGCACCGGGGAGACAGGTCCGCCCCCTGTCTCCCCGGTTTCCGTCTGTGTGGCGCGAGGCCTCAGGCCACGCACCCTCCCCCAGACTTCGTCCGGGAGGTGCCCCCTTCCAGCGAGGCCCCGGTTTAAGCCACATTGACTCGCTGGCCGGGCGGTGCCGCCTCCAGCCAGGCGAGGAACCCGGTCAGGGCGTCCTCGCTCATCGCCAGCTCCAGGCGGGTCTCCCGGTGGAGACAGCCGAGCACGACGGCGTCGGAGAGCAGCGCGAGCTCCTCCTCCCCCTCGGGCAGCCGACGGGCGACCACCTCGATCGAGGCCCGCTCCAGCACCCGGCGCGGGCGCGGGGAGTAGCTGAAGACCCGGAACCAGTCGACCTTGTCCCCGTGGTAACGGGCGACCCCGTACACCCAGCCCTTGCCCGAGAGATCGGGCTCCACCGGCACATTCCAGCGCAGGCTGCAGTCGAAGGTCCCGCCTGAGCGCTGAATCAGCCGCCGGCGCAGACCGAAGACGAAGAGACCAACCGCGACCAGTGCGACGACCAGCCCGCCCACCCACAGCGCGAGGAACATCTCCACCGACCTCCTCGCGTCATCGAGTAAACGGATACCGCCCGAACTTCACCTGCACCTGCATCGCCTCAGCCGCGACACGGTCTGGAGAGGTCTCCAGCTCGGGCCGCGGCTGAGGGTAAAGACGTTTCGCGGGGTGGCTAGTGCACCGCCACCGCACGCAGTCGCACATCGGCACGGCGCTCGGCGGCGCCGTCCGTGTCCGACTTCGCACGTTCCAGCGCACGCTCGGCGCGCTGGACATCGATCTCGTCCGCCAGCTCGGCAATCTCCGCCAGCAGCGAGAGCTTGTTGTCGGCGAACGAGATGAAACCGCCGTGCACCGCGGCGATGACAGTGGAGCCATCGCTCGTACGGATCGTCACCGGGCCCGATTCCAGCACACCCAGAAGCGGCTGGTGACCGGGCATGACGCCGATGTCGCCGGACGTGGTGCGCGCGACGACCAGGGTGGCCTCGCCGGACCAGACACTACGGTCCGCCGCGACCAGCTCGACGTGCAGCTCAGCAGCCAAGGGTGGCTCCTCGGGTCACCACCCGGCGGTCATGCCGGGTGTTGGGTCAATTCTACGGGGCGTGGTGAGGGGGACGGGACGCACCCGCCCCCCTCGGTGAGCCGGAGGCTCAGGAGACGCCGAGCTCCTTGGCGTTGGCCTTGAGGTCCTCAATGCCACCGCACATGAAGAACGCCTGCTCGGGGAAGTGGTCGTACTCACCGTCGGCGATCGAGTTGAACGCGGCGATCGACTCGTCGAGCGGAACGTCCGAACCGTCCACGCCGGTGAACTGCTTGGCGACGTGGGTGTTCTGCGACAGGAAGCGCTCGATGCGACGGGCGCGGAAGACGGTGAGCTTGTCCTCCTCGCCGAGCTCGTCCATTCCGAGAATGGCGATGATGTCCTGGAGGTCCTTGTACTTCTGAAGGATTCCCTTGACCCGCATGGCGGTGTCGTAGTGGTCCTTCGCGATGTAACGCGGGTCCAGGATCCGGGACGTGGAGTCCAGCGGGTCCACGGCCGGGTAGATGCCCTTCTCGGAGATCGGACGGGAAAGAACCGTCGTCGCGTCGAGGTGGGCGAAGGTGGTGGCCGGAGCCGGGTCGGTCAGGTCGTCCGCGGGGACGTAGATCGCCTGCATCGAGGTGATCGAGTGACCACGGGTCGACGTGATGCGCTCCTGGAGGAGACCCATCTCGTCGGCCAGGTTCGGCTGGTAACCCACCGCGGACGGCATACGGCCGAGCAGGGTGGACACCTCGGAGCCGGCCTGGGTGTACCGGAAGATGTTGTCGATGAAGAAGAGCACGTCCTGCTTCATCACATCGCGGAAGTACTCCGCCATCGTCAGACCGGCCAGCGCGACCCGCAGACGGGTGCCCGGGGGCTCGTCCATCTGACCGAAGACAAGCGCCGTCTTGTCGATGACGCCGGACTCGGCCATCTCCTCGATGAGGTCGTTGCCCTCACGGGTACGCTCACCGACACCCGCGAACACCGACACACCGTCGTGGTTGTTGGCGACGCGGTAGATCATTTCCTGGATCAGAACGGTCTTGCCGACACCGGCACCACCGAACAGACCGATCTTTCCACCCTTGACGTACGGGGTGAGAAGGTCGATGACCTTGACGCCGGTCTCGAACATCTCGGTCTTCGACTCGAGCTGGTCGAAGGCGGGCGCCTTGCGGTGGATCGGCCAGCGCTCGGTGACCTCGGACTCGGCCTCGGGCTTGTTCAGGATCTCACCAAGGGTGTTGAACACCTTGCCCTTGGTCATCTCGCCGACCGGCACCGTGATGCCCTGGCCCGTGTTGGTCACCGGGGCCTGGCGGACCAGACCGTCGGTGGGCTGCATCGAGATGGCGCGGATCACGCCGTCGCCGAGGTGCTGGGCAACCTCGAGCGTCAGCTTCTTGATCTTGCCGTCCTCGGCCGGGTCGGCCACCTCGACGGTCAGCGCGTTGTAGATCTCCGGCATCGCGTCGACGGGGAACTCCACGTCGACGACCGGGCCGATGACCCGGGCGACGCGGCCCGTGGCAACGGCCGTCTCAACTGTGGTCGTCATTACTTGTCACTCCCCGCGGTCGCGTCGGCCAGCGCACTGGCACCACCGACGATCTCGCTGATTTCCTGGGTGATTTCGGCCTGGCGGGCCGCGTTGGCAAGCCGGGAGAGGCTCTTGACGAGCTCCCCGGCGTTGTCGGTGGCCGACTTCATCGCGCGGCGACGGGCAGCGTGCTCGGAAGCAGCGGCCTGAAGCAGCGCGTTGTAGATCCGGCTCTCGACGTACCGCGGAAGCAGGGCGTCCAGGACGTCCTCCGCCGACGGCTCGAAGTCGAACAGCGGCAGGATCTCTCCCTTGCCGTCCTCGTCCTTCGTGATGTCGAGGCTGAGCGGCAACATCCGGTTGTCCACCGGGTTCTGCGTCATCATCGAGACGAACTCGGTGAAGACGATGTGCAGCTCGTCCACGCCACCTTCGGCGGTCTCCTGGGTGACCGCCTCGATCATCGGGGCGGCCGCCCGCTTCGCATCCGCGTACGTCGGGCTGTCGGTGAAGCCGGTCCACGACTCCGCGACCTTGCGCTCGCGGAAGTTGTAGTAGGCGACACCCTTGCGGCCGATCACATACGTGACGACCTCCTTGCCCTCACCGCGCAGCCGCTCGGTCAGCTGCTCCGCGGCCTTGATGGCGTTGGAGGAGTAACCGCCGGCCAGACCGCGGTCGCTCGTGACGAGCAGGATCGCGGCCCGTGCCGGAGTCTCGGCCTCGGTGGTCAGCGGGTGCTTGGTGGTCGAACCGGTGGCCACCGCGGTGACCGCACGGTTCAGCTCGGTGGCATACGGCATCGAGGCCGCCACCTTGCGCTGCGCCTTGACGATGCGCGAGGCGGCGATCATCTCCATCGCCTTGGTGATCTTCTTCGTGGCGGTGACGGAGCGGATGCGGCGCTTGTAAACGCGAAGCTGAGCGCCCATCGATCAGCCCTCGCCCAGAAGCTTGCCGTCCGAGGTCTCGAACTGCTGCTTGAAGGCGGCAACCGCGTCGGCGATCGACTGCAGCGTGTCGTCGGACATCTTGGCGCCCTCGGCGATGCTGGTCAGGAGGTCCTTGCGCTCGCGGCGCAGGTACTCCAGCAGCTCGCTCTCGAAGCGACGGATGTCCTCGACCGGGACGTCGTCCATCTTGCCCGTGGTGCCGGCCCAGACCGAGACGACCTGCTCCTCGACCGGGAGCGGGGAGTACTGCGGCTGCTTCAGCAGCTCGACCATGCGCTTACCGCGCTCCAGCGAAGCCTTCGAGGCCGCGTCCAGGTCGGAACCGAAGGCGGCGAACGCCTCCAGCTCGCGGTACTGGGCGAGGTCCACGCGGAGTCGTCCGGACACCTGGCGCATGGCCTTGTGCTGGGCGGAGCCACCGACTCGCGAGACCGAGATACCGACGTTCAGAGCCGGACGCTGGCCGGCGTTGAACAGGTCGGACTCCAGGAAGCACTGGCCGTCGGTGATGGAGATGACGTTGGTCGGAATGAACGCCGACACGTCGTTCGCCTTGGTCTCGACGATCGGGAGGCCGGTCATCGAACCGGCACCCATCTCGTCGGAGAGCTTGGCGCAACGCTCCAGCAGACGCGAGTGGAGGTAGAAGACGTCGCCCGGGTAGGCCTCGCGGCCCGGCGGACGGCGCAGCAGAAGCGACACGGCGCGGTACGCGTCGGCCTGCTTCGACAGGTCGTCGAAGATGATCAGGACGTGCTTGCCCTGGTACATCCAGTGCTGACCGATGGCCGAACCGGTGTACGGCGCCAGGTACTTGAAGCCGGCCGGGTCGGACGCCGGGGCGGCGACGATGGTCGTGTACTCGAGCGCGCCGGCCTCTTCGAGGGCACCGCGCACAGAGGCGATGGTGGAGCCCTTCTGACCGATGGCGACGTAGATGCAGCGCACCTGCTTGTTCACGTCGCCCGAGCGCCAGTTGTCGCGCTGGTTGATGATCGTGTCGACGGCCAGCGCGGTCTTACCCGTCTGACGGTCACCGATGATCAGCTGACGCTGGCCGCGGCCGATCGGCACCATGGCGTCGACGGCCTTGTAGCCGGTCTGCATCGGCTCGTGCACCGACTTGCGGACCATGACGCCAGGGGCCTGCAGCTCGAGGGCGCGCCGGCCGTCGGTCGCGATCTCGCCGAGACCGTCGATCGGGGTGCCGAGCGGGTCGACGACGCGGCCGAGGTAGCCCTCGCCGACGCCGACGGAGAGCACCTCACCGGTGCGCTGCACCGGCTGGCCCTCCTCGATTCCGCTGAACTCGCCGAGGACGATCGCACCGATCTCGCGCTCCTCGAGGTTGAGGGCGAGACCGAGGGTGCCGTCCTCGAACTTCAGCAGCTCGTTCGCCATGGCGGAGGGCAGGCCCTCCACCTTCGCGATGCCGTCGCCGGCAACGCTGACCGTACCGACCTCCTCGCGCGAGGCCGCGTCCGGCTTGTACGACTGGACAAAGTTCTCCAGCGCATCCCGGATCTCCTCCGGCCGGATCGTGAGCTCCGCCATCTGGGTTCCCTGCTCTCCTTGTTGGGCCCGAAGTTTCTTAAGGGGGTCTGGGGGCCGACCCCCAGGAATCTTCTGCAATTTCTGCACGGCCCAACCGGGCCGCTGGTCTTGCTCTGTCTCTGTTGTTGCGCCGGGCCGGGTCAGCCGGCCATCCGCCGGGTCGCCTCGTCGAGACGCTCCGCGATGGTGCCGTTGACGACCTCGTCACCGACCCGCACCGTGACTCCGCCGAGGACCTCGGGGTCCACGTCGAGGTTCAGGTGCATCTGGCGGCCGTAGATCTTCGCCAGGGCGGCGCCGAGGCGCTGCTTCTGCCGATCGCTCAGCGGCACTGCCGAGGTGACGATCGCGACCATGCGGTCACGACGCTCCGCGGCGAGCTTGGACAGGGAGTCGAGTCCCTCTTCCAGGCTACGTCCCCGGGGCTGGGTGACAAGCCGCACGATGAGGCGCTCGGTGACGGGCCGCGCCTTTCCGCCGAGCAGGCTGCGCAGCAGCTCGCCCTTGGCGGCGGGGGTCGCGGTCCGGCTGGTGAGCGCGGCGCGCAGCTCCGGGTCCGAGGCGACGATCCGGCCGAACCGGAACATCTCGTCCTCGACGTCGTCGAGGTCACCGCTGCGCTGGGCGGCGGTGAGGTCCGCGGTGTTCGCCAGTTCCTCGACCGAGTCGACCAGGTCACGCGAACGCGACCAGCGCGAGCGGACCATGCCGGAGACCAGATCGACGGCTTCGCCGCCCACCTGGCCGCGCAGCAGACGCCCGGCCAGCTCGGCCCTGGCCTCGCCGGCCTGGGCCGGGTCGGTCAGGACCCGGCGCAGCGACACCTCGCGGTGCAGCAGCGCCGTGACTCCGGCCAGGTCCTCGGCGAGCTTCGCCGCATCGACCGACGTGTTGTCGGTCAGTGCGTCGAGACGCTCGCGTGCGGCAGCCAGTGCCTCGCGGCTCGCGCCGTTCATCGGACTGCCTCGGCCTTCGCCTCGAGCTCGTCGAGGAAGCGGTCGACGGTGCCACTCTGCCGGGCGTGGTCCTCAAGGGACTCGCCGACGAGCTTGCCGGCCAGGTCGGTGGCGAGCTTGCCCACGTCCTGGCGCAGCGCGGACGCCGCGGCCTTGCGGTCGGCCTCGATCTGGGCGTGGCCCGCAGCGACGATCTCCTCGCGCTGCCGCTGGCCTTCCGCCCGCATTTCCTGCAGGATCACGGCGCCCTGCTCCTGCGCCTCCTGGCGCATACGAGCGGCTTCGTGGCGGGCCTCGGCGAGCTGAGCCTTGTACTGCTCAAGCACGCTCTGGGCCTCGGTCTGGGCCGCATCGGCCTTTTCGATACCGCCTTCGATGGCCTCGCGACGCTCTTCCAGAACCTTGTTGATGTTCGGGAGGAGCTTCTTGGCGAGGAAGCCGAAGACGATGACAAAGGCGATGAAGCCAATGACGAGCTCAGGAATCGGCGGGATGAGCGGGTTTTCCGCTTCCTCCGCCGCGAGCTGAACCAGAGGGTTCACGTCAGTGCCTTCCGTCGAATGGGCTGTTCGCGACCGGTCAGGAGGTCGGGTAGACGAACGGCATGACCAGACCGATCAGGGCGAGCGCCTCACAGAAGGCGAAGCCGAGGATCTGGTTGGCGCGGATGAGACCGGCAGCCTCGGGCTGACGGGCGAGCGCCTGGGTGCCGTTACCGAAGATGATGCCGACGCCGACGCCGGGGCCGATCGCGGCGAGGCCGTAACCGATGGAGCCGAGGTTGCCCTTGATTTCGACGCTGGTGGCGGCGAGGGTCTGGAGAGCAGACATGCCGGTTCTTCCTTCTCTTTCTTGGTCCAGTGGGGGTTGGCCACCGGGTGCTTCAGGAGGTGGGTGCTCAGTGGCCCTTGGCGAGAGCGCCCTGGATGTAGCTGCAGGTCAGCAGGACGAACACATAGGCCTGAACAGCCTGGATAAAGAGCTCGAACGCGGTCATCACGATGACCATGACGAACGAGACACCCGCGTAGGCGATGCCGATGCCGTTGAGCAGGTACCAGCTGGCGATCGTGAAGAGCAGCAGCAGGGTATGGCCCGCGAACATGTTGGCGAAGAGCCGGACGGCGTGCGTGAACGGCCTGACCAGCAGGTTCGAGAAGAGCTCGATGGTCATCGAGAGCGGAAGGACCGCGCCAAGGCTCTTGTCGTAGCCCGTGAAGTTCTTGAGGGCTCCGACAAAACCGTGCTTCTTGAAGGTCAGGCTGACCCATAGGACGTACACGATCGCGGCGAGCGCGGCCGGGTACGCGATGATCGCCGTCACCGGGAACTGGGCGACCGGAATGATGGACCAGAGGTTCATCATCCAGACGAAGAAGAACAGCGAGACGACGAGCGGGACGTACTTGTCGCCCTCGCGCTTGCCGATCGTCTCGTAGACGACGCCGCGGCGTACGAAGTCGTAGCCGGCCTCGGCCACCATCTGCAGCTTGCCCGGAATGAGCTTCGGCCTGGCGAACGCGGCCCAGAAGAAGCCGACGATGATGACCGAGCCGACCAGCGCCAGCAGCATCGTCTTGTTGAAGTACAAGTTGCTGTCCCCGTCGCCCCAGAGGGGCTCGAACAGGAACGAGTGCAGACCGGGAGCCGGGAAACCACAACCGTTGTTCTGGAAGATGTGGCAATCGGTCTCGAAGGCGAGCACCTGTGTCGGGTCAGCACTCACCGCGGGCTCCTTCAGCGTGGCGCATAGGTACGGCAACCTCGTTGTGTCGGCGCGGCGCGCAGCCGCGGTTCGGCACTGGACTGGTGTTTCGGATGTGTGAGCGGCAGTCAGGCATTGAGCCTCGCGATCGAGCAGGCGTCAGCTCACATGCCCGCGCCCGCGGTGCCGCAGTTGGAACCGGACGATAGCAGGGTCCTGAACTCGCCCTTATCCCGCCCCTACCCTTCACGACCTGGACCCAGTGTTCTTGGGCTTCTCACCCTTGTCGGACTCCGACTCGGGCTCGACGTAAAGGATCTTGGCCTTCATGTGCGCACGCGCCTGTGCGCCGATCCACACGAGAGTCGTCGCGACCAGCGTGATCGCGAAGGCCTTCGGGTTGAACATCGTGGTGTTCTTGAATACGGCGACAAAGATGAACAGCAGAAGCAACTGAGCCGTGTACAGCATCAGCCCCATCGCCTGGAACAGGTGGGGCAGGGACTTGGCGGTCCGTTGCAGGACCACGAGCCCGATCCCCATGAAGAGGATGACCACGATCGTCGCAACGATCGCGCCCAGGGCTCCCTTGCCACCGGCGACGCCAGCGCTGATCGCGGCGGCAACAGCGCCGGCGACAGCGGTGGGTACGGCGGTCTGGAGGAGAGTCCGGACGTCGTTGGACGGCATGGCGGCAGCTCCGCTTGCTGGGGGTTGGCAGTGTGTCGTCATGGACGAGCGTAGGCCCGGTCCGAGTCGATGCCTCGGGGCCAAGGGACCGTGCTACTCAGGTCCTTCGGCTCTGTCACCGGGTTCGTGAACGGTATCACAAACTATTTGATGAGGTCTTTACCAAGAAAGTGTGCTCGCTGTCACACTTGAGTGTGAACAAGCGCGCGTGAGCAAGACAACCCAACGACTTGTCTGGTATTGCCCATTGATGCCCGAATCATCGACGTGTGGAATCGGTCTCACGCCGGTCCGAAAATCGCGAACGGGGGCCAATGGCGGTCGCCCCGTTGACGCCCGAGACCCCTGCGGCGACCGGGGCCCGTGGAGGGGTCTCGGACCCCTCCTGCCCCATCTGCGCGTCCAGCGGCTCCTGTTGGTCTTCCGGTCCCTCCGCGGATGCTGCCGCGGGCTCCTCGACCCGGCGCCGCCGCCGGTAGCGGGGCGGCACGATGCGCTGCGCCCACAGCGGGGCGCGCGGGGTGAAGCGGGGCATCAGGAGCAGGATCAGGCCGAGCGCGCTCAGGCCCACGATCACCAGGACGATCCACATCGACGCCGAGTGCACGGAGTAGCCGACGGCGCCGAAGGCGATCAGGGCCGACCAGAAGTACATGATCAGCACCGACCGGCTGTGCGAGTGGCCGATCTCCAGCAGGCGGTGGTGCAGGTGGCCGCGGTCCGCCGCGAACGGCGACTGGCCGTTCCAGGTGCGCCGCACGATCGCCAGCACCAGGTCGGCCGCCGGGATCGCGATGATGGTGAGCGGCAGCAGCAGCGGGATGAAGACCGGCAGCATCGCGTGGGTCGCCTGGCGCTCGCTGCCCTCGAAGATCTTCATGGTGTCCGGGTCGACCTGGCCGGTCACGGAGATCGCGCCGGCGGCCAGGACGAGGCCGATGAGCATCGAGCCGGAGTCGCCCATGAAGATCCGGGCCGGATGCATGTTGTGCGGCAGGAAGCCGAGGCACATGCCCATCAGGATCACCGTGAAGAGCGTCGCGGGGGCGGCCGCCTCGATCGTGTGTCCGTACCAGAGCCGGTAGGTGTAGAGGAAGAACGCGGCGGACGCGATGAGGACCATGCCGGCCGCCAGGCCGTCCAGGCCGTCGACGAAGTTCACCGCGTTGATCGTGATGACGACCAGGGCGACCGTGAGCAGCGTGCCCTGCCACTGGGTGAGGGCGACGGTGCCGACGCCGGGGATCGGCAGCCACAGGATCGTCAGGCCCTGGAGGACCATGACCGCCGCGGCGATCATCTGTCCGCCCAGCTTGATCAGGGCGTCGATCTCGAACTTGTCGTCCAGCACGCCGATCAGCCAGATCAGCGCGGCCCCGGAGAGCAGCGCCCGCGGTTCACTGGAGAGGTCGAAGACGCCGTCGAGGTTGGCCAGGTGATCGGCGACGATCAGACCGGCGCACAGTCCGCCGAACATGGCGATGCCGCCGAGCCTCGGGGTCGGTTCCCGGTGGACGTCACGCGCACGGATCGCGGGCATCGCCCCGACCGCGATGGCGAACTTCCGCACCGGGCCGGTGAGCAGATACGTCACCGCCGCCGTGACACAGAGCGTCAGCAAGTAATCACGCACGGGCTGCCCCACAAATGTCGCCGGCCATCTCAGCCCACACCTTAGCCCGACCGGCACACGCCCCCGCTCGGGCCGACTACGCCGGCCTCATGGTTGAGGACACGGAGGCAGCCGTGACGGTTGCACCGGCCGCCCTCATTCAGGACACCGGACCTGTGTCACGCCGGGTACGGCGGATACTTCGCCGCCAGTTCCCGCACCTCCGTGAGGACGTCGCCCTCCTCGCGCACCGCCGCGCCGAACAGCGCCGCGAGCCGTGCCATGGCGGCGTCCCCCATGCCCTGGGTGGTGACGGCCGCGGTGCCCAGCCTGATGCCCCGGGCGTCCCCGTACGGAAGCGCGCAGGTGTCCAGCACCAGGCCCGCCGCCGCCAGCCGGGCGCGGGCGGTGTGGCCGTCCACGCCGAGCGGGGCCGGGTCCGCGACGATCAGGTGGGTGTCCGTGCCGCCGGTGGTGACCTCGAAGCCCTCGGCCTCCAGACCGGCGGCGAGCACCCGGGCGTGGGACACCACACGGTGGGCGTACGCGGCGAAGGCCGGGGTCGCCGCCTCGTGGAACGCGACGGCCTTCGCGGCCACCGTGTGCATCTGGGCACCGCCCTGGGTGAAGGGGAAGACCGCGCGGTCGATCCGCTCCGCCAGCTCCGCGCCGCACAGGATCATGCCGCCGCGCGGCCCGCGCAGCACCTTGTGCGTGGTGGCGCAGACGACGTCCGCGTACGGAACGGGGTTCGGCGCCGCTCCCCCGGCGATCAGCCCCATCGGGTGCGCGGCGTCGGCGATGAGGTACGCGCCCACCTCGTCGGCGATCTCACGGAACCTCTCGTGGTCCGGGTGACGCGGATAGGAGATGGAGCCGCTGACGATCGCCTTGGGCCGGTGGGTCCGGGCCAGGGTCCGGACCTGGTCGTAGTCGATCAGTCCGCTCTCTGAGTCCACCCCGTAGCCGATGAACTCGAACCAGCGCCCGGAGAAGTTGGCGGGTGAGCCGTGGGTGAGGTGTCCGCCGTACGGGAGTCCCATCGCGAGGACCGTGTCGCCGGGCCGCAGCAGGGCCGCGTACGCCGCGAGGACGGCAGAGGAGCCGGAGTGCGGCTGGACGTTGGCGTGCTCGGCGCCGAAGAGCGCGGTGGCCCGGCGGACGGCGAGGCGTTCGGCGGCGTCCGCCTGTTCGCAGCCGCCGTGGTGCCGCTTGCCGGGGTAGCCCTCGGCGTACTTGTTGGCGAGCGGCGAGCCGAGCGCGGCCAGGACCGCGGGCGAGGTGAAGTTCTCGGCGGCGGTCAGCTGCAGGGTGCCGGACTGCCGGCGCAGCTCCGCCAGCAGCACATCGGCGATCTCCGGGTCCTCCCGGAGCAGGGCGTCGAAGTCCTGCGGCAGGGTGGCCGGGGGTGCGGCGGGGGCGGTGACCGGCATCGGGGGCTCCGGGCCTGGGAGGAGTGCGCTGAGGTCAGCTCCAATGTAGGCCCGCGACGGGTCCGCTGCCCGCTGTCACGCCCCGCGGTGCACCCGTCCGGCCCCCGCGCCGGTCAGCGCGGGGTCGATACGCCGGTCAGCGCGGTGACGACCGGTTCCAGGGCCTGGTTGATCTCGTCGCCGATGGACCGGAAGAACGTGATCGGGGCGCCGTAGGGGTCGTACACCTCGTCGGCCTCCGCGGTCGGGGCCAGCAGCCAGCCACGCAGCGCGGCGGCGGCGCGCACCAGCGCGCGGGCGCGCTCGACGACGCCCTCGTCCTTCGCGTCCGGCAGCGTCGCGTGGTCTATCGCCCGGACCAGCCGGGTGAACTCCTTGAGCGTGAAGGTCCGCAGACCGGCCGAGTGACCCATCGAGATCACCTGGGCCCGGTGGTCGCGGGTGGCGGTGAGCACCAGGTCGGCGCGGATCACGTGCTCGTCCAGCAGCTCACGGCCGACGAACCCGGTGGCGTCGGCGCCGAAGTCGGCGAGGACCACCTCGGCGTTGGCCTCCATCGGGGCGCCCTCGTGCCCCCAGGTGCCGGCACTCTCCACGATCAGGCCGCCCTGGAGCGGGTCGCCGAGGCGGTCCACGAGGGCATGGCGGGTCAGCCGCTCGGTGATCGGTGAGCGGCAGACATTGCCGGTGCTGACGTGGAGGATGCGGAAAGTGTCGGTCTGCCCCGCTATGCCACGCCCCTCAGGGGCGGTCAATTGGCCACCTCGAGGTCGGGTACCACCTTGCGCAGCTCCTCCGCGGAGAGCGCGCCGGCGCGCAGCAGGACCGGCACCTTGCCGGTGACGTCGACGATCGAGGACGGGACGATGCCCGGCGTCGGACCGCCGTCGAGGTAGACGGAGACGGAGTCGCCCAGCATCTCCTGGGCGGCGTCGCAGTCCTCGGGCGAGGGGTGTCCGGTGAGGTTGGCGCTGGAGACGGCCATCGGGCCGACCTCGGTGAGCAGCTCGATGGCGACCGGGTGCAGCGGCATCCGGATGGCGACGGTGCCGCGGGTGTCGCCGAGGTCCCACTGGAGGGACGGCTGGTGCTTGGCGACGAGTGTGAGGGCGCCGGGCCAGAAGGCGTCGACGAGCTCCCACGCCTGCTCGGAGAAGTCGGTGACCAGGCCGTGCAGGGTGTTCGGGGAACCGATCAGGACGGGCGTCGGCATGTTGCGGCCGCGGCCCTTGGCGTCCAGCAGGTCGGCGACGCCCTCGGAACTGAAGGCGTCCGCACCGATCCCGTACACCGTGTCGGTGGGCAGCACGACCAGTTCGCCGCGGCGGACGGCGGACGCGGCCTCGCGCAGACCCGTCGTACGGTCCGTCGCGTCGTTGCAGTCGTATCGCCGTGCCATCAGCCGGCCTCCTCAAGCATGTTCGGGTAGGGCTGGTACGGGTCGTGCGGGTGGTGGCCGCCGGTCACGGCATCGCCTTGCGGGCCGTGGCGAACCGGGGGCGGTTGTTCAGGTCGGGGTGGTCGGCCGCGTCGGCCCAGCCCCGCTCCTCGGTGAAGATCCACGGCACCTGGCCGCCCTGGGTGTCGGCGTGCTCGATGACGACGAGGCCGCCGGGGCGCAGCAGGCGGTGCGCGGTGCGCTCGATGCCGCGGATGGTGTCGAGGCCGTCCTCACCGGAGAAGAGAGCCATCTGGGGGTCGTGGTCGCGGGCTTCGGGGGCCACGTACTCCCATTCGGTGAGCGGGATGTACGGCGGGTTGGAGATGACCAGGTCGACCTGTCCGTCGAGCTCGGGAAGGGCCGTCAGGGCGTCTCCGCGGTGCACGGTGACCCTGGAGTCCTCGGCGTTCTTCCTGGTCCATTTGAGGGCGTCCTCGGACAGCTCCACGGCGTGCACGCGCGAGCGCGGCACCTCCTGGGCCATGGCGAGGGCGATGGCACCGGAGCCCGTGCACAGGTCGACGATCAGCGGCTCGACCACGTCCATCGCGCGGACGGCGTCTATCGCCCAGCCGACGACCGATTCGGTCTCCGGGCGGGGCACGAAGACACCGGGCCCCACCTGGAGCTCCAGATAGCGGAAGAAGGCGCGTCCGGTGATGTGCTGGAGCGGTTCGCGGGCCTCGCGCCGGGCGATGGTCTCCCAGTAGCGGGCGTCGAAGTCGGCGTCCGGCACGTTGTGCAGCTCGCCCCGCTTGACGCCGTGCACGAACGCGGCGAGTTCCTCCGCGTCGAATCTCGGCGAAGGCACACCGGCGTCGGCCAGCCGCTGGGTGGCCTGGGCCACCTCGGCGAGCAGCAGGTTCATCGCGGTTCTCCGTACAGGTTCACGAGCGGTGCGGGTGGTGGAGCTTACGCGGCGGCGAGCTTGGCGGCGGAGTCGGCGTCGACACAGGCCTGGATCACGGCGCCCAGGTCACCGTCGAGCACCTGGTCCAAGTTGTACGCCTTGAAGCCGACGCGGTGGTCCGAGATGCGGTTTTCCGGGAAGTTGTAGGTACGGATCTTCTCGGAACGGTCGACCGTGCGCACCTGGCTGCGCCGTACGTCGGAGGCTTCCTGCTCGGCGGCCTCCTGGGCGGCGGCGAGGAGCCGCGAGCGCAGGATGCGCATGGCCTGCTCCTTGTTCTGGAGCTGGCTCTTCTCGTTCTGACAGGAGGCCACGACGCCGGTGGGCAGGTGCGTGATGCGGACGGCGGAGTCCGTGGTGTTGACGGACTGGCCGCCGGGGCCGGACGAGCGGTAGACGTCGATCCGCAGGTCGTTGGCGTGGATCTCCACGTCGACCTCCTCCGCCTCGGGCGTGACCAGCACACCGGCGGCGGAGGTGTGGATGCGGCCCTGGGACTCGGTGGAGGGCACGCGCTGCACACGGTGCACGCCGCCCTCGTACTTCATCCGGGCCCAGACGCCCTGGCCGGGTTCGGTGGCCCCGTTGCCGCCCTTGGTCTTCACGGCGACCTGGACGTCCTTGTAGCCGCCGAGCTCGGACTCGGTGGAGTCGATGATCTCGGTCTTCCAGCCGACCCGCTCGGCGTAGCGCAGATACATGCGCAGCAGGTCCCCGGCGAACAGGGCGGACTCGTCGCCGCCCGCGCCCGCCTTGATCTCCAGGAGCACGTCCTTGTCGTCACTGGGGTCACGGGGCACGAGCAGGAGGCGGAGCTTCTCGGTGAGCTCCTCGCGCTCCTTCTCCAGGTCCTTGACCTCGGCGGCGAAGTCGGGGTCGTCGGCGGCGAACTCGCGGGCCGTCTCGATGTCCTCGCCGGTCTGCTTCCAGGAGCGGTACGTGGCGACGATCGGGGTCAGCTCGGCGTAGCGCTTGTTGAGCTTGCGCGCGTTGGCCTGGTCGGCGTGGACCGACGGGTCCGCGAGCTTCTTCTCGAGATCGGACTGTTCGCCGATCAGTTCCTCGACCGCCTCGAACATCTTCGGGCTCCTGGTTTCTTCGCTCGACGTACGGCCGGCCGGCGGGGGTGCCTGCCGGGCGGGATGCGGGGATGCCGTGTCCCGGCCGGAAAAAACGCCGGTCTCGGCGCCCCCGGGAAGAGGGCGCCGAGAACCGGCGCTGTTGGCTCGCTACTTGCTGGCGGAGCCGGCGGCCTTGCCGAAGCGGGCCTCGAAGCGGGCCACACGGCCACCGGTGTCGAGGATCTTCTGCTTGCCCGTGTAGAACGGGTGGCACTCGGAGCAGACGTCCGCACGGATGGCGCCGCTGTCCAGGGTGGACCGGGTGGTGAACGACGCGCCACAGGTGCAGCTGACCTGGGTCTCGACGTACTGGGGGTGGATCTCGCGCTTCAAGGGTGTCTCCTAGTTTCGGGAGGGCGCCGGGTCGTACGCGCGGATTGCGTGTCCGTGAACCGGGGCCGACGTACCAGTCTGCCAGGACCGGCCGTATCTCCCAAAACCGGGGTCGGCCCGGAACTATTCCCGGGCACTCCCGGTCACTGCACGATGTCGCCCGCGTCACCCTTGTCGCCCGCCGACTTCTCGGTGGCCGAGGCGGGGATGGGCTTGTCGTGCCGGAGCGCCGCCCAGACCTGCTGTCCGGCCTTCTCCTGCGGTATGACGCGGTTCGGGTCGGCCGGGTCGTACTCGACCGGCAGGGTCACCATGTGGACGTCGTCGGCGCCGAGGCCCTTGAGCCCGTTGGCGAAGCCCGCGAGCTTCTTGACCGAGCCGAGGTCGGAGTCGGTCGTGATGGCCTTGGTCGCCGTGTCCGCGAGGCCGTACAGCTTGGTTCCGTCGAGGACGCCGACGCTCTTCGCCTGCACCATCAGCGCCTTGATGAAGGCCTGCTGGAGCTGGATGCGGCCGAGGTCGCTGCCGTCGCCGACGCTCTTGCGGGTGCGGACCAGGCCGAGCGACTGCTCCCCGTCGAGGGTGTGGGTGCCCGGCTCCAGGTTCAGATGGCTCTTGGAGTCGTTGATCGCCTGCTTGGTGGTGATCTTGACCCCGCCGAGCTTGTCGATCAGCTTCTTGAAGCCGGTGAAGTCGACTTCGAGGTAGTGGTCCATCCGGATACCGGACATCGACTCGACGGTCTTGACCGCGCAGGCCGGTCCGCCGACCTCGTACGCGGTGTTGAACATCGCGCGCTGCCGGCCCGCGACGTCCGCGCCGCTCTCGTCGCTCTTGCACTCGGGCCGGGTCACGAGGGTGTCGCGGGGAATGGAGACGACGCTCGCCGTCTTGTGGCCCTTGTTGACGTGGACGATCATCGCGGTGTCCGAACGGGCGCCGCCCTCGTCGACGCCGTACTGCTGGTTCGCACCGGAGCGGGAGTCGGAACCCAGGACGAGGATGTCCTGGGAGCCGTTGTCGACGTTGTGGGGGCGGTTCTTGCCGAGGGCGTTGTTGATGTCGACGGCCTTGAGATTGCCGTCGAGCTGGAAGTAGGCGTAGCCGAGTCCCCCTCCGCCCAGGACGACCAGGCCGGCCAGGCTCCACGCGGCTGTCACGGTCGCCCTGCGGCGGCGGGACGGCTTCCTCCGGCGCTTGCCGGTGGCCCGTATTCGGCTGTCGCTCCCGCTCTGCCCGGTCATCCGTCTCCTCGTTCCCTCGGCTGCTCCCGGCTACCCCCTGCTTGGCGTGCGGGTGTCCGTGCGCCGCTTTGTCGGTCGTGAGGTACGACGCCACGGCGACAAGAAGGGTTGCACAGGACGCTGTGGGCCCCCGGTGAGCGAGGGGCGGACCCGGGGGGTGCGGGAACAGCCGGTGATCCGGCACTCACCTGCGGTTTCTTGCCCGGTACAGGCAACGCGGGACGGGCGCGACGCCCGGTGACCGTGTGGCGAAGGTCTCGGATCGGCAACGGACCGGGGCGCGGCCTCCCGTACCGGCGTACGGCACAGGGCCGCCCCCGGCACCGAAGTGGCGGGGGCGGCCCTGGGGACGGCTGCCGGGAGGCTACGACTAGTCGTTGTTGCCCGGGGCCGGCGTCGTCTTCTGGATCTGGAGCAGGAACTCCGCGTTGGACTGGGTCTTCTTCATCCGGTCCAGGAGGAGCTCGATCGCCTGCTGCTGGTCCAGCGCGTGGAGCACCCGGCGCAGCTTCCAGACAATCGCCAACTCGTCGCTGCCGAGCAGGATTTCTTCCTTACGGGTGCTGGACGCGTCGACGTCCACCGCCGGGAAGATGCGCTTGTCGGAGAGCTTGCGGTCGAGCTTGAGCTCCATGTTGCCGGTGCCCTTGAACTCCTCGAAGATCACCTCGTCCATGCGCGAGCCGGTCTCGACCAGCGCGGTGGCCAGGATGGTCAGCGAGCCGCCGTCCTCGATGTTCCGCGCGGCACCGAAGAAGCGCTTCGGCGGGTACAGCGCGGTCGAGTCGACACCACCGGACAGGATGCGGCCGGAGGCGGGGGCCGCGAGGTTGTACGCGCGGCCCAGACGGGTGATCGAGTCCAGCAGGACGACCACGTCGTGACCCAGCTCGACGAGACGCTTGGCGCGCTCGATGGCCAGCTCGGCGACCGTGGTGTGGTCCTCGGCGGGACGGTCGAAGGTCGAGGAGATGACCTCGCCCTTCACCGACCGCTGCATGTCGGTGACCTCTTCCGGACGCTCGTCGACCAGGACGACCATCAGGTGGCACTCGGGGCTGTTGACCGTGATCGCGTTGGCGATCGCCTGGAGGATCATGGTCTTACCGGTCTTCGGCGGGGCCACGATCAGGCCTCGCTGGCCCTTGCCGATGGGGGCGACCATGTCGATGATCCGGGTGGTCAGGATGTTGGAGTCGGTCTCCAGACGGAGCCGGTCCTGCGGGTACAGCGGGGTCAGCTTCTGGAACTCGGGCCGGCCGCGGCCGGACTCCATGCCGTTGACCGTGTCGAGGCGGACCAGCGCGTTGAACTTCTCGCGGCGCTCGCCGTCCTTGGGCTGGCGCACCGCACCGGTGACGTGGTCACCCTTGCGCAGGCCGCTCTTGCGGACCTGGGCGAGCGACACGTACACGTCGTTCGGGCCCGGCAGGTAGCCGGAGGTCCGGATGAACGCGTAGTTGTCGAGGATGTCCAGGATGCCCGCGACGGGGATCAGGACGTCGTCGTCGGTGACCGGCGGTGCGTCGCTCGCGAAGTCGTCGCGGCCACGGCGGCCACGGCGGTCGCGGTAGCGGCCCCGACGGCCACGACGGCCGCCCTCGTCGTCGAAGTCGTCCTGCGGTCCGCCGCCGCCCTGCTGACCCTGGCCCTGGTTCTGGCCCTGGTTCTGCCCCTGCCCCTGGCCCTGGCGCTGCTGGCGCTGGCCGCCCTGGCCACCGCCCTGCTCGTCGCCGCCCTTGCCGCGGCGGTCGCGCTGGCGCTCACGACGGTCACCGCGGTCGCCCCGGTCACCACGCTCGCCGCGCTGGCCACGGTCCTGGCGCTCGCCCCGGCGGCCCTCCGCGTTGTCCGCGGCGGCCTCGGCCTTGGGCTCGGAGCGGTCCTCGGCGGGCGCCTCGCGCTTCGGCTCGTCCTGCGTGCGGTCCTTGGCCTGGGCCTTGGGCTCCGCCTTGGTCTCCGGGCTGCCCGCCTGAGCGGTCGCGCGGCGACGACGGCGCTCGCCCGCGGGCTGCTCGTCGCTGGCCGGCTGTCCGGGGATGTCGATCTGCTGCTGGGCCGCGGCCTTGTCGGCGGGAGCGGCGGCGGCCGGGGTCTCGTCCCCGGCACCGGTGCGCGCCTTGGAGGTGGCCCGGCGCTTCGGCTTGGTCTCGGCCTCGTCGGCGGGGGCCGCGGCGGCGGCCTTGGCCTTGGGCGCGGAGGAGCCGCCGGCCTGGGCCTCCTTGATGACCTCGATCAGCTGGCTCTTGCGCATCCGCGCAGTGCCCTTGATGCCGAGGCCGGACGCGACCTGCTGCAGCTCGGCCAGGACCATGCCGTCAAGGCCGGTGCCGGAGCGGCGGCGCCGTGCGGTGGTGCCAGTGGCAGCACCTTCGGCGGGCGCGGCACTGTCGACGCTCTTGTCGGCAGTCACGCCCATCAGATCGGTGGTGTCGCTCACGAAGGGTCCTTCCCTGGAGCGGACGTCGGCCTTCTGGCTCGGCGACCGGTTGTGCTGTCCGACAGCGGTCTTCGGTTGTGCGGACCGTGCCGGGGCGGTGGTCCGCCGGGTAGGTACGGCGGAGAGATGAACGTGTGCATGGGCCCGGCGCGAGCATCCCCCTGCTCGGCCCACTCCTGGACGAGCGAGAGGGTGTCGTGCCGGTTCCGGAGCGTGCTCGAAACTGCTCAGGCAGGCTGCTCAGGCAGTTGGGGAGGCTCCCGGAAGAAATGGTGGTCCCGGAAAGGGACACGAAGCAACGCGCCTCATAGACGTCGATTGCAGACTTGAGGTTAACACTACCGGCTCCAACAACATTCCCCCTCTCACGCACCGGCAATCACTTCTCGCTACGGGGCGAGCGGCAGCACACTCGCACCCTGGGCGTCGAGAGTCAGCCGGTTGGCCGCCCATCCCTCGCCCGCCAGCCGTGCGACCTTGTCGGCCGCACCGTCCTCGGCCAGTGCCAGCACGGTCGGCCCGGCACCGGAGATGACCGCGGGGACGCCGTCCGCGCGCAGTCGGTTCACGAGTTCCACGCTCTGCGGCATCGCCGGGGAGCGGTATTCCTGGTGCAGCCGGTCCTCGGTGGCGGTGAGCAGCAGCTCGGGGCGCCTGGTCAGGGCCTCGACGAGGAGGGCGGCACGGCCCGCGTTGAAGGCGGCGTCGACATGCGGGACCGAACGCGGCAGCAGTCCGCGGGCGGTCTCGGTGAGCACCGGGTTGCCGGGGACGAAAACCACCGGAACGATGGAATCCGCGGGGTCCATCCTGATGGCGCGGGCCGATCCGCCGTCCATCCAGGCGAGCGTGAACCCGCCGAGGAGACAGGCCGCGACATTGTCCGGGTGACCCTCGATCTCGGTGGCGAGCTCCAGCAGCGCCGCGTCGTCGAGCCGGGCGTCACCGCCGGTCGTCACGGCGCGGGCGGCGACGATGCCGGCGCAGATGGCGGCGGAGGAGGAGCCGAGGCCGCGTCCGTGCGGGATGCGGTTGGCGCAGACGATCTCCAGGCCGCGGGGCTGTCCGCCGAGCAGGTCGAAGGCGGTGCGCAGGGACCGTACGAGCAGGTGGTTCTCGTCGCGGGGCAGCGTGTCCGCGCCCTCACCGGCGATGTCGATGTGCAGTCCGGCGTCGGCGACGCGGACGACGACGTCGTCGTACAGCCCCAGCGACAGGCCGAGGGCGTCGAAGCCCGGACCGAGATTGGCGCTGGTTGCGGGGACGCGCACCCGTACGGCGGCGGCTCGGAAGGCGGGACCGGCCATCGCTCTGACGACTCTCCTTGTGAGGCGGCGGGGAAATTCGAAGTGCCGGGAGATATTGGGTTTCCGTGCGGCTCTTCGGGTTCTTCTGGGCTTCTTCCGGGCTTTTCGGGGTCTGCGGGGGCTTTCGGGGGATTCTTCGGGGCGATTGCGGCGGCGGGTATTGCGTGAGTCCGGGATGGGACCGGCGGCCGCAACGGCCTGCGCACCCCGGTCATATGCGGCGGGGTGGGTTGGGTACAGCTTATCGAAGGAAGGTTCTGTGGCGACATAGGGCGCACAGGAGGCGCACGATGCGTGTCGCACGCAGCCGGTGCGCTCTCCGTCCCGAAAAGAGCCGTTGAGCCGCCTTCCTGACGAATCCGCCGCCGCGCCGCCGTGCGGCGCGGCGGCGGGTACTACGCGAGGCCCAGCTTCTCGGCGGCGGCGACCGCGTCGACCGGGACCGTGACCGGCTGGGGGGCGCCGGCGACGGCCCAGTCCGGGTCCTTCAGGCCGTTCCCGGTGACCGTGCAGACGATCCGCTGGCCCCGGTCGACCTTGCCCTCTTCTGCGGCCTTGAGCAGCCCGGCGACGGACGCGGCCGAGGCGGGCTCCACGAAGACGCCCTCCTGGGAGGCCAACAGCCGGTACGCGGACAGGATCTGCCGGTCCGTCACCTCGTCGATGAAGCCGCCCGACTCGTCCCGCGCGTTGAGCGCGAACTGCCAGGAGGCCGGGTTGCCGATCCGGATGGCGGTGGCGATGGTCGACGGGTCCTTGACGATCTCGCCGCGCACGATGGGCGCGGAGCCGGAGGCCTGGAAGCCCCACATCCGCGGCTTGTGCGTGGACGGGCCGTCCGCGGCGTACTCCGTGTAGCCCTTCCAGTACGCGGTGATGTTGCCCGCGTTACCGACCGGGAGGACATGGATGTCCGGGGCGTCGCCGAGCGCGTCGACGATCTCGAAGGCCGCGGTCTTCTGGCCCTCGATGCGGACCGGGTTGACCGAATTGACCAGCGCCACCGGGTAGTTGTCCGAGAGCGAGCGGGCCAGTGTCAGGCAGTCGTCGAAGTTGCCGTCGACCTGGAGGATCTTGGCGCCGTGCACGAGCGCCTGGCCCATCTTGCCGAGCGCGATCTTGCCCTGCGGCACCAGGACGGCGCAGACCATACCGGCGCGGACCGCGTAGGCGGCGGCGGAGGCGGAGGTGTTGCCGGTGGAGGCGCAGATGACGGCCTGCGCGCCCTCCTCCTTGGCCCGGGTGATCGCCATCGTCATGCCGCGGTCCTTGAAGGACCCGGTGGGGTTGGCGCCCTCGACCTTGAGGTGCACCTCGCAGCCCGTGCGCTCGGAGAGGACCTGAGCGGGGACGAGCGGCGTGCCGCCCTCACGGAGCGTGACGACCGGCGTCGTGCTCGTGACCGGGAGACGGTCCCGGTACTCCTCGATGATGCCGCGCCACTGGTGGGTGCCCTTGGTGGTCATGGGTCCTTACTCCCCTTCAACACGCATGATGCTGGCGACACCACGTACGGTGTCGAGCTTGCGCAGCGCCTCGACGGTCCCGGAGAGGGCTGCGTCGGGCGCGCGGTGGGTGACGACGACGAGCGAAGCCTCGCCGCTCTTGCCCACCCGTCGCCCGCCGCCACCCTGCTCGGTACCGGCTTCGTCGCCGCTGCCTGGATTTCGGCCTTTCTGGCGGACCGTATCGATGGATACGCCCTGTTCGGCGAAGACCGTCGCGACCTGGGCGAGTACGCCAGGCTTGTCGGCCACGTCGAGACTGATGTGGTACCGCGTGACGACGTCGCCCATGGGGCTGACCGGCAGACGCGTGTACGCGGACTCACCGGGGCCGGGGGCCTCGTTGAGCTTGTTGCGGCAGACCGCGACGAGGTCGCCGAGGACCGCGGAGGCGGTCGGCGCGCCACCGGCGCCGGGGCCGTAGAACATCAGCTGTCCGGCGGCCTCGGCCTCGACGAACACCGCGTTGTACGCCTCGCGGACCGAGGCCAGCGGGTGGCTGAGCGGGATCATCGCGGGGTGCACGCGGGCCGTGACCGAGCGCCCGTCGGCGGCGCGCTCGCAGATGGCGAGGAGCTTGACGGTGCAGCCCATGCGGCGGGCGGAGGCGATGTCGGCGGCGGTGACCTCGGTGATGCCCTCGCGGTGCACGTCGCCGATCCTCACCCGGGTGTGGAAGGCGATTCCGGCGAGGATCGCGGCCTTGGCGGCGGCGTCGAACCCCTCGACGTCGGCGGTCGGGTCGGCCTCCGCGTATCCGAGGGCGGTGGCCTCGTCGAGCGCCTCCGAGTACCCGGCGCCGCTCGTGTCCATCTTGTCGAGGATGAAGTTCGTGGTGCCGTTGACGATGCCCAGCACCCGGTTGACCTTGTCGCCGGCGAGGGACTCGCGCAGCGGGCGGACGAGCGGGATGGCGCCGGCCACGGCGGCCTCGTAGTAGAGGTCCCGGCCGTGCTGCTCGGCGGCGGCGTGCAGGGCGGCGCCGTCCTCCGCGAGCAGCGCCTTGTTGGCGGAGACGACACTCGCACCGTGCTCGAAGGCGGTGGTGATGAGCGTGCGGGCGGGCTCGATGCCACCGATGACCTCGATGACGACGTCGATGTCACCCCGTTTGACCAGGGCGGTCGCGTCGGTGGTGATCAGTGCGGGGTCGATGCCCTCACGCACCTTGGAGGGCCGGCGCACGGCGACACCGGCGAGCTCCACCGGCGCGCCGATGCGCGCGGCGAGGTCGTCGGCGTGCGTCGTCATGATGCGGGCCACCTCTGAGCCGACCACTCCACAGCCCAGCAGCGCCACCTTCAGCGGACGCGTACGCATCATCCGACCTCGTTTCCTTTACATCTGATGTATGGACCAGTCTCACTCACCGGACGGGCGTTCCCCGCCACCCGTCCGGATCCTGAGATGTTTACGGGGAACCCGGGGGGTATCCCGGGAAATACGGCATCAGCCGACATCGAGACGCAGGAGATCTTCCTCCGTCTCGCGCCGGACGATGACCCGCGCCTGCCCGTCGCGCACGGCGACGACGGGCGGGCGCAGCGCGTGGTTGTAGTTGCTCGCCATGGAACGGCAGTACGCGCCGGTGGCGGGCACGGCGATCAGGTCGCCGGGGGCCAGGTCGGAGGGGAGGAAGGCGTCCTTGACCACGATGTCGCCGCTCTCGCAGTGCTTTCCGACGACCCGGACGAGCATCGGCTCGGCGTCGGAGGTGCGCGAGACGAGCGCGACGCTGTACTCGGCGTCGTACAGCGCGGTGCGGATGTTGTCCGACATGCCGCCGTCGACGCTGACGTAGGTGCGCAGCCCCTCCAGGGGCTTGATGGTGCCGACCTCGTACAGCGTGAAGGCGGTCGGTCCGACGATGGCGCGGCCCGGCTCCACGGAGATCCGCGGGGTGGCGAGCCCGGCGGACTCGCACTCACGGGTCACGATGTCGCCGAGCGCCTTGGCGATCTCGTACGGCTCGCGCGGGTCGTCCTGCGAGGTGTACGCGATGCCGAGGCCGCCGCCGAGGTCGATCTCGGGCAGCTCGACGCCGTGCTCGTCGCGCACCTCGGCCAGGAGCTGCACCACGCGCCGCGCGGAGACCTCGAAGCCGGCCATGTCGAAGATCTGCGAGCCGATGTGCGAGTGGATGCCGATCAGTTCGAGCCCGTCGAGGGTCAGCGCCCGCCGGACGGCCTCCGCGGCCTGTCCCCCGGCCAGCGCGATGCCGAACTTCTGGTCCTCGTGCGCGGTGGCGATGAACTCGTGGGTGTGTGCCTCGACGCCCACGGTGACCCGGATCTGCACGGGCTGGCGCCGGCCGAGCCGCTGTGCGATGTGCGCGACCCGGGCGATCTCCTGGAAGGAGTCGAGCACGATCCGTCCGACACCCGCCGTGACGGCCCGCTCGATCTCGTCGACCGTCTTGTTGTTGCCGTGGAAGGCGATGCGCTCGGCGGGCATCCCGGCGTCCAGGGCGGTGGTCAGCTCGCCGCCGGAGCAGACGTCGAGGTTGAGCCCCTCCTCCTGGAGCCAGCGCACGATCGCGCGGGAGAGGAAGGCCTTGCCGGCGTAGAAGACGTCGGCGCCGGGGCCGAAGGCGTCGGACCAGGCGCGGCAGCGGGCCCGGAAGTCGGCTTCGTCGAGGAAGTAGGCCGGGGTGCCGAATTCCTCGGCCAGCCGGGCGACTTCCATCCCGCCCACGGTCAGCGCGCCGTTCCCGTCGCGGGTGACGGTGCGGGACCAGACCTTCTCGTCGAGGACGTTGAGGTCCTCGGCCGGGGCGGAGTAGTGGCCCTCGGTCATGACGTCGGCGTGACGGGGGCCGGCGGGGTGTGCGGAACGGCTCATCGTGTTGCTCTGCTCTCTCGGGTCTCTCAGAGGTATGGGGGCGCGCTGATGCCGAGCAGGGTCAGGCCGCCTGCCAGCACCGTCCCGGCGGCTTCGGCAAGGGCGAGCCGGGCGCGGTGGGCGGCCGAGGGTTTCTCGTCCCCGACGGGGAGCGGTGACGCGGCGTCGTGGAAATCGAAGAACGCCTGCGCGACCGCTTCGAGGTGGCGGGCGAGCCGGTCGGGTGCGCGGTGGTGCGCGGCGGCGGCGAGGACGGCGGGGTGGTCGGCGAGGACGGCGAGCAGCGCGGACGCCTCGGCTCCCGCCGTGTCGCCGGGGCCCTGGCCGGGGTCGCTCGTGAATCCGAGCCGCTCCGCGCCGCGGGTGAGCGCGAGGGCGCGGGAGTGGGCGTAGCGGACCAGGAAGAGGGGGTTGCCCTCGCCCTGGACGAGGAGCTCGTCGCCGAGCGGGGCACGGTCGTGACCGGCCGGCCGGAGCAGTCCCCAGCGGGTGGCGTCGGGCCCGAGCCGTTCGAGCAGCTCGTCGGCGCGGGCGCCGGCCGGGACCGGCCGTATCTCCGTGAGGGGTACGGGGGGCCGTCCGTGGGCGTCGACGGTGATGCCCAGCCGTGCCCAGTCCGGGTCGGGGGCCTCGTCGCAGCTGATGCGCACGGGCGCGCCCTGTGCGCGCACGAGCCGGCGCACCACGTCGGCGGTGACCGCGGCCCGGACCTCGCGGGCATGGCTGAATCGCAGGGGCGCCGCGGCGAGGGCGTCGCCGTGTCCGTAGCGCAGCCCCTGCTCCCGCACCCGGTGCAGGAGCGCGCGGTGCGCGGCGGCGTCGGCGGAGGCGTCGAGCGTGAAGTTCAGGAAGCCGGGTCCGGTGACCTCGACCCGCCCGATGCCGGGCGCACCGGCCAGCCGCTCCCGCAGGATCTCGGCCACCTCCCGCGCGGGCCGCGCGGCGGGTCCGGCGAGCTGGAGGGCGACGGCGCTGGCGTAGTCACCGCGTCCGCCGGGCCGGGTCCTCTCCACTCGCACGCGCGCGGGCACGGGCGCGCGCAAGGCGTCCTCGTCGACCGCGCGGCGCACGGCGCGCAGCACGGTCGTGGAGAGATCGGCGGGGGTCACGGGACAAGCGTATGGGAGGGAGGGGGGCCTTCCGCGAACCGGTTTCGCCATCCGGTCAGCCGGCGGCGCTCTCCGCCCGCCCCGCACCCTGCCTGCCGTCGAGCACCGGCGGCCGGCCGCGCTCCATCAACTGCCGTACGACCCGCACCAGCTCGCTCGGCTCGAAGGGCTTGGCGAGGAAGGCGTCGACTCCCGCCGCGACCCCGTCGTCCACCTCGTACGGCGTGCAGGCGCTGATGATCGCCACGGGCAGCTGCCGGGTCCGCGGATCGGAACGCAGTCTGGTGGCCGTCTGCAGACCGTCCAGCCGGGGCATGACGACATCGAGCGTGATCACATCGGGGCAGACCCGATGCACCAGATCCAGACACTCGACACCATCGGCCGCGGTCACGACCTCGAAGCCCTCCAGCTCGAGATTGACCCTGATCAACTGCCGGATGACCTTGTTGTCGTCGACAACAAGCACGCGGCCGCAAGCCACTGACACCCTTCGAGAGTAGGCGGGGCGGAGGGGCTGCGTCCGGGTTTTGCCCACTTCCGTCCCCGGACGGATGCCGGCGAAGGTTGGCCGGATGTGTGTGCGACCTGCCCGGCGGCGCCCGGGGCACCCGGCGGGGGCGCGGAAATACCTGTTCACGGGCACCGGCAGGAAGCTGGTAGTGTTTCACCCGTCGCAGAGCAACACAGCGATACGCCCCCGTAGCTCAGGGGATAGAGCATCGGCCTCCGGAGCCGGGAGCGCAGGTTCGAATCCTGCCGGGGGCACCTTGCAAAAGGTGCCGAATAGACCCTCTGATCAGCGGAAACGTTGAGCGGGGGGTCTTTTTCATACGCGCTTGAGGCCATGCGGCAGGGACTGTCACGCCTTCATGTTCCGGAGGGATGCGTGCCGTCGGGGTCAGGCCCGTACGACCTGCACGTCGTACTGCGGAATCCAGCGGTTCCGGGTGACCAGCGCCATCCCTTCGGCCTGTGCCTGCGCGATCAGTATCCGGTCGAACGGATCGGTGTGCACTATCGGCAGCCGGCCTGCCCGCACCCCGTGCGCGCCCGTGATGGGCAGGCTCCTGAACTGGAGGTCCCGCACCTGCTCGGCCAGATCTCCGGGACCTTCGAAGCTCCCGAGGAACTGCTTGACGGTGATCTCCCACGGCGACACCGCGCTGACGTACACGGCAGGCTCGGTGTCCAGGAGTTCCTTGAACGACGCGGACAGCTGCGGCGAGTCGGCGATCCACCACATCACGACGGACGTATCGAGCAGAAGTCGCATCAGCGCATCCCCAGGACATCGGCGACCGAGGCCGGCGCGTGGTCGAAGTCGGCGGGGATACGGATACGGCCCCTGAGCGAGCCCCGCCCCGGCCGTCGCCATACCTGCGGCCGTGGCGCAAGCACCCTCGCTACCGGCCGGCCCGCCTCGCTGATCACGACAGCTTGACCACCCGCCAGTTGCATCAGCGTGCCAAGAAATCGCGGCCCCGGGTGGTGCACTTGGCGTCGGAGCAGCCTCTGCCACAACGCCTTCACGTGGAGACCACCGAACCGGTCGGGGCTGGAATCCGCTGGTCGGCGACCGGTGCTTTTCGTACGGTCAACAGCTCCGCCGCGTGCAGGCGCACGGCCGGACCTCCGTCGTCCAAGACGACGATGACTGCCGGCCCTCCCGATGCGTACCGCTCGCTGCGGACCGCGCGAACCGTGTGCCAGGCGCCCCACATGCGTACACACTGACCGGGCCGGACGGATACTGCCGCGACCTGCGTCTCTGCGGGCGCGGTTTTGACGCCGGGTGCCAGCAGCTCCGCCCAGACCGTCTTGCCGATCCCGGCCGGGCGCTCGTCCACGCCCCAACGGTGAGCCAGGGCCTCGACGAGCAGGAGCCCGCGTCCGCCCTTGTCCAGTTCGCCGGGCCGTTGCACCTCCGGGTGGCCCGCGCCCGCGTCGCTCACCTCCAGGCGCAGGAGTTCGCCCCTCCCCCGGCACTCGATGCGTACGCCCACCATGCGGTCTCCGGGTGCGGGCACCCGTACGGCGTTGGTCACCAGCTCCGAGAGGATCAACTCGCCTTCCTCCGACGCCGCTTGACTGGCCCGCCACTCCCCGAGCTTGGCACGGAGCATGGCTCTCGCCCTGGGAACGCTGCTGCGACAGCGAGTAAGCCTGAAAGTCACTTCGTTCGGTGTAGTCATGGCAGCTCCAAGAAGGTCGACATCGGCCGGAATCCTCTGGAGGGATGGGCAGCTCATCTCGCACAACGCCATCCCGGTGCCCATCAGCATGGACGAGCAGCATGCGAATCTGCAACGTTGCCGATGCGCATCATGCCGATTTTCCCTCTTTCGAGTAACCTCACCTCCTCCGAGCCGTCAGTTTGCTAAAGGTGTTCTCATGCCTGCGAAGCGCACTACCGCCACTCCGTCAACTGTCCTGGGTCGCCAACTTGGCGATGAGCTACGAAGGTTGCGGGAGACCGCAGGGCTGACCACTACCCAGGCAGCAGAGGCGCTCGACTGCACCAAGGGCAAGATCAGCCGCATCGAGAATGGCCGCGTCGCGGTGCGACTGCCTGACCTCACAGCGATGCTGCACGCGTACGAGCTATCCGATCAGGAGATCCGCGATCGGCTGAGCGCACTGGCCCGTAAGGCCAACCGCAGGCGCCGGGAAGGCTGGTGGAACCAATACGGGTCGGTCCTCGCCGACACCTACCGGGACTACATCGCCCTGGAAGCAATGGCGGGGTCGATCCGCACCTTCCAGGCGCAGCTCATCCCCGGACTGCTACAGACCCCCGAGTACATTCGGGCCGTGACCGTGGCCTCACGGCAGTGGGAGACAGCGGATGAAATCGACAAGTTCGTCCAAGTGCGTCTGGCCCGGCAGAAACGCCTGGCGGAAGACCAGCCATTGCGCGTATGGGCGGTGCTTTCCGAAGCTGTCCTCCTCCAGCAGGTTGGAGGCCCAGAGGTCATGAATGCGCAGTTGGCAAGCTTGTTGGTCAGCTCCGAGAACCCCAACGTGACCGTGCAGGTGCTGCCGTTCTCCCGTGGAGCGCATGCGAGTATGTTCGGCCCGTACGTAGTGCTGGGATTTCCCGAGGAGGGGGCGCTCGACGTGGTGCTGGCTGACAACCCGTCGGGTTCCATGTGGCTGGAGCGGGAAGCGGACGTCTCCCGTTACCAGGACCTGTTCGACGCCGCGCGCACATCCGCCCTCTCTCCGACAGAGTCCCGCGCTGTCATCCACCGCCGGGCCAAGGAGCACAGACCATGAGAAGCGCACACCGCAGCACGCCAGACCTCTCGGGCGCGAGGTGGCGCACCAGCACGTACAGCGGTGGCAACAACGAGTGCCTCGAAGTCGCCGACAGCGTCCCCCACCTCGTCCCCGTCCGCGACAGCAAGCGCCCCGCAGGCCCCGTAATTTCCTTCAGCCCCGACGCCTGGCACAGGTTCATCAGCTACTTGGACTGAGCCGCCCGCGCCGGGGCAAGTGATCCGATCACCGGCATCAGAAACCAGGAAGACTGAGGTCACGGAGAAAGCAGACCTCTACTCGATCGACGCCTCCACGCCGTCCTCGCAGAAGGGCGGCTTCACCGCCAACAACGGCGAGCGCTTCGAGCTGAACTCCCTCACCGGTGAGTGGCGCGCCTTCAAGTCGTCCATGACCGCCGAAGACTTCGACAACCTGTGGGCAAGGGAATCCCGCCGGGGCGGCAGCATGAGCCGGCCCGTCATCGCCTTCGGCCACGGCGCCCGGCACACGTTCGTCAGCGCCCGGGTTACGCATCGTCCCGGACCCTCCGGGCTCCGCTCGGCCCATCCACGACACGGTGCTCAGGTGCGACTTCACGGCCGGCAGCTGCCTCAGGCGGCCGCCCCCGCGTACTCCTCCGCGAGGAAGCGGATCGTCTGGTCGACGAAGACCCGCATCTCGCGTGACAGGTTCTTGCCGCGCCGCCACGCGATCTGGGTGTGCACCTCGAACGGGATGCTCCAGGGGAGGCTGACCAGCGTGCCCGCCTCCAGGGCGTCCACCACGGTGGCGGTCGGGAGCAGGCTGACGCCCAGGCCCGCGGCGACGCCGCGCTTGATGGCCTCGGTCGTGCCGAACTCCAGGAAGGGCAGCGGCTCCCCCGTGCCGTCGTTGAGCTCGGCCTCGAAGAGTTCCCGGTAGGCGCAGCCCGCCTCCGCGGAGATGACCTGGGTCTGGCGCAGGGCGTCGGTGGTGATCTTCTCGGCCCGGGTCAGGGGGTGGTCGGGGGCGGCGACCACCGTGAGGGGTTCCGAGCCGAGTACCTCCGTCTGGACGCCGGGGTGCTGGGTCTCGGCCTCCATCAGGAAACCCATGTCGAACATGCCCTGGCGCAGCGCGTGGCAGGTCTCTGCGCACAGGCTGGGGCGCAGCACGATCTGGAGGGAGGGGTAGCGGTGGTGGAAGAACTCCAGGAGCGGGGGCATCCGGTAGGAGGTGATGCTCTCCATCGAGCCGACCGTGAGGACGCCGGAGGGCTCCTCCGAGGCACGCGTCGCGCCGCGCGCCTCCCCGGCGAGGGTGACCATCTGTTCGGCGTACGGCAGGAGGCGCTGGCCGGCCTCGGTGAGCTGTATACGGCCGCCGAGGCGGTCGAAGAGATCGACTCCGAGCGACAGCTCCAGGGACTTGATCTGAGCGGTGACGCTGGACTGCGCGTACTTCAGTTCGGATGCGGCCCTCGTGAAGCTGAGCAGCGTCGCCACCTTGTGGAACGTGACCAACTGTCGGATGTCCATAGCCCCTCCTGGGTTCGGCTGACGCCGTACTCAATACTGCTTTCCCAGGAAATCAAGCCGGGCGGGGAGAGGCCAGGACATGGGGCTGTCTGATCCAGGACAGCGGTCGTCATGATTCGGACACGTCGATGCCGGCGAATGCGGGAAGATCCAGTTGGTCGTCGGGGATCAATCCCTGACGGCCGATCAGAAGGCCGGCCTGGAAACGACTGGTCGCGCCAATTTCTTCCATGATTGCGGAAATATGACGGCGGCAGGTCCGTGTGGCCATACCCAGACGACGGGCGATCACTTCGTCCTTCACCCCCATGGCCATGAGGCGGAGAATTGACATCCGCAGATCCTCGGCGACCTGTTGGTATTCAATGGTCCGCCCCACGTCGAAGGGCTGGCTTCCCTGCCATACGGACTCGAATGAGCGGCACAGGTAGGCAACGAGCGTGGGGTCGGAGACAATGGCCGCACCGGGGGGTTCTTTTCCCGTCCGCTCCTTGGGTATGAACGCCAGTTTGCGGTCGTAGATGATGAGGCGCTCGGCGAGTTCCTCCGCGGTGCGGACCTCCGCGCCCTCCTGGCAGATCTGCCGCACGTAGGTGCGCGTGGCCAGGCTGGAGCGGGCGGTGTGCTGGTAGAGCGTGCGGATGCGGATGCCGCGCCGGCGCATCTCCAGCGTCTGCATCAGGTCCTGTTCCAGCATCTCGGCGCTGCGGCCGCCGCCCGGCTGGAGGCTGATCCGCTCCTCGGTGCAGCGCCGGCGCGCGAGGTCGATCTCGCGGCGTACCTCTTCGAAGTCGTCCAGTACCCGGATCGGCGGCAGATCGTCGGTGGCCGCCCGTTCGTGGGAGCGGTAGACCTCCGCCAGGACCCTCAACTGCCGGTGGATACCGGCGATCCGCTGTCTTCGCTGGGCGATCGACACCTCCAGCGGTGTGACGAGTTCGGCCTCCGCCACGTCGGGGTTGAGCGGCACCATCGTGGTCCCGGACCCCGTCGGGCCGAGAAGTCGCAGCTCCTGGAGGGTTTCCCGGGCCTGCGCGACCAGTTCGGCGTCCACCTCCAGACCGGCCGCGATCTCCTTGTCGTCGAAGACCCCCACGCGCAGCGCCCACGCGTAGGCGTCCACGGCCACACCGTCCAGCAGCAAACGCTCCCCCACTGACCCTCCCCCACCGCATTCGGCCCGTCCGCCTGTCCACTAGCTGCCGGTCCATCCTAGGACAGTTCGTGGCACTCGAAGTGGATCTCCATAAATGGCACGGTTCTCTTGCGGCCAGAAAATACATCAGCCAAGCAGCGCAGGGGGATACGCAATGATGAACAACCGTCATTCACTTGTCCGGAACATCGCGGCAACCACTCTGGCCTTCGGAGTTCTCTACTCCGCCATGGCCTCGGCAGCGGTGACTTCCAGCCACGAAACCGTGCAGATAAACACGGTGGCCGATGACAAATGGGACACCGTGCCGGCCCATCCCGGTTCATCGTTCAACAGAGAAATCTCTTGATCTCATTCGCGTATACCCCAGAAGGGCACATCATGACATCAAATCGTCCCGCGGTCCTGACCGGTGCTCCGAACGCGGTTTCCGACACTCTGCACTGGCCGTGAAAAGAGCGGAATCAATGTCTCCGCTCTCCGTGTCAGTAGTGGACACGGCGGTCTCCGGGGGTCACCCGGTAGCGTATGTTCCACAGGCTCCGGCGCACGTAGGCGCGTTGCAGCCAGCGGTCCCGGCCGTCGTGCCGGGCCACGAACTCCGAGCGTGCGTGCACGCCTTTGCGGTTGTTGACCAGAAGCGCCTGGCCCGGTTCGAGGCACACGGTGTGCGCCGTCGCCCGGCAGGCGTCCTGTAGCTCCCCGAACGCCGTCGCGGCCCCCCGTGTGAGCGGGTGTACGCCGTTGGCCGAAATCGCGATCTCCGGGTAGTCCACCGCACCACTGATGACCGGCACGGGATCGGACAGCACCTGTCCTCCGCCCGCGGCACTACGGGTATAGCTCCCCGGCGCGTTGAGCCGGAAGAGCGGACTGCGCAGCGTCTCCAGCGCGCCGTCCGTCAGCTGCCCGCAGATGTCGCGGGCGTCCGCGTAGTGCGTGGCGGCCGCTCCCGAGCGGTCGCCCCGCAGGCAGTTGAGCACCAGGAAGTCCGGGTTGGCGATGTCGTAGCGTCCGGTGGGGTCATAGGTGATGTCGCTGTGGAAGTTGAGGAAGACCGCTGATCCCTGGTTGGTCTGGGTCCGCTCGCCCCCGGGCACCGGGACGACGTCGTGGACGAGCCGGCCGTCCTTCTCGGTGAGGACGCCGATGGGCTCACCGAGCAGCCCGGCCAGACCCAGCAGGACGCCCTCGGCGACGAAGCCCCGCTTGTCACGGGCGGGCCCGCCGTCCACCGGGGTGAGCGGCAGGGTTTCCTCGACCGGGAGATTGCTCACGAGGGTGGCCCCCGGAGTGTCGATGTGCCGGCCGAAGTCCAGTATCCGCTGGAGCTGTTCGAGGGGCAGTCCCGCGAAGATCCGGTGGTACCGGGTCATGGACCGGTCGATGTCGGCGGCCGGGTCCGGCAGTACCGACAGTGCGGCGCCGATCGCGTCGCGCACCGCGTCGGGCAGCGCCAGCCTGGCGAAGGTCGGCGCCGTGTCCCGGTCCACGGACCGCAGGGTTTGGGTGGTCACTGGGTCACACTCCTACGAGACGGGATTCGGGTCCGCGGGCGGCAGTCGGGAAGTCCATCCAGTCATGGAGCCGTTGCGCGAGGTGCAGCGCGTCCTCCCCGCTCTCCGCGAGGTGCGCGGTGACCTTGCTGCCCCGCACCTCGGCGACCGGTACCCCCAGGTAGCGGCCCGGCTCGACGCCGTACGCGCGCTGGACGGCCTCCAGGTCCACATAGCCGCCGACCACCGCGACCCGCGGCCCGCCGTTCTGGCGCACCGTGGCGATCCCCGCCAGGTGAAAGGCGTGGTGCGCGGCGTCGGCCAGGGCGTCATCGGCGTAACCCAGCACCACGGAGCGCTGGTTGAAGACGACCGCGGACATCTGGTCGCCGCCGGTCCCGATCCTGGTGCCCACGGTGTACGGGGCCCTGTTGTAGCGCAGCACGATCTCGATGCGGTGGCGCAGGGCGAGCTGTACGGCCCGGCGGTGCAGCACCCGCGCACCGTGCAGGGACATCAGGGCCGCCATGTTGTACGAGACGTGCGGCAGCAGCCGCGCCCCGGTGACCAGGTGCGGGTCGGAGGTGTAGATGCCGTCGACGTCCGAGTGGATCTCGCAGGTGTCGCTGCGGACCGCGGCGGCGACCGCGAGCGCGGACAGGTCCGAGCTGTTCTTGCCCAGCCAGGTCGGCCGCCCCTGGGCGTCCGCCGCCTGGCCGCCGGGCACCACGACGATCTCGTGGCTCTCCAGCGCCTTGAGCAGCGGGGCGGGGTCCGTGCCGGTCACCCGGGCCCAGAGGAAGGAGGAGTTGGTGGTCAGTCCGATCTGGTGGCCCGCCAGCACCGTCGCGCTGCGGCCCGTCCGGTGCAGGGCGGTGGCCAGCAGATGGGCGCTGAGCAGGTCCGCGGTGGTGAGCAGGCCGGCCGTGGTGGGGTCCTCGGGGTGCGGGTTGACCGTGTGCAGGCGTTCGCGCAGCCCCTCCGTCTCCCCCTGCATCGCGCTGACCACGACGACCAGCGAGCGGCCCTCGGCCCGGATCCGGGCGTCGAGGCCGGCCGCGAGGTCCCCGTACGCGGCGGGGGAACGGAACGTGGAGCCGCCGAACTTCAGCACGGAGACCGGGGCGTTCGCTCTCGTCCGGATGTTCATCGGGTGCCTCCTGACATGAAGCCGTGCCGCAGGGCGTACTCGGCGATCTGGACGGCGTTCAGGGCGGCGCCCACCCGGAGGTTGTCCGAGACCACCCACATCCAGAAGCCGCGTGGATTGTGCGGGGCCACCCGGACCCGGCCGACGTGCACATGGTCGGGGTTGCCCGCGGTGAGCGGGGTGGGGAAGGCCGCCCGGTCCTCCGCGTCGTGCACGGTGACCTCGGGCAGTGCGCTCAGCAGCGTGATCAGTTCCTCGCGGGCCACCGGGGAGCCCGCCTCGACCCAGACGGACTCGGCGTGACAGTTGACGACCGGGACGCGCACGCAGGTGGCGGTCAGGTCCAGATGCGGGATCCCGAGGATCTTGCGGGACTCCTGGAGCATCTTCTGCTCCTCCAGGGTGAACCCGCTGTCCAGGAGTTCGTCGATGAAGGGGACGACGTTGAAGGCGAGGGCGGGCCGGAAGCTCTCCGCCGGGAGTTCGGCGTCCGGGTCGCGCAGCGCGACCTCGCTGCCTTCGAGGAGTTCCTCGATGCCGCGGTGGCCCTTGCCGGAGGCGGACTGGTAGGTGCTGGTGACCACCTGCCGGATGCCCCACCGGCGCTCGACCGTCTGGAGCAGCCGCACCAGCGGAATGGTCGAGCAGTTGGGGTTGGCGATCAGGCCGTTGACCGGGCGGGTCTCCAGGACCTCCCCGTTGACCTGGGGGACGACGAGCGGTGTCTTGGGGTCCATCCGGAAGGCGTTGGTGTTGTCGATCACCAGGGCGCCCTGGGCGGCCGCGGTTCCCGCCCACTCCTGGCTGACCGAGGTGCCGGCCGAGAAGAAGGCGATGTCGGCCCGGCCGAAGTCGAACTCCTCCAGGGCCTGGACCGCGTAGGAGAGGCCGTCGACCGCGAGCCGCCGGCCCGCGCTGCGGGTCGAGGCGACGAGGTGGATCTCGCGGTAGGCCAGCGCCCGCTCCTCGATCAGTTCGATGAGGGTGCTGCCCACCGCTCCTGTCGCACCGACGACTGCGATGCGTGGGGCGGTGGGGTCGGTGACGAGCGTCATCAGGGTTCTCCGATCCGGAGGGGCACGGTTGCGGGTGCGTAAACCGGTCCTGCCGGGTGGTTCCTCGGCAGGAGGCGACGGGAGTGTCCGTCACCGGGTACGCGGGGTGGTCTCCACCGACGGACCGGCGGGTGCCGGGCGGGGCGCGGCGGCGTCATCGGCGCACGTCCTCGTGGCCCGGGGCCGGGGCCGCGGGTGGTGGATACGGCATCGGTGCTCATGTGCCTCGCGGCTCCTTCCTCTGTCGGGTGTCGGTCAGTTCAGGGGGACGGCGTAGTGGAGACCGCCACGGGTCCAGAGTTCGTTTGCCCCGCGCGGCACGTCGAGACCGGAGGCGGCGCCCAGGTTCCGTGCGTAGACGTCCGCGTAGGTGCCGACGGCTGCCAGTACCCTGGCCGCCCAGCCCGCGTCCACCCCTGTGGACGGGCCGTGCCGCCCCGCCAGTTCCGCCGCGGTCCGCCGGTCCGATCCCGACGCCTCCAGGTGTTCCGCGGAGATCAGCAGGTGGAGCACCCAGCGCACCAGCCGGAACCAGTGCGGATCGGAGTCCCGGACGGCGGCCGCCATGGGCTCGCGGGAGATCGAGGCCGGCAGGACGCGGTGCGCCCGAGGGTCCGGCAGTCCCGCCCGGATCCCGGCGAGCGCGGTGCGGTCCAGCACGTACGCGGCGCAGTCGCCGGCGGTGTACGCGGCCACGGCGTCGGCCGGGTCCGCGAAGCCGGCCGGTTCGACGCTCAGCCCGCGGGGGCCGTACCAGGCCGCCAGGTTGACCGGGGTGGTGCTGCCGGTGTGGACGGCCAGGCGCCGCCCCGCCAGATCCGCCGGGTCCTCGACGCGGTCGGCGGTGCGGACGAGGAAGCCCTCGCCGTCGTAGCAGGTGATCCCGGCGAAGAGCACGGGGTGGGCGGCCTCCCGGCCCATGGTCCAGGTCAGGTTGCTCACCGTCAGGTCGGCCTCGCCCGAAGCCAGTACGGCGAGGCGTTCGGTGGCGGGCACCGGGCACCAGTCGACCGCCTCCGGATCGTGGAGGGCCGCGGCGGCCACCGCGCGGGCGATGTCGGCGTCCAGTCCGGTCCAGCGGCCGTCGGCGGTGCGCAGGGAGAGTCCCCGGATGCCCTGGGAGACGGCGGCGCGTACGGCCCCCCGGGACCGTACGGCTGTCAGGGTGGGGTGTGCCGCGGCGGTCATGACACTCCGGCCGGCAGGGAACGCGTCCGCTGCTCACGGTCGGGGTGCCGCTCGGCACGGCGGGAATCGGTGATCACCGTGCCGGGCGCCGGGCCGCCCGGGTTCCAGGTGTGCGCGTCGGAGGACACGCCGGAGACGATGACGTGCCTCCCGGCGGCGGCGATTCCATTCATGGATTTCCTCGGTAGAAATGTGGTGGGGGCAGGAGAAATCATCCGTGGCGCATCACCGAGTGGTCCAGGGTGAACGGTTGGAGATAGCCGAACGCGGCAATCGGGATTGTCTATCCCGTACTGTCCGGATCGTCGCCGTCCCCGAACAGGTCCAGCCGGGCGGCCGCCATGCCCAGTTGGAAACGGGTGTCGACGTCGAGCTTCTCGCAGATACCGGCGAGGTAGCGGCGAAGCGTACGGGTGGAGATGCCCAGCCGCCTGGACATGAATTCGTCGGACCGGCCGCGCTCCAGATGGCGCAGGATGGTCAGTTCGATGTCCTCGAACACGTCGGCGGCGTAGCCCGCCCCGTCGACCGGCTTGGCGTGGTCCCAGATGTGCTCGAATATCAATTCCAGGAAGCCCACCACGGCCGGGTCGCGGAACAGCGCGCCGCCACCGCCCTTTCCGGCGGGAACGAGCGCGTAGGCGCTGTCGAGCAGAATCATCCGTCCCGGAATGACCACGGCGGTACGCACCTGGGCGCCCAGATCGCCCAGGTGCCGCACGTGCGCGAGTGCCTCCCGCTGGCGGCGCGCGGTGTGCGGCAGCACGGTCCGGTAGACGACGCCGCGGTCGAGCAGATCGCGGTCCAGGTCGAGCGCGGCCCGCAGGGTCGGCCCGCTGCCCAGGGTCGGGTGGGCGGTGAGCACGCTGTGCTGGACGCGCAGCGACAGATCGGCGAGCCGTTCGCGTACGGCCTCGCCGTCGGCGAGCAGCTCCGTGGTGGTGTCGGCCTGCCGCCGCCGCTGGTGCTCCTCGTACAGCGGGCCGAGCGGGCGCAGGTCGCGCCGGGCGGTGTCGATGCGCCGCATCAGCCGGTGCACCTGCGCCTGGAGGGAGGCGGTGAGATCGGCCGCGGCCAGGCTCGGCGAGACCGCCTCGTACCGGTGGGGGCCGTCCTCCTGGAGCAGGCGGTGCGCCAGCAGCCGTTTGACGGACTCGGCGGACAGCTCTGTTCCCGGCCCGGGTCCGCCGGTCGCCGCGTCAGCGGCGGACGGCGCCTCCAGCAGCCGGCGGTACACATCGATGTCCTCGGGTCTGAGTTCGTCTTCCGACACGTCGGGTCCTCGTGGTCGTGCGCGGCTCACAGGGCGAAGCAGCGCTCCAGGAAGTCGGTCGACACGTCCCCCTTGATGAATTCGGGGTGCCCGAGGATCTCCTGGTGCATCGGGATCGTGGTGTGCATGCCCGGTCCGGAGACCTCGAACTCGGACAGGGCCCGCTGGGTGCGCTCGATGCAGGTGCCGCGGTCCGGCCCCCAGACGATGAGCTTGCCGATCATCGAGTCGTAGTAGGGGCTGACCCGGGCGCCGGGCACGTAGTCGGTGTCGACGCGGACCCAGGGGCCGCCGGGGACGCGGTAGGTCTCCAGCGTTCCGGGGGTGGGGGCGAAGCCGCGGGCGGGGTCCTCGGCGTTGATGCGGCACTCGATGGCGTGCCCGCGGATGTCGATGTCCTCCTGCTTGACGGAGAGCGGGCTGCCGGAGGCGACCCGTAGCTGCTCGCTCACCAGGTCGACGCCGGTGACGAGTTCGGTGACCGGGTGCTCCACCTGGATGCGGGCGTTCATCTCCATGAACCAGAACGTGTCCTCGGCCGCGTCCGGGCCGGTCTCCAGGAGGAACTCCACGGTTCCCGCGCCCCGGTAGCCGACCGCACGCGCTCCGGCCAGTGCCGCTTCGCCGAGCCGGGCGCGCAGTTCGGGCGAGACGGCGGCGGAGGGCGACTCCTCGATGAGCTTCTGGTGGCGCCGCTGTACGGAGCAGTCGCGCTCGCCCAGGTGGACGGCGCCGCCGAAGTCGTCGCAGACCACCTGGATCTCGATGTGCCGGGTCTTCTCCAGGTAGCGCTCCATGTAGACGGCGCTGTTGCGGAAGACGGCCTGGGCGCTCGCCCGGGTGGAGACGTAGGCGTCGCGCAGGTCCTGCGGCCGGCGTACGACGGTGATGCCGCGGCCTCCCCCGCCCGCCGCGGCCTTGATGATCACCGGGTAGCCGATCTCGGCGGCGACGGCCTCGGCGGCCTCCACGGAGTCGACCGGTTCGACGGTGCCGGGCAGCAGCGGCAGGCCGGCCTCCGTCATCAGCCGGCGGGCGGTGGCCTTGTCGCCGACGTTCTCCATCACGTCCGGGGGCGGGCCGATGAAGGTGATGCCGTCGTCGGCGCAGATCTCGGCGAAGTACGGGTCCTCCGAGAGGAATCCGTAGCCCGGGTGGATGGCCTGGGCCCCGGTCCTGACGGCGGCGCCGATGATGTTGGGGATGTGCAGATAGCTCCGGGCGGGTGCGCCGGGGCCGATGTGCACGGCCTCGTCCGCCGCCTTGACGAACTGGGCGTCCGCGTCGGGGGTGGAGTACACCGCGACCGTACGCACTCCCAGGTCGCGGCAGGTCCGGATGATCCGCAGCGCGATCTCGCCGCGGTTGGCGATGAGTACCTTGTCGAACACGTCTCGGTCCTCCTGTGTGGGTCCGGTGTCTCGGACGCTCTCAGTCGACGGGAACGAGATCGAAGAGCGGCTGGGCGTACTCGACGACCTCACCGTCCTGGGGGTGGACCGCGTGGACCCGTCCCCTGACCTCGGCGGTGATGGAGTTGAGCAGCTTCATGGCCTCGATGATGGCCAGCTGGGCTCCGGATTCGACGATGTCCCCGACCTTCACGAACGGCTCGGAGCCGGGCGAGGACGCCTGGTAGAAGGTGCCGACCAGGGGTGCGGTGACCGTCACCAGGCCGGCGGGCGGCGCGTCCTGCGCCGGGGCGTCGGGCGTGGCGGGGGCCGCCGCGGCGGGGGCCGGGGCCGCGGGCGCGGCCGCGACGGGCGCGACAGGGGTGGCGACGGGCGCGTACGCCGGGGCGTTCTCCCACTCGACGTCCACACTGATCCCGCCGGCCCGCAGCGTGATCCGCCGCAGGGTGCCGGGCAGTTCGTCCGCGAGCAGCCGGGTCTGCGCCCGCAGTTCCTCCACGGACATGGGCTCCGTGGCGGGCTTGGTCTCAGTACTCATCACTCTTCTCCCAGTCGACTGTCGGCTGCCGTTCGGGGTCCCCGAACCGGTCGAACCTGTCCCGGCGGATCTCGACGAGCCGGTCGCCCGCCAGTTCGAGCAGCGGGGCCATGGTCTGTACGAGGGCTGTTCTCACATTGAGTGCCGTGAGGTACGGGGCGGTGTGCGCGCCGTCCACGGGCTCCGGCACGATCGCGTCGACCACACCGAGGCGCAGCAGGTCGGACGCGGTCAGCCGGAGGGCGTCGGCGGCCCGGCCGGCCTGCTCGGCGGTACCGAAGAGGATGGTCGAGCAGCCCTCCGGGCTGATCACCGAGTAGTAGGCGTTCTGGAGCATCAGCACCGAGTTGGCGACGCCGAGCGCGAGCGCCCCGCCGCTGCCGCCCTCACCCGTGACGATGGAGACCACCGGCACCCGCACCCGGGAGAGTTCGAGGATGCACTCGGCGATGGCCAGGCTCTGGCCGCGCTCCTCCGCGCCGATGCCGGGGAAGGCGCCGGGGGTGTCGATGAACGCGACGATCGGCAGGCCGAACCGGTCCGCCAGCCGCATCAGGCGCAGTGCCTTGCGGTAGCCCTCGGGGTTGGGCATACCGAAGTTGCTGCGGACGAGTTCGGCGGTGTCGTGGCCCTTCTGGTGGCCGAGGACCATCACGCTCTGGCCGCCGATCCTGGCGATGCCGCCGGTCAGCGCGCGGTCGTCGGCGAAGGCCCGGTCACCGTGCAGGCTGACGAAGTCGTCGAAGACGAAGCCGATGTACTCCTGGACGGTGGGCCGTTGGATGTTGCGGGCCAGCGCCACGGTCTCGCGGGTGGTGCGGACCGCCGGGAACGGCTCGGTGAGCGGGGCGGACCCGGTGCCCTCGGGCAGTTCGGGTACGGAGGGGCCGAGCAGGGTCAGCAGCCTGGCCAGGTACTCGCGCTGGTTCTCGCGGGGCACGACGGCGTCGATCATGCCGTGCTCCAGCAGGAACTCGGCGCTCTGGAAGCCGGCCGGCAGCTCCTCCCGGATGGTGTTGCGGATGACCTGGGGGCCGGCGAAGCCGATCAGGCTGCCCGGCTCGGCCAGGATGACGTCGCCCAGCATCGCGAACGACGCGCTGGCACCGCCGAAGGTGGGGTCGGTGTTGAGGTTGATCACCGGCAGCGCCGCCTCGCGCAGGGCGGCGATCCACTGCGAGGTCTTGGCCATCTGCATCAGGGACAGGGCTCCCTCCTGCATACGGGCGCCGCCGGAGGCGGCGATCAGCAGCAGCGGGAGCCGCTCCGCGAGCGCGTGGCGGGCCGAGGCGGCGATGCCCTCACCGACGACCGAGCCCATGGAGCCGCCCATGAAGGTGAAGTCGAGGACGGCGACCACCAGCGGGCAGCCCTCGATCGTCATCCGGCCGCAGAGGAGCGCGTCGTTGCGCCCGGTCCTGGCCTGGGCGTCGCGGAGCCGGTCCGGGTAGGGCTTGCTGTCGGTGAAGGAGAGCAGGTCGCGCGGCCGGTACGCGTCGGGCAGCGGCTCGAAGCTGCCGGGATCCGCGAGCTGGTCGATGCGCACCTGCGCGGGTATCCGGAAGTGGAACTGGCATTCCGGGCAGACTTTTCGGTTGCGGTCGAGCCGTTTGCCGTAGACGAAGGCTCCGCACGCCCCGCACTTGCGCCACTGGACGTCCTGTCCGGCCCGCACCGGTCCTTGTTGTTGCGCCATGGGTCCCTCTCCCCTCTTATTCGTGGTCCGCCACGGGAGTGACCGTCCGCTGCGGCCGGCCGGCGGTGGCCTTGGCCATGCCGAACGGCGGCATGTTGCGGTAGACGGTGTGCATCCGGTCGGGGTCGACGACGTACGCCTCGTGGTATATGCCGACGGCGCCGTTGTTGCCGATGCTGCGGTTGAAGCGGGCCCAGGCGGGGCGGTGGGACGCGTCCATGGTGCGGGAGTACGTCATCAGCTCGTCCATGCTGCGCCAGTACTGGAGCACGATCACGGTGCGGTTGATCCAGGTGCGGGAGCCCAGGAACCCGTGCTCCTTGTTCTTGTTGAGCTCCATGAGCATCGGGAACATCGCGATGAAGGAGGGCAGCCAGCGGTGCACCTTCCAGAAGCTGTTGATCCTCATGCCTATGAGGAACACGACCGCTCCCTCCGGCGGATCCGCCACCTGCGGTACGGTCTCGACCTTGTTGGCCACGGGGGCTCTCCTCTCTCAGAACGGGTAGCTGCGGGCGGGGCTGCTGACGGTGAGCGTGTGCCAGCGGGTGAAGGCGTCCAGTGCGGCACGGCCGCCGAATCCGGAACCGTTGCCGGAGGCGCCGACGCCGCCGAAGGGCAGCCGGGGATCGTGGTTGACGGGCTGGTCGCCGACGTGGACGACCCCGCAGCGCAGTTGCCCGGCGACGTGCCGGCCGCGGTCGGCGTCGGAGGTGTAGACGGCGGCGGTCAGTCCGTGGTCGGACGCGTTGGCGAGTGCGACGGCCTCGGCGTCGTCGGCGAACTCGGTGACGGTCGCGACGGGGCCGAAGACCTCGCGGCGGAAGATGTCCATCCGCGGTGTGACGCCCGCCAGTACGGTCGGCGGGAAGTACGCGCCGTCGGCCCGTCCGCCGGTGACCAGCCGGGCGCCCTGGGCGACGGCGCCCTCCACCGCGGCGGCGATCCTGACGAGCTGCGAGCGGTTGATGACCGGCCCGATCTGGGCGTCCTCGCGGAACGGGTCGCCGATCCGCAGCGCGGCGGCGTGCCGGGCGAGGGTCTCGGTGTACTCCTCGGCCCGGTCCCGGTGGACGAGGTGGCGGCGGGCCGCCATGCAGATCTGGCCCTGGTGGAGGAAGGAGCCCCAGGAGCCGGCGGAGGCGGCCTGCTCGATGTCGGCGTCGGGCAGCACCACGAAGGCGTTCTGGCCGCCGAGTTCGAGGACCACGCGCTTGAGCAGCCGCCCGGCGAGGGCGCCGATCTCCCGGCCGACCTCGGTGGAGCCGGTGAAGGACACCATCGCCACGTCGGGCGCCTCGACGAGGGCCCGGCCGGCCTCCGCGTCCCCGTACACCACCTCCAGTACGCCCGGCGGGAGGCCGGCGGCGGCCAGCACCTCCGCGATGACCCGGCCGCCGGAGAGCGGGGTGTGCGGATCGGGCTTGAGCAGCACCGCGTTGCCGAGGCCCAGCGCCGGGGCAACCGAACGCATGGCGAGCAGCAGCGGGAAGTTCCAGGGGACGATGACGCCGACGACGCCGAGCGGCACGCGCCGTACCTCGTCCTGGCGGCCGGGGTCGGAGCCGGGGCCGTGCGGGGTCTCCGGGGCGGTGGCGAGCTCGGCTCCGTGCCGGAGCTCGGCGACGCCGGCGCCCACTTCGAAGAAGGCCTTGCCGGGAATGGAGCCGCCCTCACGGACCAGCAGCTCCTGGATCTCCGGCGCGCGTTCCTGCATCAGGTCGGCGGCCCGGGTGAGGACCGCCGCCCGGTCGGCCGCGGGCAGCAGGGCCCAGCCGGCCGCGGCGGCGGCCGTGCGGCGGGCGGCGGCCGCGACCGCGCCCGCGCCGGAGAGCGGGACCGTGCCCAGCTCCTCGCCCGTGGTGATCTCGCGGCTGGTCAGCAGCGCGGTTTCGGTGGCTGTGCTCACCTGCGTACCTCTGTTTCGTCGTCGTCGGCGCCGTCGGCGGCGGGTTCGGTGCGGTCGGCCGGGGCGGCGGGGCCCGCCTCCCGGGTCAGTACGGCGTGGGCGGTGACCCGGCCCCGGCCGGTGGTGACGGAGACCTGGACGTCGCCGTGGAGCACCGAACCGGCGAAGCGGGCCACCTCGCCCCTGAAGAGCAGCGTGTAGGGCCCGTCGTCCGGACCCCGTACGTCGATGTCGCCCCAGTGGCAGCCGACCCTGGGCGGTGCGGCCAGGGCCCGAAGCGCCGCCTGGCGCAGCGTCCAGCCGACGGCCGAGGTGCGTCCGGCGGGCAGCCGGAGCGCCTCGGTGCCGTGCCAGGCCACCAGCCGCTCGAAGGATTCGACGCGCATCTCGTAGCTGCCCACCCGCACCACGGTCCGCTCCCCGTCAGGCATGGACCGGCCGCCCCTTGCCGAGCATGTGCTCGACCATCGCGACCAGGTTCCCGACGGTCAGCCGGTCGAGCATCCGGTCGAGGGTGAGCCGGCCCGCCCAGATCTCCGGGTCGAGCTGCGGCATGACGACGTGCAGCCGTTCGAGTCCGCGCCGGCTGATGACGCCGTTCTCGTCGCAGAATTCCGCGTCGGGCACCTCCCCCTGCAGATAACGGCCGCACCGCTCGACCGTGATGATGAGTGGTACACAGCATTCGATACGGAAGAAGACGTCCAGCAGGTCAAGTGAATCCAGGCCGAGATCGGCGGAGAACGAGAGATCCTCGGTGTATTTCTCCGGGGCGAGTCCCATCGCCTCCACGATGACGGACCGCACCACTCCTTCGACGTCGTATGCAGACATGTGCGTCACTCCTGTCCGGCTGCGGCTTCGTGGCCTTCGCCAACCAGATCCGCGGGCCGTCCCGGAACGGACACCTCCGCACCCGCGCGCTCGGCCGGGCAGCGGACACAGGCGGCCGGCGGCAGCCACTCGCCGTCCTCGGCGGCGGCCAGCGCGCGGCGCAGCCTGCGCAGGCAGCGGGTCCGGATCGGGCCGACCGAGCCGACGGTCATGGACAGCGAGGAGGAGATCTCCTCGTAGGAGGCCGGCGGGTCCTCCAGGGCCAGCAGCAGGACGCCGCGGCACTGTTCGGACAGCGTGGAGATGGCGCGCAGCACCTCCTCCCTGCGGTGCGCCCGCAAGGTGATCTGCTCGGGGCTCTCGTGGTGTCCGGACAGCCCTTCGAGGGTCTCGCTGTCCCCGACCATCACCAGTCGCTTTCCCCGCGTCACCACCTTGATCGACTCGCGTCGCGCGACCGTCGCGAGCCAGTCGCCGACCCGTTCCGGATCACGAATTCGACTTACGTTCTGGACGAGCCGGAACCAGGTGAGCTGCCGCACGTCCTCGGCATCCACTTCATTCATCCGGTATCCGCGAATAACGGACCAGATGAGCCTGCCGAACCGGTCGATCATCTCGTCCCATGCGGCCTGTTCGCCGCGTTCACACCCCGCCAGAATCTCCGCATTGCCTTTAAGGGCCATTGGGGATTCCTCCGTGTGGAATTGATCTGTCTTTCGACGGATGTGCATTCCATGCAACCCTTCCCCGGCTGCCGGGGGCAAGTTCTCCGGGTGTCAGATAGCGGACTGGCCGGAGGTGGACACCACCGCCCGCGTACCCGGCTCCGGTCCGGGCGCGCGGGGTCATGCCGGTGTTCCCGGCGGCAGGAGTTCGGCCATGGCCGAGCGCAGCCGTACCGGCAGTGGCCCGGCGTCGTCCGCGCTGCCGCGGATGGCCACGCCGAGGGCGAACCGGTCCCACACCTGGAGCACATGGACCTGCCAGAGCGGGCGTTCGGGTTCGGGGATCTCGTCGTCGACGACGGCGAGCCCGCCGTCGCGGAGCCGGTGCACGGAGAAGGCGTCGAAGCCCCGGCACATGCCCATGCCGGTGGCCTTGGTGTACGCCTCCTTCGCCACCCAGGAGTCGGCGAAGGCGTGGCCGCGCTGGTCCTCCCGGTTGCGGCGCAGCACCTCGTTCTCCAGTGGGGTGAAGACCTTGGGGGCGAACTGCATCGCCTCCGGCCTGGCCGGGGTGGCCTCCGCGTCCACTCCGGCGATGCGGCCGCGGACGACGATGGCGGCGATCAGCCCGTTGGTGTGGGTGATGTTGAAGTCGAGTCCCCAGCTGGCGCCCTCGACCTGGGGCCGGCCGTACTTGCCGGTGCGGAACCGCCAGGAGTCGGGCGGCGCGTCCGTGTACAGCGACAGGACCTGGCGGGACAGCAGCCTGGCGCCCAGGAAGCGGAGCCGGGCGGCCGGGAACAGCAGCCGGTCGTGCCGGGCGCGTTCTTCGTCGGTGAGGAGCTCGGCGCCGCCCGTCGCGGCGGCGAACCGCTCCACGTCCTCCTCCGCGAGCAGCCACACCTCCGCGCTGTCCGCGAGCGGGTCGGGGTGCTGTCCCCCGGGGGCCATGGGTGCTGTCTCCACAGGGGGTTCACCCGTTCACGGGGAAGGCGCGGAAGGAGAAGAGCCGGCCCTCGCGGTGCGCGTGCAGCATCGCGTCCGCGACCTCGGAGATCTCCGCGGGGCCCGCGGCCCGCTCGGTGGGCCGGAACTGCTTGAGCAGCCGCTCCAGGCAGACGAGCAGGACGGCCGGGGAGCGCAGCTCGGGGGCGATGCTGTCCCGCCCGTTGAGGTAGAGGTGGACGACGGCCGCCGCGGCGGAGACCGTCGTGTACTGCTTGGCCAGGTCGAAGAGCTCGGCCGACTGGGCGACGGCCTTGCCGAGTTCGGCGCTGAGCTTGCGGTGCTCCTCGGCGAGCCGGTCCAGTTCACCGACGATCAGCCCCGCCGTGTCGGCCGCTCCGGCCAGCCGGGCCGCGTCGGGCCCGGAGGCGGCGGCCGCCGCCAGGCGCAGTTCGGCGACCGCCGGGCGCAGCGCGACCACCGGGTCGTCCACGCCCCGGCTGAACAGCTGCTGCTCGGAGGGCCGGTAGGGCTCCATGGGGTGGGCCGGGTCGAAGAGGGGCGCGGTCCGTGCGGTGGCGCCGGCCACCACCTCGGGGACCTGCTCGACGGCGTTGGCGAGGAGCCGCTCCAGTTGCAGGGCGATGTTCTTCAGGTTCACCACGGTGTTGCCGTCGGCGAAGTCGGAGATCACGAAGTCCCGCATGACCTTCTGGAAGATCCCGTGCCGGGGGTGGGACCGCAGATAGTGGCGGGCTCCCAGGACGACGGCGAGCCGGTCGATCGACTGGGCGAGGAAGGTGGGGATGAAGTACTTCACCACGGACGACCAGACGCTGGCCTGGTCCGGGCTCAGCTGGAGGCTCCGTACGGCGCCGAGGGTCAGCGCGTCGGCGATCAGCAGGTCCGCGTAGCTCTCGACGAGCTGGCGCTGCGAGTACGGGATCTCGGAGACCGGTCCGCCGAAGATCTTCCGCTCCACGGCGAAGTCCAGGGTGGTGCGCAGGGCGGTGTCGACACAGCTCATCGCGATGCCGGATATCGCGATCCGCACCAACTGGCCGCTCTTCAGCGATACTTCGAGTCCCTTGCCCCGGCCGCCGATGAGGGCGGAGTCCGGTACGAAGCAGTCGCGCAGCCTGACGCCGCTCATGTCCAGGCCCCGCAGACCGTGCAGCGGCTCGTCCGGCAGGTGCTCCAGCTGACCGGCCGGGAGGCCCGCCTTCTCCACCGCGAAGATGGAGTATCCGCCGGGCCCGCCCTTCTCCGAGGTACGGGCGAAGACCATCACGGCGTCCGCGACGGTGGCGTTGCCGATGGTCCACTTCTCGCCGTTGAGCAGCCAGCCGCCCTCGGTACGACGGGCGGTGGTCTCGTTGGCGAGGATGTCGCTGCCGTGGTTCCGCTCGGAGAGGCCCCAGGCGAGCTTCCCGCCGCCCCTGATCACATCGGCGAAGTGCTGCCGCTGGCGCGGGGTGCCGCCGACCCACACCGGCATGTAGCTGATGCTGGCCAGGACCATCGCGGTGGCCGAGGTCGGATCGCGCCGGGCGACGAGCCGGTAGAGGTTGAAGCCGTCCTCGACGTTGACCGCCTTCCCGCCGTGGGCGGCGGGCACCATCCAGTCGTACAGGCCCCAGCAGGCGACCGTGTTGACGAACTCGTGCGGGTACTCCTGGCGTTCGTCCAGTTCGAGGACGCGGGAGAACGGCATCGGCCCGGAGGGGTCGTGGGGATCGCCGAGGTGGCGTTCCAGATCGGCCATCAGCGCATGGAGATCAGTCATGTCCTGTCATCCTCCGGAAGCCGTGGTTCCCCGTTCGGGGAGCTGTCGCACAGCCGGACCGGCAGTGCGGTGAAGAGCCGCCGCTCGGTGTCGAGCGCGGTGACCAGTCGGCCGAGGGGGGCGAGGTCCGGGCCCGCCCGGCGGGGGTCGCGCCCCTCGGCCAGCGAACGGGCCAGGGTGAGTACGGGGTTGAGCCAGGCGGTGCCGCCCCGGTCCGGGTCGCCGTAGAGTCCGGGCCGGTCGCGGTGGAACCACCAGGTCAGGGCCGCCGTGCCGGCCGCGTACAGCAGGCAGAGGCGGTCGGCGAGATCGAGGGTGTCGGGGGCGGCCTTCGGAGAGCGCGCCCGGTCCCGCTGTGCCTCCACCGCGGTCCCGAGGGTGGCCGCCAGGTCGGCCCGCAGCCCGGTCACCGAGGCGGCGGCGGCCGTGTCGCCCCGCCGCCCGAGCTCGGCGGCGATCTCCCCGGCGTACTCCGCGAAGCCCAGCAGGATGTCGTCCTTGGCCCGTACGCCGAGGTCGAGCGCGGCCGGGTCGAGCGGGGGCAGGCAGGAGCCGTCCCCGAGGGCGAGGACGGCGTCGAGCCGGAGCCGGCGTTCCGCGGACTCGCGGCCGCCCGGCTCCGGGGGCGTCCCGTCGCCGTACGCGGCCGCGTAGGACGGCAGGTGCATCGCGATGGCACGGAGGTTCCCGAGCAGGCTGGTGTCGATCACCTCGACCATCCCGTTGTCCCGGACCGCCTTGTCCAGCACCCCTCCCGGACCCTCCCGCAGGACGGCCCGCGCCCCCGCCATGGCGCGGCAGCGGACGGCGGAGGCGGCGGTGAGCCGGGTGGCGACGTGCTTGACGACGGAGGAGGCCAGCGCGAACGCGCCGGGCGCCACATGGATGGCGCGCGCGGCGACGAGGGCGGTGAGGTCGGCGGTGAACAACTCCGCTGCGGCCAGGGCGAGTTCGCGGGAGCCGTACGGGGTGTCCGCGACCGGGACCCCGCCGGTGCGGTGGGTGCGGGCGAAGCGCAGGGCGGTGCGCAGCGCCGTGTCCGCGGTGGCCAGGCAGCCCGCGGTGCTCATCAGCCGGACCACCTGCTGGGCCCGCATCGCCCCGGCGAGGCCGCTGCCGACCGTGCCGACGACGGCGCTCGGGGGCACCGGGACGCCGGTGAACTCCAGGTCCGCGAAGTCCATGCCGCGCATACCGGTCGTCCGCCTCGCCGGCAGCCGCCGCACACCGCTGTGTGCCAGCTCCTCGGGGCCGAGCAGCAGGGCGGTGAAGGCCGCGGGCCCGCGCTCCGCCGTGCGGGCCACGACGACCGCCGCCTCCGCGGTGGAGCCGCGGCCCACCAGCCACTTGGTGCCGGTGAGCCTGCGGTCGTCGTCCAGGCGGCAGGTGTTGGCCAGCACATCGCTGCCGGCCTGCTCCTCGGAGAGCCCGAACGCGACGGTGCGTCCGTCGCGCACCCAGCCGGCGATGGTCCGGTGCTGTGCGGGCGTGCCCGCGGCCAGCACCGTCATGACGGCGGAGATGCTGAACATGGTGGCCGGCATGACGTTGACGTCGCGGCGGGCGGCGACCCGGACCAGGATCTGGGTGTCCTCCAGCGAATGGAGCGTCCCGCCCAGCGCTTTCGGCAGGTAGCCGAGGTGGAGACCGGCCGTGCGCAGCCGGGCCTCGGCGTCGGCCGGGTACGCCTCCGCGGCGTCCCGTGCGACGCCGGCGGCGAACCCGTACGGGTTGTCCGCCTGCCACGGGTCGCCCAGCGCGGCGTCCAGCCGTTCGGCCCGCGGGTAGGGGCCCGCGCCCTCGCCGCCGCCGGGCAGCGCCCTCAGCCGGTGCGTGGGAGCGCCGGCGTCGGGCGAGGGGGCCGGCTTCTCTCCGGCGGCCGGTGGTGAGGTGGTCATGGGCGTGCCCCGGCCACCGGGCCGACAGCGGCCGCGTCCTCGGGGGACGGGCGGGTGCCCAGGCCCGTCGGGAAGGTGACACCCGCACCGCGCAGTACGGAGAGCCGCTGGTGGAAGGCGGCGCCCGTCATGATCTGCCGGGCCACGTCCGCGACCCTGCGGTGCTCGGGCGCCGCCAGGTAGGTGCCGCGGACCCAGGCGTTGAAGCTGCCCATCGCCGGGCCGCACCAGATCTGGTAGTCGACGGCCCGGTCCGCCTCGCCGGTCTTCGCCCAGCGCGACGCCATCCCGAGGTACCAGCGGAAGATCAGCGCGGCCCGCCGCTTGGGGTGGTCGGCGGCGCGGGCGAGCTGGTCGGGGTCGCGGCGGGTGAAGTACTCGACGGTCTCCGCCCAGACGCTGTCCAGGGGGCGGCGGAAGATCTGCTTCTCGACGCGTTCGCGCACCGCCGCCGGGATCTCCTCGATGCCGTCGTGGGCGCGGTAGAGCTCGTACAGCTGCTTGGCCCGCATCGGGAAGAACGTGCCGCGCTTGAGCACCTGGAGCTCGACGCCCATCTCGAACATGTCGGCCGCGGGAGCCATCTCGAAGTCGGCGATGCCCGCCTGCGCGAGCATCTCCTTGACCCGCGGCGAGGTACCCGCCTCCAGGCAGGACTGGTTGACCGATCCGGTGACGATGTAGTCCGCGCCCATCGCGAAGGCGCCGGCCGCCGCCTCGGGCGAGCCGATGCCGCCCGCCGCGCCGACCCGGACGCGCTCCGGGTAACCGTGCTCCTGCATGATCGCGTCGCGCTGGCGCATGATGACGGGCAGCAGCGCGGGCAGCGGACGGCGGTCGGTGTGCCCGCCGGAGTCGGCCTCGACGGTGATGTCGCCGGCGACCGGGACGAGTTTCGAGAGCCGGGCCTGCTCCTCGGTGACGGCGCCCTCCTCGACCAGGGCACGCACCATCGCCTCGGGCGCGGGCCGCATGAAGAGCTCGGCCAGCTCGGGCCGGGACACCTTGGCGATGACCTTGTTCTCCGCGATGACACCGTGCGGGCCGCCGGCGCGGAGACCGGCGAGCCGGTAGCGCACGATGTGCGGGGTGAGCGTGAGGAAGGCGGACGCCTCCACACAGGGCACCCGGTACTTCAGGAAGAGGTCGACGGCCGTGCGCTCCAGCCGTTCCTCGCTGGGGCTGTGGATGAGGTTGCAGGCGTACGGAAGTCCGGGGATCTCGTCCCGGAAGCGGAGCAGCGCCTTCTCGATGGCCTCCGGGAGGAGCCCGGCCGCGCCGTACGAGCCGAGCAGCCCGGCCCGCGCCATGGCGATGACCATGTCGGCGGAGGCGATGCCGTTGGCCATGGCCCCGCTCATGTAGGCCTGGCGCAGGCCGTGCGCGGCGAGGAACGCGGCGCTGCCGAGCCGTTCGGGCCCGAGCGGGGGCGCGGTCGCGACGATCTCGTGCTCGCCGCCGGCCACGACCGCGCCGCCGGTCACCGCGCCCAGCCCGTAGGGTCCGCGCACGATGTAGACGGGTTCCCCGAGACGCATCAGGGCTTCGTGCACCCCGGTGTCACCGACCGCGGGCGCCGCGGTCCCGGTCCACCTGGGCCGTTGGTGGTCGCTGGTCATGCTGGGTCTCCTGTCGGGTCGGACGAGGCCTCGGGCCCGGTCGTGGTGGATCTCGATTCCTCGGGCGGGGGTCAGGGCCTGCCGGGTGGCCGCCCGTTCCGCGGCCACCCGGCGGGCTCAGGCCCCGTCGTGGTGGATCTCGATGCCGATGCCGCCCAGCTGGTAGATCCGCAGGGTGGACTTCCAGACGCTCGCGTCGCCGAGCAGCACGATCCGGCCCGGGGTGCGGCGCACCTCCTTGACGTGCACGTCGAACTCCATGTCGGGGTCGTCGCGCAGGATCTGGCCGCGGTAGGACCAGGTCGTCTCGGTGCCGGAGAGCATCGCGAAGCGGGGGTTGACGAGCCCGTCGGTGAGCCCCGTCTCGACCGCGTACACCTGGAGTCCCTGGAGCAGGGCCTCGACGCCGAGGGAGCCGGGCATCACCGGGTCGCGGTGGAAGTGGCAGGAGAAGTACCACTCGTCGGGCTCGATGGAGCGGTGGCCCCGCAGATAGCCCTGGCCGTGCTTGCCGCCGCCGGGCAGGATGTCGACCCACTCGGCGAGGTCGAGGTGGCCGCCGGCCAGCCGGGGGCCGCCGCGGGCGTCCTCCGCGGCCCGGTGGGCGGCGAGTTCGACCCGGCGGATTCCGGCGGGCCTGGTCGGCTGCTGGTCGAGCCACGGCAGGACGTGCTTGCCCTTGTCCAGGCCGACCTGGTTCTCCAGGGCCTTGGCGTTGAAGTAGCCGAAGAGCGACTCCCCGGTGTAGAACACCTCGCCGTCGGCGGAGAGTTCGTAGCGGTAGTTCTGAAGGATCGACCCGGGCATCTGGTCGCTGGACAGCAGTGTCGAGCGGTGCTGGATGGTCTTGCCCCGCAGGTCGATGTCCTTGACGAGGGTGGCGCGGCCGTCGAGGTTGCGGATGCTGAACTGCTCCTCGGGGAAGGGCAGCGTGGCGCCCAGGTAGTAGCCGAGGAGGATCGCCGCCTGGAGGCTGGACTCCATGTAGACGCAGTTGGGCATGGAGGGCGAGCCGTTGTCGCCGTAGTACCAGGCGTCCTGCGGGGAGTCGTACTCGGTGACCATGACGGCGCCGCGCTTGAGCACCCCGCGGGTGCCTTCGAGCTCCATGACCCGGTCGACGAAGAGGAAGTCGCCGTTGGGGATGTACGGGGCCCGGCTGTCGGCGTAGACCTCGAACTCCGGTCCCATCGCGGTGGCCAGGTCGCCCTTGGCCGCGTGCGCCATGTGGAACTCGCTGAGCAGGGCCCGCTCACCGGTGGCGGGGCTCAGCCGGCCCAGGAAGTGCGGCACCTTGCCGCCGGCCTCCGGGCGGTAGGGCGTGCCCGCCTTCTCGACCAGCCGGATGCCGAGACCGGTGACGCTGATCGACGGCTTGCCGTCGCGCAGCACGATGACGTCCGCGGTGATCGCGGGGCGGGGCAGCAGGGTCAGGTCGGTGATGTCGATCCGGTACTCGATGCGCTCGGTGTCCGGAGTGATCTGGCCGCGCACCTTCACCTCGGTCTTCAGCCCGGGGACGGGCTGGAACCGGGCGTCGGGCAGGGACAGGTGCAGGCCCAGGGAGAACGCGTACGTCTCCAGCAGCTGTACGGCGCCCTCCGCGACCAGCGAGCCGGCCAGGACCGGGTCGTCCGGGAAGTGGGAGGTGAAGTACCAGCCGTCCGGCACGAGGTGCTTGACCGCCTCGATCCGTCCGAGGCCGTGCGCACCGCCCTTGCGGTCGAGCAGGGTCACCTCGTCGGCCATGCGCAGTTGCTCGGTGGGCAGCCTGAGCGAGCTGTTGGTTCCCTCGGGCTTGCGGTGGCCGGGCCCGAAGACCTCGTCGAGCCGTCCCTCCGCGAGCAGCGCCAGGTCCTGGGAGGTGAGTGAGGTGCGGGCGGTGGGCGCCAGGGGCTTGAAGGAGCTGGACCCGGAGAAGGCGGCGTTCTTCGCGGGCGGTACGGCCTTGCCCTGGATGATGCCGAGGGAGCTCTCCAGCTCCTCGTCGGTGAAGAACCCTGCGCAGGCGTTGTTCAGCTTGAGGATCAGCTCGCCGTCGGCGTAGCAGTCGTAGTGGAAGAAGAACAGCATCGTGTCGCCCTGCCGCACGAACTGGTCGATCCAGATGTCGTAGCGCAGGGTCTGGCCGACCTGGGGAAGGTCGCCGACGAAGCTGAGGCTGCTGTCCAGGAGGCGGTACACGCGGTCGCCGCGGTTGGTGAAGTCCGCTCCGAGGTAGCTGATCAGGAGCAGGTCGCACTGTCCGGCCTCGATGGTGACCGCGGGCGGGACCTGTCCGTCCACGGCGTACCAGGCGTCGACCGGCACGTCGTACTCGGTACGGATGAACGAGGGCCTGAACTCCCCGGGTTCGGCCTCCAGCGCGGTGACCCGCGTCGCGAAGTGGTACGGGGGCGCGGGGAGCCGGACCCGGCGGCTGAAGGCGTCGATCTCGGCGTAGCGCTCCCCGAAGACGTTGCCGATCTTGCCGGTGGCGAACTCCAGCAGGTCGTGCTCGTCCCAGATGACTCCTTCGGGCTTGGGCGGCCGGGGTACGGCGACGGCGGCCGCCGGGGCCGACGCGGCGAGCAGCGCCGTGAGCTGTTCGCGCAGGGCCTGCTGGGCGTTCAGCACCTCCTGATGCGCCTCCAGCATCTCGCTGCGGAGTCCGCGTACCAGGGTGAGGGTGGTCTCCTCCGCGGTCCGGGCGGGGCGGGCGGGCAGTGGCGTTCCGAAGATGGCCGGCCGCGGTGGCTCCTGCGCCGGGGCGGCCGGTGGCGCGGTCGCGGCGGTGGCCGGGATCATCGTGATGGGCTCCCGCTCCAGCTCGATTGCTGATGCGGACGGTGGGGCGGCGGGGCGGATCGACATCGCGGAGTCCCATTCCGTGGCGGTTTCGGCGCCCCCTGCAGTTGCGGGGGCGGGAGTGGCGGGAGCCAGGGGCAGCCCGGATCCGGCGGGAGCGGCTGTGGTCGGCGCGCCCGCGGCGAAGGAGGCGCCGAGTGCGGCGACGGGCACCTCGGTGGTGGTGACGGTGGCCGTCGCGGTGGCGGTGGCGGTGGGCGTCGCGGTCACGGTCGCGAGGGGCGTCGCGCTGACGGTCGCGGTGACGGCGGTGACGGCGGTGGCGACGGGCTTCGCGGTGACGGCGGCCGTGACGAGGCCGGCCGTGACCGGGCCGGCCGGTTCCGTGCGCAGTCCGGCGATCGTGGCGGCCGCGCCCTCGGCGACCAGCGGCGGGACGGGGGCCCCGCCCACGGTGAAGGTGCGCAGCCCCAGGGTGCCCCGGGTGCCCGAGGGCGCGGCGGGCGGTGCGAACGGGGCGAGGTCGACGGGGACGCCGTGGGAGGCGAGCCGGGCCACCAGCCGGGCGATGTCGGTCGCGCCGCGGGCGCCCCGCCGGTCGACGGAGACCGCGAGATGGGGCTCGTCCCCGAGCGTCTCGTGGATCCAGCGCGCACACGTACTGTTGGGGCCGACCTCGATGAAGCAGCGGAAGCCGTCCTCGTAGGCGCGTCGCACCAGCTTCGGGAAGTCCACCGTCTCGCGCAGCGTCACGGCGATGTTCCCGGCGACGGTGTCCGCGTCGAAGTCGGTCACCGGTGCGTAGTGCCGGCTGCTGTAGAGCACCAGGTCCCCGACGTCGCCCGTCGGATACCGGTTGAGGTCGGCGAGGTCGGTCAGCACCCCGTCGACCACGGAGCAGTGCATGACGTGGTTGGCCGGGGAGCGGGCGCTGCGGCAGGCCAGTTCGGCGATGACCTCCTTGCACTGGCCCGGGTCACCGGCGACGACCACCTCCAGCGGGGTGTTGACGTGCGTGATGAAGACCCGCTCGAAGCGCTGGACGACAGCCCGTACGTCCGCCGCCGGGGCGAGGAGCACATGGGTGGACCAGACCTCGTTGTCGGGCACCTCGTCGCCGAGTCCCCACAGTTCGCGCACGGTCCGCTTGGGGCCGCGCAGCATGTCGTCGAAGAGCGGCGAGGCGCTGATCTTCTCGTCGCCGCGCGCGCTCTTGATCCAGCCGCCGGTGGCGAAGAGCATGCTGCTCTCGCCGAGGCTGTAGCCGAACGCGCCGTCCACCGGAATGCCCAGCACCTCGCGCACCAGGTCCGTCGAGAGCAGCGCGTAACTCGTGCCGGCCGCCAGCATCAGCGGGATGTCCTCGACGAGTTCGGCCTCCCGCCGCATCAGGTCGCGGCGCCCCATCGGGGCGAGCGAGCGCGGGTACAGGGAGGCGCTGCGCAGCAGTTCGGCGGGGAGTTCGGCCTGGGCCTCGAAGCGCGGCAGCAGGCCTGGGAACGAGCGGAAGAGCGAGTGCCCGAGCCCCAGGTACGAGTTGAACGCGCCCGGGAAGACCAGGGCCACCTTCCCCTTCGCGCCCAGCGGGCGGGCGGTGAAGTAGCTGCCGGACGGGGAGAGCCACTCGCCGCCGGACTCCCACACGCCGGGGAGGTCCTTGAGGGCCTGGTCGATCTGCCGGGCGAGACCCTCGGTGCTGTCCGCGACGAGCACCGCCTTGAGGGGGGCGGGCCGGTCCTCCGCGAGGGCCGCCCAGTCGCCGTCCAGGGCGGTGCGCAGCTCACCGAGCCGGCGCAGCAGCCCGGCGATGTCGTCCGCGCCGACGGGGACGACGAGTCCTCCGCCGGACCTGGTCCAGTCGGTCTCGGTGACCTCGCCGCGCACCTGGCCGCCGGTGAGGACGAGGTGCGCGTGGCTGCCGGACGTACCGGTGACGCTGACGGAGGCCGCCCGCCGTCCGTCGCGGCGGGTCCGCAGCCAGGGCCGGGAGTCGGCGGGGAGGAAGAACGCGGAGCCGCCGAGCCGTCCGGTGTCGACGCCCGCCGGTGCCACCGGGAAGTAGCCGTGGTGCAGGCAGAGGGCGGCCCGGATGACGGAGGCGAGCGCGGAGGCGCAGCCGCTGTCACCGATGGAGCCGTGGACGCCGGACACCGCGGTCCGCAGCTCCCCGCCGGACCGGTCGGCGCTCCAGGTGCGGGCGAGTCCTTCGAGGGTGGCGGGGTCCGCCGCGCCCGTCTCGACGAGTTCGACCTCGCCGGGGGTGAGCCCGGCGGCGGCGAGCGCGTCCTCCGCGGCGGCGGTGACCAGCTCCGCGTCCACGCCCGGGGCGACGCCCGCCGAGTGGCGGACGGCGAGGGACGACACCGTGGCGTACACGGTCCGTTGTGCCGGCACCGATTCGGGGCGGGTCACGACGACCGCTCCGGCGCCCTCCCCGAGGACGCGGAGTCCGCCGGTGACGGTGCCGGGTTCCAGCAGTTCGCGGGCGAGGGTGCTCTCCGGTCCGGCGGCCAGGTCGACGGCTCCGACGAGGACCGCCTCGACCGTGGGGTCCATCAGGAGGAGCCGGGCGACGTCGAGGGCGTCGACCCCGACCGCGCTGTCGGAGGAGAGGGTGAAGGAGGGGCCATTGAGGTTCCACAGCGAGGAGACCCGGCTGGCCATGATGTTGCCGATGTAGCTGAGGACCTCGTTGGGTTCGATGGAGTCGTGGATGCCGTTGCGGGCTGCGCGGGTGAGCGCGGCCAGTTGCTCGGGCGAGGGCCGCACACCGGCGCTCGCGCACCACTCGGTGAGCTTGCGGCCCAGTTCGTACCGGGAGCCGTGGCCGTGTGCGCTGGGCTCCATCTCCATGCCGAGGACCACGCCGACCCGGCGCGGGCTCCCGCCGGCTCCGCGGCCGGGGCGGGGCCGTGCGTACCCGGCGTCGAGCAGTGCCTCCTCCGCGACCCGCATCATCAGCAGGTGCTGCTGGTTGAAGTGGTCGAGTTCCTTGGGCGGAATGCGGTACGAGGTCGCGTCGACCTCGAACTCCTCGATGTACGCGGCCCGGGGCACCCCGTCCTTGGCGAGCCCGGCCCGGTCGAGCGGCCCGCCGTCGACGGTCTCGAAGCCGCGCCACCGCTGCTCGGGCAGCTCGCGTACGGCGTCGAGCCCTTCGTATCCGGCGCGTTCGAAGGCGTCCAGGGTGGTGAAGGAGCCGAAGTGGGCCCCCATGCCGATGACGGAGAGCGCGGGCGGGTCGGTGGGGGGCGGGGTGCCGGCCGGGGCCCGCGGTTCGGTGCCGTCGTCCGTGCCGTCCGGTGCCGAGAGCACCACGTGTGCGTTCGTACCGCCGAAGCCGAAGGCCGATACGCCCGCGCGGCGCGGGTCTCCGGCTGCCGGTTCGGGCCAGGGCCGCAGTTCCCGTACGACACGGTCGGCGACCGTGCCGGGCAGCGGTTCCTCGACGCCGATGGTCGGGGGGATGGTGCCGTGCGCGAGCGACAGGACCACCTTGATGAGGCTGCTCATGCCGGCCACCGTCAGCAGGTGTCCCAGGTTGGCCTTCACGGAGCCGAGCAGCGGACCGCGCCCGAAGAACTCCTCCACACTGCCGAGTTCGGTGCTGTCGCCGAGCGGGGTGCCGGTGGCGTGGCACTCCAGGTACTGGATCGCGGACGGGTCGACACCCGCCTCGCGGTAGGCCAGTTCGTACGCGGCCTGCTGCCCGGCGGCGTTCGGCGCCAGCATGTGCTTGCCGGGGCCGTCGTTGGTCAGGGCGACCGCGTCGATGACCGCGTACACCCGGTCGCCGTCGCGCTCGGCGTCGGCCAGCCGCTTCACCGCGATCATCGCGGCGCCCTGGCCGGTGACGATGCCCCGGGAGCGGGCGTCGAAGGGCTGGCTGAATCCGTCCTGCGGGTAGGCCCGCAGATCGGAGAAGGACAGGTGGACGACGGTGGGGTCGGGGGCGCAGACGCCGCCGGCGAGCATCACGTCGGCGCGGCCGGTCTCCAGGTGGAGGCAGGCCAGCTTGAGCGCGTACAGCGCGGACGAGCAGGCCGCGTCCAGGGTGAGGCGCGGCCCTTCCAGACCGAGTGCCGCGGCCACCACCTGGGCGGGCATGCCGCCCGCCCACAGGTTGTGGGCGGCAGCCACGCCGTCGGGTGAGCCGTCCCCGCGGCCGGCGGCATTGTCGCCGGCCGGTGCGGTGGTGCCGGCCGGTGCGGTGGTGCCGCCCGGTGCGGTGGTGCCGGCGCCGGCCGGGAAGCCCGCTTCCACGAGCCCCTCGGCGACCGCCGTGTCCCACAGTTCTCCCACGAGCCGGCCGGAGGCCGGGGTGGGGAACGGATAGTTCCCGAACACCACCCCGGTCCTCGGCCCGCTCCGGCCGTCCGCGGACGCGGGGGATTGGCCCGCGTCGGCCAGAGCGTCCCTCGCCACTCCGAGCGCCCAGTGGAACGAGCGGTCGAGACCGGCCAGGTAGTCGGGCGGGAGAAGGTATCCATTCGGTTCACGGAGGGCCTCGGGGCCGCCGCTTCCGGCGGTCCCCGCGGACGGGGAGCTCGCGTCGTGCTCGTCGAGGAATCCGCCCCGGAGGCAGTAGATGCGGTGCCTGTCCTCGGGGTCGGTCTCCCTGTCCTGCGGGGAGTGCCCGAAGATCCGGCTGCCTCCGTCGGTGCGTGAGTCCACGCCGCCGATCAGGTTCCGCCAGTAGTCGTCGGGGGTCCCGGCGCCGGGGAAGAGGCAGGCCAGGCCGACGATCGCGTACTTGCCCATGAGGGGTCAGCCTCCGATTGTCCGAATGGGGCCGGTCGGGGGCCCGGTGAGGGGCCTCCCGGCCGGGCGCCCGGTGAGGGGCGGGGGGAGAGGGAGCACCGGCCGGGGTGTCAGACCGAGACGGTGCCGGCGGCGACCTGCACGGGCTGCCCGAACTTGCCCTCCAGCTGCGGGTCCTCCACCACCGACACCCCGTCCATGACCTGGAGCACACGGCCCTCCCGGTCGAGTGCGGTGACCGAGCAGGTGATGCCGGTACTGACCTCCTCGACGTTCTCCACGGCGATCAGGAACTCCTGGTCGCTGGGGATCTCGGCGAAGAATCGGGTCCGGGCGATCTCCATCGGCAGGCACGCCCGGCTCCGGTGCTGCCGGACCCAGACCAGCGCGGACTGGAGCAGCAGATCGGCCAGCACCGGGCTGTGCAGCGTTCCGTGGTACGCACCGCGTGCGGGGCGCCCGTCGGTGAGCCGGGCGCTCAGCAGCAGGCCCCGCGCGTCCGAGGACAGGACGCGGCGGAGGCCGCGCAGGCTCGGTCCGTGGAAGAGCGTTCCGTTGCGGTACAGCGGTCCCGCGTCCGTTCCGCTCGCCCCGCGGGCGGTACCGGCCAGGTCCGTACGGTCCGCGAGGCCGGCGCCGGCGTCGCTCGTGACCAGGTTGGCGCCGTACGCGGGCCGGCTCTGCCCGGCACCGTCCACGGCGGACGCCAGGACGTCCACCGTGTCGGGCCGGGAGTCGCGGCCCGGCTCCAGGAACAGCCGCAGCCGCGAGGGGGCTTCGCCCTCTCCGTCCAGGACGACTCCCTTGAAGACCCGGAAGCCGCTCACCTCGGTGACCGTCTTCCCGCTCGCCGTCTCGGCCGCGCCGATCAGGGCGCCGAGCGCCGCGGTGGCGGGCAGCACCTTCCTGCCGTCGATCGTGTGGTCGCTCAGCAGGGTGTCTGCCGCCAGTTCCGCCAGATCGCGGTCCGCGAGCAGCGAGACCGGGGTGCCCGGTCCGGCGGCGGGCGGGGCGGACAGCGGCTTCAGCGGACCGGCGACGATGACCGTGTCGTGGCCGCGCGCCGCGGTGAACTGCTCCGCGAAGATGCCGGCCCCGGTCCGTACCGGGACCAGCTCCACACCGCGCGAGGCGAACATCCTGCGCAGGTCGTCGGTGACCATCCCGCCGTCCCAGGCACCCCAGTTGACCGAGGTGACCCGAGCCGAGGGCAGTTCGTGCTTCAGCCGGACGGCGAGCCGGTTGAGCGCCTCGTTGGCGACCGCGTAGTCCGACTGGCCCCGGTTGCCGAAGAAGCCGGCGACGGAGGAGAAGAACACCAGGTGCCGCAGGTTCGCGGTGCCGCGCAGCGCGTCCAGCACATGGCCGAGGCCGAGGATCTTCGTCCCCAGGACGCGGTGGACCTCCTCCGCGGTCTTCTCCACGATCAGCCGGTCGGCCAGCACACCGGCGCCGTGCACCACTCCGGTGACCCGGCCCGCGTACGGTGCCAGCGCGGCCCGTACGGCGGCGGCGTCGGTGATGTCGACGACGACGTACTCGACGGTGGCGCCGCTCGCCCGCAGCCGCCGGAGGTTCTCGGTGATCTCCCGGCTGCCGGTCACCTCCCGGTAGACCGCCTCGACCCCGCGCGGGGTGGGCTTCTCGCCGGTGGCGGCGATCCGCTTGGCGATCGCGCCCTTCAGCCCGGCGCCTTCCAGTCCGGCCGCCCAGCCGGGCTCCGGCGTCACCTCGCTGCGGCCCAGGAGCAGCAGCCCCGCCGGCCGTGCGTCGACCAGCGCCTGGAGGCAGTCCGCCGTGATGCCGCGGGCTCCGCCGGTGACCACGAGCAGGTCACTGGCATCGATCTCGGGCACGACGGCCAGGTGCCCGGCGGGGGCCTCGGCCGAGGGGACGACCGTGCGGCGCCCGTGGGCGTCGTGGGCGACGTCCGCGAGGTCGGTGGCCAGGTCGCCTATCTCGCCCAGGAAGCGGTCGGCGACCGTCCGGTCGTCCAGACCCGGTGCGAAGTCGACGGTACGGGTGAAGAGTTCCGGGACCTCGATCCCCAGCGTCTTCACCAGTCCGGAGACCCCGCCCAGCAGCGACGACCCGGACTCGCTCCCCCGGTAGCCGTTGGCCCCGTCGAGCTGGGTCAGGGCCACGAAGCCGGCTCTGTTGCCGGCGGCGGCGGCCGCCTTCAGCGCGGGCTGTGTCTGCTTCGCCACGAGTACGGTGTGCGCCAGCCGCTGTGCCGCGTCGGCCCACTCCTGTCCGGTGGCGGCCACCAGCTGCACGACGAGGTCGATGCGCGTGGTGGTCACGGCACGGGCCAGCTCGGCCGCGTCCCATGTCCGCAGCTGCTGCACCGAGTCGGCGGCCTCCGTGGTCGCCACCTCTCCGGGCAGCCCCACGACCTCGACCCGCCAGCCGTCGGCACGCAGCGCACCGATCACCGGCCCGGCCAGCGCCGACCCGTCGTCCACGACGAGCGCGGTCCGGTGGTCCGCGTAGGCCTCCACGACCCGGTAGGGCGCGGGCAGTTCCCGCACCGAGGCGAAGGTCCGCCCGACACCGGGAGCACTCGGGTAGTCGACCACCAGGGGCGCCTGGGAAGCGGCGGGGGCGGGGGCGCTCGCGGTGGGAGCGGCGGGGGCTGGTGCGGAGGCGGGTGCGGAGGCGGGTGCGGAGGCAGCGCTCAGGAAGCCGGCGACGTCGTCGAGGGTACGCAGCTCACCGAGGCGTTCCGGGTCGACGTCACCCGACACGGGGAACCGCTCCTGCAACGCACCCAGGATCTGGACCCGCTTGATCGAATCGATCCCGAGATCCGCCTCAAGATCCATCCCCGGCTCCAGCATCTCCGCCGGATAACCCGTCTTCTCCGCCACCACTCCGAGGAGTGCTTCCAGCACCGCAGCGTCAACAGCCGCAGCAGCAGGCTCCTCGACTGCGACCGGAGCAACCTCCACCGGAACAGGGGCGGGGGCAGAAGCGGCCGGTGCGGAAGCCGAGCTCAGGAAGCCGGCGACGTCGTCGAGGGTACGCAGCTCACCGAGGCGTTCCGGGTCGACGTCACCCGACACGGGGAACCGCTCCTGCAACGCACCCAGGATCTGCACCCGCTTGATCGAGTCAATCCCGAGGTCCGCCTCAAGATCCATGCCGGGCTCCAGCATCTCCGCCGGATAACCCGTCTTCTCCGCCACCACTCCGAGGAGTGCTTCCAGTACCGCGCCGTCAACGGCCGCGGGGGCAGGCTCCTCGACTGCGACCGGAGCAACCTCCGCCGGAACAGGCGCAGGGGCAGGGGCGGGGGCGGGGGCAGAAGCGGCCGGTGCGGAAGCCGAGCTCAAGAAGCCCGCCACGTCGTCCAGCGTCCGCAGCTCACCCAACCGCTCCGGGTCCACATCACCCGACACCGGGAACCGCTCCTGCAACGCACCCAGGATCTGCACCCGCTTGATCGAATCGATCCCGAGGTCCGCCTCAAGATCCATCCCCGGCTCCAGCATCTCCGCCGGATAACCCGTCTTCTCCGCCACCACTCCGAGGAGAGCTTCCAGCACAGCGCCGTCAACAGCCACAGCAGCAGGCTCCTCGACTGCGACCGGAGCAACCTCCACCAGAACAGGCGCAGAAACAACAGCGGGCACAACAGCGGGTACGGGAGCGGCAGCAGCGGGCGCGGAAGCCGAGCTCAGGAAGCCCGCCACGTCGTCCAGCGTCCGCAGCTCACCCAACCGCTCCGGGTCCACATCACCCGACACCGGGAACCGCTCCTGCAACGCACCCAGGATCTGAACCCGCTTGATCGAGTCAATCCCGAGATCCGCCTCAAGATCCATCCCCGGCTCCAGCATCTCCGCCGGATAACCCGTCTTCTCCGCCACCACACCCAACAGCGCCTCCAACACCGCAGCGTCAACAGCCACAGCAGCAGGAGCGACGGGAGCGGCAGGAGCGGCAGGAGCGGCAGGAGCAGAAGCAGCGACAGACTCCTCGACCACAACCGGAGCAACCTCCACCGGAGTAACTGGAGCCACCGGGACCACCGCCGGAGCGGCCGGAACCACCGGAGCAACCGCCACCGGAGCAACCGCCGCCGGAGCCGGCGCAGCCTCCGCCGGGGTCTCCTCCGTGCCTCGCAGGGCGTCGATCAGCAGCCGGGTGGCCCGCTCGTGGCTGGAGGCGATGGACGTGCCGTGCTCCTGGATCAGGCGCAGGGCGGCGTCCGTGTCCGGGTGGGCGCCGGAGCGGACCGAGTCCTCCAGGGACTGGACCGCCTGCTGGATCGTCGTGACGTGCGCGTCGAGGATCTCCGCCTGAAGGCCGAGCCCCTCCCGCACGACGTCGCTAAGCTCGGCATCGGCGGGGGCGACGGCGGCCGGAGCCGCTGCCGGGACCGCAGCCGCGGCCGGCTGTGTCACCGTGGGCTCGGCCAGGGCTTCCTCGTACGCCGAACGGCGCGCGTCCGTCACGTAGTTGATGCCGCGCAGCGGGATCGTGAGGCCCTTGCGGACCGGTACGACCAGCTCCGGCTCCGTGTGGTCGTCGATGCCCGTGACCGGCAGGCCGAGCACGGCGAGCTCGACGACCGCCCGCTTGAGGGCCACCTCGCTGTCCTTGGCGGGGCCGCCGTCGACCGCGAGCGACACGACGTCGTCACGGCCCTCCAGGATGCGGCCGATGAGGTCCGACAGCACCCGCTTGGGCCCGAACTCGACGAAGACGCGGTACCCGTCGGCATACATCTGCTCGATGCGGGCGGCGAAGTCGACGGGCTGGAGGAGCTGGTCGACGAGGGTGCGGCCGTTGGCGGCCGGGTCGGTGCCGTACGTCGCGCCCGCGGTGTTGGCGTACACGGGGACGGTCGGGGTTCCGAGTCCGACGCGGTCGACGGCCTCGCGGAAGGCGTCCGCGGCGTGGGCGACGAAGCGTGTGTGGAACGCGGCGGAGACCGGGAGGCGCCTGGCGTGGACGCCGCGGCCCGAGGCGTCGGCCACCAGGCGGTCGATCTCGGCGGTGGGGCCGCCGACGACGATCTGGCCGGGGGCGTTGATGTTGCAGACGCTCACGTCGCGGTAGCCGGCGACGAGCTCCTGGACGGCGGCCTGTTCGGCACGGATCGCGGCCATGGCGCCCGGGTCGAAGCCGGTCGCGCCGGCGGGCGGGGCCATGGCGAGGCCGCGGGCGCGGGCGAGTTCGGCGAACCGGTCGTCGTCCAGCGCGCCCGCCGCCCAGAGGGCGGTGAGTTCGCCGAAGGAGTGGCCGATCGTGCCGTCGGGGGTGAAGCCGAGCTTCTTGAACCACGCGAACTGGCCCGCCGACAGCGCGCCGATCGCGGGCTGCGCAAACTCCGTGCGGCGCAGCCGCTCCTCCTGCTCCTTGCGCACCTCGTCGGTGAACGCGGGCGGCGGGAAGACGGTCCTGCCGAGGGTCTCGGCGCCGCCGGTGAGCTGGTTGGCCTTGTCGTAGGCCGCGAGCACCGAGGGGAGGGTCAGGGCGGCGCGGCGGCCCATGCCGACGTACTGGCTGCCCTGGCCGGCAAAGACGGCGGCCGTCCTCGCGCCCTGGGGCAGGGCGGCGCGGCGGTAGGTGATGCCCTTGGGGTGCTGCCAGGACGTGGCGTCCGGCTTGGCGCGCAGCAGCCCCACGGCCACGGTGCGCAGCTCCTCGAACTCCTCGTCGTCGCGGGCCACGATGCCGACGCGCGCGTCGCCCGCCGGGACCCAGCCGACCGGGTCGGCCGCGGTGCCGCGCTCCAGGGAGCGGGCGAGGGCCTCGGGGTCGGCGGCGTGCCAGATGCCGGTGCGGGCGGTCGGGCCGAGCACCTTGGGCGCCTCCGCGCCGTCGTGCTCCTCCAGCACCATGTGGAAGTTGGTGCCGCCGAAGCCGAACGAGGAGACGGCGGCGCGGCGCCGGTCGCGGGCCGGGTCGAGGACCCAGGGGCGGGCCTCGGAGCTCACGTAGAAGGGGGTGCTCGCCGGGTCGACGGCCTCGCTGGGCTTGTCGACGTTGATGGTGGGCGGCAGGACCTTCTGGTGCAGGGCGAGGGACAGCTTGATCAGGCCGGCCGCGCCGGCGGCGGCCTTGGTGTGGCCGATCTGCGACTTCACGCTGCCGACGGCCGCGTAGCCCAGGTCAGCGGGTGCGTCCTCCGCCTGGTCACCGGTGACGAAGGAGCCGAGCGCGGACAGTTCGGTGTGGTCGCCGACCGCGGTGCCGGTGCCGTGGGCCTCGAACAGCTCGATGGCGCCGACGGGCAGGGCCGCGTCCTCGTACGCGCGGCGCAGCGCGAGCTGCTGTCCTTCGGCGCGCGGGGCGTAGATGCTCTTGAAGCGGCCGTCGCTGGAGGTTCCGATGCCCCGCAGTACGGAGTAGATGCGGTCGCCGTCGCGCTCCGCGTCGGCGAGCCGCTTGAGGGCGAGCATGCCGATGCCCTCGCCGATCAGTGTGCCGTCCGCCGAGGCGTCGAAGGGCCGGATGACCTGGCTCTTCGAGAACGCCGGGGTCTTGCTGAAGCACATGTACATGAGGATGGTGTTCTCGGCGTCGCAGCCGCCGGTGAGCATGAGGTCGGCGCGGCCCTCGATGAGCTCGCTGACGGCGAGCTTGGTCGCGGCGAGGGAGCTGGCGCACGCGGCGTCGACGGTGCAGTTGGTGCCGCCGAGGTCGAAGCGGTTGGCGATGCGTCCGGCGACGACGTTGCCGAGCATCCCGGGGAAGGAGTTCTCCTCCCAGGGGATGTACGCCTTCTTGAAGCGGCGCGCGATCTCGTCCGCGTCGGCCTCGCTCAGTCCGACGCTGCGCACGACCTCCTTGATGACCGGGGTCTGGAGGCGTGCGGAGAGCGGCTGTGTGAGGGAGTTGGCCCCGGTCACGCCGAGGATGACACCGGTGCGCGAGGGGTCGTACCAGCCCGAGCCCTCGGTTCCGGCGTCGCGCAGCACATCGCGGGCGACGGTCAGGGAGAGCAGCTGGAGGATGTCGGTGACCTCCAGGGTGTTCGGCGGCAGGCCGAACTCCATGGGGTTGAACGGGGTCTCCGGGAGGAAGCCACCGCGCCGGGCGTAGGTCTTGTCCTCGGCGGTGGGGTCCGGGTCGTAGTAGTCGTCGGTGTTCCAGTGGCTGGACGGAACGTCCTCGATGCAGTCGTTCCCGTCCACGATGTTGCGCCAGAACTCGCGCACGTTACGGGACTTGGGGAACAGGCCGGCCAGCCCGACGATGGCGATGGGGGTTTCGGCCAGACGTGAGTAGTGCACGACGGTCCTCTCGGTCAGATGCGCCGGGTGGCGGGGCAGCGCTGGTGCGGTGGTCGGTCAGGCGACGGCGGAATCGGCCGGCCGTCCGGACAGCACGGCTGCGGTACGCGGGTCCTGGAGCATCGTGTAGTGATCGCCCGCGACCGCCAGCCGTCGTACGGGGCGGTTGCTGAGCTGGCTCCAGCCGAGGTCGCCGCTGTCAGGGAGCAGCGACCGTTCGGGCTTGACGAGGGTGATCGACCGGTCCAGCGCGGCCGGTTCGTACGGGGCGGTGCAGCGGTTGTTGCGGGTCAGGCCGCCGTGGTAGGCGGTGTACAGCTTCCGCAGTCCGGCGAGTTCGGTGTCGGCGGGCAGCAGGCCCTGGGCGGTGGCCGCCGCGAGTACGGCGGGCAGTCCGTCCTCGGCCGCCGCGACCAAAGGCACGCTCACGGTGAACGGGCGGTCCCGTTTGGCGCCGAGGTACATCGCGAACCAGTCGAGCAGCATCCGGGGTTCCAGCACCTCGTCGGTGCGTTTGAAGGCGGGTACCGGTGCGATGCTGTCGAGCAGGACGAGCTCGTCCAGCTGCCCGGCGCGGCCCTCGGCTTCGAGCCGGGCGGCGATCTCGAAGGCCACCACGCCGCCGAAGGACCAGCCGACCAGCGAGAACGGCGCGTCGCCGGGTGCCGACGCGTCGATCTCGGCGAGGCAGCGGCCGGCCAGTTCGGTCACGGTGGCGGGTTCGGCCCGGGGGTCGAAGGCCGCCGTGAAGAAGGCCGGGATGTTGCCCAGGTCGAGCAGGGACAGTGCAGTGTCCGCCGGCAGCCGCTCGGCGAACGGCTGCCAGGCGGCGGGCGCCAGCGCCCCCGGGTGGACGGCGTAGAGCCGGCGGGCCGCCCCGGTGTCCGGGGAGGTCAGCGGGGTCAGTACCGGGCGGCCGGCGGAGGGGTCAGGCCGCTTCGGCATGGCGGGCGTTCTCCTCGGCTATGTGCTCGGACAGGGCGGCGATGGTCGGGTGGTACCAGAGCGCCGTCGCCTCCAGTTCGAAGCCGAGCCACTTCTCCAGTTCGCCGGCGAGAATCAGTGCCTCGGTGGAGTCGAGGTCGAATTCGTCGAAGTAGCGCTCGACGTCGACCAGGTCCTTCTCCACACCGAGCCGGACGGCGAGCTTCTCGACCAGCCAGGCCTGTGCTTCCAGAGCGGTGACACGCTGCATGGGAGTTCCCTCACTTCTTGATGTCGCGGGCAATGGACTCGGCGGCCTTGAGCCCCGAGACGTATCCGGCTTCGTGCGAGCCGATCAGGTCGTGGCCGATCTTCGGGGAGTGGAAGTACGATCCGGCGAGCTTGACCCGCCCCGTGTCGTTGACCGCGTAGATGGTGCGCTGCATGGAGCGCACGTCGAGGTCGATGATCGGGTGGGTGAAGGGGAGCTCGCGGATGACCGTCTCCTCGCGCGGGACGATCGGGGAGTCGAGGGTCACGAAGTAGTCCTTCCGGGCGGTGAAGCCCTGGAGGGAGTTCATGTAGTACGCGACCCAGGTGCGCGGGGTGCCGTCGACGGTCTTGAGCCCGTAGTTCCAGCTCTGCCAGCGGGAGCGGTCCGGCGGCATGCTGGAGGGGTCGGTGTGCAGGACCGCCTTGGTGGAGCTGTAGCGGACCTTGCCCAGGATGTCGGCCTGGAGCGGGGTGGGGCTGTCCAGGAGGGCCAGTGTCTGGTCGGCGTGCGAGGCGACGACCGCGTAGTCGTAGCGCTCCTCGCCGTCGGCCGTGGTGACGACGACTCCGGCGTTCTCACCGTCCTCCTCGCGGATGCGGGTGACGGGGCTGGAGGTGCGCACCGTGCCGTTGAGAGCTCCGACGACGCGGCGGACGTACTCGATGCTGCCGCCGGAGACGGTCTTCCAGGCGACGGAGCGGCCGCCGAGGCCGCCGGGGTCGTGCGACATGAAGAAGGCGATGACGGTGGTGGCCGGCATTTCCCAGATCAGTTCGGCGGGCACCGACCAGACGGCGGTGGCGAGCAGCACGACGTATCCGTACTTGAAGGCGTCGGAGTAGCCGCCCCGGTCCAGGTACTCGCCGAGCGCCATGTCGGTGCGCTTGCGCAGGAAGTCGCGGGGCGCCTCCTTGTGGAAGCGTTCCGCGTCCCGCCACAGCGGCATGAAATCGGCCGGGTAGCGCCGGGCGATCTCCTCCTCGGCGAGCTCGAACTCGGCGGTGCCGTAGTCGAGTCCGCGGTCGAGGTCGAAGAAGTCGAAGCCGCCGGTGTGGTCCAGCGCGGTGGCCCCCACCTCCTGGAAGAAGGAGGTCAGCTGGGGGTACGTACGGGAGTTGAAGACCACGAAGGCGGTGTCGATCCCGATGGTGCCGCCGTCCTCCTCGACCTCCACGGTCAGGGCGTGCCCACCGGGCCGGTTCTCCTTCTCGTACACGGTGACATCGACATCGTCCGGCAGATGGTAGGCGGCGGAAAGGCCGGATATACCGGCTCCGATCACGGCGACACGAGTTGTCATGAAGGGTGGCCCCTCGGGTTCGGGCAGTTCTCCGGAAAGGGAAGGAGTCGCTAGGGTGCGACGGCCGCTGGAGCGCGGAGGGCTAACCCTCTTCAAGCATGTGGTCGTTGGTTCACCGCTCCGATTGAGCCGCGGGCTGCGACGTGCAAGGAAAGTAATTCGGGCCGTGCCGGAGGGTCAAACACCGCATCGCCGAACATGCGCGTTCCATCGAATTCATCGATGGCCCGCAAAGGCGGTGTCCGGATCAACGGGTACCGGACACCAGGGGCACGAACAGGCCAACCCCGCCACTCCGGAGCGGTTGCGCACCACCACATGTCCGGATCGCCGTCGCGCGTGTCTCATGTGGGTAGCGGGTATTCCCTGCTGTGATCACGCGCCCCACGCCGAAGAGGAGATATCCCCCATGCCCACCATTCCCTGGATGCCCGGGGCCGCTGCCACCGAGTCCCCCGACTCCGGCGAGGCCGTGGTCATGGCATCGAAGTTCGAGGTCAAGTCGCTGCTCAGCGTGCCGCGGTTCTTCCTGCTGTCGCTGGTGGTGTGGAAGCAGGTCCGTTCCGCACCCGGCACCATCGGCGCGTCGCTGCGCGCCGAACCGTTCAAGAAGACGTTCTGGACCCTGTCCGCGTGGCAGGACCAGGAGTCGCTGGAGACCTTCTCCCGCAGCGACCCGCACGCGAAGGTGGTCGCGAAGCTGCGGCCGACGATGGACCGCTCGACGTTCGTCTTCTACGGTGCCGCCCGGAGCGAGCTCCCGCTGTCGTGGGACGACGCCGCGCTGCGCATCGCCGAGAAGCGGGGCAAGTGATGAGCGCGGAGACGGAGACGACGGCCGCCGCCGCGCCCGCGAAGCCGGTCATCCCGCACGGCAAGCTGATCCTGACCGCCGCGTGCCTCGGTCTGTTCATGTCGTTCATCGAGGTGACGTCGGCGATCTCGACGCTGCGCGCCCTTCAGGTCGACATGAACATCGCCCCGGCGGACCTGAGCTGGGTGTCGAGCACGTACACCCTGGTCGTGGCGGCGTGCGTGCTGTCGGGCGGGGCCCTGGGCGAACGGTACGGACGGCGCCGGGTGTTCGTCATCGGCGTGGTCACACTCGCGGTCGGCTCGCTGATCGTGGCGACGGCGGGCACCTTCCCCCAGGTGCTCGTGGGCCGGGCGGTCAGCGGGATCGGCGGCGCGCTGGTGCTGCCGACCTCACTGGCCATCATCACCACCACGTTCTTCGTCGATCTGCCGCGCATGCTGCGGTACATCACGGTGTGGGTGTCGGTCTCCGGCATCGGTCTGGCCGTCGGCCCGCTGCTCGGCGGGGCGTTGCTGGACGCCTTCGCCTGGCAGGCGGTCTACCTGGTCAACACCCCGGTCGCCGTGGTCACGGTGGCGGTGACGCTGTACGCGGTCTCCGAGTCCAAGGTGCCGGACAGGCCGCTCGACCTGCGTGGCCAGTTCCTCTCGGTGCTGGGTCTCGGGACGCTGGTGTACGGGATCGCGACGGGCGGCCGGGCCGGCTACGACGACCCGGTCGTGCTGACCTCGCTGGTGGTCGCCGTCGTCTCGCTGTTCGCCCTGGTACGGGTGGAGCGGCAGGTGGCCGTGCCGATGCTGGACGTACGGATGATGGGCTCGATCCGGGTGTCGGCGACGCTGCTGGTGGCGGCGTCCGCGCTGTTCACGTTCGTCGGCGTGGTCTTCCTGGAGGTGCTCTTCCTCCAGCGCGTCCAGAACGTCTCCGCGCTGAGCACGGGGGTCCGGCTGCTGCCGGCCATGGTCTTCTTCGTGCTGTCGACGCTGGTGGCGCAGAAGATCTCCGGGAAGATCGGTCCCGGCCGGCTGCTGGCCGCCGGTTCGCTGATCGCGTCGGTCGCGGCGGTGCTGCTGATCCGCCAGGAGCCGGACAGCCCGTACCTGGTCACGGCCGTGGGCCTGGCGCTGGTGGGTCTGGGCAGCGGGTTCGTGGTCGCTCCGTCGACCGCGGCCGCGTTCGCGGTGGTCCAGCCCGCCCAGATGGGTTCCGCGTCGAACGCCGTCACCGCGTTCCGGCAGGTCGGTTCGGTGCTGGCGACGGCGGTGCTGGGCGCCGTGCTGGCCGTCCGCTTCGTCGGGGCGCTGCCGCAGACCCTGGCGGACAACCATGTCCCGCCGCAGATCGCCACGGCCGTGGTGGACGTGGCCCGCAGCGGCAGCAGCGGCAGCGGCCGCCCCTCGCCGCCCGGGGTGACCGATGCCATCGCCTCGGGATTCACCGCCGGTATTCACACCGGCCTGTGGGTGGTGGCCGGCGTATCGTTCGCGGCCGCCCTGCTGGCTGCCGTATTCCTCGCCCGTAAAACACCTTCCGCCTGAACGAGCAATTCCGTCCGATTCCGTCCGATTCCCTCTGAGTCCCGCTGAGTCCCTCTGACCGTGAATCAGGGATTTCCGTGGCGGCCGGAAATCCCCGGGAAAGGATTCACGGTTCTCCGCGGAGCCCGATTTCATTCCGCTCGCCGCCCGCAACCGGACGCGGAAAGGGAATGGTTCGGGAGAGGCGAGGGAAAGCGGGAGCGGAGCACAGGGGTTTCGGCTTCCGCGCCGGCCTCTGACAGCCCGGGAGTCCGGCAGGCCGTCAGCCGGTCCGGCCGTGCGGCCGCCCGGCCACTCGGAGAGCTTCCGCCCAGCCGCCCAGCCCCCGGCCGCCCGTCCGGAGCTTCCCGGATCTACCGGGAGCCTTCGGCCGGGGGGTCCGATCCCCGGCGATTCGACGCGAACCGACCTCTACGCGCGTTCACTTGGCCGATTCTTGGGAAACGCATGCCCCCTACATGAGGCGTTCCTCGCCAGAGTGGCGGATTACATGTGCACATCATTCGGCACATGCTCCGCACGCGAGACCCACATCGCAGGGGGTTACTTTGAGAATCAGCCGCGCCGGACGACGCGCCGGCCTGAGCATGGCAGTGACACTGCCACTGCTCGCCGGTGCGCTCGCCCTCGGGATACCCAACGCAAGCGCCGACTCCGCACCGGTCGGCCGGGGCGCGCTCCAGGGCACCAAGCCCGCCTGGGCCACCGCCACGGCCGACCGGGGGGCCACGTCCGACAGCGGAAAGGTCGCCGTCCGGGTCCACCTCACCGGACGGGACGCGAAGGGGCTGGCCGCCTACGCGGCCGCCGTCTCCGACCCGCGGTCGCCGTCGTACGGGAAGTACCTGAGCGCCGCGCAGGCGCAGGCGCGGTTCGGGGCCACCCAGCAGCAGATCGACCGGGTCAGCCAGTGGCTGAAGTCCGCCGGGCTGACCGTCACCGGCGCCAACCAGCACTACGTGTCGGCGACCGGTGAAGTGGCCAGGACCGAGAAGGCGTTCAGTACCCAGCTGCGCGACTACCGCAAGGGCAGCCACACCTACCGCGCCCCGGCCTCCACCGCATCGGTGCCGGCCGCGCTGAGCGGCGACGTGCTCGCCGTCTCCGGCCTGGACAACGCCCCGCACAAGTCCAGCCACGACGAGGTGCTGCCGCCGCCGGACGCGGTGTTCCGCAACTCCGGCCCGACCTCCTCGTACTTCGGCTCGAAGACCGCCTCCACCCTGCCGAGCGCCTACGGCTCCAAGGTGCCGTACGCGGTCAAGGGCTACACCGGCAAGCAGCTGCGCGCCGCGTACGGGGCCGGGGACTACACCGGCAAGGGCGTGACCGTCGCCATCACCGACGCGTACGCCTCCCCCACCATCGCCCAGGACGCCGCCGAGTACGCCAAGCGCAACGGCGACGCGCGGTACAGGCGCGGGCAGCTCAGCCAGGTGCTGCCGGACGACTACACGAAGACCGAGGAGTGCGGGGCCTCGGGCTGGTACGGCGAGGAGACCCTCGACGTCGAGGCCGTGCACGCCGTCGCGCCCGCCGCGGACATCGTGTACGTGGGCGGCGCGTCCTGCTACGACGACGACCTGCTGGACTCGCTGAACAAGGTCGTCGACCACCGGCTCGCGGACATCGTCTCCAACTCGTGGGGCGACGTCGAGGCGAACCAGACCCCTGATCTGGCGCTCGCCTACGACCAGGTGTTCAAGATGGGCGCGATCGAGGGCATCGGCTTCTACTTCTCCTCCGGTGACGACGGCGACAACGTCGCGTCCACCGGCACCAAGCAGATCGACGTCCCGTCGAACTCCGCCTGGGTGACCTCGGTCGGCGGTACGTCGCTGGCCGTCGGCAAGCACGACACCTACAAGTGGGAGACCGGCTGGGGGACCACGAACGCTCCCCTGGCGGCGGACGGCAAGAGCTGGACCGGCTTCCCCGGCGCGTACACCTCGGGCGCGGGCGGCGGCACCAGCTCGACCGTGAAGCAGCCGTTCTACCAGCGCGGCATCGTGCCGGACTCGCTGGCGAAGGCGAACGGGAAGACCCGGATGCGCACGGCCCCCGACCTCGCGGCCGTGGCTGACCCGAACACCGGCTTCCTCGTCGGCCAGACCCAGACGATGCCCGACGGATCGCTGGGCTACGACGAGTACCGCATCGGCGGCACGTCGCTGGCGGCGCCGGTCATCGCCGGTGTCCAGGCCCTGGCGCAGCAGGCGCAGCACGGCCGGCCCATCGGTTTCGCCAACCCGGCGATCTACGCCCGCTACCAGTCGAAGGTGTACCACGACGTGACGGACCACCCGCTGGGCAAGGGCCACGACCTGGCCGTCGCCCGGGTGGACTTCGCCAACGGGTACGACGCGGCGGACGGCCTGCTGACCTCGGTGCGGAGCCTGGGCAAGGACGCCTCGCTGTCGGCGGTGCGGGGCTACGACGACGTGACGGGTGTCGGCACCCCGGCGCCCGGATATGTGAGCTCCTACCGCAGGCACTGATCCCCGGACCGGTGACGCGGCAGTACGCGGGAGCGGACCGAACGGCCGTCCCGGGGCGCGAGCCCCGTGGCGGCCGTTCGGCCGTTCCGCCTGGCCGGGTGACCGGGTGACCGGGTGACCGGGTGACCGGGTGACCGGGTGACCGGGTGACCGGGTGACCGGGTGGCCGGGTGGGACAGAAGCGGTGGTCAGGCGGAGGTGCGTCTGCGCGAGGCGCTCTTCGTGCCGGTCCGCTTCTTGGCTGTGGTCTTCTTGGCTGCGGCCTTCTTCGCCGTGGTCTTCTTCGCCGCGGACTTCTTCGCCGTGGCCCCGCTCGCTGCGGACTTGCTCGCCGCGGTCTTCTTGGCCGTGGTCCTCCCCGGCCCCGCCGTGGACTTCTTCGCGCCGGAGGCCGAGGAGCCGGACCTGCCGCCCTTGTGGTCGGCCATCGAGGTGACCTTCGCGACCGGCGCGTCCTCGCTGTCCCCCTCCCCCCGCGCCCCGCCGGCGCGGGCCTCCTTCGCGGCCCGGACGCTGCTCTCCAGGGCCGCGACCAGGTCGAGCACCTTGGCGCCGGAGTCCTCGGGCTCCGCCCGGCGCGGCACCTCACCGGAGATCTTGGCGGCGACGAGCTCCTCGACCGCCTCCCGGTAGTCGTCGCGCAGCGAGTCCATGTCGACCTCGCCGAGGGTGGCCATCAGGGCGTCGGCCAGGTCGAGTTCGGCGTCACGCACCTTCACACCGGCATCCGGTGCGACCCGTTCGGGAGCGCGGATCTCGTCCGGCCAGAGCAGCCCGTGCATCGCGATCACGTCATCGACGACCCGCAGCATCCCGAGGCGCTCGCGCCCGCGCAGCGCGTACTTCGCGACGGCGACCTTCCGGCTCCGCTTCAGCGCCTCGCGCAGCAGGATGTACGGCTTGGCGGCCGGGACCCCGTTGGCGGAGAGGTAGTAGGCCGCGTCCATCTGGAGGGGGTCGATCGAATCGGCCGGCACGAAGGCGACGATCTCGATCGTCCTGGCCGTCGGCAGCGGCAGTGAGCCGAGGTCCTCGTCGGTGATCGGGATCATCGAGCCGTCGGCGTCCTCGTAGGCCTTGCCGATCTCGGCCGCGGGCACCTCCTCCCCGTCCAGCTCGCACACCTTGCGGTAGCGGACCCGGCCGCCGTCGGTGAGGTGGATCTGCCGGAAGGAGACCGAGTGGTTCTCGGTGGCGTTGACCAGCTTGACCGGGATGCTGACCAGGCCGAAGGAGATGGCGCCGTTCCATATGGACCTCACCGGTCACCCCTTACATCCGAAACATCCGTATAGATCAGTAAAGATCAGTAAAGATCCGCTTTGCATGTGATTCTTATCGTATGACGCCGATCACAGAGGTGGAGGGGCGGCGGCTGACGCTCAGCAATCTGGACAAGGTGCTGTATCCGGCCACCGGCACCACCAAGGGCGAGGTGCTGCACTACTACGCGGCCACGGCCGCCGATGCGCTGCTGGCGCACCTGCGGGAGCGGCCCGTGTCGTTCCTGCGCTATCCGGACGGCCCGGACGGGCAGCGCTTCTTCGCCAAGAATCCGCCCCCCGGTACGCCGTCCTGGGTACGGACCGCCCCGGTGCCGCACCACGAGAACGAGGGGGCCCGGCAGATCGTCGTGGCGGATCTCGCCTCGCTGATGTGGGCGGCCAACCTGGTGGTGGAGTTCCACACCCCGCAGTGGCGGGCCGGTACGCCGGGAGTGGCCGACCGGCTGGTGTTCGACCTGGACCCCGGGGAGCCCGCGAGCGTCGTGGAGTGCTGCGAGGTCGCCCGCTGGCTGCGGGAGCGGCTGGCTGCGGACGGCCTGGAGGCGTTCGGGAAGACCTCCGGGTCCAAGGGGCTGCACCTGCTCGTCCCCCTGGAGCCCACGGCGTCCGCCCGGGTGTCGGCGTACGCGAAGGAGCTGGCCGTTCAGGCGGAGCGGGAGCTTCCGGACCTGGTCGTGCACCGGATGAAGCGGGCACTGCGGCCCGGGAAGGTACTGGTCGATTTCAGCCAGAACGCCGCGGCGAAGACGACCGCCACCCCCTACACCCTGCGCGCGAGGTCCGAACCCACCGTGTCCGCGCCCCTCACCTGGGCGGAGATCGAGGAGTGCCGCAGCCCCGGGGAGCTGGTCTTCCTCGCCGGGGACATGGCGGAGCGGCTGGGGCGGTACGGGGATCTGCTCGGACCGCTCAACGAGCCGGGCCGGGGACGTCGGATTCCGGACACGGCATAACCCCGGTCGCTCCCGCCCCGGGCATACCGCACCGCCGCCTTTGTTGTCATGCCCAAAGGCAAAAGGCCGCATGTGGCGGGTGGATTGTCGGAGCGGTGGTGCACACTCTGCGCAGACACTGCTTCGTGGTGACGCGTGGGGAGGCGATGACGTGTTCGCGGGGATCGACGAGGTCGACTGGGCCTCGATGGAGCATGCCTACGGGCCTGCCGATGATGTGCCCGGCCTGCTCCAGGGCCTCGCTTCCGCCGATCCGGCGGAGCGCGAGGGAGCGCTGGACGGGATGTACGGGGCCGTGCACCACCAGGGGGACGTCTACGCGTGCACCCTCGCCTGCATCCCCTTCCTCTTCGAGCTCGTCGTGGATCCGGCGGTCCCGGACCGCGGCGGCATCGTCGAGCTGCTCACCAGCATCGGCGGCATCGACCTCGACGAGGACGACGAGGACGAGATAGACGAGGACGAGATAGAGGGCGCGGCGAACTACGCGATGGCGGCGGCGGCCGTCACGGCGGGCGCCGGGGTGTTCTTCGCGCTGATGGCCGACGACGACCCGGGGGTGCGGGTCTCCGCCCCGCTGGCGCTGGCCACCCTGCACGGCCACCCCTCGCGGGTCCTGACGCTGCTGCGGGACCGGCTGGCGGTGGAGCCGGACGAGGAGGTGCGGCTCGCGCTGGTCGAGGCGGCGGGGCGGGTGGCGCTGCGCCACCGCCCGCTGACCGACCAGATCGCGGACTGGCTGAGCCGGCTGGCCGCGGAGGCGTATCCGCCGGGGCTGCGGCTGGCGGCATTGGCCCAGCTGGCGCGGTGCGCACCGCAGGCGCTGCCCGGCGACGTGGTGCGGGTGGTGGCGGGTCTGCTGCGGCAGCTGCGCTCCTCGCCGGTGGCCGCGGCCACGGAGCCGGGGCCGCCGCGGGCGGCCGAGGCGCACAGCGAGCCGGAGCCGGCCGGGGTCGAGGAGCGGGCCGCGCCGGCGACCCTGGTGGGGCAGTTGCGGGCACTGTCGGCCGAGGAGAGCGCGGGGCGCGCGGCGCCCTGGACGGCCGATCTGCTGCGGACCCTGCACGTCGGTCTCGACGACCGGGTCGCCGAGCGGACGGCGCTGCTGACCGATCAGCTGTGCAGCCCCGACCGCTGGCAGCGTATCGACGCGGTCCGGATGAGCAGCGGGCTGATCCGGGCCTGGCGCGGTTCCTACGGGGAGCTGGTGCGGCTGGTCGGCGAGCAGCTCGGCGCGGCGGAGCCGAGGCTGGCCGAGGCCGCCTCGCACGTCCTGGAGGAGCTGTTCGGCCTGGCCGCACCGGCCGCGGACGCGCTGGCGGCCCGGGTCGCGGCGGAGCCCGGGGCCTGGGTGAAGGAGTGGGCGAGCGGGCCGCCGGGGCTCGGCAGCGCGGTGAAGGCGCTGTCCCGGCTGGGCGACGCCCGCGCCGTGCCCGCGCTGGCCGCGGCGCTGGAGCGGCCCGAGGTGCCGCACGACGTGGGGTTCGCCATCGGCTATCTGGGCTCGGCGGCCCGTCCGCTGGCCGGTGCGCTGCGGCGCAGGCTCGGCGAGGTGGGCCTCGACGAGGGTGCGTACGACCGGGCGAGCCCGCTGCTGACCGGGCTGACCGCGCTGCGGGCGGGCGAGGCGGCACCGGAGGTGCTGCGGGTGCTGCGGGGGGCTCCGGAGTACCGCGGCGAGTGGCTGCGCACAGCGGCGCTGCGGGCGCTCGGCTCGTTCGGGCCCGCGGCGCACTGTGCCCTGCCGGAGCTGCGGGCGCTGATCCGGCGTCCCGGCACCGCGGCGGCCACGGAGGCCGCCGAGGCGCTCTGGGCGGTCGACGGGGACGCCGACGCCGTGCTGCCGGTGCTGATCGAGGGGCTTCAGGCGGAGCACGCGCACGAGCGGCGGTCGGCGGCGAGCGCGCTGGGCCGGCTCGGTGCGCGGGCGGAGGTGACCGCGCCGCGGCTGCGGGCGCTGCTGGGGCACGAGGAGCTGTGGCTGCGGGTGGACGCGGCGATCGCTCTGTGGGAGGTTTCCGGGCGGGCCAGGGAGTCCGTTCCGGTACTCCTGGCGGCCTGGGAGCAGAACCGCCACGTCAGGGTCCGGGTGGCCGGATGCCTGGCGCGGATGGGGGCCGCCGGTGCGGGGTCGGACGCGGTGCACGTGCTGCGCGCCGAGCTCGCCTCCGTCCGCCGCCACAACGCGATGGACGGCGGCTACGGCAGCCATGACACATACGAGGACGAGAAGCTGCTGGCGCTCTGCCGCCGGGCGCTCATGGGTAATTCGGGGAAGGGACCCACAACATGATCATTTTCGGTACGCGAGGCTATCTCTACCAACTGGCCGTCATGACGATGGTCTGCGGCTGGTGCGGGAATCCGTCCGCGCACACCCTGCGCAAGCGGGTCACGAAGTTCACGCTGTTCTTCGTGCCGCTGTTCCCCTTCTCGACGAAGTACGCCACCCAGTGCACGTTCTGCGGTGGTGAGCAGAAGATACCCAAGGAGCAGGCCGAGCAGCTGCTGGCCCAGCACCTGGCGTCGCAGGACGGCAACCCGTTCGGGCAGGCGCAGCAGCAGCCGGGCTTCGCCCCGGGTGCGCAGGGCCAGGGCCAGAACCCCTATCAGCACTAAATACGCATAAGAGACTTCCTTCCGAATAAGGTCTACGGAGCCGGGGCCGTGCGTGAGCCCGCGCCCGCCGGCTCGACGGACCTCGGGAACGGAGAAAGCCATGCGCCCGCAGCACCGGGGGGTGCCGCGCGTGGCGGCCCTGCTGGCCGGCGCCGCCCTGCTGGCCGGATGCGGCACCGGTGGCGGGCTGAAGAGCACCGGACCGGCCCCGGCCGCCATCGGTCCGGCCCGCCTCTGGCCGGAGCTGCCGCCCGCCTCGGCCGCTCCGTACGACTACGGCGAGGGCGAGACCGCGCACATCCCCGGCATCACGGTTCCGGGCGGCGACGTGCGCCGGCTGGACCCGGTGGCGGTGGTGCAGGCGGGGCTGAGGGCCCGCCCGGACCGCTCCAGCGGGACGGACGAACTCCCGGCCCCCACCGTCCGCGCGATCAACGCCTGCCGGACCGCGCCGCACGCATGCCCGGTGCTCGCGCCGTACTACCGTGACCTGACGGGCGACGGCCGGGACGAACTGGTCCTCGCCATCAAGCTCGCCGACCGCCAGCTCTCCGTACGGGTCTACATGCCGGAGACCGGCGGGCTGACCCGGATCATGTCCACCTCGGACGCGGTGATCAGCGTGGAGCTGGCCGGCCGGGACCTGATCATGCGGGCGCCGTCGGCCATCACCGGGTACGAGTACCGCACGGCCTGGTCCTGGGACAGCAGGCAGCGCGCCATGCTGCCCACCCAGGACGGGATCCTGCGCATGACCCCGCAGCCGAGACCCGACCGGCGGAAGTCGCCGAGCGCGCGGCCCTCCGCCCGGCCCAGCGAACTGCCCTCCGCCGCGCCGACGGCGTCGCCGCCCACCGCGCGGCCGACCGCCGCACCCACCGCGGCCCCCTCCGCCGCCGTGTCCGCGGAGCGCCGGTGAGCAGCCGGCGGCCGAGGGCCCGGTGGGACCCGCGCGGGCTGCGGACGCCCGCCTGGACCGCGTCGCTGACCTGGAAGTCCGCGGTCTTCATCACCGTGATGTGCTGTGTGCTCGCCGCCCTGCTGGGCGTGCTGGTGCACACCGCGGTCACCCGCCAGACGGTCGGTCACGCCCGCGAGAAGGCGCTGACCCGGCTGACGGACGTCACCGCCGCCTACGAGGCGGGCGAGGCGCTCCCGCCGCGCTCCGGCCTCGATCCGCCGGGGCTGCCCGAGTCGCTGCGCGCCCTGGCGGCCGGCGGGGAGCGGGGCACCGTGGTCTCCGACCACCTGGGCCGGCCGACGATGTGGGCCGCCGCCCCGGCCGACGGCCACGCGCTGGCGACACGGATCGACTACAGCCAGAGCGCCCGCACGATCAACGGCCTGGACGGGGCGATCATCGGCTCCTCCCTGCTGGCGATCGGCGCGACGCTGCTGGCCGGCGGGTTCGCCGTCACCCGGGTCACCCGGCGGCTGCACCAGACCGCCCGGGTGGCCCGCCGGATCGGGGCCGGTGATCTCGACGCCCGCGTCAACGACCCCCGGACGGCCGGCCCCTCGCGGCGGCAGGACGAGGTGGCGATCGTCGCCGGTGCGCTGGACACGATGGCCTCGGCGCTCCAGCGCAAGCTGCTGACCGAGCAGCGCTTCACCGCCGATGTGGCGCACGAGCTGCGCACCCCGCTGACCGGTCTGTCGGCCGCCGCCGAACTGCTGGCGCCCGGCCGCCCCTCCGAGCTGGTGCAGGAGCGGGTCCGGACGATGCGTGCCCTCACCGAGGACCTGCTGGAGATCTCCCGGCTCGACACCCGTACCGAGCAGGCCGATCTGGATGTGCACGAACTGGCGCCGCTCGTCGAGCGGGTGGCGTCCGCCTCGGGCGCCGACGTCACGGTCGTCCGGGACGGGCCGCCGGTCCGCGTCGAGACGGACAGGCGGCGGCTGGAGCGGGTGCTCGGCAATCTGATCAGCAACGCGCACCGGCACGGCCGCCCGCCGGTCGTCCTGACGGTCGACGGGCCGGTGGTGACCGTACGCGATCACGGCGGCGGCTTCCCGGAGTACCTGACCTCGGGAGGTCCGCAGCGCTTCCGTACCGAGGGCGGCAGCAGGGGGCACGGTCTCGGGCTGACCATCACCACCGGGCAGGCGCGGGTGATGGGCGCCCGGCTGGTCTTCGAGAACGCGGCGGACGGCGGGGCGGTGGCCAGGCTGACGCTGCCGGAGCACGAAGGCCATGAGGAGGATCCGCCGCCGGACCACCGGCCCTGACGGTCCGCCACCGGAACCCCACGAACCTCCGCACCAACACATAAGGGAAATAACCCCCACCTCTTGCTACGTTGCGTGGCATGACCGCAACGACAGCGGACGCGCCCCCGCCCGAGCTGCGCCTGCCCAAGCGGCGCGGTGTGGAACTCTCGCTCCTCGTCGGGGCCGTCCTCATCTCCGTCTACGGCTACGCCGCCGTCGGTCTGGCCAGGAACAACGCGGTCCCGCCCGATGTCGCCGGGTACGGCGGAGGCCTCGGGCTGCTCGCGCTGCTCGCCCATCTCGCCGTCCGCTTCCGCGCCCCGTACGCCGATCCGCTGCTGCTGCCCATCGCCGTCCTGCTCAACGGCCTCGGTCTGGTGCTGATCTACCGGCTCGACCTGGAGACCCCGAAGGACCAGGCGGCCCCGACCCAGTTGGTCTGGTCCACGCTCGGCGTCGCGTTCTTCATCGGGGTGGTGGTGTTCCTGCGCGACCACCGGGTGCTCCAGCGGTACGCGTACCTCTCGGTCACCGCGGCCCTCGCCCTGATGATCGTGCCGATCTTCTTCCCCGCCGTGAACGGCGCCAAGATCTGGATCAGGGTCGGCGGATTCTCCTTCCAGCCGGGCGAGTTCGCCAAGATCCTGCTCGCCGTTTTCTTCGCCGCCTACCTCGCGGCGAACCGCAACGCCCTCGCGTACACCGGCCGCAAGATCTGGAAGCTCCAGCTCCCCACCGGCCGGGTGCTCGGCCCGATCGTGGCGATCTGGCTGTTCAGCGTCGGAGTGCTGGTCCTGGAACGCGACCTGGGCACCTCGCTGCTCTTCTTCGGCCTGTTCGTGATCATGCTGTACGTGGCGACCGGCCGCACCGGCTGGATCGCCGTCGGACTGCTCCTCGCCGCCGTGGGCGCGTTCGTCGTCGGCTCCTTCGAACCGCACGTGCACAGCCGGGTGCAGGACTGGATCGACCCGTTCGCCTCCATCGACGCGGGCCGGGGGCCCGGCCAGCTCGCCCAGTCGCTGTTCGCCTTCGCGGCCGGCGGGATGCTCGGCACCGGGCTCGGGCTCGGGCACTCCATCCTCATCGGCTTCGCCGCCAAGTCCGACTTCATCCTGGCGACGGCGGGCGAGGAGCTCGGCCTGACCGGGCTGACGGCGGTCTTCATGCTGTACGCGCTGCTGGTGGCGCGCGGCTACCGGGCCGGGCTCGCCCTGCGCGACTCGTTCGGGCGGCTGCTCTCGATCGGCCTCGCCTCGATCCTGGCGCTCCAGGTGTTCGTGATCGCGGGCGGGGTGATGGGGCTGATCCCGCTGACGGGCATGGCGATGCCGTTCCTCGCCCAGGGCGGTTCGTCCGTGGTCACCAACTGGATCATCGTGGCGCTGCTGATCCGGGTCAGCGACCTGGCCCGCAGACCCCACCCCGACCAGGTGGAGACCGGAGTCATCGCGCCCATCCTGGAGGACGAGCTGTGATCCCGTACACGTCGACCCTGCGGGAGGCCCGGCCGTGATCCGCTACATCCGGCGCGCCGCCGCCTTCTGCCTGCTGCTGCTCGTGGCGCTGCTGCTGAACGCCGCCCGCGTCCAGGTCTTCGAGGCCTCCTCCCTCGACGACAACCCCGCCAACCGCCGGGTCACGATCGACCGTTACGACCAGCCGCGCGGCAACATCCTGGTCGACGGCCGATCCGTCACCGGCTCGAAGGACACCGGCGAGCAGCTCGCGTACGAACGCACCTACCGCTACGGCCCGCTGTACGCCCCGGTGACCGGATACGCCTCGCAGACGTACGGCACCGCCCTGCTGGAGAACGCCGAGGACGCGGTCCTCTCCGGCACCGACCCGATGCTCGCCCCGCTCCCCTTCTGGAACGAGATCACCCGCGGCCGGCAGCCCGGCGGCGACGTCGTCACCACGATCAAGGACTCCGTGCAGCGCGCCGCCTACGAGGGGCTCGGCGGCCGGCGGGGCGCCGTCGCGGCCGTCGAGCCGACGACCGGGAAGATCCTGGCGCTGGTCTCGACCCCCTCGTACGACCCGGGGCGGCTCTCCGGTACCGGTTCCTCCGTCACCGACGCCTGGCGGCAGCTCAACTCGGACCGGAGCGAGCCGATGCTCAACCGGGCCATCCGGCAGACGTATCCGCCCGGCTCCACGTTCAAGATCGTGACGGCGGCGGCCGCGCTGGACGCCGAGGTCGTCACCGACCCGGACGCGGAGACCGACACCCCCTCCCCCTACGTCCTGCCGGGCACCACGACCACGCTCCCCAACGAGGCGAGCGGCTGCGCCAAGGCGTCCCTGGCCGAGGCGATCCGGGTCTCCTGCAACACCGTGATGGCCCACCTCGGGGTGCGGGTCGGCCTCGACGGCATGGTCGACGCGGTCGGCAGGTTCGGCTTCAACGACACCGGGCTGAAGATCCCGTCCGGGGTGGCGAAGAGCAACTTCGACACCGACATGAGCGACGACCAGCTGGCCCTCTCCTCGATCGGCCAGTTCGACACCACGGCGACCCCATTACAGATGGCGATGGTGGCCTCGGCCGTGGCGAACGGCGGCGAACTCATGTACCCGCACCTGGTGGACCGTACGACCACGCACAGCGGCTCCACCGTCCGCACCACGGGATCGCGCTCCTACCACCGGGCGATGGACCCCCGGACGGCGACGCAGCTGCGCCAGATGATGATCGACGTGGTGCGGGACGGCACCGGCACCAACGGGGCCGTCGACGGGGCCACGGTCGGCGGCAAGACCGGCACGGCGCAGCACGGCATCGACAACACCGGCACGCCGTACGCCTGGTTCATCTCCTGGGCACAGGCGCGGGACTCCGCCCGGCCGGCCGTCGCGGTCGCCGTGGTCGTCGAGGACGCCGCCGCCGACCGGGCCGACATCAGCGGCGGCGGCAGTGCCGCGCCGATCGCCCGTTCCGTCATGGAGGCGGCGCTGGGAGACTGAGCGCATGACGGCTTCCAGGCAGGTGCCCGGGGTGCTGGCCGCGATCGAGCGGGAGGACCCGCGGCTCCGCGCCTTCCTCGACGTCTGGCGCGAGGAGGCGCTGGCCCGGCTGCCCGGCGCGTCCCTGCTGCCGCTGGCCGGGCTCCCGTTCGCGGTGAAGGGCCCCGCCGGTATCCGCTCGTACGCGGCCCGGCGGCTGATCGCGGCGGGCGGTGTCCCGGTCGGCTCGACGTCCGTGCCCGGCCCCGGCACGCACTGGCAGACCTGGGGTCTCGGCGCCCACGGCCGCACGGTCAACCCGTGGCGGTCCGACCGGACGCCGGGCGGTTCCTCCGCGGGCTCGGCGGTGGCGGTCGCGGCGGGGCTGGTGGAGCTGGCGACCGGGAGCGACGGGGCCGGGTCGGTCCGCATCCCGGCGGCCTGGTGCGGGGTGTTCGGTCTCAAGACGACCAACGGCCTGCTGCCCTCCCCCGACCGCTCGGGGCTCGCCTCCGCCGGGGTGCTGGCCCGGTCCGCCGCGCACGCGCAGCTGTATCTGCGCTGCGTCCTGGACACGTACGAACCCGCCGTGACGGAGCTGCCGCTGCGTGCCGTCTACAGCCCGGACCTCGGGTACGCGGACGTCGACCCGGAGGTCGAGGCGGTGGTGCGGGGCGCGGTGCGGCGGCTGGCGGCGGCGGGGGTGATCCGGCTCGCGGACACCCGCTGCGAACTGCTCGACCCGGCGGCGGCCTGGCAGGCGGTACGCGACGGCCGGGCGGCGGCGTCCGACGAGGAGCTCCGGCGGGAGAACGACCGCAGGCTGGACGCCCTCTTCGCGGACGCGCCCCTGCTCCTCACCCCGGTCACCCCCAACCGCCCGCACGGCCACGAGGGACCGGGCGAGCTCTTCTCCACCGCCCTGGCCTGGGCGTTCAACCTGAGTGGGCATCCGGCGGCGAGCATGCCCGCCGGGTTCACCGCTGACGGCTGCCCGGTCGGGCTCCACCTGGTGGCGCGGCGGGGAGCCGATGTCCCGCTGCTCGGAATGGCCGGTGCGGCGGAAAGGGCGCTGCCCGGTGCGCGGCCGTGACAGCCGAGCGGTTCGGCTTCACCGGCACCGCGCCGTGGGACGAGCGCGAGGACCTCGTGTGCGTGGAGTGCGCGGTGCGGGCGGCACCGCCCCGTACGGAGCGCGACCGTTCACAGGCCGCGACCCGTCACCGGCCCGGCGGGCGGGCCACCGCCGGGCCGGGTGGTCCGCCGCCGCCCCGCTCAGGAAGCCGCCCCGCTCAGGAAGCCGGCTGCTCCGTCCCGCCGTCCGCGATCGCCTCCGCGACCTCCGCCACCCGCGCCTGCTCCTCGGCCTCGAAGCGGTCCCGGTCCAGCTGTTCGGCTATTTCCTCGTCCTGGGCCATGAGCAGGTCCAGGCTGGAGTCGCCGAGTTCGAGGACGCCCATGTCGACGTACGCCTTCTGGAGCCGCTCGCCCCACAGCCCGATGTCCTTGACGCACGGGACGATGCGGCTGAACAGCAGCTTGCGGAAGAGCTGGAGGTACTCGGAGTGCTCGGAGAGATCCTTGGCCTCCTGCTTGGCGATGCCGAAGTTCTCCAGCACCTCCACTCCGCTGAGCCGGTCGCGCATCAGGTAGCAGCCCTCGATGACGAACTCCTCGCGCTCGCGCAGTTCCGCGTCGCTCAGCTGCTTGTAGTAGTCGCGCAGCGCCATCCGGCCGAAGGCCACATGGCGGGCCTCGTCCTGCATGACGTACGCGAGGATCTGCTTGGGCAGCGGCTTGGTCGTGGTGTCGCGGATCATGCCGAAGGCGGCCAGGGCCAGCCCCTCGATGAGGACCTGCATGCCGAGGTAGGGCATGTCCCAGCGGGAGTCGCGCAGGGTGTCGCCCAGGAGGCCCTGGAGGTTGTCGTTGACCGGGTACAGCATCCCGATCTTCTCGTGCAGGAACCGGCCGTAGATCTCCGCGTGCCGGGCCTCGTCCATGGTCTGGGTCGCGGAGTAGAACTTCGCGTCCAGATCGGGGACGGACTCCACGATCCGGGCCGCGCAGACCATCGCCCCCTGCTCACCGTGGAGGAACTGGCTGAACTGCCAGGAGGTGTAGTGCTTGCGCAGCTCGCCCCGGTCCTTCTCGGTCATCTTCGCCCAGTGCGGGGTGCCGTACAGGGTGAGGGCCTCGTCGGGGGTGCCGAGCGGGTCGGTGGGATCGACCTCAAGACTCCAGTCGATGCGCTTGTTGCCGTCCCACTGCTTGTCCTTGCCCTTCTGGTACAGGGCGAGGAGGCGCTCGCGGCCGTCGTCGTAGTCCCAGCTGAAGCGGGCGGCGCCCGAGGCGGGCACCGTCCACAGCGGCTGGTCGGGGGCGGTGGTGTAGAGGTCGTGGGTCGACATGGACGGCTCCTTCGCCTCGCATGCTTCGACAAGTCACCTGTCGATTGGCTCAGTTGGCAGGTTCACACGTTGGTAGACGCCGGGTCAACAAGTCGTGCGCAAGGGATTGACGAGCTTGCTGACAGACGGTCTCATAACGAGTGACCGCCGGTAACCCATGTGTGAGGTGCCTCCAGCCATGACGTCAGTGACCGAACACGATATACAGCTGCTCCGCGACGCCCTCGGACCGCTCCGGGACCGCGAGCAGATCGCCGAACGGCTGCTGGAGGCCTCCGCCAAGCACTCCTTCGACCCCGACAAGGAGCTGGACTGGGACGCGGCGGCCGAGGACGGCAAGTGGTTCTGGCCGCCCGAGCTGATCTCCCTCTACGACACCCCGATGTGGCGGAGGATGTCGCAGGAGCAGCGGCAGGACCTGGCCCGGCACGAGGCGGCCTCGCTGGCCTCGCTCGGCATCTGGTTCGAGATCATCCTCATGCAGCTGCTGGTGCGGCACATCTACGACAAGCCGGTGACCAGCAACCACGTCCGCTACGCGCTCACCGAGATAGCCGACGAGTGCCGGCACTCGATGATGTTCGGCCGGATGATCACCTGGGGCGGGGCGCCCTGCTACCCGGTCCCGCAGAGGTACCACAACCTCGCCCGGGTGCTGAAGACCGTCTCCACCACGCCCGGTTCGTTCGCGGCCACCCTGCTCGGCGAGGAGATCCTCGACTGGATGCAGCGGCTGACCTTCCCCGACGAGCGCGTCCAGACCCTGGTGCGCGGCGTGACCCGCATCCATGTGGTCGAGGAGGCCCGGCACGTCCGCTACGCCCGCGAGGAACTGCGCCGCCAGATGGTGACCGCGCCCCGCTGGGAGCGCGAGCTCACCCGGGTCAGCTGCGGCCAGGCGGCCCGCGTCTTCTCCGTCTGCTTCGTCAATCCGCAGGTGTACGCGAACGTCGGGCTGAACCCCCAGGAGGCCGTGGCCCAGGTGCGGGCGAGCGGGCACCGGGCCGAGGTCATGCGGTCGGGCGCCAAGCGGCTGACCGACTTCTTCGACGACATCGGAGTCCTCAACGGGGTGGGACGCAGGCTGTGGAAGAGCTCGGGCCTGCTCGCCTGACGGTCCCGGACACGGCGCCAGCGCTTACGCTGGCCGGTATGACCCCTGCCGCAGCCGCGCCGCCGAACCGTGCGTACCGAAGGCTCAGCGTCGAGGAACGGCGCACCCAGCTCCTCGGTGCGGCACTCACCCTCTTCGCGCACCGGGCCCCCGACGAGGTCTCGCTCGACGAGGTCGCGACGGTCGCCGGGGTCTCCCGGCCGCTGGTCTACCGCTACTTCCCGGGCGGACGCCAGCAGTTGTACGAGGCGGCCCTCAGGTCCGCCGCCGAGGAACTGATCCTGTGCTTCGCCGAACCGGCCGTGGGCCCGCCCACGGAACGGGTGACGCGGGTCCTGGACCGCTACCTCACCTTCGTCGACGAGCACGACGCCGGCTTCAGCGCACTGCTGCGCGGCGGCAGCGTCGCGGAGACGTCCCGTACGGGCACCATCGTCGACGAGGTGCGCCGGGCGGCGGCCGACCAGATACTCCTGCACCTGGGCCGGGGCGCGGGCAGCGATCCCGGGCCGCGGCTGCGGATGATGGTGCGCACCTGGATCGCGGCCGTCGAGGCCGCCTCGCTGATCTGGCTGGACGAGGAGAAGCAGCCCGCCGCCTCCGAGCTGCGCGACTGGCTCGTCGACCAGTTCATCGGACTCCTCGCGGTCACCGCGGCCACGGACCCGGCGACCGCCGCCGCCGTGGCCGAGCTGCTGCCCCTGGAGACCGCGGCGGGCCCGGCCGGCCGGCTGGCGGACCGGCTGATCCCGGTGGTCGGCGAGGCGGCACATCTGCTGCCCCCGGGCTGATCGGTCAGACTGGGGCGGTGAGAAGCGAGAACACCCCCTTCACCGGCGGGCCGCTGGACGGACGGGTCCTGCCCGTCCTCGTCGGCGCGACCGGCCACCCGCCCAAGTGGTACGAGGTCCCGGTCCCGGACGCCGACGGCGGTCCGGCCACCGTGTACGCGTACCGGCGGGTCCCGGCCGGACACTCCAAGCGGCTGGGGATCCAGCGGGGCTGGGTCTACGAGTTCGCCCCCGGCGGCCGTGAGCGCCACAGCCCCAAGTGGCCCTGGTCGAAGCCGGGATGACGCATATGGGGTGAATCGGGGCGAGGCTTCCCGTCGCGGGGGAGACCGTAGGATCGATGATCCGGTCCGAGGACGGTCACACAGGGGGTGCGCCATGGAAGCGCTGCGTCAGGACGATCCACGCCGCTTCGGCCCGTACACGACGCTGGCACGGCTGCGCGAGACGGCCGCGGCGGTGCAGTACCTCGCGCGCGGCACGGCCCCGCGGGAACTCGCCGTGATCACCGCGGCGCGGCCCGCGCTGGCCGCGCTGCCCGCCTTCCGGCGGCGCTTCCAGGCGGAGGCGCGGACCGCGGACCGGCTGGCCGGCGGCTGGGTGGCGACGCAGCTCGACACCCGTACGGACGGGGCCGGGGACGACGACCTGCCGTGGACGGCCTCGGAGTACGTGCCGGCGGTGACCCTCGCCGAGGCGATCGAGACGGCCGGGCCGCTCCCCGAGCGTGCCGTGCGGATACTGGGCGCGGGCGTCGCGGAGACCCTCTCCCGGGTGCACGCCACCGGATCCGTGCTCCAGGGCCTCTCCCCCAGGACGGTGCTGCTGGCCGCGGACGGGCCGCGGCTCACCGCGTTCGGCCCGCTGGGTGCGGCGGCCGACGCGGAGGCGCGGCCGGGCGGGCAGCTCTCCGTGCGGCTCGGCTACCTGACCCCGGAGCAGGTCGAGGGCCGGGAGGCCGGTCCGGCCTCCGACCTCTTCGTGCTGGGCCTGCTGCTCGCGTACGCGGCGACCGGCAGTACCCCGCTGGCGGACGGTCCGGCGGCGGAGGCCGCCGAGCGGATCGCCCACACCGACCCCGAACTGGCCGCCGTGCCGGACACCTTGCGCGATCTGGTCGCCCGCTGCCTGGCGAAGGACCCGGCCGGCCGGCCGACGGCGGGTGCGGTGGCCGCGGAACTGGCCCTGGAGGGCGCGGCCGGGCTCGCGAGGGGCAGCCACTGGCTGCCGGCCCCGCTGTCGGCAGCCGTGGCCGAACAAGGCGTACGCGCCCAGGCGTTGGAGGCCGCACCGCCCGCCGCCGAGGACCCGGCGGGCACGCAGGACGTGCAGGACGCCGTGGTGCCCGCGACGCCGCCCGCCGACAGCGGGTCCGGGCCCCCCGATCCCGGCCGGGACACCCGGACCGCCCAGTTCGGGATCATCGACCACCGCGCCCCTCGGCCCGATCTGGCGACGGCCCAGCTCTCGATGCCGCGTGAGCTGCCCGGCCCCCCGGCCGCCCTCCCCGCCGGGCCGCCGGCTCCCCGGGCCCTGCCCGCACCCGCCCCCGCGGCGCCCCTTCCCGCCGCCCCGCTCCCGGCCGCCGCCCGGCCCGCCGCTGCCGACCGCCGGACCGTGCTGATCGCGGCGGCGGCCGGCGCCGCCGGGCTCCTCGTCGGGGGCGGCGGGGTGCTGGCGCTCGGGTCGGGCGACGACGCGAAGTCCGCGGACGACGCCAAGCCCTCCCCGAGCACCAGCCGGCCCGTCATCGCGGGACTGCCTCCGCAGCCGCGCTGGATCCACACGCACCCGGAGTCCGAGCCCGCCCCCCTGACCGCGGCCGTCTGGAACGACCGGCTGCTGGTGGTGACCGACGAGACCCACGCGTCCGCCCTCGACCTGCGCACCGGCCGCCGGGTCTGGGAGAGCGCGGACGCCGCGAAGGGCCAGGCCGCCCTGCCGGCCGGCAAGGAGTTCTGCTTCGTCGCGGGTCCGGCCGAGTTCCTGTGGCTGTCGGCGAAGGACGGCCGGGTGGCCCACCGGGTGGCGTACGCCGACGGGTTCGACGGCGCTCCGCACCTGACGGTGCCCGAACTCGTCGGCGCGTCCGGGTCCACCGTCTGGTTCACCGGCTCCACCAGGACCACCGTGAAGGCCCCCAAGCCGAAGAAGGGCAAGAAGCGCGGGAAGGACAAGCAGGTCGTCACGTCGTTCCTGTTCGGGTACGACATCGAGCAGCGCAAGGAGCTGTGGCGCACACCGGTGCCCAACGGCCGCGGCCCGGCCGCGCCGGTGTACCGGCTGATCGCGGTGCGGACGGACGACATCGTCGTACGGCAGAGCCAGCTGTCGCTCACCCCGGCGGACGTGAAGGCGGCCAAGGGGAAGGGCAGGTTCCGCGGCTTCGACCGGAAGACCGGAAAGGCGAAGTGGACCGAGTCGTTCGCCGGTGTCACGCCCGGCGGTGCGGCCGTGGGCGACGCGGACGGCCTGCTGTACGCGGCCGCCGGTGACGATCTCCGGGCCTTCGGGACGTCCGACGGGAAGCCGAGGTGGACGCTCAACGGCAGCCGCGGCTCCCACTTCGGGAACGCGGTCGAGGCCGGCGCGCTGCTGCACACCACCAACAGCAACCAGGAGGTGGGCGCGGTCGACCGGGAGACGGGGCGGCTGCGCTGGCTGCGGTCGACGGAGGGGCCGCGCACCGACGTGACTCCCGTGATCACCGTCAGCGGCACCGGCGGGACGCTGCTCGCGGCGAGCTCCGGCCAGGTCACCGCGTTCGCGGCGGCCGACGGGCGGCGGCTGTGGAAGTTCCAGGACATCGGGGAGCAGGACCCGAAGGGCGCGACGGCCACCACCAGGTACCAGGTGCTGGTGTCCGGGAAGAGCGCGGTCGTCCGGCGCGACCGGGTGTTCTACGCGTTCCCGGTCGACTGACCGCGGGCCCGGAGGGCGGCCCGGTCCACCGCCTTCCGGGGGATCGGGCCGCCGCCACGCGCCCCGGTCCTTGAATCACCTGACGGCAGGTGAGCGTATGGAGGAATTGCGCTCACTTATGGGGTAGTCCGACGATTCACCCCGCTATCGGAGGTGATGTCGTGCCGGGCAGTGTCTTGCGCTCCATCTGTGCGACGGCGCTGGCAGCCGTCGTCGTGACCTCGCCGGCCGCCGCCGAGGCCGCCCCCTCCCCCGTACCCGCCGACCCCGGCACCGGCAGCGCGGGCGCCGCCGCCCCGGAGGCGGCCGCCGGCAGTCCCGCCGCGCTGCTGAGCCGGCTCCAGAACCTGTACCGGCAGGCGGAGGAGGCCACCGAGGCCTACAACGGGACGGCAGCCGAGCTGAAGAAGCGGAAGGCGGAGGCGGCGAAGCTGGACTCCTCCCTCGTCGCCGCCCGGCTCTCGCTGTCGCGCGGCCGCGACGCCGCCGGGCGGCTGGCCCGCGAGCAGTACCAGGGCCGTTCCGACTTCTCCTCGTACCTGCGGGTGCTGCTGTCCCGCGACCCCCAACAGGCACTGGACCAGGGGCAGGTCATCCAGCGGCTGGCCGCCGGGCGGGTGGCGGCCGTGAAGCGGCTCACCGGCGCAGAGAAGCGTGCCGACGAGCTGGCGAGGGAGTCCCGCAAGGTGCTCGACCGGCAGCAGGTGCTGGCCGCACGGCAGAAGAAGGAACGCGACGCGGTGAACAAGCGCCTCAAGGAGGTCGAGGCGATGCTCGCCACGCTCTCCGCAGGCCAGCTCACCGAGCTGTCCGGCCTCGAACAGAAGGGCACCGCCGAGGCCCAGGGCGCGCTGGCCGCCTCCGGCTCCCTGTCCTCGACCCGGCCGCCGTCGCGGGAGGGCGGCGAGGCGGTACGGTACGCGGTCCGGCAGATCGGCAAGCCGTACGTGTGGGGCGCGGAGGGTCCCGGCTCGTTCGACTGTTCCGGCCTCACCTCGCAGGCCTGGGCCAGCGCCGGCCGCACCATTCCGCGGACCTCGCAGGAGCAGTGGCGGCAGTTGCGGAAGGTGCCGGTGAGCGCGCTGCGCCCGGGTGATCTGGTGATCTACTTCCCGAAGGCCACGCACGTGGCGCTGTACATCGGCAACGGCCTGGTGGTGCAGGCGCCCCGGCCGGGCTCCCGGGTGAAGGTCTCACCGCTGGCGTCGAATCCGCTGCTGGGCGCTGTCCGGCCGGACCCGGAGAGCACCCCGCTGCGTACGTACAAGCCGCCGAAGCTCCCCCAGGGGGCCTCCACGGGCTCCGACGAGGGCTACAGCGTCTCCACGGCCCCCACCGGATAACGGCCGCCGCACGCGCGCCGGCCGGGCCGGGGACCACCGGCGAGGGCGGCGGGTCCCGGTCCGGCCGGTTCGTTCAGGCGGTACGGGGCGCTCAGGCGGCCGGACCCGCGAACGAGGCGAGGTACGCGTTCGTCTTCTCGGGCTCGAAGAAGAAGTTGTCGAAGTCCGCCGGGTCGTTGAACCCGTTCGCGAAGCGGTCGGCGACCGGCTGGAGCTGGCCGCCGGCGCCGATCAGATTCAGCACGTGCTCCGGCGGGACGCCGAGCATCGCGTTCGTCCACTTCGTGACGTGCTGGGCGGTGTCCCAGTAGCGGTCGAACGTGGACTGCATCCACGCCGCGTCGAACTCGCCGTCGCCGTGCTCGATGATCGAGTCCAGGTAGGCGTTCGCGCACTTGGAGGCCGAGTTGGAACCCTGCCCGGTGATCGGGTCGTTGGCGACGACCACGTCCGCGACGCCGAGCACCAGACCGCCGCCGGGCAGCCGGCCGATCGGCTTGCGGACGGTCGGTGCGTAACGGCCCGTCAGGGTGCCCTTGGCGTCGGTCAGTTCGACCTTCGTGGCACGTGCGTACTCCCACGGGGTGAACCGCTCCATGAGCTCCAGCGTCTTGGCGAGGTGCTCCGAGGGGTCCTTGATGTCCTGGAAGACGTCGAGAGGACCGCCCGGTACGCCCTCCCAGAACAGGATGTCGGCGCGGCCCGACATGGTCAGGGTCGGCATCACGAACAGCTCGCCGACGCCCGGGACCAGGTTGCAGCGGACCGCGTCGAACTCGGGGTGCTCGGGGCGCGGGCCCATGCCGTGGACGTACGCGACGGCCAGGGCGCGCTGCGGGGCGTCGAACGGCGAACGCGAGGCGTCCCGGCCGAACATGGAGACCAGCTCGCCCTTGCCCGCCGAGACCATCACCAGGTCGTACGTGCGGGAGAAGTAGTCCAGGTCGGAGACGGCCGCGCCGTGGATGACGAGCTGTCCGCCGCGCTGGGCGAAGGTGTCCATCCAGCCGGCCATCTTCACGCGCTGGTCCACGGACTGGGCGAAGCCGTCCAGCTTGCCGACCCAGTCGACGGCGCGCGAGGAGTCGGGCGCGGCGACCGAGACACCGAGGCCCTCGATGCGCGGGGCCTGGGACTCCCAGAAGTTGAGCTGGTAGTCCCGCTCGTACTGGAGCGCGGTGTGGAACATGCACTGGGTCGACATGACCCGGCCCGAACGGATCTCGTCGGCGGTGCGGTTGGACATCAGGGTGACTTCGTACCCTCTGGACTGCAGTCCCAGAGCGAGCTGGAGCCCGGACTGACCGGCTCCGACTATGAGTATCTTCCGCATCGCGGTTCTCCGTTGTGTGTGACGTACGGGCTATGCCGGGGTTGCGTCGAGGGCGTGGCCCACCAGGGACAGCAGCGCCTCGACGACGGTGATCCTGTGACGCGCGTCCATGATCACAACAGGTACGTGCGGAGGTACGGTCAGGGCCTCCCTGACGTCCTCGGCCTCGAACCCCGGTGTTCCCTCGAAGTGGTTGACGGCCACGATGTACGGCAGTCCGCTGCTCTCGAAGTAGTCGAGGGCCGGGAAGCAGTCGGCGAGCCGGCGGGTGTCGGCCATCACGACCGCGCCGATCGCGCCGCGCACCAGGTCGTCCCACATGAACCAGAAGCGCTCCTGACCCGGTGTGCCGAAGACGTACAGCACGAGGTCGTCGGCGAGCGTGAGCCGGCCGAAGTCCATGGCGACGGTCGTGGTGACCTTGTCGGGCGTCGCGCTGAGGTCGTCGGTCTCCTCGCTGGCCTGGGTCATCATCGCTTCGGTCTTCAGCGGGGTGATCTCGGAGACCGAGGACACGAAGGTCGTCTTGCCCACACCGAAGCCGCCCGCGACCACTATCTTCGTGGCGATCGGGGCCCTGGTGCGGTCCAGCTGCCAGGCCTGCAACGCTTCGTCGGCCTGGTCCCCGGGTCCCGGCTGACGCGGGGCGAAGAGCGGCGACTCAGAGACGGCGGAGTCCATTGAGCACCCTTTCGAGCAGTGCGCGGTCGGGCTGGCCGGTGCCGTGCCCGGTCCCGTACACGCGGATCTTTCCCTGGTCGGCCAAGTCGCTGAGCAGCACCCGGACCACGCCGAGCGGCATCTTCAGCAGTGCGGAGATCTCCGCGACGGTACGCATCCGGCGGCAGATCTCGACGATGGCCTGGAGCTCCGGCATGACGCGCGAGGCCAGGTTCCCGTTGGTCAGTTCGCGGCGCTCGTCGGGTGCTTCGATCGCGGCCACGAACGTCTCGACGAGCAGGACGTGGCCGAACCGGGTACGGCCACCGGTGAGCGAGTACGGGCGGACCCGTGCGGGCCGTTTCTCCGCCCCCCGGACGGGGAGCCTGCGGGCCGGTTCGGCGGCGGGGGTCACTGGGCGCTCTCCATCGATTTGCGCAGCTCACTGCGGAGTTCGGGGGTGAGTACGTGGCCGGCACGGCCGACGAAGAGCGCCATGTGGTAGGCGATGACGCTCATGTCGCAGTCCGGGGTGGCGTGCACACCGAGGAGTGAGCCGTCACTGATCGACATGACGAAGACGCTGCCCTCCTCCATGGCGACCATGGTCTGCTTGACGCCGCCGCCCTCCATCAGCTTCGCGGCGCCGATGGTGAGGCTGCCGATACCGGAGACGATGGTCGCGAGGTCGGCGCTGGAACCCCGGGGGCCGTCCTTCCGGGCCTCCGTCGGGGCGGACTGGTGGCCGGGGTCGGAGGAGAGCAGCATCAGGCCGTCGGACGAGACGACGGTGACCGAGTGAACCCCTGGCACCTCCTCCACCAGATTGCCGAGCAACCACTGAAGGTTCCGGGCCTCGGTGCTCAGCCCGAATGTGCTGGGCGCAGTCAACTGCGTGCCTCCTCGACTGTGTCCCCCGTCTCATCGGTTCGACCGTCGGTACGGTCGGCCGCCTCAGTGTGGCCTGTACGCGCGGTGCGGTCGGCCGGAACGGCGGACTCCGGCGTGGCGGACGATTCGGCGATCTCCGCCTCGACATCCCTGCGGCCGTCCTTCGCGCCCTGGTGGAAGCCGCCCAGGCGGCGGCGCAGAGCGTCCTTGTCCACACCGCCCTTGCGGTCGGCCGCGGGGGCCGCGGTGGGCGCGACGACCTTGGGGGTGCGCTTGGGCAGCCCCTTGTCGGTGATCCTCCCGGGCTCCGGGCGGCGCGGGCCGGGCAGCACGTCGGCCACGGAGGCGGTGCCGGGTGCGGGGGGCGGGGTGTGCACCGGGGTGTCCCCCGGCTGCGGGCCCCCGTCGGCGGTGCGTTCGTGGCGGTCGGGGCCGATGGCGTACGGGCCGGACGCGAGCGTGGACTCGGGGCCGTCCTGGGAGGCGGGGGCGTGGACGGCCTCGGGTGCGTCGTCGGACTCGGGCACCCGGGGCAGCCTGACCTGCATCGTGATCTCGGCCTCGGACTCCGGGGGCTGCTCGGAGTGCGTCGGGTTCGCGGCCTGCGGGGTCAGCTCGGACGCCGCCTCCGGCTCGGGCTCGGCGGGGGGCGCGTGGTCGGGGACGGCCTGGGGAGAGCTCTCGGCGGAGGGCGCGTCGGCGGCCCCGGACTCGGACTCGGCGATCGTCTGCTCGGCCGCCGCGATCAGCGGGTCGACGGGCAGTGCCGGGGTGCGGCTCGGCAGTGCGTTGGAGTTGGCCTCGGCGATCGATCCCGGCAGGTTCAGGGTGGGCGCGTCACCGGGTGCGGTGACCGGCGGCGGGGTGGCGGCCGGCGGCGCCGTCGGCAGCAGGGCCTTGGGCAGTACGACGACGACGGTCACCCCGCTGCCCTTCTGCTCGCGCAGCTGGACCCGTACGGCGTGGCGCGCGGCCAGCAGCGACGTCACCTGGAGGCCGAGACCGGCGCCGTCCGCGTTCTGCTCGCCCGCCTCGAAGAGCGACGGGTCGCCCAGCCGGGTGTTGAGCTCGCCCATCCGCACGGACGACATGCCGATGCCCTCGTCCTGCACGGAGAGCATCACCTCGCCGGTCTCCAGCAGCCAGCCGGAGAGCTGGACATGGGAGTCGGGCGGCGAGAAGGAGGTGGCGTTCTCCAGGAGTTCGGCGACGAGGTGGCTGAGGTCGTCGGCGGCGAATCCGGCGATCTGGGCGTGCGGCGGCAGGGACTGGATGGTGACCCGCTCGTACCGCTCGATCTCGCTGACCGCCGCGCGCAGGACGTCGACCAGCGGAATCGGTCCCGGGTGTCCGTGTCCGTGCTCGGCGCCCGCGAGGACGAGCATGTTCTCGCTGTGGCGGCGCATGACCGTGGCCATGTGGTCGAGCTTGAAGAGGGTGGCGAGCCGGTCCGGGTCCTGCTCGCGCTCCTCCAGCGACTCGATGACGCCGAGCTGGCGCTCGACGAGGCCGAGGTTGCGCAGCGAGAGGTTGACGAAGGTGTGGTGGACGGTGTTCTTCAGCTTCTCCAGCTGGGCCGTCAGATCGGCCGTGTGGACCTGGAGTTCGGCGCGCTGGATGGTGAGTGCCTCGCGGCCGGCGATCAGCTCGGCGCGCTCGCTCTCCAGGCTGTCGAACCGTCCGTTGAGCTCGTGGAGCAGTCCGTGCAGCCGGCCGTGCAGGGTGTTGATGGACCGTACGACCTGGGCGAACTCGTCGTTGCGGCCGGTGTAGCGGACCGGTTCCGCGTTGTCGGGTTCCGTGGCGAGCCGGGCGGCGCCGATCCGCAGCACGGCGAGCGGCTGGGTGAGGGTGCGGGCCACGGCGGTGGAGACGCCGACGGCGATCAGCAGACAGCCGCCGAGCAGCGCGATCCGCAGTTCGAGCGCGGTGACGTCGTCGTCGCGCAGTTGCTCCAGCCGGTGGACCTGGGCGGTGCCGAGCGCGGACTCGACGCTTCGCATCCTGTCGATCCTGGCGGAGAGCGCCGATCCGGTCTTCTTGCTGTCGACCTTCTGGTCGGAGTCCGAGAGCTCGGGGCGGTCGGTGAGCTCGGCGAGGTACTTCTCCGCGCTGTTGACCTCGGGGCCGGTGACGGTGGAGGCGAGCTTGTCGCGGGCGGTGGCCCCGGCCGCCTGGTCGAAGTCGGCGAGCGAGGAGAGCTCGCCGACCCTGGCCTGCTGGGCGGCGGCGCTCAGCTCGTCGCGGGTGCGGTCGTCCTTGGTGTCGCCCTCGTCCTGGGTCTGGACGGGCAGCCCGGTGAACGGGTCGGTCTGTGTCACCGGCTCCTTGCGGGGCACGGCGAGCGCGGCGAGCAGCAGCCCCCGGGTGGCCGAGGCGTGCTCGGTGGCCTGCCCGAGCGCGAGCGGGGCGCGGCCGGAGCCGGCGGCGCGCGGCGGGGTCTTCTCCGCGAGTTCGTCGGCGAGGCCGTGGAGCTTGGCGATGACCTCGGAGTACGACTGATGGGCCTCCAGCGCGGATCCCTTGCCGCTGACCGCGTCGCGGCGCAGCGAGGGGATGGTGGAGAGGTCGCGGCGCAGGACGGCCGGGGCCGCGTCCTCGATCTCGTCCACCTGCTGGTCGACGCGGGCGCTCCGGCTCCCGGTGGCGCCGGTCCCGCCGGGCTTCCCCTGCCGGCCGGCCGCGATGTACGCGGTGACCTCGTCGCGCTCGTCCGCGAGGGAGTGCGCCAGCGCGATGGCCTGCTGGTTCAGCTCCGCGAGGGTGACCAGCCGCTGCGAGTCGGTCAGATCGGAGGAGGCGCTGAGGGCTGCCGGGGCCCCCGCGGCTATGACGGTGATCCCGACGACCGCGACTCCCGCGACCAGCCGACTGCGGACGCGCACGCGGCGCCCGCCTTCAGCCGGCGCCGAAGGCGCCACCTCGGAACCGCTGTTCTTGCCGCCCTTGCTCCGAGGCCGCTTCTTCTGCACCGGTGCTCACAATCTTGACTCGTCCGCCTTGAAGCAGAGGTGACGCACGGCCACTTGAAGGAGCGCCCCGACCCCTGGTACGGCTTCTGACCATTCCAGTGCTTTTGAGAGGGGGGCGCACATCAACCGCTCCGCCACTCGAACGAGTGAACAACACTCCTGAGTTGGCGAACAAGTCTCCCCGCGGGGCCCCGACGGCACACCTGGACGCCTGGCTGGAACTTCCGGGCAGGCTTTGGCAGGATGCCCGCCCGCACCCCTGACGGGGTACTTACTTCCGCTCCAGCCGCCCTCCTGACCTGCTGCTACGGGGTGTCCCCAGCCCCGTGCAGGCCTCGTGAAGGCGTCGTGCAGACTGGCCGCATGCGTATGGAGCTCGCCACCGCCGCCGGTATCCCCGGGCGCCCGAACGAGGACTGGACCGCCACCGTCCTGCCCGCTTCCGGCCAGGGTGGGGGGCTGGTGCTGCTGGACGGGGTCACTCCGCCACAAGGGGACGACGGTTGTGTGCACTCCGTCCCGTGGTTCACCGCACGGCTGGGCGGCGCCCTGGTCGAACTGTCGGGTTCGCGACGGGATCTGACCCTGCGGGAGATCCTGGCCGAGTCCATTCGGCGCACCGCCGACACGCACCGTTCCCTGTGTGACCTTTCTCACGTGCGCACACCGCAGGCAACCGTCGTCCTGGTGCGTTGGGACGGGACCGAGATCGAACACCTGGTCCTGTCCGATTCCGTCCTGCTCCTGGAATCGCCCGACGGGACCGTACGCGCCCTGCTGGACGACCGGCTCGACCGGCTGCCGCCGGGCTCGCTCGCCTCGGAGGCGATCGCCGACGGGCGGTTCCGGAACAAGGAGGGCGGCTTCTTCACCGCCGCCGCCGATCCGGCCGTGGCGCACCGGGCGGTGACCGGGCGCACGCCCCTCGCCGAGGTGCGGGCCCTGGCCGCGATGACGGACGGCGCGAGCCGCTGGACGGAGATGTTCGGCGAGGGCGACTGGACGGCCTGTCTCGGAGTCCTGCGCAAGGAGGGCCCGCAGGGGCTGATCGAGCGGGTCCGGGCCCTGGAGGACGCGGACACGGACCGTGCGCGGCTGCGGCGGAGCAAGACGCACGACGACGCGACGGCGGTCTACGCGGAGCTGTGAGGCCCGCCCGGGGGCGGGCCGCCGTCAGTCCTCCGCGCGGGCGTTCAAGTGGTGCAGCAGCCGGGCCAGTTCCGCCACCTCGGCCCGGTCCCAGTCCGCGAGCTTGCGCACGTACCGGTCCCTGCGCGCGTCGCGGACGTGCCGGAAGCGGTCGAGGCCCTCGTCGGTGAGCTGGACGAGGAAGGCCCGCCCATCGGCCGGATCGGGCTCGCGTGCCACCAGTCCGAGGCCCTCCAGGGCGCGGAGTTGACGGCTCATGGTGGCTTTTCCAACCCCGAAGTACGACGCGAGGTCCGTGGCCCGCTGCCGGCCCGCCGACTCCAGGCGCACGAAGAGCCCGTAGGCGGCCGCCTCCAGCTCCGGGTGCACCTCGCGCGCCATTTCGCCGGAATTCGCCCGAGCACGGCGCAGGAAGACCGCCAACTCCAGCTCAAGGGCCAGGAATTCGTGGTCCACACCACTTCCCCCGGCTGCGCCGGGTTCACTCCCTCTTTCGCTCCCGTGCACGTCAACACCCCTCATGAGCTTTCCTGCCGCTGAAAGTTTCTTTCACCGCTGGTCATCGCCGCAGCTCCGCCAGTATTTCGCAGGAGTAGACCAACGGCACCGCCCAGGCCCCCTTCCGCAGTGCGGGTCTACGTGCGTAGCGTGCTGCATGGCATGTTCACACCATGCCGTCCCCCAGGGGTGGATTCACCGGTCCCTGAATCAGCAGCTCCCCCCACTGAAGCCTCGGAGGCACGCAATGCCCGTGCACAGATCCGGCTCCAAGACAGTCCGCCGCTCGCGCCTCGCAGCCGCGGGAACCCTGCTCGCGGCACTCTCCCTCCTCATAGCCCTGCCCGGCGCCGCCGGCGCCACGGGCAACCCGGCCACCGGGGATCCCACCAAGCCCGCCCGTGGTTCCGCCACCATGGGCATGGGTGTCGCCGCCCACGACGGCCGGGGCGGACTGCCGGTCGGCACCCGCGCCGTCCAGACCGAGGGCGTGGACGTCAGCGGTCATCAGAACGCCGTGAACTGGGCGGCCCTGTGGAGCAGCGGCGTCAAGTGGGCCTACGTCAAGGCGACGGAGGGCACGTACTACACCAACGAGGACTTCGCCCAGCAGTACAACGGTTCGTACAACGTCGGGATGATCCGCGGCTCGTACCACTTCGCCACCCCGGACACGACGAGCGGCGCCGTCCAGGCCAACTACTTCGTCGACCACGGCGGCGGCTGGTCCAGGGACGGCAAGACACTGCCGGGCGCACTCGACATCGAGTGGAATCCGTACGGCGACCAGTGCTTCGGCAAGACCCCGGCCGCGATGGTCTCCTGGATCCGCGACTTCGTGAACACCTACAAGGCGCGCACCGGACGCGACGCGGTCATCTACACCGCGACGAGCTGGTGGCAGACCTGCACGGGCAACAATGCGGGCTTCGGCACCACCAACCCGCTCTGGGTGGCCCGCTACGACAGCACGGTCGGCGCGCTCCCGGCCGGCTGGGGCTTCTACACGATGTGGCAGTACACCTCGACCGGCCCCACGGTCGGCGACCACAGCCACTTCAACGGCGCCCTCGACCGCGTACAGGCGCTGGCCAACGGCTGAGCCACCGCGCCGGCGACCGCCCGGCACGCCGTTCCCGCAGGAGATCCCGGTGACGCACCCTGTCGCCGGGTTCTCCCGTTTTACGCCCCTGACCAGGCATGAGGCGTTCAGGAGAGACAGACACCCCTCTATGCACCACATGTATACGCCATGTGTATAGTCCTCACGGGCGCACGGCGTGTGCGCCGTTCAGCCACGAGGGAGTGACCTGTTTTGCCCAGTAGGACGAAGTCCGTCGGTACGGGGTTGGCCGTCGCCCTTGTGACAGCCCTCACCCTGACGCTCAGCGGCTGCTCGATGGAGACCACCGCCCCCGGCTCCGCCCGAGCCGACGCCGGCTCGGACTCCAAGGGGTCGTTCGGCCCGGTGGACTGCCGCAAGGCCAAGTGCATAGCCCTCACCTTCGACGCGGGGCCCGCCGAGGCCACGCCGCACCTGCTGGACATCCTCAAGAAGGAGAAGGTCCACGCGACCTTCTTCCTGCTGGGCAAGAACCATGTGAAGAAGCACCCCGACACCGTCCGCCGGATCGAGGCCGAGGGACACGAGGTGGCCAACCACACCTGGTCGCACGAGATCCTGACGGACAAGAAGCCCGCGCAGATACGCGCCGAGCTGGAGAAGACGCAGAACGCGATAGCGGCGATCACCGGCAAGAAGCCGCGGCTGATGCGCCCGCCGCAGGGCCGCACCGACGACACCGTCTCCGGGATAAGCAAGGATCTGGGACTCTCCCAGATCCTCTGGAGCGCCACCGCCAAGGACTACTCGACGACGGACTCCGCGCTGATCAAGAAGCGGATACTCGATCAGGCGAGCAAGGACGGCATCATCCTGCTGCACGACATCTACAAGGGCTCGGTGCCCGCGGTGCCCGGCATCATCGACGAGCTGAAGAAGCGCGGCTACACCTTCGTGACGGTGCCCCAGCTGATGGCCCCCGCCGAGCCGGTCCCGGGCACGATCTACCGCCCCTGAGCGGGTCCCCGGGGAATCCCCGCCCCGAGCCGCCGCACGTCCGGGTACGCGAAACGGCCCGCTCCCCCGTCGCCGGGGAGGCGGACCGTCCGTACCGGCCGTGCCCGTGGTGCCACGCCCGTCACTGCGTGAGACCTACGCGGCGGCCGGGATCCTCCGCTCCGCCCTGGCCAGGGCCGGGGCGAGGGCGATGTCCAGTACCTGGCGGACGTCGGTGACCGGGTGGACGTCCAGCTTCTCCAGCACCTCGGCCGGGACGTCGTCCAGGTCGGCCTCGTTGCGCTGGGGGATCACCACGGTGGTGATGCCCGCGCGGTGGGCGGCCAGCAGCTTCTGCTTCAGGCCGCCGATCGGCAGCACCCGCCCGGTCAGTGACACCTCACCGGTCATCGCCACATCCGTACGGACCTGCCGTCCGGAGAGCAGCGAGGCCAGCGCGGTCGTCAGGGTGATGCCCGCGCTCGGGCCGTCCTTGGGGACCGCGCCCGCCGGGAAGTGGATGTGCACGCCCCGGTCCTTGAGGTCCGCGACCGGCAGTTCCAGCTCCGCGCCGTGCGACCGCAGGAAGCTCAGCGCGATCTGCGCGGACTCCTTCATGACGTCGCCGAGCTGGCCGGTGAGGGTCAGTCCGGACGCCCCGGTCTCCGGGTCGGCGAGCGACGCCTCCACGAAGAGCACGTCTCCGCCGGCTCCGGTCACCGCGAGACCGGTGGCCACTCCCGGCACCGCGGTGCGGCGCTCCGCCGGGTCCTGGGCGGCCTCGGGCACGTGGTGCGGCCGCCCGATGAGTGCGCGCAGGTCCTCGTCGGTCACCGTGAACGGCAGCTCCCGGTCACCCAGTTCGTGCTGGGCCGCGACCTTGCGCAGCAGCCGGGCCACGGCCCGCTCCAGGTTCCGCACGCCGGCCTCACGGGTGTACTCGCCGGCCAGCTTCCGCAGCGCGGACTCGTCGAGGGTGACCTCGTCCTTCTCCAGGCCGGCCCGCTCCAGCTGGCGCGGGAGCAGGTGGTCGCGGGCGATGACGACCTTCTCGTCCTCGGTGTAGCCGTCGAGCCTGACCAGCTCCATCCGGTCGAGGAGGGCCTCCGGGATCGCTTCCAGGACGTTGGCGGTGGCCAGGAAGACGACGTCGCTGAGGTCGAGTTCGACCTCCAGGTAGTGGTCGCGGAAGGTGTGGTTCTGGGCCGGGTCGAGCACTTCGAGGAGCGCGGCGGCCGGGTCGCCCCGGAAGTCGGAGCCGACCTTGTCGATCTCGTCGAGCAGGACGACCGGGTTCATCGAACCGGCCTCCTTGATCGCGCGGACGATGCGCCCGGGAAGCGCGCCGACGTAGGTGCGCCGGTGGCCGCGGATCTCGGCCTCGTCCCGGACACCGCCGAGGGCGACGCGGACGAACTTGCGGCCCATGGCGTGCGCGACGGACTCCCCGAGCGAGGTCTTGCCCACACCGGGCGGACCGACCAGGGCCAGCACGGCGCCGCCGCGCCGGCCGCCGACGACGCCCAGACCGCGGTCCGCGCGCCGCTTGCGCACCGCCAGGTACTCGGTGATGCGCTCCTTCACGTCCTGGAGGCCCGCGTGCTCGGCGTCCAGGATCGCCTGGGCGCCGCGGATGTCGTAGGCGTCCTCGGTCCGCTCGGTCCACGGCAGTTCGAGGACGGTGTCGAGCCAGGTCCTGATCCAGGAGCCCTCGGGGCTCTGGTCGGAGGAGCGCTCCAGCTTGTCGACCTCCTTGAGCGCGGCCTCGCGCACGTTCCCGGGGAGATCGGCGGCCTCGACGCGGGCCCGGTAGTCGTCGGACTCGTCGCCGGAGCCGGAGTCACCGTTGAGTTCGGAGAGCTCCTTGCGTACGGCGTCGAGCTGGCGCCGCAGCAGGAACTCGCGCTGCTGCTTGTCGACGCCCTCCTGGACGTCCTTGGCGATGGACTCGGCGACGTCCTGTTCGGCGAGGTGTTCGCCGAGCCACTGGATGGCGAGCTTCAGCCTGGCGACCGCGTCGGTGGTCTCCAGCAGCCGCACCTTCTGGGCGACGGTGAGGAAGGGCGAGTATCCGGAGTTGTCGGCGAGCGTGGAGAGGTCCTCGATCTGCTGGACCCGGTCCACGACCTGCCAGGCGCCGCGCTGCTTCAGCCAGCTGGTGGCGAGCGCCTTGTACTCCTTGGCCAGCTCGGCGGCGGCGCCGGGAAGGGGATCGGGGACGGTGGAGTCGACCCGGGTCCCCTCCACCCAGAGCGCCGTGCCGGGCCCACTGGTCCCGGCACCGATCCGCACCCGGCCACGGCCGCGGATGAGCGCGCCGGGGTCTCCGTCGGAGAGCCGTCCGACCTGTTCGACGGTGCCGATGACACCGATCCCGGTGTAGGTGCCGTCGATGCGCGGAACGAGCAGCACCTCGGGCTTGCCGCCGCCCTCGCGGGCCGCGGCCTGGGCGGACTCCACCGCGGCGCGTACGTCGTTGTCGGACAGGTCCAGAGGTACCACCATCCCGGGCAGCACGACCTCGTCGTCGAGCGGCAGCACAGGCAGGGTGAGCGGTGTGACCGCATTGGACTCAGTAGCCATGATCTCCCCTTCGGCAGTCAAGTTGAGCTATGAAGACTCAATGCTTCTGAGCCGCTCAATGTTCCCCGGGGTGTGTTCGCTGTGAGCGATCACGTGGGCGGCCGCCGCTGCGCCTGCCTCCGCGTGCCCTGTGTCCAACGCCGTACGGGGTTCGGGTAGTCCCTCCGCCGTGCGCTCCGGGCGAAATCCGGTGGAAGGCCGCGGGGGCGCCGGACAGGATGACGCCATGAACCCTGCCGCGCCCCCCGCACAGGCCCTGATCGTCGTGGACGTCCAGCGGGCGGGGGTGAGCGGTGACCGGGCGGTGCCCGGCGCGGCCGGGCTCCTGGAGCGCACGGCGGACCTGCTCGCACGGGCCCGCAGCGGCGGCGCACTGGTCGTCCACCTCCAGAACGACGGCGCACCCGGCTCGGGCGACGAGCCGCACACCCCGGGCTGGGCACTGCACCTTCCCGTCGAGGCGGGTCCCGCGGAGGTCGTCCGCAAGACCAGGGACGACGGCTTCGCCGGCACCTCCCTGGGCGACCTGCTGACCGGGGCCGGGGTCGAGTCCCTCGCCGTGTGCGGGGTGATGTCGGAGATGTGCGTCCAGGCCACGGCCCGTACCGCCCTGGCCCTGGGCCACCGGGTCGTCCTCCCGTACGACGCCCACGCGACGCAGGACATCCCGGCCGCCCCGGGCATCGACGCCGCCGTTCCGGCCGCCGTGGTGTCCCGGGTCGCGGCGTGGGCGATCAGCGGCGACGCCGAGGTCACCCGGCCGGCCGCGGACGTGACGTTCGCCGCGCCGCCACGGGCGCGCTGAGGCCACCGGCGCGCCGGGGCGGAGAAGCGCCCGGCCCGTCCCCGAACGGGGCCGGCCGGTGCCCGATCGGGCAATCCGCTGGCCCGGACGCGGCCGGGCGGGCCAGGATGGCCGGGACACAGAGCGGCGGTGACCCGGCCGTCGACCAACCACCGGAGACCCGCGCCATGCACCACGCCCACGGCCCCGACGCACTCGCCCCCGTCACCCTCGAACGCCGGGAGGGACCGTACGGAGAGGTCGTCCTGCGCCGGCGGGGCGACGACTTCGAGATCATCGCCAACGGGTGCTTCCTGATGGACACCTCGGACGGGCGCTCCGAGCGGCTGCTGATCGACGCCGCGCTCGCCGCGCTGCCCGCCGGCCGGCCGGCCCCGGCGGTGCTGATCGGCGGGCTCGGGGTCGGGTTCTCGCTCGCGCGGGCCGCCGCGGAGCCGCGCTGGGGGCGGATCACGGTGGTGGAGCGGGAGCGGGCCATCGTGGACTGGCACCTGGGCGGGCCGCTGGCCGGGATCTCGCGGGCGGCGCTCGCCGACCCGCGGACCGCGGTCCTGACGGCGGATCTCGTCGCCCACCTCCGTACGGCTACGGAACGTTACGACGCCCTGTGCCTGGACATCGACAACGGGCCCGACTGGACGGTCACGGAGGACAACGGAACCCTCTACTCCCCCGCCGGTCTCGCCGACTGCCACCAGCGGCTCACACCCGGCGGAGTGCTCGCCGTGTGGTCCGCACAGCCGTCCGAGAAGTTCGAACAAGCCTTGCGCAATGCCGGATTCCGTGGTGTTCGAACCGAAGAAGTAGGCGTTGCCCGAGGTGTACCCGACGTGGTCCATCTCGCAATTCGTGCCGCCTGAGATCCCCCCGCCGGGTATGCGGGCCCCCGGGACGCCCGGGGGCCAAGCGCCACAAGCGCGACACTCCGCCTCCTCCGCGCGGCCGACGCGCTCCCACGCCCTTGCACCCTGCGTAGCCGGGAGCCGCCCGCTGCCTTTACGCTGCTGACCGATAGCGGGATCTCCCACGAAATTCACAAGCGATAACCGTGCGTCCGGGGGAATGGCCTCCGTGAGAGCGGGCAGGGGCGGGGCGATGGAACAGACACACACCACCCACAACGGTGTCGCGGCCACCCCGGGCGCGCAGCGCCGGGTGCTGGTGGTCGAGGACGACGCGACAATCGTCGATGCCATTTCCGCCCGTCTGCGGGCCGAGGGCTTCCTGGTGCAGACCGCGCTCGACGGCCCCGCGGCCGTGGACGCGGCCGAGGCCTGGCAGCCGGATCTGATGGTGCTCGACATCATGCTGCCCGGTTTCGACGGGCTGGAGGTCTGCCGCCGGGTGCAGGCCCAGCGCCCGGTGCCGGTGCTGATGCTGACCGCCAGGGACGACGAGACCGACATGCTCGTCGGCCTCGGGGTCGGCGCCGACGACTACATGACCAAGCCGTTCTCCATGCGTGAGCTGGCGGCCCGGGTGCACGTCCTGCTGCGCCGGGTCGAGCGGGCCGCGCTGGCCGCCGTGACCCCGCGCAGCGGCATACTGCGCCTCGGTGAGCTGGAGATCGACCACGCGCAGCGCCGGGTGCGGGTGCGGGCGGACGACGTCCACCTGACGCCGACCGAGTTCGACCTGCTGGTCTGCCTGGCCAACACGCCGCGCGCGGTGCTCTCCCGGGAACAGCTGCTGGCCGAGGTCTGGGACTGGGCGGACGCCTCCGGCACCCGGACCGTCGACAGCCACATCAAGGCGCTGCGCCGGAAGATCGGCGCGGAACGGATCCGTACCGTGCACGGCGTCGGTTACGCCCTGGAGACCCCGGCGCCATGACCGCGCCCGGACCGGGGCTGCGGCCGTTCTCGATCAAGGCCAAGCTGGGCACGCTCGTCGTGGTCTCGGTGTTCATCACGACCGGACTGCTGATGGTGGCCCTGCGCACCCGTACCGAGCTCCGGTTCATCACGGTGTTCTCGGTCATAGCGACCCTGCTGATCACCCAGTTCGTGGCGCACGGCCTGACCGCGCCGCTGGACGAGATGCGGGCCGTGGCCCGGTCGATCTCGCACGGCGACTACACCAGACGGGTGAGCGGCGCCGACCGGCGTGACGAGCTGGGCGACCTGGCGCAGACGATCAACCTGATGGCCGACGACCTGGAGGCCGTGGACCGGCACCGCAAGGAGCTGGTGGCCAATGTCTCACACGAGCTGCGCACCCCCATCGCGGCGCTGAGAGCCGTACTGGAGAACGTCGTGGACGGGGTGTCCTCCGCCGACCCCGAGACGATGCGCACGGCCCTCAAGCAGACCGAGCGGCTCGGCAGGCTGGTGGAGACGCTGTTGGACCTGTCCCGGCTGGACAACGGCGTGGTGACGCTGCGGGCCGGCCGTTTCGAGGTGTGGCCGTACCTGTCGGGGGTGCTGAAGGAGGCGAACCTCGCCACCGGCCACCGCCGGCTGTCCTCCGGCTCCGGCAACTCCACCCGCAAGGACGTCCACCTGCATCTGGACGTGTCCCCGCCGGAGCTGACCGCGCACGCGGACGCGGAGCGGCTGCACCAGGTGGTGGCGAACCTGATCGACAACGCGGTGAAGCACAGCCCTCCGCACGGCCGGGTCACGGTGCTCGCACGGCGCGGGGCGCTGCCGGAGTCACTGGACCTGGAGGTCCTGGACGAGGGCCCCGGCATTCCGGAGTCCGAGCGGCACCGGGTCTTCGAGCGTTTCAACCGGGGCGAGGTGACGTCCCCGCACGGTCCGGGCAGCGACGGCGGTACGGGTCTCGGCCTGGCGATCGCCCGCTGGGCGGTGGATCTGCACGGCGGACGGATCGGTGTGGCCGAATCAGCTCGCGGATGCCGCATCCGCGTCACTCTTCCGGGGATCCATCAACCGCGAGGTTGACATAGGGTTCGAACCGGAAGGACACGTTCTGCGTGTTCTGTTCAAGGGGTACGGTCCAAGGGGCCGTAACAGCGGTCTCGCGTACCCGGAGCAATGCGGAACCAGGCTTGTTTCCCGCCATTTCCTGCGCCGAAACCCGACTTTCGATGTGACTTGCACGACGAAGACCGGCCCGGTCCGCATGGAACGGTCCGGGAGGCGTAGCCTTGATTTCCGCTGTCCACCACCTTGTGAAGCGGAAGAGGGCGGTTGCCGCCGTGTCGTCTCAGTCCCCCAGTAACTCGAGCATCTCGACCGACCAAGCCAGCCCGGGTTCGAACCCGGCTGCTGCTTTCGGCCCCAATGAGTGGCTCGTCGACGAGATCTACCAGCAGTACCTCCAGGATCCCAACACGGTCGATCGCGCCTGGTGGGACTTCTTCGCCGACTACAAGCCGGGTACGTCCGGCACGGCGGACAAGCCCGTTCCCGGCGCCGCAGCCGCGGGGGCTGCGGTGCCAGCGGCTCCGGCCGTGACCGCACCGACCGCCACCGACCACACCGCTCCGGCCGCGCCGGCGCAGCCCGTGGCCCAGGCCCCGGCCGCGCCCGCCGCACCGGCGCCCGCTCCCGCCGCTCCGGCACCCGCCGCTCCGGCGGCTCCGGCGGCTCCGGCGAAGGCCGCCCCGGCTCCGGCCGCGAAGGCCGCCGCCGCTCCGGCCACCGAGGCCCCGGCCGGGCCCGAGTACGTGACGCTGCGCGGCCCCTCGGCCGCGGTCGCGAAGAACATGAACGCCTCGCTGGAGCTGCCGACGGCCACGTCCGTCCGCGCCGTCCCGGTGAAGCTGCTCTTCGACAACCGCATCGTCATCAACAACCACCTCAAGCGGGCCCGGGGCGGGAAGATCTCCTTCACGCACCTCATCGGGTACGCGATGGTGCAGGCCCTCAAGGCCATGCCGGCGATGAACTACTCCTTCGCGGTCAAGGACGGCAAGCCGACCCTGGTCAAGCCGGAGCACGTCAACCTCGGCCTGGCCATCGACCTGGTGAAGCCGAACGGTGACCGCCAGCTGGTCGTCGCGGCCATCAAGAAGGCCGAGACGCTCAACTTCTTCGAGTTCTGGCAGGCCTACGAGGACATCGTCCGCCGGGCCCGCAACGGCAAGCTCGGCATGGACGACTTCACCGGCGTCACCGCCTCGCTGACCAACCCCGGCGGCATCGGCACCGTTCACTCGGTGCCCCGCCTGATGCCCGGACAGGGCCTCATCATGGGCGTCGGCGCGATGGACTACCCGGCGGAGTTCCAGGGCACGTCGCAGGACACCCTGAACAAGCTCGGTATCTCGAAGGTCATGACCCTGACCTCGACGTACGACCACCGGGTCATCCAGGGCGCGGCCTCCGGCGAGTTCCTGCGGATCCTCAGTCAGCTGCTGCTCGGCGAGAACGACTTCTACGACGAGATCTTCAAGGCGCTGCGCATCCCCTACGAGCCGGTCCGCTGGCTCAAGGACATCGACGCCTCGCACGACGACGACGTCACCAAGGCCGCACGGGTCTTCGAGCTGATCCACTCCTACCGGGTCCGCGGCCACGTCATGGCCGACACCGACCCGCTGGAGTACCGCCAGCGCAAGCACCCCGACCTGGACATCACCGAGCACGGCCTCACCCTGTGGGACCTGGAGCGGGACTTCGCCGTCGGCGGCTTCGCCGGGCAGACCCTGATGAAGCTCCGCGACATCCTCGGTGTGCTGCGTGAGTCGTACTGCCGCACCACGGGCATCGAGTTCATGCACATCCAGGACCCGAAGGAGCGCAAGTGGCTCCAGGACCGGGTGGAGCGTCCGCGCCCCGCGCCGGAGCGCGAGGAGCAGCTGCGGATCCTGCGCCGGCTCAACGCCGCCGAGGCGTTCGAGACGTTCCTGCAGACCAAGTACGTCGGCCAGAAGCGGTTCTCGCTGGAGGGCGGCGAGTCCGTCATCCCGCTGCTCGACGCGGTCATCGACTCCGCGGCCGAGGCGCGCCTCGACGAGGTCGTCATCGGCATGGCCCACCGCGGCCGGCTGAACGTGCTGGCGAACATCGTCGGCAAGTCGTACGCGCAGATCTTCCGGGAGTTCGAGGGAAACCTCGACCCCCGTTCGATGCACGGCTCCGGCGACGTCAAGTACCACCTGGGCGCCGAGGGCACCTTCACCGGTCTGGACGGCGAGCAGATCAAGGTCTCGCTGGCCGCCAACCCCTCGCACCTGGAGGCGGTCGACCCGGTCCTGGAGGGCATCGCCCGCGCCAAGCAGGACATCATCAACAAGGCGGGCACGGACTTCACGGTCCTGCCGGTCGCACTCCACGGCGACGCGGCCTTCGCGGGCCAGGGCGTCGTCGCCGAGACGCTCAACATGTCGCAGCTGCGCGGCTACCGCACCGGCGGCACCGTGCACGTGGTGATCAACAACCAGGTCGGCTTCACCGCCGCCCCGGAGGCCTCGCGCTCCTCGATGTACGCGACGGACGTCGCGCGCATGATCGAGGCGCCGATCATCCACGTCAACGGTGACGACCCGGAGGCCGTGGTCCGCGTCGCGCGGCTCGCCTTCGAGTACCGGCAGACGTTCAACAAGGACGTCGTCATCGACCTCATCTGCTACCGCCGCCGCGGTCACAACGAGGGCGACAACCCGGAGTTCACCAACCCGCAGATGTACACGCTGATCGACAAGAAGCGCTCGGTGCGCAAGCTGTACACCGAGTCCCTCATCGGTCGCGGCGACATCACGCTGGAGGAGGCCGAGCAGGCGCTCCAGGACTTCCAGGGCCAGCTGGAGAAGGTGTTCGCGGAGGTCCGCGAGGCCACCTCCGCACCGTCCCAGCCGCATGTCCCGGACGTCCAGGCCGAGTTCCCGGTGGCCGTGACCACCGCGGTGTCCTCGGAGGTCGTGAAGCTGATCGCCGAGTCGCAGGTGAACATCCCCGACGGGATCACCGTCCACCCGCGTCTGATGCCGCAGATGCAGCGCCGTGCCGCCTCGGTGGACAACGGCACCATCGACTGGGGCATGGGCGAGACGCTGGCCATCGGATCGCTGCTGATGGAGGGCACCCCGGTCCGGCTCGCCGGCCAGGACACCCGCCGCGGCACGTTCGGCCAGCGCCACGCGGTCCTCGTCGACCAGAAGACCGGCGAGGACTACACCCCGCTGCTCTACCTCTCCGAGGAGCAGGCCCGCTACAACGTCTACGACTCGCTGCTCAGCGAGTACGCGGCGATGGGCTTCGAGTACGGCTACTCGCTGGCCCGCCCGGAGTCGCTGGTCATCTGGGAGGCCCAGTTCGGTGACTTCGTCAACGGCGCGCAGACCGTCGTCGACGAGTTCATCTCCTCGGCCGAGCAGAAGTGGGGCCAGACCTCCGGCGTCACGCTGCTGCTGCCGCACGGCTACGAGGGCCAGGGGCCGGACCACTCGTCCGCCCGCCCGGAGCGCTTCCTCCAGATGTGCGCGCAGGACAACATGACGGTCGCCATGCCGACGCTGCCGTCGAACTACTTCCACCTCCTGCGGTGGCAGGTGCACAACCCGCACCACAAGCCGCTGATCGTCTTCACCCCGAAGTCGATGCTCCGGCTGAAGGCGGCCGCGTCGACGGTGGAGGAGTTCACCACCGGTGGCTTCCGTCCGGTGATCGGCGACGAGTCGGTCGACCCGAACGCGGTCCGCAAGGTCGTCTTCTGCACCGGCAAGGTCTACTACGACCTGGAGGCCGAGCGGGAGAAGCGCGGCGTCACGGACACCGCGATCATCCGCCTCGAGCGCCTGTACCCGCTGCCGGGTGCCGAGCTCCAGGCGGAGATCGCCAAGTACCCGAACGCCGAGAAGTACCTGTGGGCCCAGGAGGAGCCGGCCAACCAGGGTGCCTGGCCGTTCATCGCCCTGAACCTCATCGACCACCTGGACCTGGCCGTCGGCGCCGACGTCCCGCACGGTGAGCGTCTGCGCCGCATCTCGCGGCCGCGCGGCTCGTCCCCCGCGGTCGGCTCGGCCAAGCGCCACCAGGCCGAGCAGGCACAGCTGCTCGAAGAGGTCTTCGAGGCCTGACCGGCACATCACGAACCGGGGGCCCGGCACCGCGAGACATGCGCGGTGCCGGGCCCCCGGCGTTGCCCCGGGTCCTCAGATGATGAGCGGCTCGAACGGCCAGAAGGCCAGGGACCCGGCCCGCACCGGATCGTCCGCCTCCCGGCAGGCGATGCTGAGCGGGTGGTCTGGGCCCAGCGCCCCGGTGGCCCGTGGGCCGTTCGCCCCGCCCAGCGCGTGGGCCTCCTCGGTCCGCCCGTTCCTCATCCGGAGGATCGTCGCGTTCAGCGCGCACCCGATCGCCCAGGGGTGCCCGGTGCCGACGGCCTCGGCCATCAGGACGCGGGCCCGTTCGGTCTCGTAGCCCGCGGCCTCCGGGTCGCCCAGGGTCCAGCGCATCAGCGCGAGGTTGCCCTCGGCGCCGATCGTGTACGGGTGCCGGTCGCCCAGCATCCGCCGGTAGCCGTCCACCACCTGCTCGTGCAGCCGCAGCGCCTGCCGGGGGTCGCCCGCCTCCCGTTCCGCGCCGGCCGCGGCCGCGGTGATCAGCAGGGTCAGCGGATCGTGCTCGCCCAGGAGCCGCAGCGAGCCTTCCCTCGTCGCGGTGAGCGCCGGAAGGGCGGAAGCGGCGCCCTCCAGGGCGTACTGGCAGAGCGTCAGGTGGTACTGGGCGCGCAGCGTCTGCGGGTTGTTGCCGCCCATCCGGCGCAGATGGCGTCCGGCCGTCTCCCGCAGGGCGACCTCCGCCTCCCGGTGCCGGCCGAGCAGCCGCAGGTCCATGGCGAGGTTGATCTCCGAGTACAGCGTGGCGGGTGCCTGCGGCGGCAGGACGGACCGCCGCCGTTCCAGGGTGAGTTCGTCCTGCTCCAGCGCCTGCCGGTACCGGCCGAGCAGGCGCAGCGAGACGGCGAGGTTGTTCTCCGCGTTGAGGGTCCGGGGGTCGTCCCGCCCCAGCAGCCGGCGGTCGCGGTCCCGGATCGAGACGGAGAGTTCCAAGGCCTCCTGGTAGCGGCCCAGGCCCCGCAGATCCGCCGCGAGCCCGCCGGCGGCCCGCAGGTGGTCCGGGTCCAGTTCGCCGCGCTCGGCCGCCAGGAACTCGGCGGTGGTGCGCTCGACGGCCTCGCTGGCGCGGTAGTCGCCGAGGGCGCGCAGCAGGTTGGCGTAGTGATGGCGCAGGTCCCAGATCCGGGGATGGGCCGCGCCGAGCAGCGTCTGCCAGGATTCCATCGCGGGGGCGGCGAACCGGACACCGCTGCCGTACTCGCCCGAAAGGTACATGTGGCGGAGGCAGTTGAGGACGAGCTGCTGTACGTCCGGGTCCTCGCTGTCCAGGACCTCGGCCCATTTGAGGTGGGGGGTGAGCGCCGCGTACTCCGGCCAGCGGCCCGGGTCCGCGGGGTCGCCCGGGTCCACGGCGGCGAGGGCGCGGCGGGCGACGTCGGCGTAGGCACGGCGGTCGCGGTCCGGCATGTCCTTGCGGACGATCTGGTGGACCATGCGGTGCAGGTGGATCGACCCCACGGACAGGCCGCCGTCGGAGGCCTGGAACTCCAGCCACACCACCGAGTACTGGCGCAGCTGCCTGATCGCCCTGTTCCACAGCAGCGGGTCGTTCATGAGGCCGGAGAGCCGCTCGGGCAGCCCGCCCCGTGGCATGTCCTTCAGCAGCCGTACGGGGATGGAGCCTGGTGCGAAGAAGCCGCACAGGCGCAGCAGGTCGACGGACTCGGGAACCGTGTCCCTGAGCTTGTTCAGCAGTATCGACCAGGCGGTCCGGAAGGTGAGCGGGAAGTCGGCGGAGACCTTGACGACGTCCTGGTCGATGCCGCCGCCGAGGAGCTCGATGTACTCCTCGACCGACATGTCGGAGTCGTTCAGCCAGCCCGCGGTCTGGTCGAGCAGCAGCGGCAGGTCCTCCAGCGCCTCGGCCAGCCGGCCGGCCTCGGTGCGGGTGAGGCGGGCGGCCCGGCGGAGGATGAAGGCGACCGATTCGTCACGGCCGTAGACCGGCACCTCGACCAGGTCGCTGTTGTGCTCGCCCCACTCGGGGTTGCGGGACGTGATCAGAACATGACCGGGGCCCGTCGGCACCAGGTCCCAGATCTGCTCCGGCTCGTCCGCGCCGTCCAGGACCAGCAGCCAGCGGGCGTACGGCTCGCCGCGGCGCAGCGAATCGCCTACCGCGCGCAGCCGTTCGCCGTACTCGGCGCCGGTGGAAAGGCCCAGTTCCGGGGCCAGTTCGGCGAGCTTCTGCCGGTAGAGGGCACGCCGGTCGGCGGGCACCCACCACACCACGTCGTACTCGAAGCCGTATCGGTGGACGTACTCGGCGGCCAGCTGTGTCTTGCCCACGCCCGACATGCCGTGCAGCGTGACGACACCCGCACCCGCCCCCGCGTCCTGAAGAGCCGTGTAGGCCTCGCTGAGCAGTTCCTCACGGCCGGTGAAGCGGGTGTTGCGGCGCGGCACCCCACCCCACACCTCAGGAGTGTCGGCCGGATACCGCGGGCCCGGCCGCGCCGCGGCGGACTCGGACAGCGGATCGGTGGGCAGCCCCAGGCGCACGAGCAGCCGGCGCTCGGCCTCGTCCGCACCGACGCCGTGCAGCTCCAGCGGGTCCAGCAGGGAGAACGCGCCGTCCAGCGAGGCGGAGTGCGTGAACCAGATCGCCGCGAACCGGTCCCGGTCGGGGCCGACGACCTCGTGCTGGGCCCGGTCCCACGCGTCGGGGCCGTGGCCGCCGAGCTGGACGTAGCGGCGGCTGAGCAGCAGCAGGATCCGGCCGCGGGAGCGTGCCAGCTCGCGCAGCCCGTCCGTCGGCGAGACGCCCGCCGGGAGGTCCCAGCGCTCTGGGCGGACCGTCACCCCGCGCCGCTCCAGCCGGTCCGCGGTCCACGCCGCCCAGGACCGGTCGGTGTCGGCGAAGCTGAGGGTGACCGCGGTGTCGGTCCCGGCCGGCGGCGCGGTGTTACCGGACCCGCCGGGGTCCGCGCCGGGCCCCGGCAGCCACCGGCCGGGCGGGCGGACCGGGCTGCCGTCCGGGCCCGCGGACTCCTCGATGCGGCAGTGCAGTTCGTCCCTGCGGACCGGTGCGCCCCACTGGTTGGAGATGGTCAGCCGCAGCACGGCGGGCCCGGTCGCGGTGCCCGCGGTGACGAGGAACCTCGCCGGGCCGTACGTACCGCCGAAGCGGTGCAGTACGAGTCCCGGGTCGTCGAGCACCTCGCAGACGAAGTGCGGGGCGCCGTCCAGGGAGACGCTGAAGGCGAGCTCCTCCTCGTCGTACGGCCAGGCCTCGCTGTCCTCCTCGTTACGGGCGTTCAGCGGGCCGCGCAGGTCGACGCCGACGCACTGGACGGCCCCGGGGCCGACCTCGCGCAGCCAGCCCACGACGGGTTCGATCAGCAGGGGCCACTCGTCACCGCTCATGCTCGGCCTCCTCCCGTGCGCGCGGGCCGTCCGCGTACCGGCCGGTGAGGTGAAGCGTGCTGAGCGGGTGCCCGTAGTACTGGAACATCAGGCTGTAGAGCAGCCGCAGGGCGTTGCGCTGCCCCCGCTCGTCGAACGAGCCGTCTTCCAGGACCATCAGCGGAATCCCGCCCTCGGCGAGAAAGGTCTCGTGGGCCACTGCCCGGAAGGCCCGCAGTGCGCGGGCCACCGGCCGGTCCGGGTCGGCGGTCACCGTCTCGACGAGCCGGCGGATCAGCTCGCGGGCCTCGGCGTCGCCGACCTTCCCCGCGGTGACGATGCAGCCGCCCGCCCCGTTGCCGAGGAAGACCTCCGTGAAGCCCCGCAGATACTGCCGGCCGTCCCCGTCGTCGTCGAGGAAGCGGCCGGAGTGGCAGGCGTTGAGGCAGACCAGCGAGCCGTCCCGGCCGAGCAGGCGCATGTCGTGGTCGTGGTACTCCGCCCAGGTCACGTCGGCCAGGGTGAGGTTGCTGAGCTCCTGGTCGAAGGTTCCGTGGCAGCCCATGTAGACCAGGCCGGTCGGGTCGGCGGCGGTTTCGTCGAGGCTTCTCAGGAAGGACACGATGCCGGAGTGCGGCCGGTGCCGGTAGCGGCGGAAGACGTCCCGGTCGGAGCCCATGTCCGGGTGGAAGTAGCCGAGCACCGCACCGGCCGGGGCCGCGACGTCGGTCGGGAAGTCGTCGCCGCCGCGGACCGCGTCGAACCAGCGCGCCAGGTCGACGAGCATCCCGAGCATCCCGCCGGGAAGTCCTGCCTCCGGCACCGGTGGCAGGGTGAGCGCCTCCCAGGGCAGGTCGAAGCCGGTCTGGTCGAGTATCACCAGCTGAAGGGCGTCGCCGTGGACCTGCCGGCACCGGTTGATCCAGCCGGTCAGCGGGCCCTGGTTCAGGGACCAGCGGCGGATGGAGCGGAGCAGTTCCGACGGCGGCTCGCCGCCCGGCCGGGCGTTGCCGAGGCTGATCGCCGCCGGGCGCCGCTGGCCGCCGCCCGAGGTGTACGGGAGCGGCGGGACGCCGCGGCACCAGGCCTCGAAGCCGAAGGCCTCCGGCAGGCCCGGTGAGGGGCGCCGCCGACGCACCCTGATGCGGGCGTACGTCGTGCCGGGCGCCTGTCTGGCGTCGACGGCGACCGCGCCGAGTCCCAGCGGAGTGCCGGTGCTCGTGCCGGCCGGCACGGCGGTCCGTGGGGCGGGCAGCACCTGTCCGGCCCGTCGCCCGAGGCGCCGGATCACGTCGAGGGCGTCATCGCGCACGGCTCGCCCCCTCGTCGTCGGCCTCCGCCGTGATCACGCTGCCGCCGAGGGCGTCCGCGAGTTCGGCGGGCAGCGCGGTGTACGGCCGCCTCCCCGGGTCGATCACCACGCTGTGCAGCCGGGCAGGGCTCAGGGCACCGATCCGTTCCGCGGCCCGCACCGCGTCCGCCGTGCCGGTCCGTCCCGCCGGACCGGGGCCCAGGCGTCCGGTGCGGCCCGCGGCCAGCGGCACATTGCCCCGCCCGTCGGTCACGACGACGAGCAGGGCCTCGACGAGTCCGGCGCGGTGGTGCCGGAAGGCCCGGCGCAGGGCGCTGCCGGCCTGGTCGAGGCCGTGGGCGAGCGGGGTGGCGCGGCCGGCCGGCCTGGTGAGTGCGGCGGCGATCCTCGGGTCCCTGGTGGACCGGGCGGAGAACGAACCGGCCCGCAGCTCGTTCGCCGCTCCCCGGGCGCCCACCTCGACGACGTGGACGGAGGCCCGGGTGACATAGGCCCACCGCAGGAACGGTTCGAGCGCCGGCTGCCAGTCCCAGTCCCCGCGGCAGGTGTGGTCGAGCACGAGGGTGAGCGTCCGGACGGGCTCGGGTGCCCGGACGTAGCCGCGCAGGTCCTGCGGGACGATCACGAGCCGGCCCCGGCCACCGCGTATCGCCCGGTACTTCGCGGCCTCCATCGCGGTGCGGACCGGGGCGAGGTCCCACAGGTCGCGGGCCCGCCGTACCCCGACGACGGCGCCCCGGGAGGCGCGGGCGCCCCCGGTCCGGCGGGCGGGTATCCGCAGCGTGGCCCCGCCGGGCCCCGGACCCGCGGTGTCCTCCGGGTACGGGGAGAAGGGTCCCGGGCGGTCGCCCCGGACCGCGGCCGGGCCGAGGGAGACGGCGGTCTCCGGCTCCTGGACGAACGAGCCCGCCCCGGAGGGCCGTTCGGAGGTGGGGCGGGCGTCCGGAGGCGGACGGTCCGAGCCGGGTCCGGGAGGCCGCGGGGGCTCGTGGTCCGGGGCGGTCTCTGGCGGCGCCGGCGGGCGGTGGACCGTGCGGAGGTGGATCAGCCGGGCGGCCCGGCCGACGTGGGCGGCGGTGACATGGGCGGCGGCGGTGTTCCCGGCGGTGACGTGGAGCGGGGCCCCGTCGGCGGTACCGGGGCCGGGGTGTGCCTGCTCGGCGCCGTCCAGCCGGGCCAGGGCGCGGGCGATGCGGCCGAGCGCGAGGGCTCTGCGGTGTCCGGGCCCCTCCTGGTCGTCCAGGTGCTCCAGCACCGACGCGGCGAACCCGTCGGTGAGCGGGGCGGGCGCGGGGTGCGCGGGCTCAGCGCGGTCGCCCAGGCGGCGGGGAGCGGGCCGAGGGGGTCGGCATCCGTCCGGGGCCGCAGACCGGGAACGCCGAGCCGGACGGGGAAGCGGTCCAGGAGGTGCGGGGAGAGGTGCGCGGCGTCCTCTGCCCGGCAGAACGCCAGCCACCGGGCGCGGGGCGTCCAGCTGCGGCGGATGCCGGAGTGTTCGAGGGTGGCGGTGTCAGCGCCGAGGAGCTGGACGGCGGCCCGCATCCCCGGAAGGCTCAGCCGGGCCAGGTCGGGCACGACGACGAGCGGCGGGCAGGCCGCCGTCTCGGCCAGCGGTCCGGGCCCGAGGGTGAACTCGATGCCGCCCGCGCCCCGCCGCACCAGGGGCCGCAGCCACAGGGTTTCGTCGGCGGTCGCCGAGTCGAGCGTGGTGCGGGGCACCCCGGTTCCCGGCGGCAGGCCACCGGCCAGGCCGAGCACCTCGGCGAACGCCCCGGCCACGGCGGGGACATGCTCCGGGGGCAGGTCGAAGAGCAGGACACCGGTGAGTGCCGGTTCCAGCGCGGAGCAGACGAGCGCGGTCAGCAGCCGGTGGGAGACGTCGTCCCGCTCCCCCGGGTCCTGGGTCCGCATCGGCCGGGCGGACACGCGCTCAGCCGAACAGGCCGGCGAGGACGGCGTACTCCTCCGGCCCCCAGGCGAACTCCGCGCCGTGGGCGGATTCGGGCCTGCGGTGCCGCAGTGCGAGCGGCAGCACCCGGTGCACGTGCCGGGGCTCCACCCGCCGCGCCGACTCCCTGGCGGCCAGCGCGAGGGCGGCCTTGGCCACCAGGAGGTCGCCGCGTTGCCCGACGGCGCCGGACAGGTCGGCCGCCTCGGCGCAGAGCCTGCTGACGTCCTCCTCCAGCACGAGCTCCGCCAGCCGCTCGCGGGCGGCCAGCAGCCCCTCGCGCAGCCGCCCGTTCTCCTCATGGGCGGCCCGCAGCCAGGCGGAGTCCGCGACTTGGAGCTCCTCCTCGAAGGTGAGCACCGTGGTGATCATCAGGTGGCGCTCCTCGATGTCCAGCTCGGCCGCCGTGACCATGAGCCCGAAGCGGTCGAGCAGTTGGGCGCGCAGACTGCCCTCCTCCGGATTCATCGTGCCGACGAGCCCGAAGGAGACATGGGTCTCGGTGTCGATGCCCTCGCGCTGCACGGACAGCACCCCGGTGGAGACCACGTCCAGGATGATGTTGACGATGTGGTCGTCGAGGAGGTTGACCTCGTCGACGTACAGCATCCCCTTGGCATGGGCCTCTTCGAGCAGCCCGGCCTGCCGCCTGGCCTCGCCGCGCATCAGCCCGTCCAGCTCCCAGCCGCCGAGCACCCGGTCGTCGGTCGCGTTGATCGGCAGGGTGACGGGCAGCCTGCCGCCGGTCATCAGCGCGAAGGCGCGGACGACGGTGGACTTGGCCGTGCCGCGCTGTCCCGCGATCAGTACGCCGCCGATGCGCGGGGCGATGAAGTTCAGCTCCAGGGCGAGCTTCAGCTCCTCCTGTCCGACGACGCGGCTGTACGGGAGGATCGGGACCTTCGGCCCCGGCTCGCTCATGAGGGCGTCACCGTGGTGGTGGCCCGCTCCTCGCGTCCCGGCTGCCAGCGGAAGGTGACCTGGATCTGCGCCTCCGCGCCGGCCTTCACGACGGCCGCCATCCCGGCCTCGAAGGTGATGCCGACCTGGAGCTCGATCTCGTCCGGCCGCAGCCCCTGCCCCAGGTCGCCGAGCCTGCGCATGGCCTGGGAGGCGCACCGGCGTGCGAGGTCGAGGCCGTCCCCGTACAGATCGCCCGCCGCGCCCAGGGCGCGTCGGGCGGCGTCCCGGGTCTCCTCTCTGTCGTACAGCGAGTCCACATCGGTGGCGGGCGACCCGGCCCGGGTGTACGCCTCGGCGTCCACCACGACCGGGATCGGACCGTCCTCCCCTGGTGCCACTGCACCCACCACGACCGCCATGCGCGCCCCCCTGAATGACCAACCTGCTTGTGTCACAAGGTTACTGACGGACACTCATGTCTCGCATGGGTTCGGGGCAGGTGCTCAGATCATCTGCGGCTCGAAGTCCCAGAACGGCCGGTTGCGGGACCTTGCGGAGACGGTGTGGACGTGCTGGGCGCCCAGGGTGGCCGCCAGATCGTCGAGCGCCTCCGTCTCGACCTTGTCCGCCCGCTGCCGGTCGCGGAGTCCGCGCAGATCGGCCGCGTGCGCGATGCGGGCGGTCAGGGTCAGCGGGTGGGTCCTGCCGAGGGTCTCGGTGGCCCGGGTGACGACCGAGTCCGTCAGCGCGGCGGCGGACTCGGTGTCGCCCACGAGATTGCGCAGCGCCGCGGCGTTGACCGCACAGCCGAGCGTCCAGGGGTGGTTCTCGCCCACTGCCCGGCCCATGTCCACGAGCACCTCCTCCAGGAGGTGGTACGCCTGGTCCCGCTCCCCGACGCTCCGCAGGATCAGCGCGTGGTTGCCACGGGTGCCCGCCACATAGGGGTGCTGGTCGCCCAGCATGTCCACGTACCCCTGCACGACCTTCTCGCTTATGGCGCGGGCCTGGTCGATGTCGGCGTGCTCCCGGGCGAAGAAGCTCTGGCTGGCCGCGAACATCATGGTGAGCGGGTCGTCCTCGCCGAGTACCCGCTCGCCCCGCTCCAGCACCCGGCTGAACAGCGCCGCCGCCTGCCTCCGCTCACCCGAACGGTAGTAGCAGAGCGCGAGGTTGTGCTCGGCGGTCAGAGTCTGCGGGTTGTCCTGGCCCATGACGAGCCGGTGCACGCGGATGCTCTGGCCCTGGAGCGATTCCGCCTCGGTGTACCGGCCGAGGAGGCGCAGGTCGGTGGCGTAGTTGATCTCGGAGTAAAGGGTCCAGCTGTGGCGTGCGCGGAGCAGCTGCCGACGCGCCTCCAGGGTGCGCCGGTTGAGCTCCAGTGCCTCCTCGTACCGCCCGAGCAGGCGCAGGGACGCACCCAGGTTGTTCTGCGCGCTGAGCGTGCGCGAGTCCTGCTCCCCCAGCAGTTCGCGGTACGAGGCAAGGATCCAGCCGGACATCTCGTGCGCCTCGTCGTACCGCCCGAGGCCGCGCAGGTCGGCCGCGAGGCCACTGGCGGCACGCAGGTGCTCCAGGTCCTGGGCGCCCCGTTCGGCGCGCAGGTGGTCGACGGCGGCCCGCTCGATCGCCTCGGTCCCGGCGTAGTCGCCGACCGCGCGCAGCAGGTTGGCGTAGTTGTAGCTGAGGTCCCAGACCCGGGGGTGGTTCTCGCCCAGCAGCTCGCCCCAGGCCCTCATGGCGCGGGAGCCCAGCTTGATGCCGGCCCGGTACTCCCCGGAGAGGTACATGTAGCGCAGGCAGTTGAGCACCAGGGAGTGCACCGCGGGGTCGGTGCTGCGCAGCACGTCGGCCCACTTGAGGTGCGGGGTGATCTCGGCGTATCCGGGCCACAGCCGGGTGTCGGTGGGGCGGCCCGGGTCCGCGGAGGCGAGTGCCCGGCGGACCACGTCGGTGAATTCCTCGCGGTCGCGCTCCGGCATGTCCTTGCGGACGATCTGGTGGACCATGCGGTGCAGGTAGATCGACTCGCCGGAGGACGTCTCGTCGATGACGGACTCGTGGGACTCCAGGCGGACCACGGAGTACTGGCGCAGCTGACTGATCGCCCTGTTCCACAGCAGCGGGTCGTTCATGAGGCCGGAGAGCTGCTCGGGCAGCTCGCCCGGTGGCATCTCCTTCAGCAGCCGTACGGGGATGGAGCCTGGTGCGAAGAAGCTGCACAGGCGGAGCAGGTCGACGGACTCGGGGACGGTGTCCCTGAGCTTGTTCAGCAGTATCGACCAGGCGGTCTGGAAGGCGAGTGGGAAGTCGGCGGAGACCTTGACGACGTCCTGGTCGATGCCGCCGGCGAGGAGCTCGATGTACTCCTCGACCGACATGTCGGAGTCGTTGAGCCAGCCCGCGGTCTGGTCGAGCAGCAGCGGGAGGTCCTCCAGTGCCTCGGCGAGCCGGTCGGCCTCGGTGCGGGTGAGGCGGGGGGCGCGGCGGAGGATGAAGGCGATCGATTCGTCACGGTCGTAGACCGGTACCTCGACCAGGTTGCTGTTGTGCTCGCCCCACTTCGGGTTGCGGGACGTGATCAGGACGTGGCCGGGGCCGGTCGGCACGAGGTCCCAGATCTGTTCCGGCTCGTCCGCGCCGTCCAGGACCAGCAGCCAGTGGGAGTGCGGGTCGCCGCGGCGCAGCGAGTCACGTACCGCGCGCAGCCGTTCGCCGTACTCGGCGCCGGTGGAAAGGCCCAGTTCCGGGGCGAGTTCGGCGAGCTTCTGCCGGTAGAGGGCACGCCGGTCGGCGGGCACCCACCACACCACGTCGTACTCGGAGCCGAACCGGTACACGTACTCGGCGGCCAGCTGTGTCTTGCCCACGCCCGACATGCCGTGCAGCGTGACGACACCCGCACCCGCCCCCGCGTCCTGAAGGGCCGTGTAGGCCTTGCTGAGCAGTTCCTCACGGCCGGTGAAGCGGGTATTGCGGCGCGGCACCCCGCCCCACACCTCAGGGGTGTCGGCCGGATACCGCGGGCCCGGCCGCGCCGCGGCGGACTCGGACAACGGATCGGTGGGCAGTCCCAGGCGCACGAGCAGCCGGCGCTCGGCCTCGTCCGCACCGACGTTCGTCAGGTCCGCGGCGCCGAAGACCGAGGTGGCACCGGGAAGGGCCGAGGTGGTGACGGACACGGCGGCGAAGCGGTCCGGGTCGGGGGCGACGACCTCGCGCAGGGCGCGGTTCCACTCCCCGTGACCGCGGGGGCCGACCTGGAAGTACCAGTCGCTGAGCAGGACCAGGATCCGGCCCCGGGAGAGCATCAGGTCCCGCAGGGCGTCCTCCAGCGGGACCTCGACCGGAGGGTCCCAGCGCTGCTGGACGACCGTCACCCCGCGCCGCTCCAGCCGGTCCGCGATCCACGCCGCCCAGGCCCGGTTGAAACCGGCGAAACTGAGGGTGACGGTCTGCGCCCCGGTTGCTCCAACTTGCTTACGCGTACCGGGCATTCAACCGTCTCCCTGACCTCGTTGCGAGCTCTTTCAAGATACACCGGAGGCTGTGCGCCCCCACCGGAAAGCTGGCTGCTCAGCTCCTGGACGAACCGTTCCTCTGCTGCCATATCACCTTGGCGGTGCTGACGTACGCCTCCGCGCGAGCCAGGTGCCCCGTGGGTGGCGGCGAATCCTCCAGACGGTGGTACACCGCGATCATCTCGTTGACGAGGACCCGCCCCTCTGGGGTCAGTGCGGCGGAGCCGGCCAGTACGGGCAGTACGGCACCCACCTGTTGGCGGCAGCGCGCGTGTTCCGCCCAGGCCAGATCGCGGTGGGTGACCCGCCGCGCGCCGAGCGCGAACCGCTGCCAGTAGTCGGCGAGCGCCAGGTGCGAGTAGGCGCCCTGGAGCAGCCCGTCGAAGGGCCTGGGGTCGGAGCGCCACGGGGCGAAGTGGCGCGGGGTGGCGTCCTCGTGGTGCAGCCGGACGAGTGCGCCGAGGGCGGCGAGCTTGGTGTGCTGGAGTTCGTGCACGAGGGTCGAGGCGAAGTAGGCGGGGGTCGCGGGCTTGCTGCTGAGGACCGCGCCGAACGCCTCGCGCCGGGTGCCGCTGCAGTGGGCCGCGCCCTGGCCGGACGGCCCGGCGCCGGGCGGCGGCCCGAGCGGGACGAGGCAGCGCAGCAGGACGGCCGCTTCGGTGAGCCGGTGCTCGCCGCCCACGCGCAGCAGCGGTTCGACGCCGGACCAGGACTCGGTCCAGGCCTTGCGTTCGCTGTCGTCGATGTGGGTGGCGGCGCTCAGCCCGTGGCGTTCGAGCCCGGTGCCGCGGGTGCGGTACGGGTCGAGGTCGTCCAGGGGTACGGGGCCGGTGCCCGGCAGGACTGCGGGCAGGGTGAGCACCGGCAGCCAGCGGGGGTCGGCCGACGTCATGGTGCCGTCCGGCAGGGACCGTACGGACAGCGGCGGCGCGCCGGACGGGCGGATCGTCGTCTCACCGCCCGCGTGGGTGAGTACGAGCGGGCCGGGTTCCGCCCGTACCGCTCCCAGGGTGGGCAGCGAGAGCAAGGCTTCGCGGGAGGTGAGCCGGGCGGTGCAGGGCAGCGCGGCCCGGATCGCGGCCGCCGTCGCGAGGGCGCTCAGGTGGGCGAGGTCGGTGCGGAGTTCGGGGCCCGGGGCGGTGGTGCCCGCGAGGCCGCCCAGGAGCCGTTGTGCCCAGGGGCCGGCCATGGGGTGGAACAGCACGGTGCGCACCGCGGCCCGGTCGGCGCGTTCGGCCGCTTCGAGCAGCGCCCAGTCCTCGCGCAGCCGGTCGAGCAGCCGGGGCGGGCACACGGTCGTGGGGGCGGCGGCCGCCGCGTCGAGCAGGGCCCTGAGGAGGACGAGGCGGCGGGTGTCCTGATCGCGTACGAGCAGGCCGAGGGAGTCGGTGTCGCCCTCGGTGCGGCCGAGTTCGCGCAGGACGCGATCGGGGATGGCGGGGCTCATGGGGGGTCTCCTGCGGTTGCGTCGGCGAGCCGGTCCGCCACGTGGCGGACCAGCCGTTCGAGGTCTGCGCAGTAGACGGAGGGGTTGATGAAGCCGTTCTCTGCGCGGTAGCGGTGGGCGTAGTGGCCGCCGCCGCAGACGGTCAGCAGCGGGCAGGCGCGGCAGGCGGCGGCAAGCGCGCCGGCTCCCGCCTGGCGGGCGGCGACGCCGGGGTGGCGCAGGGCGTCGTCGAAGGTGTGCCGGAAGACGTCGAGTCCGGTGGCGGCGGCCGTGTCGTACGCGGACTTGAGGGAGTCGACCTGTTCGATCGATCCGTCGGTCTCGACGACGACCGCGTTGACGGGGTCGAGGCCGAGGGATTCGGTGGCGGCGGGCAGGCCGAGGAGCAGGGCGACGCACTCCTCGAAGAGCCGGATCCGGGTCTCCCGCCGGGCCGCCGGCCACCAGCGGTCGAAGACGGCGCACAGCCAGTCGCCGTACGGGGTGGCGCGGCCCGACCCCGGACCCGCCGGGCTGTCCGTGAGGTCCGGCAGACCGGGCGGCGGGCTGGTCCAGTTGCCGTGCGGCAGGAGCAGGTCCAGGGCGGGCGGGCGCAGGGCGAGCAGCGACTCGTACAGCTCCACGGGGTCGGTGCGCGGGTCCACGACGGTGAGGATGCCCGCGTACGCGTCGGGGTGGTGGTCGGCGAGGAGCCGGGCGCCGCGCGAGGCGGCGGGCCAGGAGGGGCGGCCCGCGTGGTCGGTGCGCAGGCTGTTGTGCGCGGCCAGTCCGCCGTCCAGGCTGATGCCGACGCTGATGCCGTGCCGGGCGAGCGTGGTGACGCCCGCGTCGGTGAGCAGGGTGGCGTTGGTCTGCACGGTCGCGTGGACGGTGCAGCCGCCGGGCACCCGCTCCCGCACCCGGTCGGCGAGGGCGGCGAGCCGGTCAGGGCCCGCGAGCAGGGGTTCGCCGCCGTGCAGCACCAGGGCGACGTGCCGGAGCCGGTGGGCGGCCGCGTGTTCGGCGATCCGGTCCGCGGTGCGGTCCAGGACGGCGGGCGCGGCGGCGGCGGGCCGGTCCCGCCAGGTGCGGTCGGGGCCCTCGTACAGGTAGCAGTACCGGCAGGCCAGGTTGCAGCGGCCGTGCACCTTCACGATGAACTGCCCGAACGGCACGGGTGCGGGCGGGCCCGCGCCGGCCCGGTCCGTGGACGTGTCGGGGCGCGGCGGCCCGCCGCGCCCGTTCCGCGCCCGTCGCGTGTACCGCTCTGCGGGCCGCTCCCCCCGCGGTGTCGCCCGTCGGACCACTCCGGCACCCCCGTGCTGTACGTCTGCCGGGACGGTCACCGGTACCGGCCCGGGGTGAGTATCCCCGGCGCGCGGCACGAACCGGCCCGTCCCGGACGATGATGTCCTGATCGACCGCGCCCCGGGCCGAAACCGTGCGGGCGCGGTGCCGCGGGACCGCCCGGTTCAGAAGGCGTTGTTGAAACCCCAGAGCATCTCGCGCGGCTGTTCGGCCCGGCCCCGCAGATCCGCGACCACCTCCGCCAGCACCGGGTGGTGCAGGGTCCGCAGGGTCTCCAGGTCGAGACCCAGCAGATCCGGCAGGCCGGGCGGCGCGCCCGCGGCTCCGGACGTGCCACCGCCCGTACCACCGGGCACACCCGCCCCGTCGTTACGTGTCGACTCGTTCATCACGCCTCCCCGTACTCAGTACCGGGCCCCGCCGCGCCGCGCTCGCCGTTGAGCGCACACCGCCGGTCCCGCGTCCCTGACTCGCTTCGTCCTGCTGCCCGCGCCGTCGGCCGGCGCCGGTCGTGCGCCGGTCGTGCCCTCACCCGGTCCGGACGCGCCGCCGCTCCGGGTGCTCGTCGTCGAGCACTCAGCGCTCCAGCCCGGCCAGCCGTTCGGCGGTCCACTCGCCCGCCGCTCCGCCGCTGTCCGGCAGCTTGCGCCACTCCAGGCGGGCCGCCCGGTACGCCTCTCGCGCGGCCCGGGGGCGCCCCGCTCTCTCATAGGTCATACCCCGCCAGTGGTTGGCTGTAGCACCCAACTCGGCCGCCTCCTGGAGCTGTTGCGGACTCTCCAGCTCCGCTTGGGCCGTCGCGGCGGCGGCCGCCGCCGAGCGGAAGGCCTCCGCCGCCTCGTCGCGCCGGGCCGGGCGGACCAGTGCGTCGGCGGCCTCCAGCCGGGCCCTGCCCAGCTCCAGCCAGCAGCGCGCCGCGGTCAGCGGGGCCGCGGCCTCCTGCGCCGCCAGCCCGAAGAGGTGCTCGGCCTCCCGGAGGTCGACCCGGTCCGCGGCCGCCCGGTGCCGCAGCATCAGGGCCCGGCCGAGCATGAGCAGCCGCTCGGACTGCTGCGACCCGCCGGACGGCGTCTCGGTCCGGCAGTCGCGCAGCACGCGCACCGCCGCGCCGATGTACGCTCCGCCGTCCGGCAGGCCGGCGCGGCGCAGCAGCGTGGCGCCCCATTCGGCGAGCAGATCGGTGTGGGCCCGGGAGTCGCGGGGGATTCCGCGGGCCGCTCGGGCGAACCAGTCGGCGGCCGCGACGAGTTCGTCCGGATCCCCGGTGTGCTCGTAGCGGGCGACCCTGACCCGTCCGGCCCTGGTCTGCAGCTGGGCGCGCCGGCGCTGCTCCCGTACGGTCTCCAGCGCCTGGGCGGTCAGGACCGCGGCCTCGTCCGGTTCCTCGCCGGAGGCCAGCAGCGCGTCCACCAGGTCCAGCACGATGCGGGCCTCGGTGCCCACGGTGTGCCGGCCGCCCTGGGCGAACGCCGTGCGCAGCGAGCGGGCCGCCTGCCGGGCGAACTCCCTGGACCGTTCGGTGTCCTCGGTGGCGCCGGACAGCTTCAGCAGGGTCCGGCCGTGCTGGAGCGGGAGGGCCGCCGGCCGGTTCTCCTGGTCGGGCCAGGAGTCGGCGAACGCCTCCAGCATCCCGCAGGCGCTCTGCAGCAGGGCGCTGTCACCGTCGAGCCGCCACTGCGCCTCCAGGGCCCGCACCCGCTCCAGGGTGAGCCGCAGCGCCTCCGCCGGCGGGAGGCCGGGGGCCGCGCAGGCGGCGGTGTACTCGCGGTCGGCGCGCCGCAGCAGCTCCAGGGCGCCGCGCCGGTCGCCGCGCCGGCGCCGGTCGTCGGCCGCCGCGTGCAGCACCTTGGCCAGCACGGCCCGTTCACGTACCGCACCGGGGACCGCGGCCGCCCGCTCGGCGGCGCTCTCGGCCTCGCGGAGCAGCTCGGCGCCGCCCTGCACCTCCCAGAGCCGCAGGACGCAGCGCGCGTACTCCGCCCAGAGCCCGGCGTCCACGGCCTGCCGGGGGCCGTTCTCCGCGGCTCCCCGCAGCAGTTGGACGGCGTCGATGAGGCGCTGCACCATCTTGTCCGCCTCGAACTGCCGCACCAGCTCGCGGGCGCGTTCCACGGCGGAGGTGGCGCCGGGGGCCGACGGCCCGGGGGCGGGCGCCTTCGGGGGGATCACGAATCTCGGGGGTACGGGCATGAACCGCTCCAGTACGCGGGCGGCGACCTCGGCGAAGGCATGGGGTACACGGGCGCCGCCGCGCCTCTCGTTCTCCTCGCCGTCGTCGTTCTCCTCGCCGTCCTCGCCCTCCTCCGGCTCCTCGTGCCCGGCGCCCGTGGTGGCGTGCCCGGTGGCGTACGGGGAATCGGCCGCCCCCGCGTCGCCGAGCTGGGCGAAGGCCAGCGCGGGGAAGTTGGGCCCGCCCTTGCCGAACCGCGTCTCGATGTACTGCGAGCAGTGCTTGAGCACGAGCAGGGCCTCGTCCCGGCCCAGCGGACCGAGCAGCGCCTCCTGGACGCCGGGCTCGAAGCGGTACCACTGTCCGCGGCCGCCGCCCGCGCCGTCCGCCCGCGAGAGCAGGCCGCTCAGCAGCACCTCGGCGAGTTCGGAGGGGCCCGACTGGGGCAGCATGGTGCGCTGGACCAGCTGCATCACCGGCAGGTAGAGGGGCGCGGCCGCGAGATAGACGGCCAGCTGTCCGGCGGCCGGTGAGCCGGCCGAACGGAAGCGGCTGACCAGCTGGAGCGAGGACAGGGCGGCGCCGGAGCGCTGGGCGGCCGCCGGGGGCTGGTCGGCCCGTACCCAGCCGACCGCTCCGGAGATCCGTGCCGCACCGGTACCGGAGAGCAGCCTGGCCCAGGCCGCCAGCGCGTCCGGCACCGGCGGTAGGACCGGGACCGCCAGGGCGCCGGGGTGCACCGCGGGGCCGGCTCCGGCGTCCTCGGTGACCTTCAGCAGGGTGGCGCCGGCGAGGCCGTCGCCCCGTGCCAGCGAACCGAAGGTGACCGGCAGCCGGGTGCGGCTCCACATGCGCTGCGGCAGCGGCTGCAACACCGCGACCGGGGCCTGCCGGGCGAGCTGGTGCAGCAGCCGGTGGGCGCGCCCGCTGCGCCAGAGCGGCCCGGCGCAGTCACTGATCACCACGGTGACCCGGCGCCCGGTCGGATCGCTGAGCCGGTCCGCCGAGTGGAGCGGGGCGGCGGCGGGGTCGGAGCTGCGGCTGACCGCGCAGCCGCCGTCCGGGCCCTGGTGCAGATAGCGCACCTGGACGTCCCGGAAGGCGCCCAGCTGGCCGAAGATCTGCTGGAGTTCCCCGAACATCCGGTCCCACACCAGCATTGAGGACGAGGCGTCCATGACGCACTGGAGGATCGCGTCGCCCCGGCCGACCCCACGGAACACCGGCATGATCATGCCTCCCGCGCGGGCGCTGAGGTCCGCGGTCGCCGTCTCGTCCAGGACGCGGCGCAGCGGAGCGGAGACCGGGCGGTACCGCTGCAACGGGCGCAGCGCGCGGGTGAGTTCGAGGGGTGCGGGCAGGACGGGGGCGGCCGGCACCCCGAGCGCGAGTTCGGTGGTGCGGGGCCCCGTACCGGATCCCCGGCGGGCCCCGGGGGCTTCCCCGTCCCGCTCGCCGCCGGCCCGTACGGGGCTCGGGACGGGGTGCAGGGCGATGAGCCCGTCGCCGATCGACCCGTCGCCCGGCTCACGGTCCGCACCGGGCCGGCCGGTGTCCGTGGCACGGCCGCTGTCCGCGCCCACCCGGTCCACGGGTCCCTGACCCGCCTGCTCCGCGGGCCGGCGGGCATCCGGAGCCGTCGCCCCGGCCCCGTCGTCCTCGGGGTCGCCGGGCACGCCGGTCCACCTGGCCAGCCAGAGGGCGTCGCAGAGCTGCTCGACGTCGGGGTCGAGCCCGGCTCCGCGCAGCCGTGCAACGAGCGTCTGCAACGGCTCTCCGCCGTACGGTTCCGGGGCATCGGGCCCACCGGGCGGCACAGAGGCGTCGTCCGCCCCGGACATCAGTACCTCACCTCGGCCGGTCGAGCCGCTGGATGAGCAGTTCGGCCAGCCGGTCGCGGCCGGCCGGCGCAGCGGCGTGGGTGAGGTAGATGGCGTTCAACAGCTGGTCCGTGGCCAGCAGTTCGCTGCGTGAGCGCTCCAGGAACCGGGTGATGAGGTCCTCGCTGGAGCGGGCCGCCTCCTCACCCAGGTGCGCCTTGACGAAGGCGGCCAGCCGCTTGTGGTCGGGGCGGTCGAGTTCCAGGTGGATGCAGCGGCGCATCAGGGGGGCCGGGAAGTCCCGCTCGCCGTTACTGGTGAGGACGACGAACGGGAACGCCCGGCACTGCACCCGGCCGCCCTTGATCCGCACCTTGTTGCCGTCGTGGTCCAGCACGTCCGCCTCGCCGTCGGGCAGCCGGTCCACGATCCGTTCCAGCTCGGGAATGGCGAACTCGCCCTCCTCCAGCACGTTGAGCAGATCGTTTGGCAGGTCGATGTCGCTCTTGTCGAGCTCGTCGATGAGCAGCACCCGAGGCCGGTCGGAGGGCAGCAGCGCGGTGCCCAGGGGGCCCAGCCTGATGTAACTCCCCACGTTCTGGGACGGGTCGACGCCGTCCCCGCCGTCCGCGGAGGCGTGCGAGGCGATCTGGACGTCCTGAAGCCGGGCGATCGCGTCGTAGTGGTAGAGGCCGTCCAGCAGCGAGGAGCGGCTGACGATGGGCCAGCGCAGCACCTTGCCGAACTCGAGTTCACGGGCGACGGAGTGGGCCAGGGTGCTTTTTCCGGCCCCCGGGTCGCCGGTGACCAGCAGTGGACGCCGCAGATACAGCGCGGCGTTGATCATTTCGAGTTCCTCCGCGCCCGGCCGGTGTTCCTCCGCGATGCGCCCGGGGATGCCGAGCCTGCGGTCGGCGGAGTCGTCCCCGTCCGCCGGGGTGCCGCGACCGCCCGAGAAGTCGCGCCAGGGCGGCGGGGGCGGCAACTGCGGTACGCCGTCGTGCGGTTCACCGATGCCGCGGTAGATGAGCCACTCGCTGGGTTCACTCATAGCGTGGTCCTCGTTGTCACTCGTCCGCCAGGGACAGCAGCTGTCGAACGTGCCTTACCGTAGCGATCCGGCGTACCCCCCGTAAGGGGCGGGCCGGCACGGTCCTTCGGATGATGGCCGGCGCTTCTCGTCACGGCGCCTCCAGGAACTCGCCCGAGCCGGGCAGCGGGTGGTGCGGATCGTCGTAGAACAGGGCGACCCCGTCGGACCAGTACGTCTCCGTGCGTTCCGCGCTCACTCCTCTTCTCAGCTCGTGCAGCTTCAGCGGAAGTCCGTCGCGGGTGCGGGCGTCGGAGACGGCCTCGGCCACCCGCCGGTGGAACTCCCGGCAGACCGTGTCGGTCTCCGTCGGCCGCCGTTGCAGCAGGGCCACTCCGAAGCCGGTGTCGAGCACCCGCACCGCCCCGGCCGCGATCCCGGGGTCCGGGTTGCCGTAACGGCAGAGCACCGGCACGCTCTCGTGGGGCAGGGTGCGCAGGTGCGCGACCTCGGGTACCCGTACCCGCAATTCGTTCTCGCAGTCGACGACTTCGGCCCGCATCGCGCCCTGCGTGGCGTTCCAGCGTGCCAGGCGCTCGTCGTCGGGCCCGCGGTAGGAGCTGCGCAGGACCACCGGGCGTACGACGCCGAGCGGCTGCCCGTCCGAGGGGAGCTCCCAGCGGTCGACTTCGAGGCCGAACAGCGCGGGGGTGACGGAGACCTGGAGCAGGGCGGGGCTGCCCGGCTCGTCGCACTGCCGGAACGCCTCGGTCAGTGCGGCGGCGAGCCGGTCGGGCAGGGTGTCGAGCGCGGTGCCCTGGCTGTCCTCGGCGACGGGCAGCATCTCGCCGGTGGGGCGGGCGACCGCGATCCGCCAGTCGTAGCGGTCCCGGGCCCAGCCCTGGGGTTCGAGTTCCAGCAGGACGCAGGCGCGTTCGCCGTGGCGGACGGGTTGGCTCGGCGCCGCCACGGCCCGGCGGCGGTCCTCGTCCAGGCGCAGCCGGACGGCCGCCCACTCCATGGCGAGCTGCCGGCGGAAGTCGCGGGACAGCTCCTCCTCCGCGATCCGTTTCACCCACTCCCACAGCGACTTGGCCGCGGTCCCGGTGGACGGCACGTCGAAGGGCCGGTCGGCGGCGAGCACGCCCATGCAGTACCGCAGGACCAGTTCGAGCGGAGCGTCGTGGTCGCGGGCGCGGGTGTCGTACAGCGCCCCCAGGCCGTCCCGCCAGCCACGCGGGGCCGGGCGGTGGTCACGGGAGTGGACGCCGGGCAGGGCGTCCAGGAGGAGGAGCAGGCCGCGGGTGCTGACCGGGGGCGGGAACTCGGCGAGCCGCCCCAGCAGGTCCGCCCGCCGCTTGGGGCCGAGGACGCCGCCGGGCGGGGCCGACAGCTCGCTCTGCGCGTCGGCCCAGGTCCGCTCGGTGCTGGCCGGGCTGTTGTGCCGGTCCGCGTGGTACCGGTCATGGGCGTGGAAGACGGACTGGTAGGTGTCGTCGCCCTCGGTCTCGACGGGCGCGGACGGCACCTTCAGGGTGCGCAGCCGCTCGATCCCCACGGCCGTTCCGCCCTGGTGGTTGTCGAGCCGCGACTTGATCACCCCGACCACCTCCCCGCGGGCGAGATCCACCACGGGGCCGCCGGACATACCGGGCTCCAGCCAGTCCCCGTCGAGCCGGACGACCTGCTCGGCGTCGTCCGACGCACCGTAGGCCCCCTTCACCACACAGACGCCGCTGCGCTTCAGCAGTCCTCCGCCCTGCGAGGGCGCCCAGCCCACGCAGTGGATCTCCCGGCTGCGGAGCATGGCCTCCGAGCGCTCGGTGACGTACACACAGGTGTGCTCGACGGGCCGCTGGAGCTTGATGAGCGCGAGGTCGGGGGCCGGCCAGCCGGCGGCGCCCTGCGGGCGGGCGCCGGGCATCGCGGCGACGACCTTGCCGGGCACCTCGGTCAGCTCGGTGCTGTAGCGGTCCTCCTTGAACCACACGTTCACCACGCCCCCCTCCCCCCGCATCGCCACGTGCGCACACGTGAGGATCCAGCTCGGGGCGATGAAGAAGCCGCTCCCCAGGAAGTCCCCGCCGGGTCCGCCTTGGGCATACCCGGACCCCGGACGATGGATGCGCACGGTGGCGTCGTGGACGAGGCCCATGAGGGCAGCCTCCGGCTGTCCCGGGCCCCCCTCTGCGCCCCGTCGCCCTCCGGGCTCATGCCCCGCCGCCGTCGGTGTCGTCCGCCCCGTCAGGGTGCGCCGGGGCGCCGGGGGACGCACCGGCGGGCGGGCCCGGGGGCGCGGGCGCCGGTGCGACGGGCGGGGCTCCGGGGGGCGCGAACGGGACCGGTGGCACGAACGCGGGCGGCGCCGGGGCCTGCGCGGGCACGGGTGCGGGGGCCGGCGGGGGCGGGTCGACGGGTGGTCCGCCGCCGTTCCAGGTGAGCGTGACCTTGATGGCCCCCTTGGCCTCACCGTCCGCGAGGAGCCCGACGATCCTGCCCGACTTGGCGGTGAGCTCGATCCCGAACTCGACACTGACCTCGTCCGGCCGCACGGCGCGCAGCGGCACGGCGAGCGAGCGCGCGACACTGGTCACCACGCCCTGCAGGCTCTCGACCCTGGCCTGCACCTGGTCGGCGATGTCGCCGAACCCGGTGTCCGTGTACGTCGGACCGGCACCGGGCGCCGGACGGTCCAGCTCCTCGGCTCCCGAGATCCGGGCCCAGACCGGCGTGCCGTCCGGCATCTCGATGCGCGTGATACGGGCCGCACTGTCGCCCATGACGCCCCCCGTTCCCCAACTACCCGCAGGTTAACGGCCGTAGCCGGCCGATGCGAGGTACATGAACCAGGACGCGGGGGCGTGGCGGATCGGTTCGCGGGCCCTGCGCACGGCCGGTGCGGGCCGGATCCCGCGGCCTCCACGGGCCGGGTCCCGCGGCCTCTGCGGGCTGTCACCAGGCATTAAACTTGCCGGCATGTACTTCACCGACCGCGGTATCGAGGAGCTGGAGAAGCGGCGAGGCGAGGAGGAGGTCACCTTCGAGTGGCTCGCCGAGCAGCTGCGTACGTTCGTCGATCTGAATCCCGACTTCGAGGTGCCGGTCGAGCGCCTCGCCACCTGGCTGGCCCGGCTGGACGACGACGAGGACGAGGACGAGTAGTCACCGCCCGCCCGTCGCTCACCGCCCGCCCGTCGCCGGACTCTCAGGCGGGCCCGCCGCCCGCTCAGTCCGGGCCGTCGTCCCGGATCCGGTCGTACGCGAGACCGAGCGCGCCGTGCACCATGAGCAGCGCCCCGGCGAAGACCCAGCCGCCGCTGCGCCGGCCGGCTCCCCAGAGGGCGAGCGGGAGTCCCGCGGCCAGTTGGGCGCCTGCCAGGGCGCGGGCCCTGGGACCGCGCATCCAGGGACCGACGCGGCTGTTCTCGACCGCTTCGAGTTCCACCCTGACCGCGTCGCGCCAGCCGGTCCACGCGATCCGTTCGGCCGCGGGGCCCGCACCGGCTCCGGCGGTCAGCGAGGCGGAGGACGCGCCGGGGGCCAGGCCGGCCGGGAGTGTCAGCCCGATACGGGTGAGGACGGCGAGCAGTCCGCGCAGCCGGGCGCGGGCGTCCGCCTCCGGATCGGTGCGGGTGAGGGCTTCGAGCGCCTGGACGTCCAGTACGGGATCGAGGCCGAGCCGCTCGGCGAACGTACGCATCGCCTCGTCCTCCCCCGCCGGGGTCCCGTCGGCGAGCCAGACGTAGCCGACCGGCCGGCGGAAGCCCGCGGCCAGGGTGTACCCGGCCCGGTCGCCGTCCCACCAGAGCGCGAGGACCGGCCAGGCCGAGCCGACCGCGAGTGCGGTGGCCCAGCCGCCCAGCACCCGGTCGACGGGCTCGGCCGCCTCCCCCGCCTCCGGTGCCCGCAGGCCCTGCGGCCGTCCGCCCCGCCAGGGCGTTCCCTCGGGTACGAGAACGCTCCATCCCTCTCCGGCGGGTGCGAGCAGCATCCGTTCGCGCAGCAGGTGGGCGACCGGCCGCACGCTCTCGGGTTCGGCCCGGCACAGCAGCAGTGCGCCCACGGGTGATGTCGCGTCCATGCCCCACACCGTAAGACAATTTCGCACTATTCATCGCCGTTTATGGCGATTTGACCTGTCAATCTCACCCCCACCCTCCGTCGCGACCCGCCTTGACTTCCCCCATCCGCGATATATCGTGTTCTACAAGAGACACGATATGTTGCGTCATCCGCGCTCCCCAGGAGGTCAGATCCATGCCTGTGTCGACGTGGGCCATCGCCGAGCCTCAGAAGCTCGCCTTCGACGAACCCGTGACCGCGCTCAGCGTGCGCATCGTCAACGGCACGGTCAATGTCGTCGGCACCGACGAACCGACCGCCAGGCTGGAGGTCACCGGCATCGAGGGACCGCCGCTGATCGTGACCCAGCAGGACGGCGTCCTCACCGTCACCTACGAGGACCTGGCCTGGCAGGGCATCCTCAAGTGGTTCGACCGCAAGGGCTGGCACCGGCACGCGGCCGTCTCCCTGGCGGTCCCGGCCGGATCGTCCGTGGAGGTCGGTGTGGTCGGCGCCGGGGCCTTCGTCTCCGGAATCCGTGGTCGTACGGACGTACGTGGCGTCACCGGCGACACCACCCTCGTCGGACTCGCCGGGCCGGTCGGCGCGGAGACGGTGTCCGGCAACCTGGAGGCCCAGGCCGTCACCGGCGACCTGCGCTTCCACTCGGTCTCGGGCGATCTGACGGTCATCGAGGGCGCCGGCGTCTCCGTGAAGGCCGAATCCGTCAGCGGCAACATGGTGCTCGACCTGGACCCGACCGGGAAGCCCACCGACATCCGGCTCACCACCGTCTCCGGCGAGGTCGCCATCCGGCTGCCGCACCCGGCGGACGCGCGGGTGGAGGCGAACACCGCGAGCGGCTCCGTCTCCAACGGGTTCGAGGACCTGCGGGTCAACGGCCAGTGGGGCGCGAAGCGGATCACCGGCACGCTCGGCTCCGGGGCCGGGACACTGAAGGCGACCACGGTCTCGGGGTCGATCGCCCTGCTCCGCCGCCCACCGGCCGAGGACGACGCCCACGACGCCGAGCCGACCGGAAAGGTGCTCTGACATGCCCCCCGTATTCGCCCATGGCCGCCTGCGCCTCTACCTGCTGAAGCTGCTCGACGAGGCGCCCCGCCACGGCTACGAGGTGATCCGGCTGCTGGAGGAGCGATTCCAGGGGCTGTACGCACCCTCGGCCGGCACGGTCTATCCGCGGCTGGCCAAGCTGGAGGCCGAGGGCCTGGTCACGCACGCCACCGAGGGCGGCCGCAAGGTCTACTCCATCACCGACGCCGGCCGCGCCGAACTCGCGGGCCGCACCGGCGAGCTGGCCGATCTGGAGCTGGAGATCCGGGACTCGGTCTCCGAACTGGCCGCCGAGATCCGCGACGACGTCCGCGGGGCCGCGGGCAAACTGCGCAGCGAGATGCGCGCCGCGGCGGACGAGTCCCGCCACGGCACCGCCCGCTCCGGCGCCAGGGAAGGCGCCGAGGGAGGCAAGGAGTCGCCCTTCGGCGGCTTCGGTGACTTCGGGGACCTCGGTGACTTCGGCGACAAGGAGACATGGCGCAACGCGAAGGAGGAGCTGCGCAAGGCCAAGCAGGAGTGGAAGGAGCAGGCCCGCCGAGCGAAGGACGAGTCCCGGCGCGCCCGCGAGGACGCCCAGCAGGCCCGCCGCCAGGCCAAGGAGGCCCAGGACCGGGCGCGCGAGCAGATGCAGAACGCCGCCCGCCAGGTCCAGGAGCACTTCGCCCGCGGCGACTGGCCGGCGGGCGTACGGGAAGGGCTGGCGGAGATCACCGGACAGCTGGGCGGCTTCGCCCGTACCGGCGGCCGGCCCCCGTACGTCAAGCCGGAACCCGCCGACGCCGACCCCGACTGGGGCAAGGACGTGGGCGGTACGGGTGACCCGGCCCGCGATCTGGACCGCCTGCTGGACCGCTTCCGCGACGACATCCGCGACGCGGCCCGGGACCGGGGCGTCACGGAGGACCAGCTGTCGGAGGCCCGCCGCCACCTGTCGGCCGCGGCGGCCGGCATCGGGGCGCTGCTGCGCGGGAACACCGGCGGCAGCGCGACGTAGCGAGCTTTCCGGACGTGACGCCGGGCGGCCCGGGGATCCCCCGGGCCGCCCGGCGTTCAGCCCGCCTTCCGGTCCTGCTGCGCGCCGCCGTCCCCGTACAGCGCGCGGCTGACCGTCTCGTACGTGGCGCCGTGCTCGGCCAGGACGTCGGCGACGACGCCGGGGCCGGCGGTGAGAGCCAGCAGGAGGTGCTCCTCGCCGATGAACCGGTCGCGCCGGCCGAGCGCGATCCGCAGGGATTTCTCCAGGACCGCCTTGGCCTCCCGAGTGAACACGCGGTGGCCCGACCACCGGCGCCGGGCCCGGCGCCCGCCGTCCAGCGCACCCCGGCCGTGCGTCTCCTCGACGCGGTCGACGATCGCGGTGAGGTCGATGCCGATGCCGGCGAGCGCTTCGGCGTCGGCCCTGGTCATGCCGCCGCGCCTGCGGGCGTCGGCCAGCGCGGCCGCGAGCGACGCCCTGCGGTCCGTGAGACCGAGCGCCGCGGTGGCGAACGACGCCCGGCTGTCCTCCTGGTCCAGCAGTGCGAACAGCAGGTGCTCCTCACTGACCGCACCGGCGCCGGCCCGTTCGGCGTGGTCCGCCGCTCCGGTCACGGTGGCGCGGGCGCCCTTGGTGAATCGCTCGAACATCAATGCCTCCCGTACTTCTTGTGCACGGCCTGCCGGCTGACACCCAGTTCGGCCGCGATCTCCTGCCACGACCAGCCCTGCACCCGGGCGCTCCTGACCTGTACGGCTTCGAGTTGCTCCAGCAGCTTGCGCAGCGCGGCGACCGACCGCAGCCCCACCCGGGGGTCGCGGTCGCCGGCGCGAGCGGCGAGATCCGTTGCTTCGGTCATGATGTCAACTTACATTGACACCATGCGAACGTCAACCCTAGTTGACAGTGAGCACGATCTTCCCGAACTGGTCGCCGGAAGCCAGCCGTTCGAAGCCCTCGCGGGCCCGGTCCAGCGGCAGCACCTCGTCGATGACGGGGCGCACCCCGGTGGCCGCGCAGAACGCCAGCAGATCCTCCAGCTCGTCCTTGGACCCCATGGTGGAGCCGACGATCCTCAGCTCCAGGAAGAAGATCCGGGTCAGCTCGGCGTGCGAGGGGCGGTCGCCGCTCGTGGCGCCCGAGATGACCAGCGTGCCGCCGGGGCGCAGGGACTTGACGGAGTGCGACCAGGTGGCGGCGCCGACCGTCTCGATGACGGCGTCGACCCGGTGGGGCAGCCGTGCGCCGGGCTCGTACGCCTCGACGGCACCGAGTTCGACGGCCCGTTTGCGCCTGGCCTCGTCGCGGCTGGTGGCGTAGACCCGCAGCCCGGCGGCCCGGCCGAGGACGATCGCGGCGGTGGCGACCCCGCCGCCGGCGCCCTGGACGAGCACGGAGTCGCCGGGCCGCACCCCGGCGTTGGTGAAGAGCATGCGGTAGGCGGTCAGCCAGGCGGTGGGCAGGCAGGCCGCCTGCTCGAAGGTGAGTTCCTCCGGTTTGGGCAGCACGTTCCAGCTGGGAACGGTGACCTGTTCGGCGAAGGTGCCCTGATGGCGCTCGGTGAGGATGGAGCGGGGCTCGTCCGGGCCGACCCCGTGTCCGGTCTGGCCGATGACGGAGTGCAGGACGACCTCGTTGCCGTCCTGGTCGGTCCCGGCGGCGTCGCAGCCGAGGATCATCGGCAGCTTGTCCTCGGCGAGGCCGACGCCGCGGAGCGACCAGAGGTCGTGGTGGTTGAGGGAGGCGGCCCGGACGTTGACGGTGGTCCATCCGGAACGTGCGCCGGGAGCCGGGCGTTCGCCCAGCTCAAGGCCGTTGAGTGGGTGGTCGCGGTCGAGGCGGGATGCGTAGGCGGCGAACATGGGGCCGACGATAGGCCGGGCGGCGGTCCCGCGTAACCGGCTGCGGGTGTGACACGCACCGCGCGTGACGGGCCGTCCGGACATGAGCCCCTCCGGCGGCCGGGGGGCGAGGGCCCGGGGACAGCACTCCCGGGCGGGGGGCGAGGGCCCGGGGACAGCACTCCCGGGCGGGGGGCGAGGGCCCGGGGACAGCACCCCCCGTCGGGGAGCGAGGGCCCGGGGACAGCACTCCCGGGCGGGGGGCGAGGGCCCGGGGACAGCACTCCCGGTCGGGGAGCGAGGGCCCGGGGACAACACCCCCCGTCGGGGAGCGGGGGCCCGGGGACAGCACCCCCGCAAGGACGCGCCCCCGAACCCCCGCCTCACCGCACTCAGCGCCGGGCCACGCCCTCCGCCCGCGCCGCCGCCGCGACGGCGGCGGTGACCGCCGGGGCGACCCGCTCGTCGAACGGCGACGGGATCACGTAGTCCGCGGCCAGCTCGTCGCCCACCACGTCGGCCAGCGCGTTCGCCGCGGCGATCTTCATGCCCTCGGTGATCCGGGACGCCCGCACCTGGAGCGCGCCCGCGAAGATCCCGGGGAACGCCAGCACGTTGTTGATCTGGTTCGGGTAGTCCGACCGCCCGGTCGCCACGACGGCCGCGTACTTGTGCGCGACGTCGGGGTGCACCTCGGGGTTCGGGTTCGCCATGGCGAAGACGAACGCGCCGGGTGCCATCGAGGCGACGGCCGGCTCCGGGACCGTACCGCCGGAGACGCCGATGAAGACGTCCGCGCCGGCCAGTGCCGTGTCCAGCGGCCCGGAGATGCCCGCCTTGTTCGTGAGCTCGGCCAGCTCCCGCTTGACGTCCGTCAGGTCCTCGCGGTCCCGGCTGACGATGCCCTTGCGGTCGGCGACCGCGACATCGCCCAGCCCCGCCGCCAGCAGGAACTTGGCGATGGCCACCCCGGCCGCGCCCGCGCCCGAGATGACGGCGCGCAGCTCGCCGAGGCCGCGCCCGGACAGCTTCGCGGCGTTGCGCAGGGCGGCGAGCGTGACCACGGCGGTGCCGTGCTGGTCGTCGTGGAAGACCGGGATGTCGAGCCGCTCCTGGAGCTTGCGCTCGATCTCGAAGCAGCGCGGGGCCGAGATGTCCTCCAGGTTCACGCCGCCGAAGGACGGTGCGAGCCTGACGACGGTCTCGACGATCTCGTCCGCGTCGGTGGTCGCGAGCGCGATCGGCACCGCGTCGACGCCGCCGAACTGCTTGAACAGGATCGCCTTGCCCTCCATCACGGGGAGGGAGGCCTCGGGCCCGATGTCGCCGAGCCCCAGCACCGCGGTGCCGTCCGTCACGACGGCGACGACCTGCGACTTCCAGGTGTAGTCGTGGACGAGTTCCGGATTCTCGGCGATCGCGCTGCACACCTTCGCCACACCGGGCGTGTACGCGAGGGACAGGTCGTCCTTGTCCCGGATCGGGACGGTGGCCTGCACGGCCATCTTCCCGCCGCGGTGGAGCGCGAAGGCCGGATCGAACGGCTCGTCGGTCGTGCTGCCCGTGCTGTCTGTGCTGCTGTCGCTGCGAGGATTCACGATCTCCGCTGCCATGGTGTTGACCCCTTAAGTCTTCATCGTTTGAGGGTGGCCACTCCTGGTTGAGGAGGGGTGGGCGGGCACCGCGTACGTCCCCTGCACTGGGCGGTTGGCCCGCCGCGGCAGGGGGGAGGTACGTACGCGCGGGCGCGCCGCACACGCGCCCTGAGCCCCGGATGAGGGGTGTAAACGTCTTTCATACCGGACGGACCGGGTCATGGACGAGTCCATACCCAGTCGGTGACGTGACTCATAGCCGAATATCTGGACAAGTCAGCCACGCGGAGAATGGGTGTCCACCGGTCGAGACGCGCCGCAGATTCTGCGGCCGTGGGAAAGAAACCCCATAGATGGTCCGGCCCTGGTGTACCGGCCATACAAGGATCGGGGATCGCCCGTTACCCGATTTTGACATGACCGGCCCCCTGAATGCGCTGGTCCGAATGGCAAGATGCCGTAATCGCACACGGCGGCGACACCCGACGTCGTGTGCCAAACCGCCTGGCAACACCACCCTCATCTGCCGGAGGAACCCGAACATGACCGCACGCACGAACCGTCGTACGGCCGCGAAGTCCCGGATTGCAGCGGTCGGCGCCATCGCGGTCGCCGGCACCATGCTGCTGACCGCCTGTGGCGACCAGACCAAGAGCGACTCCGCCACGACGAAGACCACGGCCGGCAACTCCCCCGCCGATCTCCTCCCCGCGGAGATCAAGTCCAAGGGCGTCATCAAGGTCGGCTCGGACATCGCGTACCCGCCGGTCGAGTTCAAGGACAAGTCCGGCAAGACGGTCGGCATCGACCCGGACCTCGCCACCGCGCTGGGCAAGGTGCTGGGCGTGGAGTTCCAGTTCGAGAACGGCACGTTCGACACGCTGGTCACGGGGCTGCGCTCCAAGCGCTACGACCTGGCCATGTCGGCGATGACCGACACGAAGGACCGCCAGGAGGGCATCGACCCCGAGACCAAGAAGAAGGTCGGCGAGGGGGTCGACTTCATCGACTACTTCACCGCCGGTGTCTCGATCTACACCAAGAAGGGGGACGACCAGGGGATCAAGACCTGGTCCGACCTCTGCGGCAAGAAGATCGCCGTCCAGCGCAACACCGTCTCGCACGACCTGGCCAAGACCGAGTCCAAGAAGTGCACCGGTGGCAAGAAGATCGCCATCGAGCCGTACGACAACGACCTGGAGGCCCAGACCCGGCTGCGCTCCGGCGGGGCCGACGCCGGCTCCTCCGACTTCCCGGTGGCCGCGTACGCGGTGAAGACCTCGGGCGGCGGCAAGGACTTCCAGATCGTCGGCGACCAGGTCGAGGCGGCCCCGTACGGCATCGCCGTCGCCAAGGGCAACGACCAGCTCACCAAGGCCGTCCAGGCGGCCATGGACGCGATCATCAAGAGCGGCGAGTACGAGAAGATCATCGCCAAGTGGGGCGTGGAGGCCGGAGCGGTCACCGAGGCCAAGCTGAACGGCGGATCGTGACCGGACCCCGGCACTGAGAGGCATCAGCCGTGATTGACACCGACAAGCCGGGCCCGGCCGACCAGCCACCCGCACCGCCCGTCCCGGCGGCCGGACCCGAGGCGATCAAGGCCATCCCGGTCCGGCACTACGGCCGGTACGTCTCCGCGGTCGTCGCCATCGCCGCACTCGTCGCGATCATCTACGCGTTCAGCCAGGGCCGGATCAACTGGGGTGCGGTCCCGGACTACTTCTTCGACGACCGCATCGTCAAGGGGGTCGGCCAGACCCTGCTGCTGACCTCCCTGTCGATGGTGATCGGCGTGGTCGGCGGCATCCTGCTGGCCGTCATGCGCCTGTCGAAGAACCCGGTGACCTCGTCGATCGCGTGGTCCTACATCTGGTTCTTCCGCGGTACGCCGGTCCTGGTCCAGCTGTTCGTCTGGTTCAACCTGGGTCTGGTCTTCCAGTACATCAACCTGGGGCCGATCTACAAGGACTACTGGTCGAGCTTCATGACGCCGCTGCTGACGGCGCTGCTCGGCCTCGGCCTCAACGAGGCCGCGTACATGGCGGAGATCTGCCGGGCCGGTCTGCTCTCGGTCGACGAGGGCCAGACGGAGGCGTCCCACGCCCTGGGCATGAGCCACGGCAAGACCCTGCGACGCGTCGTGATCCCGCAGGCCATGCGGGTGATCGTGCCGCCGACGGGCAACGAGGTCATCAACATGCTCAAGACCACCTCACTGGTGGCCGCCGTGCAGTTCTACGAACTCTTCAAGTACGCCCAGGACATCGGGCAGGCCTCCGGGGCCCCGGTGGAGATGTACTTCCTCGCCGCGGCCTGGTACCTGATCATGACCTCGGTGCTGAGCGTCGGGCAGTACTACCTGGAGCGGTATTACGCCCGCGGTTCCAGCCGCAGCCTGCCGCCCACCCCGTTGCAGAAGATCCGGACCAACCTGCTGTCACTCGGCCGCCCGAACGGAGGCATGGCATGACCGCCATGGTGAAGGCCGAGGGCGTCCACAAGTCCTTCGGCGCCGCACACATCCTCAAGGGCATCGACCTGGAGGTCGCCCCGCGCGAGGTCTTCTGTCTGATCGGCCCGTCCGGTTCCGGCAAGTCGACCTTCCTGCGGTGCATCAACCACCTGGAGCAGATCAGCGCCGGCCGGCTGTCCGTCGACGGCGAACTGGTGGGCTACCGCCAGAAGGGCGACAAGCTCTACGAGCTCAAGGACAACGAAGTCGCCCTGAAGCGCCGGGACATCGGCATGGTCTTCCAGCGCTTCAACCTGTTCCCCCACATGACGGCGATCGAGAACGTCATGGAGGCTCCGGTCCAGGTCAAGCGCGAGTCCAAGGCCGTCGCCCGCGCACGGGCGACCCAGTTGCTGGACCGGGTCGGCCTGTCCGACAAGGCGAACAACTACCCCTCGCAGCTCTCCGGCGGACAGCAGCAGCGGGTGGCCATCGCCCGCGCACTGGCCATGGAGCCGAAGCTGATGCTCTTCGACGAGCCCACCTCCGCGCTCGACCCGGAGCTGGTGGGCGATGTCCTGGACGTCATGCGCGGTCTCGCCGAGGACGGCATGACGATGATCGTCGTGACCCACGAGATGGGCTTCGCCCGTGAGGTCGGGGACGCGCTGGTCTTCATGGACGACGGCGTGGTGGTCGAGTCGGGCCACCCGCGCGACGTGCTGACCGACCCGCAGCACGACCGGACGAAGTCGTTCCTCTCCAAGGTCCTGTAGGCGCCGCGACCGAACGGGTACGGGAGGGCGGTACCGGCTCACCGAGCCGGTACCGCCCTCCCGTCGCGTCCGCCGTGTCCGCCCCGCCGCTACTTCACCGCGAGCACCAGGCTGTCCGAGGGCGAGGACCAGACGGCCCGCGCCTCGCCGAATCCGGCCGCGCGCAGGGTGTCCGCGTGCCACCGGACGGACGGCGTGTCGCCGTCGGCGTGCTCGCCGTAGATCCGGAACCGCTCGGCGGTCGGCCCGGCGAGCACCGGGTCCTTCGCGGCCAGCGCCCACCAGTCCGCCCAGTCCAGGGCGCCGCCGGCCCTGGCCCCGTCCATGACGGCGTGCCGACGGGCGCGTTCGGCGGCGTTGATCCGGGGGGTGTCCGTATCGGTCATGTGGTCGGCGTTCATGAAGACCCCGCCGTCCCGGACGAGGCCGCCGAGCTGCCCGTAGAGAACGGCGAGCGGCTCGCTGTGCAGCCAGTGCAGGGCCGTGGCGGTGAGGACCGCGTCGTACGAGTCGTGGGGCAGCCGCGCGGCCCACCCCGGGTCCTTGAGGTCGGCGGTCACGAAGGTGACCCGCGCGTCGTCCGCGAAGGAGCCGCGGGCGATGGCGAGCAGCGCGGGGTCGAGGTCGACCCCGGTGCTGGTGGCCTTCGGGAACCGCCGGAGCAGCCGGTCCGTAATACTTCCCGTACCGCACGCGAGGTCGAGCACCCGCGGTTCGGGGCCCACCAGGGCCTCGACCATGTCGAGCATGACGCGGAAGCGTTCCTCGCGGTCGGGCATGTACCACTCCTGCTGCCGGTCCCAGCTCTCCTGCCAGGCCTGCCAGTCGGTGCCCCGTGCTGTCTCCGTCACCAGAAAGCCTCCTATGTAATACCCTGGACCCAGGGAAGACCATTACATTACCGTCGCACCGACTTTAGACCGACGCCGTAAGGACTACAAGTGGAACTGGCCTATTACTCGGACTACGCCGTGCGCCTGGTCAACACCGAGGAGCCGGCCCGCAACAAGGACGCCCTCACCTCGGTCGACGCGGTGCGCGAGCTCTTCGGCGTCAACGGGCAGGCCGCCCGCCGGGCGACCGACGCCGATGTGACCCGCTTCCGGTCCGTCCGGGCCCGTCTGCGCTCGGTCTTCGAGGCGGCCGACGGCGGGGACGAGACGCTGGCCGTGGACCTGCTCAACTCACTGCTGCTGGAGTTCCCGGTCAGCCCGCAGATCTCCGGCCACGACATCCGGGACGCGGACGGAAAGCCGGACTGGCACATGCACCTGGCCGACCACCCGTCCAACGCCACGGCGGGCTACGCCGCGACCGCGGCGATGGGCCTCGCCTTCCACCTCACCTCGTACGGCGTGGACCGGCTCGGCCTGTGCGAGGCGGCGCCGTGCCGCAACGCCTACCTCGACACCTCGACCAACCGTTCCCGCCGCTACTGCTCGGACCGTTGCGCGACCCGCGCCAACGTCGCCGCCTACCGGGCCCGCAAGCGCCTGGAGACGGAGCGCGCCGCCGAGACCGGCCGCAGCGCGGAGACCGCCCAGCCCGCGACGCCGCGCAGCGACCGCTGATCCTTCGTCAGCGGCCGGTAGCGCGCCCGGACCCTGGCCAGCACGAGTTCCTCGGGCACGGTCCCGTAGTCCGTGCTGTCGCCGCCCGCGAACCGGTTGTCACCGCGCACCCACCAGCCGCCGGTCCGCCGCTCCACGGCCCGCTTGACCACCAGCAGGTCCTGCTGGAACGGATGTCTCAGGATCACCACGTCACCGGGGCGCACCGGCACCCCGTACTGCACGAGCAGCCAGTCCCCGTGGTGGAGCGTGGGCACCATCGAGGGCCCCGTCACCTCCACCACCTGGAACGGCACCCGCGCCGCCAGCCCGCGTCCGGGCTGTTCATCGGTCAGCTCCGGCACCTCCGGCACCTCCCGCATCTCTCCGGCACCTCCCCGTCCGTCCAGTACACCGTCCACAACAGCGTTCCGTACATTCGGCCACTGGTCCCATCCTCACCCTGGACTTTTGGCCTAAGCCCATGGGGGCACCCACTATTTCGCGCCTCTCACGGAGTAATGTCCCACCTGAGAAGACGATCACGAGGAAGGACAGCCCCATGCTTTCCCGCCTGTTTGCCCCCAAGGTGAAGGTCAGCGCCCACTGCGACCTCCCCTGCGGCGTATACGACCCGGCCCAGGCCCGCATCGAGGCGGAGTCCGTCAAGGCCGTCCAGGAGAAGTACCAGGCCAACGAGGACCCGCACTTCCGGGCCCGCGCTGTGGTCATCAAGGAGCAGCGCGCCGAGCTCGCCAAGCACCACGTCTCGGTGCTGTGGAGCGACTACTTCAAGCCCCCGCACTTCGAGAAGTACCCGGAGCTGCACCAGCTGGTCAACGACGCCCTCAAGGCGCTGTCGGCCGCGAAGGGCTCCACGGACCCGGCGACGGGCCAGAAGGCGCTCGACCTGATCGCCGAGATCGACAAGATCTTCTGGGAGACCAAGAAGGCCTGATCTCTGGTTAGGCCGTCTGACCTGCGGTTTCACTGGTCATACTGCCTACCGGTCCGCACCCGGTCCGCAGGCCGCCGAGAACGGCGTCCCTCACGGACCGGGTGCGGTCTTCTTTTCCCGGCCACAGGTGTGCGCAGATCCGCCGGGTGATGACGGCGGACGGGTGGCGGGGGACGAGCTGGACCTGCCAACCGACCGGGACGAACTCCTGACCCGCCTCGACAAACGCAATCGCCGCGAAGACGCCGACGCCCTCACCGTGACCCCAGAAGACTGGACGACTTCTTCGCCCGCTTCGAACAACCGTCCGATGGTGAGATGCCGTGGTCTACGACGGCGACCTGGACACCGCTCTCACGCACCGGCAGGAGTGAGCCCGCCGCCCCCGGTTCAACCTCGATCCACCGCGTGATTTCTGATCTTCGGTTCCGGGCGAGCCCGGGGGGATTCGCCGTGGTGCGGAAAGCCGTGATCGTCGGGTGGCCGTCCGGGGCGGGTTCTCCGAGGTCTTTCCTGGTCGTGGGCGGGTGGAACGGCTCGTCGGTCAGGTGAGCACGCGCTGTCCGCCGGCGGTCCACAGGTCGGCGAAGTCGTCGGCCCAGCACCGGTGTTCGACAGCCCTTAGGGCCTCTCCCCCTCGCTGATATCGATGTCGCCATTCCGCGTCTGCACGTTCACGCTGTGGCTGCTCGTGCTGTCGTCCGCGACATTCACGGTGACATCCCCCTTCTTCGCCGCCGTACGGACCGCGTATGCCGATGCAGGCAGGCTGAGTTGCACGTTGCCGTCCTGGCTCTGCACATCGACACGATCGGGTACGGAGGTGAGGTCGAGGTCGGTGTCGCCGTTTCGCGAGACGACGCTCACAGACGTCGCGGAGATCCCGTCGCCCTGTACGGTTCCGTCGCGTCCTTCCAGGTGGAGGGCGGCGCCGCCGAGGTTCGACACCTGCACGTCGCTGTTGCCGTACTCGGCCGTGACCGCGACATTGCGCGGCACCTTCACGGTGTACTTCGCATGGCAGTTGACGGAAACACCATCACAGTCCACCGAGAGTGTGAGAATCCCGCCCTCGAACTGCCACCCGGCATCTATCTCACCGCCGATCTTCGTGCCGCTGACCCGGCGTTCCACTTCGACGTCGTCGACGTCGGAGGCGATGAGGTGGAGGTCGGCGGAGTTCGACTTCACGGTCAGGCTGTCGCCGCTGAAGTCGAAGGACTTCGATTCAGGAGTGGCGTTCGCCTGGTCGACATCCGGGTCGCAGCCGGTTGCTGCGAGCACGAGGAAGGCGGCTGCGCCGAGGGCAAGGATCATGCGTGTCCGGCTGTCGTTCATTGTTTCCGTTCCCTGGTGATTCAGCTGCGTGTTCGGTCGTCGTCCCGGTTCAGTTCAGGAGCGCAGAGCCCGGGCCGGGACGGTGCGGGAGACGCGGGCTGCCTGGAGTGCCAGTGCGAGGCAGGTCGTCACGAGCGTCACGGCAGCAAGTGCGCCGAGCGTCGCCCACGGGAGGCCGTCGAGCACCTGGCCCACGCCGACCTCGGCTCCCACGGCGATGGTGGTACTCGCCACCGCGAGAAAGACCGCGCTGAAGACGATCGCCGTGCCTGCGTAGATCACGCCCTCGTAGACCGTGGACCGCGTGGTGACGCCCGGCCGCGCGCCGGCGACGGCAACGACCGCGGAATCGCGTGTGCGCTCCCGCCCGACCAGGGCAATCACCGCCAGGCCACCGGACCAGGACACGACGAAGACCCAGCCCAGAACAGTCATGACATCGCCCAGCCCCGCGGTACTTCCGGGCATGACGTTGCCCATCGTCATGAACAGCACGATGAACGACAGGGAGAGCGCGAAGGGCAGCACCGTGGTGACGCTTCGGGTCGCGCGCGTTCGGCACGACTGCACGGCGAGGTGCCAGGCGACGCCACGCGACGGGACGAGGGCGGTCCAAAATCTCATCAGAGGTGTGAGCACCCACGGCCCCATCAGCAGCAACAGGCAGATGAGGAAAAGGTTTCCGGCGAAGGCGAAGGCGGTCCGCTGCTCGATGCCCCCTTCAAGTTCGAGGCCGAGTCCGGGAATCCACATCCCGAGCACACCGGCGAGAAGGCAGAGGGCGAGAATGCTCCGCGCGACACCGGGCCGCGGCGGCGGATCGGAGTGGTCCCTGAAGGCGCGCATCTCCGGCGTCCTGGCGGCTCGGCGTGTGACGCCCCAGCCGCCGAGCAGGCACGGGACCACTCCTGCCAGCAGGCTCGCGCCGAGGTGCCAGAGCTGGAGTCCGGCGGTGGCTCCGTGCAGGTCGAGTCCCGTCGCCGTCCACTGCGAGAGGGCGATGTTCGCAACGAAGGGGGCCAACGGTACGGCCAGCGCGCCGGCCACCGTGCCGAGGACCACCAGCTCGGCGCGGAGAACGGATCTGACACGGTGGCGCGGGATCCCGAGGATGACCCACAGGGCTTGTTCGCGTCGCTGGGTCGTCAAGGTCAGACCGACGGTCGAGGCGACGACACCCACGGCGGCCAGCACGGTGAAGAAGACGATGTTGCCGCCGAGCGCGATCGACGCGGAGACCATCCGTGCGTCGCCCGCCGTCCGCGCCGCCGAGACGGCGGTGAACATGGCGATGACCGAGCCCGCCGAGCAGGCCGCGCCGACCACCGCACACGCGAGCGTCCACACCCACATCGACGCCTGCACGCGAACGTCCGACAGGACGAGCCGCAACATGCCGCTCGTACCGCTGACGCGGCTCGTACCGCTCCCGCCGCTCACGCCGCCGCCTCGTTCGCGTCGTCCTTCGACTGCGCCGCGAGGACGGCATCGCTCACCGTGTGCGGGTCGCCGCCGGAGATGACGGCGTGCACCCGCCCGGACCCCATCACCACGACCTGGTCGGCACGCGCGGCCGCATGCGGGTCATGCGTGACCATGACCACCGTCGATCCTTGTGCGGGCAGTGCCTGCAGCCAATCGAGCACGACGTGACCGGACTTGAGATCGAGCGCGCCGGTCGGCTCGTCGGCGAAGACGATCCGTGGCTGATTCGCGAGGACCCTGGCCACGGCCACGCGCTGGCGTTCGCCTCCGGAGAGCCGGTCGGGGCGCCGCCTGGCGTGCTGGGCGATGCCGAGCCGCGACATGGCCTCGCGGACACGCGACTTGGGCAACCGGTGGCCCGCCAGTCTCGACGGCAGACAGATGTTGTCCTCGACCGTGAGCGAGCTGACGAGGTTGTACTCCTGGAAGACGAAACCGATGTTCTCGCTGCGGAACGCGGCCTGCTTGCGTGGGCCGAGCGACAGGACATCCGTTCCGAGAATCTCGATGGAACCTGCGGTCACTCGCTCCAGGCCGGCCATGCAGAGCAGGAGCGTCGACTTTCCCGATCCGGAGGGTCCGACGATCGCGGTCAGCCGGCCCTCAGGAATGTCCAGATCGATATCGTGCAGCACACGTGTCGTTTCCCTTTTACGGCCGGGAATGGGAAAGTCCACACGGAGGCCGCGCATACGGATACACGGTGCGGAAATGGGGGCTGCGATAGGCATATGACAATATTAGGCAGCGCTGAACACGCTCCGCACGGGTGTCAGCACTACTTCGAGGTAGACCTAGGTCTACCTTCTCGAGATCCGCCGTATGCCATAATTCTGGCCATGTCGCAGATTCGTGCCGCCCGAAGGGTGCTGACGGAAATCATCGCAGCAATGGCCTTCCCGATTCTGCTGCTCTCCCTTCTTGTTGCACCGGCCTCGGCGGCCGTGCTGACGGAGTTGGACCGCTCGAGAGCGCGGTGGTGCGGCGTCGGCACGATGCCGCTGCGGCCCGCGGACCAGAGCTGGGCGCAGTGGGTGGCACGCCAGCTGCGATCGCGGTCGATGTGGCGTACCGACCTCCCGGTCCTCGTCGCCGCCACGCTCCTTTCCGCGCTGTCACTGGTGGTGGCATTCTTCGGGTTCATCGGTGCCGCCGCGCTGGTTTTCTCTCCCGTTTTCTGGTCGTTCGGTATCGCCGCACAGGTCGGCCCTTTCACTCCGGCATCACTTACGGAATCCTTTCTGGCGATGCCCGCAGGGGTACTTCTGGGTGCGGTCACCACAGGTCTCCTGACCGGAATCTCCCTTCTCCGGGACCTCGTCCTGCGCACTTTCTCGATAAGCCGGAACCCGGATCTGCTCGCGAAGCTGGAGGAACTCCGCACCAGCCGGGCCTCGTTGACGACGGCCTTCGAATTCGAGCGCCGGCGCATCGAACGTGATCTGCACGACGGCGCTCAACAGGAGCTGGTCGCCGTCGTGATGCGCCTCGGGATGCTGGAGGCCGCAGCCTCGGCAAGCGGCGAGGAACGCATCGTGGAACTGGCACGTCAGGCACAGGACCAGGCCGAGCACGCACTGGAGCGGCTCCGGGAAACAGTGCGCGAGATCCACCCTCGCGAATTGAGCGACCTCGGCCTCGTCGCCGCCGTCCGCGAGCTCGCCGCGCGATCACCGCTGCGGGTCGAGCTGAACAGCACCGGAGATGATACCCACTTGTCGTCGCCGACTGCGACAGCGGCCTATTTCACGGTCTCCGAGGCGCTCACGAATATTACGAAGCATGCGGGCGTGGGCAGCGCCCGGATCGACCTGGAGTGCAATTCAGGTGGCGTCCGCGTCTGCGTGCGCGACGACGGTGCGGGCGGCGCGGAAATCGACGCGGGGTCAGGCCTTGCGGGACTGCGCGAGCGGATGCGAAGCATCGGTGGGGAGCTCGAGATCCGAAGCCCTGCGGATGGTGGCGGAACCGAAGTCGTAGCATCCGCTCCCGGCCAGCCCACATGGAAATGAAGTTACTGAAGGCGAACAAGTGAGGCAGAGGCCATGAGAATTGTCCTGGCAGATGACAGCATGCTGATTCGTGCCGGAATCCGGGAAATCCTGACCTCCCACTCTCACGAGGTGATCCGTGAATGTGAGGACGCTACCGAACTGGTTGCCGCCGTCGACGATTTTGCGAGTTCCGGGACCGCACCGGACCTGGTGATCACCGATGTCCGCATGCCCCCCGGAAACACCGACGACGGACTCCGCGCCGCCATCGACCTGCGATCACGTCATCGGGATCTGCCGGTCCTCGTCCTTTCCGCCTACGTCACCGGACCATACGTCCAAGAGCTGTTGAACGGTCCGGGCGCGGACGGGGCGGTCGGGTACCTGCTCAAGGAAAAGGTCGGCAGAGTCACCGACTTCCTGCGCGTACTCGATACGGTTTCCGGTGGTGGCGTCGTGATCGACCCGGAAGTCGTCCGCTACGTCACACACGCGGACGCGCCCCAGGGCCCGCTCGCCCGGCTCACCGACCGCGAACGCGAGGTGCTCACCCTCATGGCGGAAGGGCGCTCCAATGCGGAAATCGCATCAGCGCTGTTTCTCTCCGGAGCGTCCGTGAGTAAGCACGTGGCCAATGTGTTCGTGAAACTCGGAATGCCCCCGAACGAAGACAACCGCCGCGTCAAGACAATTCTGACCTGGTTCGAGTACAACTACTGAGTTCAAACCCGACAGAAAAAGCGCTCGCGGTACTTGAAATGCTCACCGAATCCGGCAGCAGCCACTCCAACCGCAAAAGACCAGGCCGGCGACCCACGGCGCCCCTCACCGCAGGTCACCGCCCCACCCCATCACCAGGAGACCAAGAAGGCCTGATCGCCCCGCCCTTCAGCCCCTGGCTGGACAGCAGGCCAGAGCAGGAACGACAGAGAGGCCCGACCGCTTCGAGCGGTCGGGCCTCTCTGTCGTTCGCAGATCGTTCAGGCTGCTCCGCTTGACACTCGCTCGACCGGGACACCATGATTCCATTAGCTGACTAATGGAATTGAGGCGAGGCGCGTGGCTCACACGAGCACCCCCCACAGGACCTCGGGCGCGTGGGCATTGGAAGCCCGTGGCCTGAGCAAGCGATACCGGCGCGGATGGGCCCTGCGGGACTGCTCCTTCCGGCTGCCGGCCGGAAGGATCTGCGGTCTCGTCGGACCCAACGGCGCGGGCAAGAGCACCCTGCTCGGCATGGCCACCCGGCAGGTGGAACCGACCGAGGGTGAACTCCACGTCTTCGGCATACCGGCGAACGACGCCGCGGTGATGCCCCGGTTCGCCTTCCTGGGGCAGGACAAGCCCCTGTTCAAGCGGTTCACCGTGGCGGAGACGCTGCGGATGGGCAGTGAGCTGAACCCCGGCTGGGACATGGCGGCCGCGGAGCGGATCGTCCGCGCGGGTGACGTACCCGTGCACGCCCGGGTCGGCACGCTCTCCGGCGGTCAGCGCACCCGTGTGGCCTTCGCGTTGGCCTTCGGCAAGCGGCCCGATCTGCTGCTGCTCGACGAGCCGATGTCGGATCTCGACCCGCTGGCCCGCCACGAGATGAGCACGCTGCTGATGGCGGAGGCCGTCGAGCGCGGCACCACCGTGGTGATGTCCTCCCACATGCTGACCGAGCTGGAGGACATGTGCGACTACCTGCTGGTCATCGCCGGAGGGCGGATCAGGATGGCCGGTGACGCCGACGCGCTCGTCCCGGCCCACGCGCTGGTCACGGGGGTGACCGAGGAGGGGACGCTGCCCGCGGCGCTCGGCCCGCACACGCTGATCGAGAGCCGGATCCAGGGCCGCCAGTTCCAGGCGATGGTGCGGCCGAACGGCCCGCTGCGCGGTGACTGGCAGATCACCGAACCCAGCCTGGAGGAAGTGCTGCTCGCCCATCTCCGCTCGCCGGACGCACCCGCGCTGTACACACCCGGCGCCCGTATCGAGGACGAAGGGACCAGGGCCGCATGAGCACCACCCTGTCCGAACCCCGCACCGAACGATCAGCCAGGCCCCGGATGCTGCGCGGGCTGAACTGGCTCTTCGTGCGCCAGCACCGCGCCACACTGCTCGGCGTCCTCGCCCTGGTGGTGGTCGCCGGCGCCTGGATCCTGTACCAGCACGCCGACATGACCCAGACGCTCGACAAGGTGGGCTGGCCCGAGAAGGAGGCCCCCCAACAGCTCCTGGGACGGCAGTACAACTATCTCTCCACCCTGCTGAACGCGATCCCGGTCGTTCTCGCCGTCTTCCTCGGCGCCCCGCTGATCGCGGCCGACCAGGAGAACGGCACCGCCCAGCTGGCCACCACCCAGTCCGTGACGCGCGGTCGCTGGCTCGCCGCGAAGTGCGCCTGGAGCCTCTCGGTCGCCCTGCTGGCCGGGGCGGTGCTCTCGCTGTGCTTCACCCTGTGGTGGAAGCCCTATCGCTCGGTGTTCCAGGCCACCTGGCTGGAAGGGAGCATCTTCGACAACACCGGCCCCATGCTGCCGGCGCTCTGCGTGTTCCTCACCGCGGCGGGCATCACCATCGGTGTGCTGGTGCGCCGTCTGCTGGCGTCCATGGTCGTGACCTTCGTCTTCTCCGTCGTCGCACAGGTCGCCTGGGGCATACTCCGTGAGCACCTGGCCGCGTCCCGCATGGTCTCCTACCCCCTCGACCAGGACGTCCCGGGCCGGCTCTCCGAGGCACACGAGCTGGACCGCTGGATCGGCAGCGCCGACGGACACCTCTACGGCTGGGGTTCCTGCGCCGAGGCCACCGAGAAGGCCATGGACGCGTGCCTCAAGGAGAAGGGGATCGTCAACAACGTGATGGAGTACCTCGGCTACGACCAGATGGCGGCCATGCAGTGGACCGGCGCGGGCATCCTGCTCGCCGGTACGGCCCTGCTGACGGCGTTCACCCTGTGGCGGGTCTCCCGGCGCCCCCTGTAAGAACCGGGGCCCCGTCCTACGTAAAGTGTCGGCATCGAGCGGAAGGGATGAAATCCGTGGTCGTTTTCCGCATCGACCGGCGCAGCGGAGTCGCGACGTATCTGCAGATCGTCCACCAGGTCGAACAGGCGCTGCGGATGGGCGCGCTGGAGGAGGGTGACCGGCTGCCCACGGCCGCGCAGGTCGCAGCGACGACCAAGGTCAACCCGAACACGACGCTCAAGGCCTACCGCGAGCTGGAGCGCGCGGGCCTCGCCGAGGTCCGCCAGGGAGCCGGCACGTTCATCACCCGCTCTCTCGCTCAGCCGCTGGCAGGCCCCGAGTCCCCCTTGCGCAACGCGCTGTCGGAGTGGATGCGCCAGGCCCAGGCCGAAGGTCTCAGTGGCCAGGACGTCACCGCCCTCTTCCGGGCGGCGTACGAAGTGACGTACCCGAGCGACGCGCACGCCTGAGCGGTCCTCCGGCGTGCGCGGGGCGGGGCCGGTCCCCCGGCCTCCGCACCACTCGCCTCACGCGCCGCTTCTCTTGCGCCGGGGCCCCAGGAAGGCGCCTGCCAGCAGGGCCCCGGCCAGCACCAGCGCGGAGTTGACCAGGATCGCGAGCGAGACACCCGACAGGACGGCCTGCGGGCCGTTGTCGCCGACGCCGGACATCCGGGCGGTGACGACGGCACTCATCACCGGGATGCCGAGCGTGATGCCGACCTGCTGGGTCATGGTGGCGAGGCCGGTGGCCAGGCCCTGTTCCTCGTCGGGGAGTCCGGAGGTCGCGGTGACCATGAAGCCGACGATCATCAGCATGTTGCCGACGCCGCCGATGAACGTGGCCGCCAGCAGCAGCCAGATCCACGCCCCCGAGGTGCCGAGCGCGACCAGGGAGAGGGTGGCGGTGGCCTGGACGATGCCACCGGTGACGATGGCCGTCCGGTTGCCGAAGCGGCCGACGGCACGGCCTCCGAGCGTGCCGCCGATGACCGTGCCGATGCCGAGGACACCGAACGCGAGGCCGGTGGCGAGGGGCGAGTAGCCGAGCACCTCCTGGAGGTAGAGCGTCAGCAGGAAGACCAGCGAGGTCTCGGTGACGAAGGCGATCAGGCCGGTGGTGTTGCCCCAGATGACGCTGCGGCGCTTGAGGATGCGTACGGGGACGAGCGGCGCGGCGCTCCGCTTCTCGACGAACCAGAAGCCGGTGAGCAGCGCGGCACCGGCGAGCAGTGCGGCCAGGGTGGCGGGTGTGGTCCAGCCGGTCGCGCCGGCCTGCGTGAGTCCGTAGACCAGGAGCAGCAGTCCGCCGGTGACGGTCGCGGCTCCGGGTACGTCGAGCCGGGGCCGTACGGCGGGGCGCGAGTCGGTGATGACGGACGGGGCCAGGGCCACGACGAGGGCGGCGACGGGCACGTTGACGAAGAAGGCCCAGCGCCAGGAGAGCAGATCGGTGAGCAGTCCGCCGAGGATCGCGCCCGCCGTGAACCCGGCTGACATCAGGGCCCCGTTGAGGCCCAGGGCGCGTTCGCGCAGCGGGCCCTCCTTGAACGCCGTGGTCAGCAGGGCGAGTCCGGCCGGGGTGACGGCCGCGGTGGCGAGGCCCTGGAGGACACGGGCGGTGAGCAGCACCTCGGGGGAGGTGGCCAGTCCGCCCAGCGCCGAGGAGAGCCCGAGGACGACCATGCCGCCCACGAAGACGCGCTTGCGCCCGACGAGGTCCGCGACGCGGCCGAACAGCAGGGTGAACCCGGCGGCCGCCAGGGCGAACGCGGTGGCGATCCACTGGAGGTCCGGGAGGGCGAAGCCGAGCCCCTCACCGACGACCGGCAGGGCGACGTTCAGGATCGAGAAGTCCACGGCGATCATGAACTGGGCGCCGAGGAGGAGGGTGAGGACGAGCTTCTGCCGGCCGGTCATACGGGGTGCGTGCGACGGTGGACCCGCGGTGGCCGGGGTGCTGACGGTGGCGCGTGACGGGGTCTGGCTGGGTGCGGACATGGTCGCCCTTCCTCGGACGGAGGCTTTAACGGTTCCGTGGTTCCGTTAAGATGGAGCGACCGTAGCAGAGGAGAGCGCAGTAATGGAACTGGAGTCCCGTTATGACGTCTGAGGGTGTGGAACCCGGTACGGTCCGGCCCGGCGGCCGCACCGCCCGGGTCCGGGAGGCCGTCCTGCGCGCGGCGGGTGACGCGCTGGCCGAGCACGGCTTCGACCGCCTCGATCTCGCCGATGTCGCGCGCCGCGCGGAGGTCGGCAAGACGACCGTCTACCGGCGCTGGTCCGGCCCCACCGGGCTGATCGCGGACCTGCTCGACGACATGGCCGAGCAGTCGTCCCCGCGCACGGCGACCGGCTCACTGGCCGAGGACCTCAGGGCCAACGCCCGGCTCGTGCTCAGGACCCTCACCGACCCGCGCCAGGGTGCCCTGTTCCGTTCCGTGATCGCGGCGGCGGCCTGCGACGCGCGCACCGCTCGGGCTCTTCACCGCTTCTACGCGATCCGGATCAAGGAGTGGTCCGGCTGCGTCACCGAGGCCGTCGAGCGCGGGGAGCTCCCCGCGGGCACGGATCCGGACGAGGTGATCCGTGCCGTCTCTGCGCCGCTCTACTACCGCCTGCTGGCCAGTGGCGACCCGCTCGACGCGGCGGCCGCCGACCGCGCGGCCGACGCCGCCGCCGCGGCCGCGCGGGCGGGTGCGTACGTGAGCTGAGCTCAGCCCGCCCGCAGCCGGGCCGCCCAGGGGTGGTCCGCGCCCTCGGCCAGGGTGATCGTCTCGGTCAGCCAGGCGCGCTGGTCGTCCCCGAGGACCGGCAGCGCGGCCTCGAAGTCCTGCTCGTCCTTGGGGCGCCGGGACCCGGACTTGTACAGCAGCTGTACCTGCGGCACGAGATGGGGGACGCCGTCCGCGGAGAGCGCGCCCAGCCGGTCCAGCGGCAGCCTGATCCTGGGGTCGCGCCGGAACACCCAGTCGTCGCCCGCCACGTCGTCGAGCATGAACTGGACGCGCCACGGCTCGTCCGGGCCCGGCCGGCACCAGATGTCGTGGACGTGCGCCGGCAGGATCTCGCCGGGGTTCCAGGGCCGCAGCGTGCCGGGCGGGTCGGCGGACCACCACTCCCAGCCCGACAGCACCCGCTGGACGGCGAGCTGGTCGCGGCGCAGCAGGAGCACATCGATGTCGCCGTGCTCGCGGTAGGCGCGGCCGACGGCCAGTTCGACCGCGTACCCGCCCGCGATCCACCACGGGTCGCGCAGCGGGGCGAGCAGGCGGACGGTCTCGGCGAGTGACAGCGGGTCCCAGGGGCCCCAGGGCGTTTCCGTGCGCATCAGCGTCCGAGGAGGTGCCGGTAGCTGTCCGGGTGCTCCATGAGGTAAGTCGCCAGATCCTTGGCCGGCCGGCCGGTGAGCCGCGGTACGGCGTCGGAGACGGCTGCCATCTCCCCCGCCGCGATGGCTTCGTACGACGTCACCCAGCCGGCCACCTCCCAGTCCTGCGCGCCGTACCGGGACCGTGAGGCATAGGCCTCCTCGCGGGTCTCCGGCACGTAGGTGACGGTCCGTCCGGTGGCCCGGCTCAGTTCCTCGGCCGCTTCGGCGAGGGTGAACGCCTCGGGGCCGGTCAGGTCGTACGTCTGCCCGTCGTGCGCGGCGTCGCCCTCGGGGCCGCCGGCGGGCAGCAGGACCGCGGTCGCGGCGTCGGCGATGTCCTCGTGGGCCACCGCGGCCACCCGGCCGTCCCCGGCCGGGCCGCGCAGCACGCCGTCCGTGCCGGTCATCGCCGGGATGCCGGCGAGGTACCAGCTGTCGCGCAGGAAGGTGTGGCGGACGCCGGAGACGCGGATGTGCGCCTCGGTCTCCCAGTGGTCCCTGGCGAAGGTGAACGTCGCGTCGGGCGCCGCGCCGAGGAAGGAGACGTACACGATCCGTTCGACGCCCGCCGCCGTCGCCGCGTCCACGGCGGTCATGTGCTCACGCACCCGGTCCGGGCTCTCGTGCGCGGAAACGAGGAACAGGGTGTGCGCCCCGGCCAGGGCGCGGCGCATCGCCTCCCCGTCGCCGTAGGGCGCGGCCGGTGCGGTGTCGGCGCCGGGCAGTTCGGGCAGCCGGGACGGGTCGCGGCCCAGGAGCCGGACAGGAACTCCGGCCCGGGTCAGCCGCTTCGCGACCCGCCCGCCGAGCGCGCCGCTCGCGCCGGTGACCGCGGTCAGGGGACCGCTCGTGTCGTCGGGACCGTGCGTGTCGTCCGAGGGGGTCATGCGGGGCCGCCTTCCTTGTGCTGCCAGGGGCGCACCTCCACGACCGCGTCGACCGGAACCGGTCCGTAGATGTGCGGGAATTCCTCGCCGCCGGGTGTGACCGACTCGTACCGCACGGGCGCGGGGAGCCGTTCGGTGTCGATGACGAGCACCACCAGGTCCTCGTCACCGGTTCCGGCGCGGCTCCCCGCGCCGTACAGCATCTCGGCCACACCGGGGAGCTGGTGGGGCAGTGAGCAGTGGATGAAGCCCTCTTCGTGCAGGGTGCGGCCGCGGGTGGACATCTCGTACGTCCCGATCCCGCGGGCCGCCTCCCACAGCGGGCCTTCGGTGAGGTGCAGCAGTTCGGCCATGAGCCAAAACTAGCCGCGCCGACGCGTCCTCCGGGCCATCAGCGTGGCCGCCGATCCCGCGACCAGCAGCGCGGCCGCGATCCCGCCGATCACCCATTCACCGCCGCGCGAACCCGTGTTCGGGAGTTCGCCTCCCGGGTGGGGCCGGTGCGGCCAGGAGTGGGTGGGGGTCGGCTCGGGACCGGGGGGCGTCTCCGACGGCGACGGTCCCGGCGTGTCCGACGGTGTCGGGGTGGGGGTGGGTGTGTCCGTCGGGGTGGGAGTGGGGGTCGGGGTGGGAGTGTCCGTGGGCGTCGGTGTCGGGGACGGCTCCTCGCCGCAGCCCGGCAGATCGCCGTCGAACGGGTAGGCGTGCAACTCGTGGCCCCCCGACTCGCCCTCCGACGAGTGGGTCAGCGAACCGGCGCTGTAGAAACGGCCGTTGGTACCGCTCATCGTCAGGTTCGCCACGCTGGAACGCTGCCCGATGAGCACGCTGCCCTGGAACTGGCCGGTGCCCTTCAGTCCGATCGTGGTGGCGTCCGGGAAGTTCCACATCAGCCGCTCGCGGAGCTCCGACTGGGGCAGCGAGCCCATGTACGTACTGATGTCGCGGGTGCTTCCGTAGACGTTGACCAGCACGGTGGCGCCGTCCGGGACGCCGTGGAAGACGATGCCCTCCTGCCCGCCCGAGCCGGTGGTCAGATCGGCGTCCAGCGCGAAGACCTGGAGGGCGGATGCGCCGTCGCCGGTGAAGACGGTCTCGGATCCGTCGTTGCGCACCGTGCCCGTCGCCGGGCGGCGGTGGTCCTCGTTGTCGTCGTACGCGTAGCAGTGGCTGGCCGCCGTCAGCTGGTCGCGCAGGGCGGTGTACGGGGCGGTCGCGCCGGCCTCGTGGACCGCGGCCGGGATCACCGTCCCGGTGAGGTTCCCCGCGTAGCGCACCACACCGTGGTTGAGCCCTTCCTCGGCGAGCAGCCGCTCCCCGGTGGCGATGCTCAGGTCGCCGCCCACCGTCAGGTAGTCGGAGCCGTCCGGCGGCGGTACCCGTGACCCCACTCCGGCGACGCCGACGTTGTAGATCTGCGAGGCGCCCGCCCGTTTGCTCATGTCGAACCGGCCGAGGGTGACGATCTTCCCCTCCGCCTCCGCGGCGGCCTCCCTGACCAGGTAGTCGCCACCGACATAGATGTTGATGTTGCTGTCGTGATGGGTGACGGGCATGTTGTTCGGGTCCTGCCAGTCCGAAGGACAGCCGTCCCCGAGGCACGGTCCGAGACCGCCGGGCAGCGGGTCGGCGGCCGCGGTGGGCGCGATGGCCCCCACCATGGCTGCCGCTGCCGCCACCGTCACCGCCACGCGGTGATTTTTACCGCTTCTGCGCGCTTTTGTTCCCATGCAGCGTAATATGCAGGTTTATTGAGTACTCATCAGCTTTGCCACGCCGGGCGAACGGCCCGCTTCCGCCGACCGGTCGGCCTGGCCGGGTCCCGGACCGCGGGTGCGGGACAGCGGGCCGGGGGGCTTCCGCCGTGGCCCGCGTCAGCCCGTCAGCAGCTTCGCCTCGGTCCGCGGATCGAGGCCGACCGGGGGCCGGTCGGGCCGCTGCGGTGCGCTGCCGCCCTGTGCGCACAGCCACGTCCAGGTGTCGGCGACCGTCTCCCGGACCGGCCGGCAGCGCAGCCCCGTGGCGTACGCCCGGCTCACATCGCCCTGGTGCAGGCTGTCGTACAGCTCCCCCGGTGGCAGCCAGACCGGCAGATCGGTCCAGGGCTCCACACCCGCCGCGAGAATCGCCCCGGCGTCCGTCCAGCGCAGCTCGGCATCGGAGCCGGTGGCGCGCACACAGGCGTCGAGCAGCTCCCCCATCGTGGCGTGCCCCGGCCGGCTGACCAGGTTGTACGGTCCGTGCAGACCGCTCCCGGCGGCGTCGAGCAGCCATCCGGCGAGGTCGCGGGCATCGATGTACTGAAGGGGCAGGCCGGGTGTCCCGGGGGCCAGTACGGGTCCGCCGCGGGCGATCCGCGTGAGCCACCAGGGCAGCCGGCCGATGTTCTCCCAGGGGCCGATGATCAGTCCCGCGCGGACGAGCAGCGCCCGGTCACCGAAAGCCTCCAGCGCGGCCAGTTCGCCCCCGCGTTTGGCCAGGGCGTACGAGACGTCGCCACCGGCGTCCGGTGAGGCCCCGTCCACCAGCGGTCCGTCCTCGGCCAGACCGGCCGGGGCCGGGTACGCGTAGACGGAGCGGCTGGAGACGTACGCGTACCGCCGGGCGCGGCCCGACAGCAGCCGCGCCGCGTCCCGTACCGCCGAGGGGGCGCCGCTCCAGGTGTCGACGACCAGATCCCAGGCGTACGTGCCGTCCCCCGGCCCCCCTGCGGCTTCGAGGGCGGCCAGACCGCCCCCGGCGGTGCGGTCGCCCAGCAGTTCGGCCACGCCGGGCGGCGGCCCGTGGTGGCCGCGGTGGAACACCGTGACCTCCCAGCCGCGCGCCAGGGCGTCCTCGGTGACGGCCCGGCCGACGAATTCGGTACCACCCAGCATCAGAAGCCTCATGACGCCGACTCTGCCTGCCCGCGCCCCGGGACCGGAACCGGCCTCGCTCTGAGCTGAACCGGCCGCGTACCGGGCCGCCCCTGCCCCTGCCCCGCTCCGGGCCGCGTCGGGTCCGGCCCGGTCCGCGCTCAGGAGGAACGGGCGAGCGGACTACGGTTGCGCAGCAGCCACTGGTGGTAGCCGTCGGCCTGCCGGGCCGCCTCCCGGTACGCGTCCTCCAACTCCCCGTACACCGCCGCCATGTCGGCGCCCGGACGGGAGACCAGCAGCAGACGTACGGCGAGCGGGTCGTCGCGCAGCGGGCGGATCGCCATGTCGTCGCGCGGGCCAGAGGTCGGCTGGCAGGGGGCGACCGCCTCGCCCAGGACGACGAGGGAGGCGGCGGTGAGGTAGTCGCCGTGCAGCACGGTCGGCTCGACACCGGCCGCACCGAACACCCGGCGCAGACCGTCCCACTCGCCGTCCACCGTGGGGTCGACCATCCACCGGTCGGCGGCCAGGTCGCTCAGGTCGACGACGGGCAGGGCGGCGGCCGGGTGGTCGCGGGCCATCGAGACGAACTGCGGTTCACGGTCCACGAGCACCCGCTGCACCAGGCCGTCCGGTACGTACAGCGGACAGCCCTCGACCTCGTGCACGAAGGCGACGTCGAGCCGGCCCGCCTCGACCGCGCGCAGCAGCGCGTGGGCCGACACGTCGACCCGTAGCGAGATGTCGGTGCCGGGCAGCCTGATGCGCAGCCTGCGCAGCCAGCCGCCGATGACCCGGCTGGCGGTGCAGCCGATCCGCAGCCGGGGGCCGCCGGCACGGGCCGCGTCCGCCTCCGCCTTCGCGTCGGTGACCAGGGCCCGCATGCCGTCCACGAGCGGACGGGCCCGGCTCAGGACGGCGTGGCCGAGGAGGGTGGGACGACAGCCGGTGCGTCCGCGGCTGAACAGCTCGGCGCCCAGGGAGTTCTCGATCCGGCGCAGCTGCGTGGTGAGCGAGGGCTGGCTCACTCCCAGCCTGCGGGCCGCCCGGTGCAGGCTGCCGGTGTCGGCGATGGCGCACAGCGCCCTGAGGTGCCTCACCTCAAGCTCCATACCGCTGAGACTAGGGCGGCGGACCGTGCCGCACCAGACGCCCCAACCCCATCAAACTCCTTCAATTCAGGGCTCGTTGGAATGCCGGCCACCGCTTGTGCCCTTGCGCGCCGTCCCGCCCCCGGGCATGGGCGACAACGGGGCGATAGGGCGGTGCTATCGCCGGTTGGCATCATCCGCCGGGGCTCCGCTTCACCGACACTCTCTCCGTACCGCCCCCGTCCGAGTCCGATCATCGGACGGGTTCCTCGGACAGGTAACTGGTAGGAGACCCCCCATGAGACACCCCAGGACCGTCATGTCGGCCGTCGTCGGCCTCGGCTTCGGCCTCGCCGCCGCGCTGGGAACCGCCCCCGCGCTCACCACTGCCGCCCCGGCACCTGCCTCTTCCGCCCCGGCCCCCCACGTCGCTTACACCGCCCACTCCGGATCGCACGAGAGCGCCGCCGCCAACAAGGCGTTCTTCGAGGCGGTCGCGAAGTCGGTGGCCGAGAAGCGGGCCGCCCACCCGGGCGTCCAGTCGGTCACCATCGTCTACAGCACCGCCAACGCCCCCAGCTTCCGCACGCAGATATCCAACAGCGCGCAGATCTGGAACAGCTCGGTCTCCAACGTCCATTTGCAGGAGGGGTCCAACGCCGACTTCACCTACTACGAGGGCAACGACCCGAGCGGCTCGTACGCCAGCACCGACGGACACGGCAACGGCTACATCTTCCTCGACTACGCGCAGAACCAGCAGTACGACTCGACCCGTGTCACGACCCACGAGACCGGGCACGTGCTCGGCCTGCCGGACCACTACTCGGGACCGTGCAGCGAGCTGATGTCGGGCGGCGGCCCCGGCCCGTCCTGCACCAACCCGTACCCGGACACCAATGAGCGCAGCCGGGTGAACTCCCTCTGGCAGAACGGCTTCGCGGCCGCGCTCGCCCGCAGCGGTTCCTGACGCCGCCGACCGGGGCCACCTCGCAGGACGAGGTGGCCCCTCGCGCGTCCGGCCGGCGCTTGGCGTATTCGCAGCCCTTCGCGTGTTCGGCCGGCGCTTGGCTCGTTCGGCCGGCGCTTGGCGCGTTCGGTCCGCCCCGGTCTCGTCGGCCGGTCCTTGTCAGCTGTTCAGTTCGGTACGGACGAGGGCCAGCAGCTCGTCCTCCGTCATCCCGAGCTCACGGGCGTCGCCGACCATCTCGCGTACCCGCTCCAGCAGCCTGGCGCGGTGCGGGGAGGCGCCCGCCGCGACCATCGCACCGCGCCCCCGGCGCAGCTCGATCACCCCTTCCTCGCGCAGCCGCTGGTAACCGCGCAGCGCCGTGTGGACGTTGACGCCCAGCGATTCGGCGAGGACCCGGGCGGCGGGCAGCCGCTCGCCCGGCTCGACCGATCCGTCCGCGACGGCACGGCGCACGCAGGCCGCGATCTGGTCGCCGAGCGGCACGGTGGAAGTGGGGTCGACCCGGAAGAGCATGGTCATTTTTCCGTTCGGCGCTGATCGATCAGTGTGTTGAGGAGAGCGGCGGCGGTCGCCGAGTCGTCGACGGTCACCGCGAAGTCCCGTCCGCCGGAGAGCCGTGCCACGATTGCCTCACCGGAACGGATCATGACCCCGGTACGACCGGGGGTCAGCCGGAAGCCCCAGCCCCCGTACTCGGCCAGGGCCTTGATGTCACGGCTGCTCGCCTCCTCGATCCTGTCGAGCGGGACCCGTATGCGCGGCCACGGCAGCAGCCCGGAGACCGTGATGCCGCGCCGGTCCACTGTGACGTACGGACGGGCGAAGCACACCAGCACCACACCCACGAGGAGGGCCGGAACCGCCGCGCCCCAGCCCGAGACGAACAGCAGGACGACCCCGCCTCCGAGCACGACGAGCGCGACCGGGGGCAGCCACCAGGTACCGGCGTTGCGCGCCCACCCCGCGACCTCCCCGTGCGCCAGCGCGATCCGCTCGCCGCCACGCGACGGCCCGCTGCCGGCGGGTGCCTCCGCCACCGGGAGGAGGGCGGCGAGCAGCAGACCGAGCCCGAAGGCGAGCGCGGCGACTCCCAGGGCCACGGCCATGTGCCACATCGGGAACGAGACACCTTGCGCGCGGCCCTGCGCGTCCGCCGCGACATCGACGTTGATGAGCATGACGACCGCCATCAGGTAGCCGAGGGCTCCGGCGAGGGCATAGCCACTGGCGACGAGCCTCTGGTACCCGCGGCCGGTGAACTTCCCCGCGACCGCCATCAGCGTCCACAGGGCGCCGATCCCGATGAACAGGATGGCGACGAGCGCGATGTACGAGCCCTGGCTCGCATGGTCGTCCGCCCGGCCGTTACCGACGAAGTGGCTGGCCAGCTGCGCGGGCAGCCGGTCGCGGCGGGTGGCGAAAAGGATGAGGTCGGCGGCGGTGGCGAGCACGAACGGCAGCGCGGCGAGGGCCACACGACCGGCATTCCTAGGGTTCATCGAAACCTCCATTGTTTGCATGTTAGTAGAACAATGGAGGTGAGGCAATGCGGAGCCCGCCTGACGGTGACGCGCTGTCAGGCGGGCTCGGTGACGGGCTGATAGGTGCGGCGCCGCTGCGAGGGACGGGCCGGTATGAACGATGGGGCGTATGAGTGGTGCGGCGGTATGAGTGGTGGGGCGTACGAGTGGCGCGGCGGTATGAGTGGTGCGGCGGTCAGGCCAGTTCGAGCGGGAACGCGCCGCGGTGGCCGGTGCCCGCGCCCTCCGCCGGCCTGGGCTCGAACTCCGGGCAGCTCCAGGTCTCCTGGACGAAGCCGCTGCGCCGGTCCCAGAGGTCGAGGACATCGCCCTGGCCGTCCGCGCCGCGGTAGGCCTCCTTGGCGCCCCGGAAACAGGCGAGACCGCCGGAGAGACCGCGGCCGGGCGCCGGGAAGTAGTCCGAGAAGGCGCAGGCGATACAGGTCTGGAGCCGGACCCCGGGCGGGAGGACCCGCTGGATGGTGGCGAGCGCGGACCCGAAGTCGCTCTCGGCCCGATGGGACCGGAAGCCCGCTCCGCCGAACTGGAGCTCCAGGTAGAGGTACGGGTCCGGCCTGCGCAGGGACAGCAGGCAGCTCAGCCTGGCCTGTTGGGCCACCCCGTCCGCGACGACCGGGAACGGCAGGTCCCATTCCAGGACGCAGTCGTTGAGCACGCCGTCCGCCAGGGTGAACGTCTCACCCTGGTCCGGCGTGCCCGCCACGGGGCGCAGACCGTCGAAGCTGTCGCCCTCGAAGTCGACTCCCCGGATACGGAGGCGGAGTTGCTGTCCGTCGGTGGTGAGGATGACGGCATCGGATCCCTGCCGGTCCCGGTACCACCCTGCCCACGACTCATCTGTCATGGGCAGGGACTGTAGCCCGTGCCTCCGACACTCCCCCTGCCGCCCTCCACTTCCCCGCGCGGGCCCTGTGACCTCGGCCGATCATCGGCCCGCCCCGCCGGACCCGCTCACCCGGCCGCCCGGCTCACGACATCGCCTCGCGTCCTTTCGTTCCCCGCCCTTCCGTTCCGCGTCTCTTCGCTCCGCCCTCTCCCCGCCTCGCCCCGGGTCCCTCCCCGCCAACCCCCTCCGACGTGCTTCTTCGTCGCTTCTGCGTTGCTCCTTCGTTCAGTGCGTCCGGCGGGTGACGAACTCCGCCAGGGCCAGGAGATCGCCCGCCGCGGACAGATCGGGCACGGCGCGGGACAGGTGGTGCACGGCGCGGGCCATCCGGTCCGCGGCGCAGATCTGCGCCCAGTCGCGGCCGCCGGCCCGGTCGACGGCGTCGGCCGCACGGCTCACCTCGCCGGCCGTGTTCATGGGGCCGCGGTAGAGCGCGGCGAGCTCCGCGGCCGCCGGGGTGCCGGAGGTGAGCGCGGCGACCACGGGCAGCGACTTCTTGTGGGCGGCGAGATCGGCCCCGACCGGCTTCCCGGTCTGGGACGTGTCACCCCAGATGCCGATGAGGTCGTCGATGAGCTGGAAGGCGAGCCCCGCCTCCCGGCCGAAACCGTCCATCGCCCCGACGCCGCGCTCGTCCGCGCCCGCGTAGAGCGCGCCCAGCGCGCAGGCGCAGCCGAGCAGTGCGCCCGTCTTGGCCGTGGCCATGGTGAGGCACTCGTCCAACGAGACCTCGTCCGGGCCGCGTTCCTCGAACGCGCAGTCGGCCTGCTGGCCCGCGCACAGCTCGATGACGCAGGTCGAGAGCCGGGCCGAGGCCCTCGACGACACCGCTCGGGCGTCCTCGGCGAGCAGCCGCTGGGCGAGGGCCAGCATGGCGTCGCCCGCGATGACGGCGTCCGGGATCCCGAAGACCGTCCAGGCCGTGGCGCGGTGGCGACGGGTGCGGTCCTCATCGATGACGTCGTCGTGCAGCAGGGTGAAGTTGTGCGCCAGCTCGACGGCGACGGCCGCCCGCACGGCGTCCCGGGGATCACCTCCGAGCGCCCTGGTGGCGGCCAGCACGAGCGCGGGTCTGATCGCCTTGCCCGCACCGCTCGCGGCCGGGCTCCCGTCGGCGTGCTGCCAGCCGAAGTGGTACATGGCGACGCGCCGGATCGATCCGGGCAGCGAGGCGACCGCCGCCCTCAGGTGGGGGTCGACGAGGGATCGGGTGTACTCCAGAAGAGCTGCGGCCTCGTTGCCCTCGGTCTCGGCAGCTGCATGGGTCATGGTCAATCGGCACCCCGGTCGTTGCCGTCCCCGGCCCGGTCGCTGTCGCCCCGGGCCGGGGACGTGGGTGGTTGCTGTGGGTACTGCGGACCGCGGCTGGGCCCGGACCCGGGGACGGGCCCCTGCGGTCCGGGCCCACGGGCCCGGGACGTGTTCTCGCCCGGACAGGCCCTAACGCCAGCGGCTGACCTCGACGTTCTCCAGGACACCGAGGGCGTCCGGTACCAGCACGGCCGCCGAGTAGTAGGCCGTCACGAGGTAGGAGATGATCGCCTGCTCGTCGATCCCCATGAAGCGGACCGAGAGGCTGGGCTCGATCTCGTCGGGAATGCCCGTCTGGTGGAGTCCGACGACGCCCTGTTCGGCCTCACCGGTCCTCATGCAGATGATCGACGAGGTGCGGGCGTCGGTGACCGGGATCTTGTTGGACGGGAAGATCGGGACCCCGCGCCAGGACGCCATACGGTGTCCGCCGACATCCACGCTCTCCGGGACCAGGCCGCGCCTGCTGCACTCCCGGCCGAAGGCGGCGATGGCCCGCGGGTGGGCCAGGAAGAGCTTCGATCCGCGGCGGCGCGAGAGCAGTTCGTCCATGTCGTCGGGGCCGGGCACCCCGTCGTGGGGCTGGATCCGCTGGCCGTAGTCGCAGTTGTTGAGCAGGCCGAACTCGCGGTTGTTGATCAGCTCGTGCTCCTGGCGCTCGCGCAGCGCCTCGACCGTCAGCCGCAACTGCTGCTCGGTCTGGTTCATCGGCTGGTTGTAGAGGTCGGCGACACGGCTGTGGACCTTCAGCACGGTCTGCGCGACGCTCAGTTCGTACTCGCGCGGCGCGGACTCGTAGTCGACGTACGTGTGCGGGACGACGGCCTCGCCGACATGTCCCGCGGACAGGTCGATCTCCGCCTCGCCGTACTTGTTGGTGCGCTGCCGCGGGACGGCCAGCTGCCGGGCGAGGTGCTCGCGCAGCGAGTCGGACCGCTCGGCGAGGTTGAGCACATCGGCCCGTTGCAGCGTGAGGACGGTGCAGTCGGTGACGGCGCGGGCCGTGTACTCCCAGAGGGCGTCGCCCTCGATGAGGGAGTGGTCGCCGAAGTAGGCGCCGTCGGCGTGCACTCCGAGCACCGTCTCGTCCCCGTAGGGGCCGGTGCCGATCTTCTCGACCCTTCCGTGCGCCAGCAGGAAGACCCGGTCCGCCGCGTCACCGGCCGTGGCCAGGAGCTGTCCGGCGGGGACGTCACGCTGCTCGCACCTGCGGGCCAGCTCGGCGAGCGCCTCCTCGTCCCCGAAGTCCCTCAGTGCCGGGAGTTCGCCGAGCTCGGCGGGGATGACCGCCACCCGGTCCCCGGTCTGCACGAAGGTCACCCGGCCGTCGCCGACCGCGTAGCTCAGCCTGCGGTTCACCCGGTATGTGCCGCCCTGCACCTGGACCCACGGGAGCATCTTCAGCAGCCACCGTGAGGTGATCTCCTGCATCTGCGGGGCGGACTTGGTGGTCGTCGCGAGGTTCCGCGCGGCTGCCGTGCCAAGACTCTGCTGCGGCGGCACCTGCGCGTTCTGAACCTCTTCACCAACGGACATCTGACGTCCTCTCGATCATCGGCGGAACTGCTGAAGAAGCCTTTCAGCACGTGACCCGGCGCGCCATTACACAAAAGAGTGTGACTAATAGGGCTTTGGGTTGGGCACAACGCTGCGCGATGTTTGCGGACCAGTTAATTTGCATCTCGGATGCCAATTATCTACGGTGACGGTCATGCGGCTGACGAGATTCACCGACGTGGCGCTGCGCGTACTGATGCGCCTCGCCGTCACGGAGAACGCGGATCCGCCGACCACGCGCGAGGTGGCGGCGGCCATGGAAGTGCCCTACTCCCACGCCGCCAAGGTCGTCGCCCGGCTCCAGCACCTCGGCCTGGTCGAGGCGCGGCGGGGCCGCGGCGGCGGGCTCGCCCTCGCCGCGGGCGCCCGGTCCGCCTCCATCGGCGGACTCGTCCGCGAGCTGGAGGGACCCGGCGACGTCGTCGAGTGCGAGGGCGCCACCCCGTGCCCGCTGCGGTCGGCGTGCCGGCTGCGCGGCGCCCTGCGCGAGGCGGCAGAGGCCTTCTACGCCACGCTCGACCCGCTCACCGTCACCGAACTCGTCACCTCCCCGACCGGACCGCTCCTGATCGGCATCAGCAGCGGACGGCCGCCCGGCGGCTGAACCGCACCCGCGCCAACGGGGTCCGCCCCCGTCTCCGCACCGGTCGCCCAGGCCGGTCAAAAATATGCATCTCAGATACCAATTCACTTCACACCCGAGGAGTCACGATGCTCTCCGAGCCGTCGACCGCCACTGTCCGCGCCACCCTCCCCGCCGTCGGCGCGGCCATCGGGGACATCGCGGACCTCTTCTACCGCAAGCTGTTCGACGCCCACCCCGAGCTGTTGCGCGACCTCTTCAACCGCGGCAACCAGGCGTCCGGCACCCAGCGTCAGGCGCTCGCCGGCTCCATAGCCGCGTTCGCGACCCAGCTCGTCGAGCACCCGGACACCCGCCCCGACGCCATGCTCGGCCGCATCGCGCACAAGCACGCCTCGCTCGGCATCACCGCCGCCCAGTACGACATCGTGCACACCCACCTGTTCGCCGCCATCGCCGAGGTGCTCGGCGACGCCGTGACCCCCGAGGTCGCCGCCGCCTGGGACGAGGTCTACTGGCTGATGGCCAACGCCCTCATAGCCATGGAGGAGCGGCTGTACGCGCAGCAGGGTGTGCTCGCCGGTGACGTCTGGCGCGACTGGGAGGTGGTGTCCCGCACCGAGGAGACCGAGGACGTCGCCACCTTCCGGCTCCGCCCCGCCGACGGTTCGCCCACCCCCGGCTTCCACCCCGGCCAGTACGTCTCGGTGCGGTGCGAACTGCCGGACGGCGCACGCCAGATACGCCAGTACAGCCTCTCCTGCGCCCCCGGCTCGCCGCTCCGCTCGATCACCGTCAAGCGGGTGCACGGCGGCGGCGCCCCCGACGGCGAGGTCTCACGGCACCTCCACGACCGGGTCCGCGCGGGCGACCGGCTCCGGGTGTCGCTCCCGTACGGCGACCTCGTACTGAAGTCCGACGACGCCCCGCTCCTGCTCGCCTCCGCGGGCATCGGATGCACGCCGATGCTCTCGATGCTCGAACACCTCGCGAGCGACGACCACCGCGCCCCGGTCACCGTCGTGCACGGCGACCGCTCCCCCGACGACCACGCCATGCGCACCGACCACGCGCTCCTCACCGGCAAACTCCCCGACGCCTCGGCGCACTTCTGGTACGAGATCCCCGGGCCCGGCCACCCCGCGAACCGCACGGGGCTGGTCGATCTGACGGGTCTGGCCATCGCGTCCGGCACCCACGCCTACCTCTGCGGCCCGCTGCCCTTCATGCGGTCCGTACGCACCCAGCTGCTCGCCAGGGGCGTCCCCGCGGCCGACATCCACTACGAGGTGTTCGGCCCCGACCTGTGGCTCGCCAAGGGCTGAACCGGAACCGGTGCTCGCGGAGTTGGCCTGATCGGCTCGCACACCGCCCGAACAGGGCCCCGCGAACGGCCCATGCCCGGCTCGCGGCCCTTTTGCCGGGTACAAGCGCTGTACGGACATACTCCCCACGCGCAAAAGGAGCCGGCCATGTCCTCACCCATGTCCGCGAGCACCTTCCTCGCCGCCCTGAAGAACGAGGGGCTCACCGTCGTCCAGGTGGGCGACTGGCGTACCCACAACCGCAATGACAAGGGTTCCTGGGGCCCGGTCAACGGCGTGGTGATCCACCACACCGTCACCGAGGGCACCGACGCCACCGTCCAGCTCTGCCGCGACGGCCACAGCGATCTGCCGGGGCCGCTGTGCCACGGCGTCATCGCCAAGGACGGCCGCGTCCACCTGGTCGGCTACGGCCGGGCCAACCACGCCGGTCTCGGCGACGACGACGTCCTGCGCGCCGTCATCGCGGAGAAGGGCCTGCCGGCGGTCAACGAGGCCAACACCGACGGGAACCGGCACTTCTACGGCTTCGAGTGCGAGAACCTCGGCGACGGCAAGGACCCGTGGCCCGACGAACAGCTCGAAGCCATCGAGAAGGCCGCGGCCGCGGTCTGCCGCCACCACGGCTGGAGCGCCAAGTCGGTGATCGGACACCTGGAGTGGCAACCGGGCAAGGTGGACCCGCGCGGCTTCACGATGGCCTCCATGCGGGACCGGATCCAGGACCGCCTGAAGTAGCCGCCCGGCGGCCCGCCCGGGGCACGTCCTCACTGCCGGACCCGGGCACGTCCACAATGGGGGCATGCCTGCCACACCGTCCGGTCCGCCCGGCCTCCCCCGGCTGCGGCCGGTGCTCCCGTCACCCCTGCAGCCGGCCGAGGACGACCGCTTCGGCCGGCACGGCGTACGGCTGCTGCTCAAGCGCGACGACCTGATCCACCCGGATCTGCCGGGCAACAAGTGGCGCAAGCTCGCCCCCAACCTGCGGGCCGCCGCCGGACGTCCCGTGCTGACGTTCGGCGGGGCGTACTCCAACCACCTGCGGGCCACGGCCGCCGCGGGCCGGCTGCTGGGCTTCCGTACCGTCGGCGTCGTCCGCGGCGACGAGCTGGCCCACCGCCCGCTCAACCCCTCCCTGGCGCAGTGCGCCGCCGACGGGATGCGGCTGCACTTCGTGGACCGCCGGACCTACCGCGCCAAGGCCGATCCACAGGTCCTGGCCGGGCTGCTGAGCGCCCACGGGGAGTGCGAGGTCATCCCGGAGGGCGGCAGCAACGCCCTGGCCGCACAGGGCTGCTCAGAGCTCGGGCAGGAGCTGCGCGGCCTGGCCGACGTGGCCGCGGTGGCCTGCGGCACCGGCGGCACCCTCGCGGGCCTCGCCGCCGGCCTCGCACCGGAGCAGCGCGCGCTCGGCGTCCCGGTCCTGCGCGGCGGCTTCCTGACGGACGCGGTACGTGACCTCCAGCGGGAGGCGTTCGGCGGACCGGCCGGCTCCTGGTCCCTGGACGAACGCTTCCACTTCGGCGGCTACGCCCGCACCACTGACGCCCTGCACGCCTTCGCCGACGACTTCGAGGACCGGCACGGGCTGCCCGTCGAGCGGCTCTATGTGGCCAAACTCCTGTACGCGCTCACAGCGCTGGCCGAGGAGGGCGCGTTCCCCGCCGGCACCGCGGTCGCCGCCGTGGTCACGGGACGCCCGGACCCCGCAGAGCCGCCCGGCGCCCCTCAGTCCGACTCCTCCCGGTAGGCCGCCGCCTCCTCCAGGTCGAGGCGCCTGAGCAGGGTCCGCATCATCTCGTCGTCGATGCCCCGCTCGTCCCGCAGCCGCACGAAGACCTCGCGCTCGGCCTCGATCATCTCGCCGGCCAGCCGCCGGTAGGTGTCGTCCGCCGACTCCCCCGTCACCGGATTCGACGCCCCGAGGCGTTCCCACACGGCGTTGCGGCGCCGCTCCAGGACGGTCCGCAGCCGCTCGGTGAGCGGCTGGGGCAGCCGGTTGCGCTCATCGGTGAGCAGCTCCTCCAGCCGCGCCTCCGCGGCCGTGGAGGCCTCGCTCTGCGCCTGCGCCTCCGCGAGGGTCTCGGCCTGCCGGTCGCGCCCCGGAAGCCTCAGGACGCGCACCAGGAGCGGCAGGGTGAGCCCCTGGATGACCAGGGTGCCGATGACCGTGGTGAACGTCAGGAAGAGCACCAGGTTGCGGGCCGGGAAGTCCGCGCCGCCGGCCGTGACCATCGGGATGGAGAACGCGATGGCGAGCGAGACGACACCGCGCATCCCGGCCCAGCCGACGATCAGCGGGGCGGTCCAGTCGGTCTCGGGTTCCCGGTCCCTGATGCGTTTCGACAGCCAGCGGGGCAGATAGGTCGCCGGATAGACCCAGACGAACCGGACCACGACGACCGCCAGGAACACCGCCACCGCGTACCAGAGGGCGTCCGCGACGGCGTACGTACCGAGTCCCTTCAGTACGAAGGGCAGCTGGAGGCCGATCAGCGCGAAGACCGCGGACTCCAGGACGAAGGCGACCATCTTCCAGACGGCCGCCTCCTGGAGCCTGGTCGCGAAGTCGACCTGCCAGGACCGGTGGCCCAGGTAGAGCGCGACGACGACCACCGCGAGCACTCCGGACGCGTGCACCCGTTCGGCCGCCGCGTACGCCACGAAGGGGATCAGGAGCGACAGGGTGTTCTGGAGCAGCGCCTCCTTCAGGTGTGTACGGAGCCAGTGCAGCGGCACCATGAGCACCAGGCCGACCGCGACACCGCCGACCGACGCGAGAAAGAACTCGCCGATCCCGGCGCCCCAGCTCATCCCCTCGCCCACGGCCGCGGCGAGCGCCACCTTGTACGCGGTGATGGCGGTGGCGTCGTTCACCAGGGACTCGCCCTGGAGGATCGTCGTGACCCGGGCGGGCAGTCCGACCCGGCGGGCGATGGCCGCGGCCGTGACCGCGTCCGGCGGGGCGATCACGGCGCCCAGCACCAGCGCGGCGGTGAGCGGCAGATCGGGCACCAGCCGGTACGCCAGCCAGCCGACCGCGACGGTCGCGAACAGCACGTAGCCGACGGAGAGCAGCGCGACGGGGCGGAGATTGGCCCGCAGGTCGAGGTACGAACTGTCGACGGCGGCCGTGTAGAGCAGCGGTGGCAGCAGGAGCGGCAGCACGATGTGCGCGTTCAGGGTGTACGTCGGCACCCCCGGCACGTACGAGGCGATCAGCCCCATGGCCACCAGCAGCAGCGGGGCGGGCACGGGTGTGCGGCGGGCCAGCCCCGCCGTCGCCGCACTGGCCGCGACCAGTGCCACCAGTGGCAATGCGTCCATCTCACGGTCCTCGCATCCGTCGTAACCTGGCAATCATGAGTGAGTGCCCGCACGTATCAGATCTGCCGCGCCCCGAGCCCGCACCCCTCAGTGACGCCTGTCTCGAATGCCGGGCAGCCGGCACCCATCCCGTGCAGCTGCGGCTCTGCCTGACCTGCGGCCATGTCGGCTGCTGCGATTCGTCACCCCTTCAGCACGCCACGACGCACTTCAAGGAGACCGGTCATCCGGTGATGCGGAGCTTCGAACCCGGCGAAAGCTGGCGCTGGTGCTTCGAGGACGGTTCGATCGTCTGACGTCTGGGTACGTCAAACCGGCGCCTGTTGTTCGTAATTGACCGCCACAGACCCCTAGCCACCGTGCGTACCCATGGGCTTACCATGAGTGACAACCATGGGACGGGGTCCTGGCGACACGGCATCATGGATCGCGATAGCGTCGCCGGACCAAGAACCGAAGACGTACCGCATGGCTCCGGGGCACTCTTCCCGGATCCTCGAATGAGTTTGTGCCACCTTGGAGGTGAGGGTGTCCCAGATCGCAGGCGAGCCCGGGAATCAGGACTTCGTAGAGGTCCGACTGCCCGCTGCGGGTGCCTACCTGTCGGTGTTGCGTACGGCCACGGCCGGCCTCGCAGCGCGCTTGGACTTCACTCTCGACGAGATCGAGGATCTTCGCATCGCGGTCGACGAGGCCTGCGCGATCCTGCTTCAGCAGGCCGTGCCCGGCTCCGTCCTCAGCTGCGTGTTCCGTCTCATCGACGACTCTCTCGAGGTGACGGTTTCGGCACCCACGACGGACGGACGGGCCCCGGAGCGCGACACCTTCGCCTGGACGGTGCTCTCCGCACTGGCGGGGAAGGTCGACTCCACGGTCGCCGATGACCGGACGGTCAGCATCAGCCTGTACAAACAGCGCGGCGCGGGACCCGGGCCGGCGTGAGCAACGGGAACGGGGACGGTCCTGTGCGGGACGAGACGATCCGACCAGGGGTGGTGCACGCAGCAGGCATCCCGGAGCAGCAGGCCCTGACTCATCCGGTGGACGAGGCGGACCTGCCCCGTGCGGTGGACGGGGCGGACGGGCCCGCTGGCCGTACGGTCGCGGTGGAGCAGTCGCAGGCGGAGCGGGCAGGCCAGATGAGCGAGCACGGGCACCACGATCCACACGACCGCAGCGGGGCGCGGGCGCTCTTCATCGAGCTGGGCAAGCTCCCCGAGGGCTCGCCCGAGAAGGCCGAACTGCGCAATCGGCTGGTGCGGATGCATCTGCCGCTCGTGGAGCACCTGGCCCGGCGTTTCCGCAACCGGGGCGAACCGCTGGACGATCTGACCCAGGTCGCCACGATCGGCCTGATCAAGTCGGTGGACCGGTTCGACCCGGAGCGGGGCGTCGAGTTCTCGACGTACGCCACGCCCACGGTCGTCGGCGAGATCAAGCGTCATTTCCGTGACAAGGGCTGGGCGGTGCGGGTGCCGCGCCGCCTCCAGGAACTGCGGCTCTCGCTGACCACGGCGACCGCGGAGCTCTCCCAGCAGCACGGCCGCTCCCCCACGGTGCACGAGCTGGCGGAGCGGCTCGGCATCTCCGAGGAAGAGGTCCTGGAGGGCCTGGAATCGGCCAATGCCTACAGCACGCTCTCGCTGGACGTGCCGGACACGGACGACGAGTCCCCCGCGGTCGCGGACACGCTCGGCTCCGAGGACGAGGCGCTGGAGGGGGTCGAGTACCGGGAGTCGCTCAAGCCGCTGCTGGAGGACCTGCCGCCGAGGGAGAAGCGGATTCTGCTGCTCCGGTTCTTCGGCAACATGACCCAGTCGCAGATCGCGCAGGAGGTCGGCATCTCGCAGATGCATGTCTCGCGGCTGCTGGCCCGGACTCTGGCCCAGCTGCGCGAGCGGCTGCTCGTCGAGGAGTAGCCGGTCGGTGCGCGGCCCCGGGAGACCGGCGGCCGCGCGGCGCCTGCCCGCGTTCCGCGCGCCCGCGTCAGGCGTCGGTGTCCGTGCCGGGCTCCGTGCCGGGCCTGCGGATGCCCAGGGCCTCGATCGTCGCCGGCCTGGCCAGCTGGAACAGCGCGGTCAGCGACACCGCCGCGAGGACGATCCCGGCCGGGATCAGCACACCGTGGGACCGCAGCAGCGTCCACGCCACCGGCAGCGCGATGATCTGGGTGATGAGGGCGGGGCCGCGGCTCCAGCTGCGCCGCAGCAGCAGTCCGCGGGCGGCGGCGAGCGGGATCACCCCGAGCGCGATCAGCGTCAGACCGCCCATTTCGGCCTGCTGCGGGCTGTCGGGGCGGCCGAGCAGCCCCATGACCAGCATGTAGATCCCGCCGATGACGAGGGCCGCGCCCTCAAGGGCGTTGAGTCCGGCCACGACCGTGATCCTGGCCGGCTTCGGCGGCTCGGCCAGAGGCATCGGCGAGGGCGCGTTCTCCTGAGTACTCACCCATGCAGGTTGGCACCCCGGACCCGCGAAAGTGAAGCCGGGGTCGGAACACCACCGGAACGGGGCGCTCCCGGTCGCCCCACCGCGCCCGGACCGTCACCGTGCGTGAGGGCCGCCGGGCAGGACTTCAGACCCATACCTCGCGGTAGGTAGTCTGACAGTCATGCGCGCACTCCTTGTGGTCAACCCAGCTGCCACCACCACCAGTGCGCGGACCCGTGACGTGCTCATTCACGCGCTGGCCAGCGAGATGAAGCTGGAGGCCGTGACCACCGAGTACCGCGGGCACGCCCGCGACCTGGGGCGCCAGGCAGCCGACAGCGACGACATCGATCTCGTGGTGGCGCTCGGCGGCGACGGCACGGTCAACGAGGTCGTGAACGGGCTGCTGCACAACGGCCCCGACATAGACAACCTTCCGAAGCTCGCCGTGGTTCCCGGTGGCTCCACCAATGTCTTCGCACGGGCACTCGGTCTGCCCAACGACGCCGTGGAGGCGACCGGCGCGATTCTGGACGCGCTGGCCAACCGCACGGAGCGCACCGTCGGCCTCGGCCTGGCGGCCGGCACCCCCGGCACGGAGGACGAATCGGTCCCGGAGCGCTGGTTCACGTTCTGCGCGGGCCTCGGATTCGACGCCGGTGTCATCGGCCGGGTCGAACAGCGGCGCGAACAGGGAAAGCGGTCGACCCATGCGCTGTACGTCCGCCAGGTGCTCCGCCAATTCCTGGAGGAACCGCACCGCCGGCAGGGAATGATCACGCTCGAAGTGCCCGGACAGAAACCGGTCACCGATCTCGCGCTCTCCATAATCTGCAATACGGCCCCCTGGACCTACCTGGGGAACCGCCCGATGTACGCCTCCCCGAAGGCCTCGTTCGACACCGCCCTGGACGTCCTCGGCCTGCAGCGGCTGTCGACGGCGGCGGTCACCCGGTACGCCACCCAGCTGCTCACTTCGAGCCCCGAGAAGGGGCCGCACGGTAAGCACGCGGTTTCACTGCATGACCTCACGGACTTCACCTTGCATTCAAAGGCTCCACTGCCCTTCCAGATGGACGGTGACCACCTGGGGGTGCGTACAAGTGTGACGTTCACAGGCGTACGCCGTGCACTGCGTGTGATTGTGTGAGTGGAAGGGACCAAAGTCCTTTAACTCGAACGTTTGGACTGGCTTCCACCCTCTAGAAGTACGGCTGTGACCTAGCCGACACCGAGGAATCAAAAAAAACTTTCCAGAAGGGGTTGTATCCGCCGCCGAGGTTTGCGAATCTCTACATGGCGATCGGGACGGCCCGCAACAACGGCCTCCACTGAGAGCCAGAACCCCTCCTCACTGCACAGGACCACATCCAGTTCATCTGGACGTCGGCCCTACACCTGCGGGGGGATTCGTGAAAGCGTTCACATTCACAAGCCACAGTACGTAATACCAAGGAGAGGTAGCAGCCATGGACTGGCGTCACAACGCCGTTTGTCGTGAGGAAGACCCGGAGCTGTTCTTCCCCATCGGCAACACCGGTCCTGCGCTGCTGCAGATCGAGGAAGCCAAGGCCGTCTGCCGTCGCTGCCCCGTCATGGAGCAGTGCCTGCAGTGGGCGCTCGAGTCCGGCCAGGACTCCGGCGTCTGGGGTGGCCTCAGCGAGGACGAGCGCCGCGCAATGAAGCGCCGCGCCGCTCGCAACCGGGCGCGCAACGCCAGCGCCTGACCGACGCCACCGCTACGAACCTCAGCCAGGCGGCGCGTACGGAGTGTACGCACCACCCCGCCCCCCGAGTCGCAGCGCGCAGTACCCCCGAAGCGCATGTCTGACCAGGAAGCCCGGACCGTGACCAACGGTCCGGGCTTCCTGCTGTGCGGATGTCCGGACCGGTCACGTTCACACCGCTCGGTGTGAACGCGCGGTACTACTTGTCGGTGCGGACCGGGATGTCGAGGATGACCTGGGTGCCGCGCTCGGGTGCCGGCACCATGCCGAACGTCCCGCTCAGCTCGCCCTCCACCAGCGTCCGCACGATCTGGAGCCCCAGATTGCCGGTGCGCTGCGGGTCGAACCCCTCGGGCAGACCGCACCCGTCGTCCTGAACGGTGATCAGCAGCCGGCCCTCCGTGGGCGAACCGCCCCGCACCGCCGAGACCTCGACGGTGCCGGACTCGGCGACTCCGAACGCGTGCTCCAGCGCGTTCTGCAGCACTTCGGTGAGGACCATCGCGAGCGGGGTGGCCACTTCGGCGTCGAGAATGCCGAAGCGTCCCGTACGGCGGCAGGTCACCTTGCCCGGCGAGATCTCGGCGACCATCGCGATGACCCGGTCGGCGATCTCGTCGAACTCCACCCGCTCGTCCAGATTCTGGGACAGCGTCTCATGGACGATGGCGATCGAACCGACGCGCCGCACCGCCTCGTTGAGCGCCTCGCGGCCCTGCTCGGAGTCCATCCGGCGGGCCTGGAGCCGCAACAGGGCGGCCACCGTCTGGAGGTTGTTCTTCACCCGGTGGTGGATCTCCCGGATGGTGGCGTCCTTGGTGATCAACTCACGCTCGCGGCGGCGCAGTTCTGTGACGTCGCGGAGCAGGACCAGGGAGCCGATCCGGACCCCCTTGGGCTTGAGCGGGATGGCGCGGAGCTGGATCACCCCGCCCGCGCACTCGACCTCGAACTCACGGGGCGCGTAACCGCTGGCGAGTTTGACCAGCGCCTCGTCCACCGGCCCCCGCGACGGCGCGAGTTCGGCGGTGATCCCGCCGAGGTGCTGTCCGACCAGGTCGGAGGCGAGGCCGAGACGGTGGTACGCGGAGAGGCCGTTGGGGCTGGCGTACTGGACGACCCCGTCGGCGTCGAGCCGGACCAGCCCGTCGCCGACCCGCGGCGACGCGTCCATGTCGACCTGCTGGCCGGGGAAGGGAAACGATCCGGCGGCGATCATCTGGGCCAGGTCGGAGGCGGACTGGAGGTAGGTGAGTTCGAGCCGGGACGGGGTGCGGACGGTGAGCAGGTTGGTGTTGCGGGCGATGACGCCCAGTACGCGGCCCTCCCGGCGCACGGGGATCGACTCGACCCGTACGGGGACCTCCTCGCGCCACTCCGGGTCGCCCTCGCGCACGATCCGGCCCTCGTCCAGCGCCGCGTCCAGCAGCGGACGGCGGCCGCGCGGCACCAGATGGCCGACCATGTCGTCCTGGTAGGAGGTGGGGCCGGTGTTGGGCCGCATCTGGGCGACCGACACATAGCGGGTGCCGTCGCGGGTGGGGACCCAGAGGACCAGGTCGGCGAAGGAGAGGTCGGAGAGCAGTTGCCACTCCGAGACCAGCAGATGGAGCCACTCGAGGTCGGTGTCACTCAGGGCTGTGTGCTGGCGGACGAGGTCGTTCATGGAGGGCACGCGAGCGAGCGTACCTGTGGATGCGCACAGGTACCGAACCGGACGGCCCCGCCGCACGTGCGGGAAGAAGGGCCAGAAATTGCCGTGCCCCACGGATGGACAGGGGCGAATGGTCTAGTCCACAATGCAGAAGACAGAGCCTCCGCTCTCCCCGCACAGGAGAGCGGATCGAGGTACCCGCGCTCTCTGCCCTGACTGCGCCGGTACCTCTCCCAGGCCGGGGGCACCGCACACCGCCGGCCGGGCGGACCGCCCGCGGGCGGTCTTACTCCGGGCTGCGGTGCTGGTCGGGCTGAGGGTCCCGGCCCGGCGCCGCGGCCCGCGGGTGTCTTCCGGGCCGTCCGGCCCCGGTCAGTGCGTCTCCGTGACCTTCGCGAGCGCGCGCGGCGCGTCCGGGTCCTGGCCGCGGGCGATCGTCACCTCGTACGCCAGCATCTGCAGCGGCAGGATCTCCAGGATCGGCTGGACCTCCTCCGCGACCCCTGCCGTCGGCAGCACGAAGCCCGCTGACGCCGTTTCCACCTGGGCCTTCGGGCCGACCACGAAGAGGTCGGCGCCCCGCCCGCGCAACCGGTCGAGGACCGGCTGGAGGGCCTCGCCGCCCCGGCCGTCGGTGACCACGGCGATGACCGGGGAGATGTTGTCGACCATGGCGAGCGGGCCGTGCAGCAGGTCGGCGCCGGAGTAGGAGAGGGCGGGGATGTAGCTCGTCTCCATCAGCTTCAGGGCGGCCTCCTTGGCCGTGGGATAGCCGTAGCCGCGCGAGGTGATCACCATGCGCTCGGCAAAGCGGTAGCGCGACGCCAGGGCCCTGACCTCGTCCCTGCGGCCCAGGATCGCCTCGGCGAGCTCCGGCAGGATCGCGGCCGCCGCACCGTCGCCGCCGCGCAGCCCCTCCACGAACAGGTACAGGGACAGCAGCGAGGCGGTGTACGTCTTGGTGGCCGGCAGGGCCTTCTCCGGGCCCGCCAGGATGTCGATGTGGTACTCGGAGACCGCCGCGAGCGGCGAGTCCGGGCTGTTGGTCACGGCCAGCGTCACCGCACCGGCCTCGCGCGCGGCCCTGGTGGACGCCACCAGGTCGGGCGAGCCGCCGGACTGGCTGACGGTGACGACCAGGACGTCCTTGAGGTCCGGCTTCGCGCCGTACGCGGTGGTGGTGGACATCGAGGCCAGGCCGCAGGGCAGTCCGAGCCTGATCTCGATCAGGTACTTCGCGTAGAGCGCGGCGTTGTCCGAGGTGCCGCGGGCGGTGAGCAGGACGAAGCGCGGCTTCCGTGCCGCGATCTCGGCCGCCACCGCCCGGATGGCCGGGGCCCCCTCGTCGAGGATGCGCCGGAGCATCGCGGGCTGCTCGGCCATCTCGCCGGACATGATCCGGCCGGGCAGCTCGCCCGCGCCTGCCGGGTACGTGGCGGACATGTCTGGTGCCTCCCGGGGATGTGCCGATGCGTCGGCCAAGTCGAACACGGGGCCCCGCGCACCCGCCAGCGGACGGCGCCCGGCGGGATTGCGGCACGCGTCGCCCACAGTTCGCCGGACGGGTACCCGGGGGCTGTGTCCCCGTGCCCGCGGTCTGCTAGATTAGGAGTTTGATTGGTCTATACCACATGCAGTCACTCCAGATCGGCAGGCCCCGCGTGGAAGTTGTCATCGTCCCGGACGCCAAGGCAGGCGGCGAACTGATCGCGGGGGCCATCGGCGCCCTGCTGAGCCGCAAGCCCGACGCCCTTCTCGGCGTTGCCACCGGCTCGACCCCGCTGCCCATCTACCAGGCGCTGGCGGCCCGGGTCCGCTCCGGTGCCGTGGACGCCTCGCGCGCCCGCATCTGCCAGCTCGACGAGTACGTCGGGCTGCCGGCCGGCCACCCGGAGTCGTACCGCTCCGTGGTGCTGCGCGAGGTCGTCGAGCCGCTCGGTCTCTCCGAGGCCTCGTTCATGGGCCCCGACGGCTCCGCCGAGGACGTCCAGGCCGCCTGCGAGGCCTACGACAAGGCCCTCGCCGCGGCCGGCGGGGTGGACCTCCAGCTGCTGGGCATCGGTACCGACGGCCACATCGGCTTCAACGAGCCGTGCTCCTCGCTCGCCTCCCGTACCCGGATCAAGACGCTCACCGAGCAGACCCGGGTCGACAACGCGCGCTTCTTCGACAACGACATCACGCAGGTGCCGCACCACGTGATCACCCAGGGCATCGGCACGATCCTGGAGTCCCGCCACCCGATCCTGCTCGCGACGGGCGAGGGCAAGGCCGAGGCCGTGGCGCAGACGGTCGAGGGGCCGGTCGCCTCGGTCGTGCCCGCGTCGGCGCTGCAGATGCATCCGCACGCGACGATCGTGGTCGACGAGGCGGCGGCGTCGAAGCTGAAGCTGGCGGACTACTTCCGCGCCACGTACGCGGCGAAGCCGCTGTGGCAGGGTATTTAGTCCTCTGCGGTACGTGAGAGGGGCCGGACACCCGCGTGGTGTCCGGCCCCTCTCACGTCTGTGCGGGTGCGTCGTGGTGGACGCCTGTCCTCAATCGCCGGACGGGCTTGATTCGGCCGCCCGGCGATTGGGGGAGAGAGGTTCAGACGGCGGTGATGACCTCTGCCGCTGCCAGGCCGCAGACCCTGGCCGCGCCGTGGGTGGCAATGTGGAAGGCTCCCCTGGGTTCGGCCTGGGGGACGCCCATCTCGACCACGATCGTGTCCGGACGGGCCGTCAGCAGCGCGTCCAGGGCCTCGGTCATCCACGGGTGGCGGTGCGCGTCACGGACGACCGCGACGATGCGCCGCTCCCCCGCGGCCCGCAGCACATCGGCCGCGAGGGCCTCGTGCTCGCCGTCGTACGTGTCCGTCCCGGTGCCCGGTGCCAGCCGGGCCAGTTCGGCGGCGACACCCCAGGGCGTCTCGTCGCCGACCGCGATGTTCGCGACCGGGGTGAGCGCGGCGACGTACGCCGGTCCGGTGAGCGGTTCGGCCGTGCCGGTCACCACGACCGCGCGGCGGGCCGCGACCAGGCCGATGTCGGAGCCGATGCCCGTGCTGCCCCCGGTGCCGGGCGCGGTCCCCTCCTGCGCTGCCGCACCCGGCTCCGGGACAGCCCCCCTGGCCCGCCGCGTCCAGGACGCGAGGGCCCGTACCCGTGCGGCCGCGTCGGCCAGCCGCTCCTCGGGCAGTTCACCGGCCCGGACCGCCGCGACGAGCGCGTCGCGCAGCCGGATCACCGTGCTGTCGTCGTCGAGGCCGCCGCCGACACAGAGCGCGTCGGCGCCCGCCGCGATCGCGAGGACCGAGCCGCGCTCGATCCCGTACGTCGAGGCGATGGCCTGCATCTCCACGGCGTCGGTGACGATCAGGCCGTCGTAACCCAGCTCCTCGCGCAGCAGACCGGTGAGGATCTGCGGGCTCAGTGTCGCCGGGCGGTGCGGGTCGAGCGCGGGAAGCAGGATGTGCGCGCTCATCACCGACTTGGAACCCGCCGCGATCGCCGCCCGGAAAGGCACCAGTTCACGGGCGTGCAGGGTTTCCAGGTCCACATCGATGCGCGGCAGCGCGTGGTGCGAGTCGACCGCGGTGTCGCCGTGCCCGGGGAAGTGCTTGGTGCAGGCGGCGACGCCGGCGGCCTGGAGGCCCTCGACGTACGCGGCGGTGTGCCGGGCGACCAGCTGGGGTTCGGCGCCGAAGGACCGCACGCCGATGACCGGGTTGCCGGGATTGGAGTTGACGTCCGCGGACGGCGCCCAGTTGAGGTTGACACCGCAGTCGGCGAGCCGGCGGCCCAGCTCCCGGGCGACGGCGCGGGTCAGTGCCACGTCGTCGACGGAGCCGAGCGCCAGGTTGCCGGGGAAGGAGGAGCCGTGCCGCACCTCGAGCCGGGTGACGTCGCCGCCCTCCTCGTCGATCGCGACGAGCACGTCGTCGCGTTCGGCGCGGAGTTGGGCGGTGAGCGCGGAAAGCTGCTCGGGCGTCTCGATGTTGCGGCCGAACAGGCCGACGGAGGAGAGGCCTTCGCCGACCCGGCGCAGCAGCCAGTCCGGGGCGGTGGTGCCCGTGAAGCCCGGCTGCAGAACGGCGAGGGCGTCGCGGGTGACGGTGTCCGTGGTGGAGACGAGGGTGGTCATGGGTGGCGTTATCCCTTCACGGCACCGGAAGTGAGGCCGGTCGCCATGTACTTCTGCACCAGCAGGAAGAAGGCCACGACCGGGATCGCGATCAGGGTCGAGGCGGCCATCAGCGCGCCGTAGTCGATGCCTCGCGAGGTCGTGAAGTTCATCAGCCACACGTTGAGGGTGTACTTGTCGTTGTCCTGGAGGACAACGTAGGCGAGGAGGTACTCGTTCCAGGCGGTGATCAGCGAGAAGATCGACGCGGCGGCGAGGCCCGGGGCCAGCAGCGGGAAGGTGATCCGCCAGAAGGCGCCCATCCGGCTGCAGCCGTCGACCATGGCCGACTCCTCCAGCTCCGGCGGGATGTTGATCACGAAGCCGCGGATCATCCACGTCGCGAACGGCAGCGTGGAGACGAGGTAGATGACGATGACGCCCCAGTACTCGTTCAGCCCGCCGAGGTCGTTGAGCTGGATGTAGATGGGGATGAGCATCGCCGTCGGGGGCAGCAGCTGGACGACGAGCAGCACGATCATGAAGAACTTGCGGCCGCGGAACCGGAAGCGGCCGATCGCGAACGCGGCGATCGTGGCGAGCAGCATGCCGCCGAGCACGGCGACGCCGCAGACGATCAGGCTGGACTCGATGGCCGTACCGAAGTTCGGCTGCTTGATGGCGCGGGAGAAGTTGTCGAAGGTGATCGACGTGGGCCAGAGCGTCTGGTCGTAGCTGCGGATCTCGGCGTTCGGCCGCAGGGAGCTGATGACCAGCCAGTAGACCGGGAAGGCCATCAGCACGAAGGCGACGAGGCCCGCGATGTTGTAGCCGATGCGGTGCTTCTTGCGGTCCTGGCGAAGGACCTGGGGGGTGGAGGCGCTCACTCGACCTCTCCGATCTTGAGCAGCTGGCGCAGGTAGTACACGGCGACTCCGGACAGCAGCAGGACCGTGATGAGCGAGATGGCGGCGCCCTGGCTGAACGAGTTGGACTCGAATGCCTTCTCGAACGAATAGATACCGAGAACCGAGTACTCCGGTTCCGGCTTGTTGCCGCGCATCAGGAAGATCTGGCCGAAGACGTTGAAGTCCCAGAGCACGGAGAGCGTGGCGACCATCTGGAAGACGGGCTTGATGACCGGCCAGGTCACGTAGCGGAAGACGCCTGTCGTGCCGGCGCCGTCGAGCGAGGCAGCCTCTTCGAGTTCCTTGGGAACCTGGGTCAGTGCGGCGTACAGGGTGACGGAGACGAAGGGGATGGCGCCCCAGACGACGACCGCGCCGATGATGACGAAGCCCTGCTTGGGGTCGAGGAACCAGTTGTGGCCCTGTGCGTCGATCCCCAGGTATTTGGTCAGCACCATGTTGATGACGCCGTAGTCGGAGTCGGCGAACCAGCGGAAGATCGAGGTGGCGACCAGCAGCGGCATCGACCAGGCGGCGACCAGCGCGGCGGTCAGCAGCAGCCGGACCCAGGTGGACATCCGCTGCATGAGCATGGCGAGGCCGAGGCCCGCGACCATGGTGACGAGGACGCAGACCACCATGAAGATGATGGTCCGCCAGACGACGTCCCAGAACTCGCTGTCCCCGAGGATGTTGGTGAACTGGTCGAAGCCCACCCAGGGGGCCGCGGAACCGGACCACAGCTCGCGGCGGCCCACGTCCTGGAAGGACATGATGACCGTCTTGATGAAGGGCCAGACGAAGACTGCGGCGATGGCGATGAACGCCGGTGCTATGAGGAGGTACGGCAGCAGAGCGCCGGCCTTCCGCGGTTTACGGTTCACGTTCTTCGCGAGCTGAGGATCCGCACCCTCAGGGGCCCGCGGGACGGACACCGGCGGGTCGGCTGCTTTCATGTCGGCGGCACTCATTGTGCTTGCCTTCCGTTTCGGACCGGGTACCGGAGGGCGGGGGTGACAGTCCCTTTCGGGCCCGTCACCCCCGCAGACGATCAGGTGAACCGGTGACTCGTGCGGTCACCGGTTCGAGGCCTGAGAGCTCAGGACTCCTTGTTGATCATCGAGTCGATCTCCGCGTCGGCCGCCTTGGTGGCCTCCTCGACCGACTTGCCCTTGATGATGTCGAGCAGCATGATCTCGAGGGTTTCCTTCTTCTCGATCGCCGTCCAGCCCGGGGCGATCGGAGTGAACCAGGCGTCCGGCACGGCGTTGGCGATGGCCGCGGTCTCCGGCTTGGCCTTCAGGGGCTCAAGCTGCTTGGTGTTGTTCGGAAGGATGTTCTTCGAGGCGAGGACCTCCTCCGACTTCTCGGAGGTGAACATCGAGATCCACTCCTCGCCGAGGTCCTGGATCTTCGACTTGGAGATGGTGGCGAGGTCGGAGCCGCCGATGAAGGAGGGGAGCGCCTTGCCGTTCGGGCCGGGCATGCCCGCGGTGCCGATCTTGTCGGTCAGCTTCGGGTTGCCGTTCGCCTTGGAGTCGACGACGCTGCCGGCCTCCCAGCCGTTGCCGTAGAGAAGAGCGGTCTTCTCGTTGGCCATGACGTTGGCGTGGTCCGCCTCGTCCTTCGTCTTGTCACCGTGGTTGTACTTCTTGACCAGGTCGACGAAGTCCGTGATGCCCTTCTGGGACTCCGGGGTCGACAGAGTGGACTTCCACTCCTTCTTGCCCTCGTCGTACTTGGCGATCTGGCCGCCCTCGGCAGCGACGTAGGACATCGCGGCGTACCAGTAGCGGCCCGGCAGGTACAGCGGCGAGAACGCCTTGTCCTTGCCGTACTTCTTGCCGATCTTGTCCAGCGCGGCGGTCAGGTCGTCCTGGGTGTCGGGGAGGGTGTCCTTGCCGGTGCCGGCCTTGAACATGTCCTTGTTGTAGATCGCCACGCGGGCGCCGGCGTAGTAAGGAACGCAGTACTGCTTGCCCTCGAAGGCGCACGTGTCCTTCAGACCCTTGATCCAGGTGTCCGAGTTCTCGTACTTCTTCGGGTCGATCTCGCCGAGTGCCCCGTTGAGGATGTACGTCATGGTCTCGGTGTTGCCGAGCTCCACGACGTCGGGGAACTTGTCGCCGGCCAGGGCGGCGTCGAGCTTCTTGGCCTTGTCGGCCCAGGTCTGGTACTGAACGTTGACCTTGACGTTGGGGTACTTCGTCTTGAACTGGGTATTGACATCCTTCACCAGTTCAGGCCACGTGCTCTGCGCGTCCGACATCAGCCAGACGGTGAGCGATTCGTTGCGGTCCTTCGGGTCCTTCGACGATGCCTTGTCGTCGTCCGAACCACACGCTGCGATCGAAACCAACATGCCCGCGACGCCGATCGCCGCGATGAGCTTGCGCTTCACGCCACCCTCCTCAGGGATGCTGCAACCCCTGCCCACCGCGCAAAACACGTCGACGAGTACTGCTGGGGCTGGAACCTGGTCTTTAATGGTTTAGACCAGTACCGGGAGCTTGGCCTAGACCTTTAGGGGTGTCAAGGGTGTATAAGAAGTGCACTCGCGTCCGTTATAGGACCGACATCTGAGGGAGGGCGACGAGCCGTGACGGGACCGTGCCACCATGTGAGCCGCGACAGACGGAGGAGCCGGTGACGGCAGCAACGCAGCAGTCGGGAAGGCGGGCCATGGGTGCCGACGGGGGCAGTACGGAGAACGAGACGGGCGCGAGCGCGGGTACGCGCACCGCGCGCGTCCCGAAGTACTACCGGCTGAAGCGACATCTCCTCGACATGACGGACACGATGCCGCCGGGCACCCCCGTGCCCCCGGAGCGGACCCTGGCCGCAGAGTTCGACACCTCGCGCACCACCGTGCGCCAGGCGCTCCAGGAACTGGTCGTCGAGGGCCGGCTGGAGCGCATCCAGGGCAAGGGCACCTTCGTCGCCAAGCCGAAGGTCTCACAGGCCCTGCAACTCACCTCGTACACCGAGGACATGCGCGCCCAGGGGCTGGAACCGACGTCCCAGCTACTGGACATCGGCTATGTCACGGCGGACGACACGCTCGCCGGGCTCCTCGACATCACGACCGGCGGACGCGTACTGCGCATCGAGCGGCTGCGGCTGGCGAGCGGTGAGCCGATGGCGATCGAGACCACGCACCTTTCGGCCAAACGCTTCCCCGCGCTGCGACGCTCGCTGGTGAAGTACACCTCTCTCTACACGGCCCTGGCCGAGGTGTACGACGTGCGGCTGGCCGAGGCCGAGGAGACCATCGAGACCTCACTCGCCACCCCGAGCGAGGCCGGGCTGCTCGGTACGGACGTGGGTCTGCCGATGCTGATGCTGTCCCGGCACTCGCTGGACGAACAGGGCGAGCCGGTCGAGTGGGTCCGCTCGGTCTACCGCGGCGACCGCTACAAGTTCGTGGCCCGCCTGAAGCGTCCGCTGGACTGAACGGGCACCACCCCGGCACAGCATCCGGAAAGCCCCCGTGGACGCGCTTCCACGGGGGCTTTCCGCTCTCCGGCCGACCCCTCAGTACCGCCATTGGTCTGAACCAACTCTCGCGCACCCAGAGCCATTTGGGCGAACCCCTCCCGGACGGAAGACCGTTGCCGGACCGCAATGCGGACAGGGGGTGACGCTGGCACGGGCGCTCACTTAGATTTCCCTGCGCGTTACAACAGGTGATCAGCGAGGGGACGGAGTCGCCGCCATGCCAGCAGACCCAGAAGGAAAGCCAGCGGACCCAGGAGGAAGGCCACCCACGGTCACACCCGTGCGGGTGGTCATCGCCCTCTGCCTCATCGCGCCGTTCGTGGCGATGCTCTGGGTGAGTTCGTACGCCAAGATCGACCCGACCTTCATCGGTATCCCGTTCTTCTACTGGTACCAGATGCTCTGGGTGCTGATCTCGACCGCGCTCACGATGATCGCGTACAAGCTGTGGCAGCGTGACCAGCGCGCCCGCAAGGGGGGTGCGTCGGCATGAAGGACGGCGTGAACGGCGTCGCGCTCGGCGTCTTCATCTTCTTCTTCCTGGCCGTGACGGTCGTCGGCTTCATGGCGGCCCGCTGGCGCAAGGCGGAGAACGAGGCCAGTCTCGACGAATGGGGCCTGGGCGGACGGTCGTTCGGCACCTGGGTCACCTGGTTCCTGCTCGGTGGCGACCTCTACACCGCGTACACCTTCGTCGCCGTACCCGCGGCGATCTACGCGGCGGGCGCGGCCGGCTTCTTCGCGGTGCCCTACACCATCCTGGTGTACCCGCTGATCTTCACCTTCCTGCCGCGGCTGTGGTCGGTCTCGCACAAGCACGGCTACGTCACCACCTCGGACTTCGTCCGCGGCCGCTTCGGCTCCAAGGGGCTCTCCCTCGCCGTCGCGGTCACCGGCATCCTCGCCACCATGCCGTACATCGCGCTCCAGCTCGTCGGCATCCAGGCGGTGCTCGACGTGATGGGCGTCGGCGGCGGCGAGAACACGCACTGGTTCATCAAGGACCTGCCGCTGCTGATCGCGTTCGCGGTGCTCGCCGCCTACACGTACTCCTCGGGCCTGCGCGCGCCCGCGCTGATCGCCTTCGTCAAGGACGGGCTGATCTACCTGGTCATCCTCGTGGCGATCATCTACATCCCGATCAAGCTCGGCGGCTTCCACGACATCTTCGCCTCCGCGCAGGAGAAGTTCGCGGGTCCGCCGGGGGGCAAGCCGACCGGCGCGCTCGCGCCCGGCGTGAACGGCCAGTGGGGCTACGCCACGCTGGCGCTGGGCTCGGCGCTGGCGCTCTTCATGTACCCGCACTCGATCACGGCGACGCTCTCCAGCCGCAGCCGCAACGTGATCCGCCGCAACACCACGATCCTGCCGCTGTACTCGCTGATGCTGGGCCTGCTCGCACTCCTCGGCTTCATGGCCATCGCCGCCGGGGTCAAGGTGGACAACGGCCAGCTGGCGATCCCGCAGCTCTTCGAGAACATGTTCCCCGACTGGTTCGCGGGCGTGGCGTTCGCGGCCATCGGCATCGGCGCGCTGGTCCCCGCGGCGATCATGTCGATCGCGGCGGCGAACCTGTTCACCCGGAACATCTACAAGGACTTCCTGAAGCCCGACGCGACACCCGCCCAGGAAACCAAGGTCTCCAAGCTGGTGTCGCTGCTGGTGAAGGTCGGCGCGCTCGCCTTCGTCCTCACCATGGACAAGACGGTCGCGATCAACTTCCAGCTGCTCGGCGGGATCTGGATCCTCCAGACGATGCCGGCCCTGGTCGGCGGCCTGTTCACCCGGTGGTTCCACCGCTGGGCCCTCCTCGCGGGCTGGGCGGTCGGTATGATCTACGGGACCGCCGCCGCCTACGGAGTCGCCAGCCCCACCCAGGCGCACTTTGGGGGGTCCTCCAAGGAGATCCCGGGCATCGGCGAGATCGGCTACATCGGCCTGACGGCGTTCGTGCTGAACGTCGTGGTCACCGTCGTCCTCACCTTCGTCCTGAACGCCGTGAAGGCGCCTGCCGGGGTCGACGAGACCTCGCCCGACGACTACACCGCGGACGCGGGCGACCCGGGCGTGAAGACCGAGCTCCCGCCGGCCACGGCCGGGGCGCCCGGCGGTCACTGACCCGCCCCGCCACGGGCCGCCGCACCCCCCGCACCGGGGTACGGCGGCCCGTTCGCGTACCGGGCGCGGGGGCCCGGGAATTCCCGCGACCGAGCACGCGGAGTGCGGCACACTTCCGGGCATGGACATCACCATCAGGCCGGTCGGGCCCGCCGAGCACACGGTCCTCGGCGAAATCACCGCAGAGGCCTATCTCGGGGACGGGCTGCTGGACTTCGGCGCCGACGACCCCTATCTGGTGCAGCTGCGGGACGTCGCCCGGCGGGCCGCGGAGGCCGAGGTGCTCGTCGCGGCGGACGCATCGGGGCGGGTGCTCGGCGGCGTGACGTACGCACCGCCGGGGAACCGGTGGGCGGACATCGCGGCCGCCGACGAGGCCGAGTTCCGGATGCTCGCGGTCTCCCGCGAGGCCCGTGGGGCCGGGGCGGGCGAGGCGCTCGTCCGGGCCTGTATCGAGCGCGCACGGGCCACCGCGGGGGTCACGGGGATCGCGCTGTCGACGCAGCCGGGCATGCGCGGAGCCCATAGGATCTACGGGCGCCTCGGCTTCGTACGGACCCCGGAAAGGGACTGGTATCCCATCGAGGGGCTCTCGCTGCTGACCTACCGCCTGGACCTCCTGCCGACGTCATGACGTCGCGCCGTTGAGTCGCGCGACACAACATGTGGGGGCTGCCGCATCGGGCTGCCCCCACATGTATGCTCGTGCTCGCTGTCGCCGCAGGGAAATCCGGTGCGAATCCGGAACTGTCCCGCAACGGTATGTTCGGTGCGCTTTTGCGCACCCGTGAGTCCGAGGACCTGCCGACAGCGCATCCGGCTCGACCGATCCGGATGCCCAGATGTCCGGGCCTCGTGGATGGGCCGGTGGACGCCGCACGGAGTACTGCCCCAGGGCCCGGCTCCGCCCGGCTGCCCCCGTTCCCCCGCCGGCCCAGAGCCGAGCGAGGGAGAGCACCACGTGACCATCGCGCCAGCCGATCCGGTTTCAGCGGCCGAGTCCGAAGCAGTCGAGTCCGGGACGGACCGGTCCGCGGCACCCGCGAAGGACGGACCGGGAACCGCGTTGCTGCGCACCCTCACCGACCTGACCGCGGATCTGCCCGACACCGACCCCGGACGCGTCGCCGGCGCCGCACTGCGCGGCCGCAACGCCCGGTCGGACGAGGCCGAGCTGCGCTCGCTGGCCACCGAGGCCGCCGCGGGCCTGATCTCGGAGGACCCCGCCTACTCCCGGCTCGCCGCCCGCCTCCTCACCCGCTCGATCGCGGACGAGGCGGCCGGACAGGGCGCGACGGCCTTCTCCGCGTCGGTCGCCGTCGGGCACCGCGAGGGCCTGATCGCGGACCGCACCGCCGAGTTCGTGACGCTCCACGCGGCCGCCCTCGACGCACTGGTGGGACAGGCCCTCGCCGACGGCGCCGACGACCGCTTCGGCTACTTCGGGCTGCGCACCCTGCACAGCCGCTACCTGCTGCGCCACCCGCTGACCCGCCAGGTCGTCGAGACCCCGCAGCACTTCATGCTCCGGGTCGCCGCCGGGCTCGCCGAGGACAACTCCGAGCGCGCCCTGGACGAGGTCGCCGCGCTCTACCGGCTGATGAGCCGGCTGGACTACCTGCCCTCCTCCCCCACGCTCTTCAACTCCGGCACCCGGCACCCGCAGATGTCCTCCTGCTACCTGCTGGACTCGCCGCTGGACGAGCTGGACTCGATCTACGACCGCTACCACCAGGTGGCGCGGCTGTCCAAGCACGCGGGCGGCATCGGCCTCTCGTACTCCCGCATCCGCGCCCGCGGTTCACTGATCCGGGGCACCAACGGGCACTCCAACGGCATCGTCCCGTTCCTCAAGACGCTCGACGCGTCCGTCGCCGCGGTGAACCAGGGCGGCCGGCGCAAGGGCGCCGCCGCGGTCTACCTGGAGACCTGGCACGCGGACATCGAGGAGTTCCTGGAGCTGCGCGACAACACGGGTGAGGACCAGCGGCGCACGCACAACCTCAACCTGGCGCACTGGATCCCGGACGAGTTCATGCGCCGGGTCGACACGGACGGCACCTGGTCGCTGTTCTCCCCGGCCGACGTGCCCGAGCTGGTCGACCTGTGGGGCGACGCGTTCGACGCCGCGTACCGGGCGGCCGAGGCCAAGGGCCTGGCCCGCAAGACGATGCCGGCCCGTGAGCTGTACGGCCGGATGATGCGGACGCTCGCACAGACCGGCCAGGGCTGGATGACGTTCAAGGACGCCTCCAACCGGACCGCGAACCAGACCGCCGAGCCCGGCCGCGTCGTGCACTCGTCGAACCTGTGCACGGAGATCCTCGAAGTCACCGACGACGGCGAGACGGCCGTCTGCAACCTGGGTTCGGTCAACCTCGGCGCGTTCGTCGCCGACGGCACCATCGACTGGGAACGCCTGGACGCCACCGTCCGTACCGCGGTGACCTTCCTCGACCGGGTCGTCGACATCAACTTCTACCCGACCGAGCAGGCGGGCCGCTCCAACGCCCGCTGGCGGCCGGTGGGCCTGGGCGCGATGGGTCTCCAGGACGTCTTCTTCCAGCTGCGCCTGCCGTTCGACTCCCCCGAGGCACGGGCCCTGTCGACGAAGATCTCCGAGCGGATCATGCTCGCCGCGTACGAGGCCTCCTGCGCGCTCGCCGAGCGCTCGGGCCCGCTGCCCGCCTGGTCCGAGACGCGGGCCGCCCGCGGGGTGCTGCACCCGGACCACTACGACACCGAGCTGAACTGGCCGGAGCGCTGGGACGCGCTGCGCGCCCGGGTCGCGAAGAGCGGGATGCGCAACTCGCTGCTGCTCGCCATCGCGCCGACGGCGACGATCGCCTCCATCGCGGGCGTGTACGAGTGCATCGAGCCGCAGGTCTCCAACCTCTTCAAGCGCGAGACGCTCAGCGGGGAGTTCCTCCAGGTCAACGCGTACCTGGTGGACGAGCTGAAGAGGCTCGGCGTGTGGGACGCGCGGACCCGTGAGGCGCTGCGCGAGGCGAGCGGCTCGGTGCAGGGCTTCGCGTGGATCCCCGAGGACGTACGGGCGCTGTACCGCACGGCGTGGGAGATCCCGCAGCGCGGACTGATCGACATGGCGGCGGCCCGTACGCCGTTCCTCGACCAGAGCCAGTCGCTGAACCTGTTCCTGGAGACGCCGACGATCGGCAAGCTCTCCTCGATGTACGCGTACGCCTGGAAGCAGGGGCTGAAGACGACGTACTACCTGCGCTCGCGCCCGGCGACGCGGATCGCGCGGGCCGCGTCCGGCCAGGCCGCTGCCGCCGCCCCCATTCCCGTACAGCAGGCGGCCGCGCCCGACGCCGACGCGCTCGCCTGCTCCCTCGAAAACCCCGAGTCCTGCGAGGCCTGCCAGTAATGAGCACATCCGAGAACAAGAACCTGCTCGACCCGGGCTTCGAACTGACCCTGCGGCCCATGCGCTACCCGGACTTCTACGAGCGCTACCGGGACGCGATCAAGAACACCTGGACGGTGGAGGAGGTCGACCTCCACTCCGACGTCTCCGACCTCGCCAAGCTGTCGCCGGGCGAGCAGCACATGATCGGGCGGCTCGTCGCGTTCTTCGCGACCGGTGACTCGATCGTCTCCAACAACCTCGTGCTGACGCTGTACAAGCACATCAACTCCCCCGAGGCGCGGCTGTACCTGTCGCGGCAGCTCTTCGAGGAGGCCGTGCACGTCCAGTTCTATCTGACGCTGCTCGACACCTATCTGCCCGATCCGGACGACCGGGCGGCCGCGTTCGACGCGGTCGAGGAGATCCCCTCGATCCGTGAGAAGGCGCAGTTCTGCTTCAAGTGGATGGACTCCGTCGAGAAGATGGACCAGCTGGAGACGCAGGCCGACCGGCGCCGCTTCCTGCTGAACCTGATCTGCTTCGCGGCGTGCATCGAGGGGCTGTTCTTCTACGGCGCGTTCGCGTACGTCTACTGGTTCCGCTCGCGCGGCCTGCTGCACGGTCTCGCCACGGGGACGAACTGGGTCTTCCGTGACGAGACCATGCACATGAGCTTCGCGTTCGAGGTCGTGGACACCGTCCGCAAGGAGGAGCCGGAGCTCTTCGACGACGCCCTCCAGCAGCAGGTCACCGACATGCTGAAGGAGGCCGTCGAGGCGGAGCTCCAGTTCGGCCGCGACCTGTGCGGCGAGGGGCTGCCGGGCATGAACACCGAGTCCATGCGCGAGTACCTGGAGTGCGTCGCCGACCAGCGGCTCGCCCGGCTGGGCTTCCCCGCGGTGTACGGCTCGCAGAACCCGTTCTCGTTCATGGAGCTCCAGGGCGTCCAGGAGCTGACGAACTTCTTCGAGCGCCGCCCCTCCGCGTACCAGGTGGCGGTCGAGGGCACGGTCGGCTTCGACGACGAGTTCTAGATCCCGCTCTTACGGCAGCGCCGCTCCACTGTGCGTCCGGCATGGTGGGGCGGCGCTGTGGCCTTGAGTCAGGCGGCGTCGAACGTTCCGGCCCGCACGCCGGCGACGAACGCAGAGCACGCGGCCGTACGGACGTCGGCCACCAGGCCATCCACGCACTTGGAGTCACGGACCGGGGCAATGCCTCGGCAGGCGACGAGGTTGGCGGCCACCGCGACGCAGTCGCCGCCGTTGGTGCTGTACGAGGACATGACCCACCGGGGGATTCGGCCCCTACGAGGTCGACAGCAGAACGCCTCATAATGCACGCAAGGTGGGGCGGTTCTCGAAACTGGACCTGTCACGCGTCGAAGTCGTACTCCAGGACGTAAGCCGCCGCGTCCAGGACCATCTCGTTGACCTCCACGGGGCGGCGGCCCTCCTCCGCGAACGCGGTCCGGCAGATGAGCATGACGGGCGTACCCGCCGGAAGGCTCAGCTGCGACGCCTCCTCCGGCAGAGGCATCCGAGAGCGGATCTCCTCCCGGAAGTGGACCGGGGCGTGGCCCAGTTCGGCCAGTCGCGCGTAGATGCCTCCCTGGCCCGTGTCCGGCTGGGTGATGGCTGAGCCCGCGACCAGGGATGCGGGGAGGTACGAGGTCGACAGCAGTACCGGCTTACCGTCCAGGACGAACCGGCGGCTCCTGATGCAGACCTTCTCGCCCACCTCAAGGCCGAGCACCCGCGCTGCATTCTCCGAGGCGATCCCCTCACGTACTTCCACCTGATCCACCGCCAGGTCCCGCCCCTGAAGGTCCGCTTCCCAGACAGAGCGTCCAGACCCCCACTGCTCGCTCGCCAACCGCTGAATCCCACTCCGCCTCAATGGCTGGAAGGCCCGAACGAAAACGCCCACGCCTTTCCGGGCTTCCGTCAGCCCTTCGCTCTGGAGCACGCTCAGCGCCTGCCGAACCGTCATGCGCGCTACGCCGTAATGCGCCATGAGGTCGTTCTCGCCTGGGAGACGGCTCCCCGTCCCCAATGCTCCAGACCGAATCTCCGCCTTCAAGGCGTTCGCGATCCGCTGGTACTTGGGCTCACGGCGGCCGGCGTCGGTGGCCATCAACGGGTTCCTCTCCTTTCCGGACAGCTTAGGCCCGCCAGTCACTCACGCGACATCCGGGCACGACCCCGTGCGCCGGTCAGCTGGCCTACCTGGGCGTTTGCAAGTGGTGCATGAGTCGACTCACGCACCACCTACCCAGATGCGAACAGCAGAACTACACGAATGCAAGCCGATCGTTTGACATCTCTAGAGACCTCTAGTTCTCTAGAGATGTCACGAGATTCGGCCCCGCGCTGAGCGACTCCATCTGTCGCCCGGCAAACACTGCGACGGCACGAGGAGCGATCGATGCACGGCGAGAACTTACGTCCGCATATCCAGGAACCCCCTGACCTCCCCGTCCCTGGAACCCTCCTGGTCGACACCAGCCGCAACAACCGCGTCGGCGAGTTCCGAGGGGTCGCCGGCTTCTACTGGTCGCTGCGGCCGATGGCCGGCGGCACCGAGTGGGAGGCCGAGCCCCGTTACGTACGGCCCGCGCTCCCCATAGAGCAGCTCCGCGCCCGTGCCGCGCGGGCCAACGCCCGCAGCCGGGGGGAGGTTCTGTGAACCCCGTCGTACGGTTGCGGGCTCGGCTGGTCCTTCTCCTCGGAGCCGCCGAGATTCACCTACGGCTCCGGCTCCCCCAGCTCACCTGGGCACTCACCCGGCGTTCGCACCACCCCGCCAGGCCCTTCGACGAACTCGTACGCATCGAATCCGACCCCGCCTATCGGGCCCTGTTCTTCGCGGAGTTGGACGCGGCCCTCGGCGAACGCCTCGCCGCCCACACCGACGTGCTGGAGGAGATCGAGGCGGCGGCCGACCGGCTCCGGGACCTGCTCATCGACTCCGGCGACCACGAGCGTGCCTCATGAACCGCCTGGGTTACGCCGCCGAGGTCACCGTGTCGGACAGGCAGCGGTTCGCCTCGCTCGGTGGCGTCACCGTACGCAACCGGCGGCTCGCCCTCGTGCCCGACGGCACCACAGACGATCTACGAGGAGGCCCCCAGCCATGAACCAGTGCACCGCCGTCGCCCTCCTCCCACCCCCGGACAACGTCGTCGCCCTGTCCGTCCCCGGACACCGCCCCGAAGCCGGATACATCCTCTGTGAACTCGGCGAGGACCACGACGACCAGCACGCCACCATGCTCTGGGACGAGGGCGGGCGGCCCGGAAGTGCCGTCTGGGTCCGATGGAAGGGCGCAGGGCACGCCCGGCTCACGCCGCTCCCCTGGTGTTCCGCGCGCGATCCCTTCAACGAAGCCTGCGAACTCTTCGCCGCACACCCCTCCGCACACAGCTGGGGCGTCACCGACCCCACCGATGAAGCCATCACCCACAGCCTCGCCCATCAGCATCCTCATCTGCTCCCCGAGTACCGGGACGAGGACGGGAGGTAGGGCTTTTCGTTTGGATCAGGCTGAATCAGGGAGCGGGGTCTGGTGCCGTGCATCGCAAGGCGGAGGATTGAGGCAACGCGAAGGGGGTCCCCCCATGCCTATAGGGCTACGGGGCAGTTGTTGATTGACGGCAACGCCGCGAGGCGCGGCACCAGAGCACGCGAGCCCAGCCTGATCCAAACGAAAGGCTTGGGCCCTCCAAGCCCTTCAGACCCTCGCCCAGCTCCTGACGTACGGACGCCGTGCGGTCTTCACCGGCCGCGCGGCGTCCGCCGTTTCCGGTGGTGCGGTTCTCCGGCTCCGTTCCGCCTCCCGGAGCGCGCGGTCGATGCGGAGTTCGCGGGCGATCCCGATCAGCGCCGGGAGCAGGACGAGAGCGATAACAGCTGATATGCCCAGGACGTTCTGGAATGTGTTCATGCCCCTACTCTCGTCCGTGCGAGCGGAATCCGGCAGTGGCAGGACTGTCATAGAGCATCGAATTACTGCCACACTGGGGTCATGCTGAAGAATGTCGCGGTCCTGCTGCTCGGTGAGGTCCACCCCTTCGAACTCGGTGTGCTCTGCGAGGTGTTCGGGCTCGACCGCAGCGAAGAGGGGCTGCCGGTGCATGATTTCGCCGTGGTCTCCGCCGAGGGCCCGGTGCTCAGCACCCACGCGGGGTTCAGCATCAGCACCCCGTACGGCCTCGACCGCCTGGAGGAGGCCGACCTCATCGCCGTGCCGGCCAGCGGCCAGGCCGCGGACCGGGAGTACCCGCAGGAGGCCCTGGACGCGCTGCGCCGGGCTGTGGACCGCGGCGCCCGGGTACTGAGTGTCTGCTCGGGGGCGTTCGTGCTGGGGGCGGCCGGACTGCTGGACGGCCGCCGCTGCACCACGCACTGGCGCCACTCCGACGCGTTGGCCCGCCGCTTCCCGCGGGCCGTCGTCGAACCGGACGTGCTGTACGTGGACGAGGGCTCCGTCATCACCTCCGCGGGCACGGCCGCGGGCATCGACGCCTGTCTGCACCTGGTCCGCCAGGCATACGGGCCCGCCACCGCCAACACCATCGCCCGCCGCATGGTCGTGCCGCCGCACCGCGACGGCGGGCAGGCGCAGTACATCCAGCGGCCCCTGCCCCGGGGCCGCTGCGACACGGTCGGTGACACCCTCGTCTGGATGGAGCGGCATCTGAACGAGGAGATGACCGTCGAGCAGCTCGCCGCCCAGGCGCACATGTCGCCGCGCACCTTCGCCCGCCGCTTCCAGCAGGAGACGGGCACCACGCCGTACCGCTGGCTGCTGCGTCAGCGGGTGCTGCTGGCCCAGCATCTCCTGGAGACATCGGATGAAACGATGGACACGATCGCAGGGCTGGCGGGCTTCGGCAACGCCGCAGCCCTGCGCCACCAGTTCGTACGCTCCTTGGGCACGACGCCGAACGCGTACCGCAGGACCTTCCGCGGGCCGTCGGAGCTGACCGAAGTCGCCTGATACCGGCCGCGTCGACATCCGATCATTCGTCCAAGCCTTTCCCTCACGGGTCCATGGACCGGGCCCCGGCGGGCGGGCCAGGCTCTGACGATGGACATCCGGACGGCAGGACGAAGGACCATCGGGGCCGTGGTGGCCGCGCTCGCCGCCACTCTGCTGCCCTGGCAGAGCGCCTCGGCCGTGGACGCACCCGCGGCGGCGCCCCCGCCCGAGGTGCTGCCCTCGCTGCGGCAGTGGCAGCCCGGGGAGGGGGAGTTCACCCTCACCGACCGGGCCAGGATCGTGCTCGACGGGGTGCGGGAGCAGCGCACCGCCGCCGACGCGAAGAGGTTCGCGGGCGAGCTGACCGGGCACCCCGCGGTGTCGCGGGGCCGGTCCACCGCCCGGCCCGGGGACATCGTGCTGCGCCAGGACGCCTCCCTGAAGGGCGCGTTGGGCGCCGAGGGCTACCGGCTCGAAGTCGGCGACCGGGTCACGGTCACAGCCGCGACCTCCACGGGCGTGTTCTACGGCTCGCGCACCGTGCTCCAGCTGCTGAACGACGACGGCCGTGCGGCACGGGGTTCGGCGACCGACGTGCCCGCGTACCGCGAGCGCGGCGTCGGGGTCTGCGCCTGCTACATCAACGTCTCGCTGCCGTGGTTCGAGCGGCTGATGAAGGACATGGCCTCCCAGAAGCTCAACCAGCTCTGGATCGAGGCGAAGGTCAGGAGCGACACCGACCCGGAGTCGGCGTTCTGGGGCTACTACACCAAGCCGCAGATCCGCACCCTGGTCGCGATGGCGAAGAAGTACCACATCGACCTGGTGCCGGAGATCAACTCCCCCGGCCACATGGACACCTACCTGGAGAACCACCCGGAGCTCCAGCTCAAGGACAAGGACGGCGTCGCCTCGCCGCCCCGGCTGGACATCTCGCGGCCCGAGGCGCTGGCGTACTACACGTCCCTGGTGGACGAGGCCCTGAAGGTGTGGGACACCCCCACCTGGCACATGGGCGCCGACGAGTACATGATCGGCTCCTCGTATCCGGACTACCCGCAGCTGCAGACCGCCGCGACCGCGAGGTTCGGCGCCTCGGCCACCCCGGACGATCTCTTCGTCGACTTCATCAACCAGGTCAACGAGCACGTGAAGGCCGGCGGCCGGTCGCTGCGGATCTGGAACGACGGGCTGGTCGGCCACAACGGCATCGTGCCGCTGGACCGCGACATCGCCGTCGAGCACTGGCTGGGCGGCGGCGCCATCCAGCAGCCGTCCGGGCTGCTGGCCGAGGGCCGTCCGGTGATGAACTCCGCGTACTCCCTCTACCTGGTGCGCGGCGGCTTCACGATGGACACGCGGAAGCTGTACGAGAGCGACTGGACGCCCCTGCGCTTCGAGGGCCAGACGCTGCCCGCCACGGCGGCGAACCTGACCGGTGCGAAAATCAGCCTCTGGCCGGACAGCGCGGCGGCCGAGACCGAGAACGAGGTCGAGGCGAAGGTGTTCATGCCGCTGCGCTTCATCGCGCAGGCCACCTGGGGCGGGCCGAAGCCCAGTGAGACGTACGCCGGTTTCGAGGCCCTGGCCCGGCGGATCGGTCACGCGCCCGGCTGGGAGAACACCGACCGGACCCCGCTCGCCGACGGTACCTACCGGCTTGTCGCCGGCGCGAAGGCGCTCGCGCCCGGCGCGGACTCCGGGGTGTCCCTGACCCGGGGCGCGACGGACGGGTGGACGCTGACGGCGACCGACGACGGGTACTACACGGTCCGCTCGGCATCGGGCGGCCAGTGCCTGGACGTGGTGCGCGGGAGGAAGTACCTGGGCGCCCCGCTGGAGGTGGGGGCCGAGCTGTCGCTCGGCACCTGCGCGGCGGGCGCGCGGACCCAGCGCTGGCAGCTGGACGCCGGGGCCGGTGCGCTGGTGCTGCGCAACGCCGTCTCGCAGCTGCGGCTGACGGAGCGGGCCGCGGACGGCGCCGCGGTGCAGACGACGGGCGGGACGCGCCTGACGGCGAGGTCCGCCTGACGCACGGCTGTGGGGCCCGCCGGTCCGGCGGGCCCCACAGGTGTGCCGGAGGTCAGATACCGCAGTTCGGCGCCGACCAGAAGTGGCTCGGCCCCTGGTTCACGTGGATGTGGTCACCGTGGTCCGGGTAGCCCGGACCGAGGATCCCGTTGAACCCGTGGTTGCGGGCCTGCTGGGCGATGGTGCACAGGGGCAGTCCGCCCAGGTCCGCCGCGTCGCCGTACAGATGGCGGCTGCCTGCCGCGCCGCCGACCGCGCTGTTGCAGGGCGTGGAGCGGAAGCCGCTGTTGATCCGGATGGGGTGGTCACCGAGCGCGTGGCGCAGCGCCTCCAGCTTCCACATGGTGCTCAGCGCGTTGGCTTTCGCGGTGCCCGCCGCGACGGCACCACCCGCCCAGGTGCTGTTGCAGGTGTTGTGCTCGGCGTAGGTGAAGTGGATGGGCGTGCAGTCGTTGTCCTGGAGCGCGTAGAGCTTGGCCTGGGTGGCGGGGCCGGCGACTCCGTCGGCGGCCAGTCCGTAGGCGGCCTGGAAGCGCTTGACGGCGGCCGTGGTGGCCGGTCCGTAGGAGCCGTCGACGGCGAGTACGGAGTTGTATCCGGGGTATCCGGCGACCCTGATCTGGAGCTGGACGACATCGTTGCCGGTGGCGCCGGAGGACAGGGTGCGGGTCCAGGTGTAGCAGCCGTCGGCCTGTGCGGTGCCGGCCGTGACGACGGCCCCGCCCAAGGCGAAAGCCATGGTCATGACAAGGCCGAGCAGAAGTCTTGCGGAACGTCTGAGCATGGGGGGCTCCCTACCACGACGAAGGTGTGGGAAGAGAGACTGTCGGACGAGTCGACGCGCGTCAACTATGCACAGGAGAAGGGTGGTTGACGTCCGGGAGAAGCGGCGGGGGCCCTGCCCGGCATACCGGTGCAGGGCCCCCGCGCAGCCACGCGTTCCGCCGGATCAGGCGTTGGGCACGATCTCGTAGCGCGGGGTGTTCTCCTCCATCTGCCGGAGCGCGTCCTTGCGGTCGCGCTTGGAGAGCCGGTCGATGTACAGGTAGCCGTACAGGTGGTCCGTCTCGTGCTGGAGGCAGCGGGCGAAGTAGCCGTTGCCCCGCACCTTGACGGGGTTGCCCTGCGCGTCCTGTCCGCGCACCACCGCGTAGTCCGGGCGGGCCAGCGAGGCGTACGCCGTCGGGACCGAGAGGCAGCCCTCGTTCGCGTCGTCCAGGACGCGCTCCTCGGGCGGCAGCTCGTCGAGCACCGGGTTGCAGATGACACCGGTGTGCCGCACCCCGTCGTCGTCCGGGCAGTCGTAGACGAAGACCTTGAGGTCCACCCCGATCTGGTTGGCGGCCAGGCCCACGCCCTCCGCCGTCCGCTGGCTGGCGAACATGTCGTCGATCAGCGTGGCCAGCTTGTCGTCGAACGCCGTGACGTCCTTGCACTCCTTGTGCAGGACGGGGTTGCCCACGACCGTGATCGGGTGCGAGGTGCCGCGCTCGCGGTATGCCGCCTCACGCGCCTCACAGTCCTCGGTGTCGACGAGGAAACCCTCGTCGTCGACGCTGATCTGCTCGTCCGTCTCCTGCTGCGCCATGTCCGCCGTACGCCTTCCTCACAACGTGAAACCCGGGGTCCGCCGCTCGCGAGAACCCGGGCGCCCGAGCACCGGAATCGGTGCGCGTACAGCCTACGGGCACAGGTCAGCAGACTTCTTCGAGATCCCGCCACTCACGGCTGTCCGGACTGTCCGCCACCCAGCCGTCCAGCAGGCCGCGCACCAGCCCGGCGGGCGCCGCCAGCCCGCACTCACGCTCCGGTACCCACAGCTCACCCGCGGTGCGGTGCCCCAGCGGGCCGGGGTGTCCCGGCTCACTGTGGTCGTGCGGGTCGAGGTGCTCGCCGTCGCCCTCGTCGCTCTCCATCCGGCTCTCCGAGCAGGCACGGCACAGCAGCCGCACCGACGAGGACCAGTCCTCCGCGGCGAAACCGGCGTCGGACGCCAGCTGCTCCAGGGCGTCCCGGTCCGCCTCCGTGGCGGCTTCGAGCAGCACCACCCAGGTCGGCACGGGCGACGGCGCCCACAGCTCGATCTCGTCGAAGACGGGGTACGAGGGCCCGGCCGCGGTGATCCGCTCGCCGTTCGGCACCCCGTCGTGCAGCACGACCTCGCCCCAGCGCCGCCCGGAGGACGGCAGCGGGATCGACAGCACTTCCATCCGCGCCGGGTCCAGCCTGCGGCCCCACACGACCTCGGCCTCGCCCTCGGGCGACAGCCGTACGGCCGCGCTGCCCAGCTCCATGCCGACCGGCTCGCTGTTGGAGGCCGGGGTCTGCTGCCCGCCGCCGGGCACCTTCAGCCCGTACGCCTGCCAGGCCCGGCGCGCCAGCGGCCAGTCCTGCAACGCGGTGGCGGCGATCCCGACGTTCCACCAGTCGGGAGCGCCGGACTCCTTGTCGAGCAGCGCGACGGCCCGCAGGCCGGCGGCCCGCGCCTGCTCCCAGTCGTGCCGGAACTTGTGCAGCAGCGCCAGGTTGAACCATGACTCGGAGAGCCAGGGCTCCAGGTCCGCCGCACGCGTCAGCAATGCGCCCGCGTCCTCGTACCGGCCGTCGCCGATCAGCGTGAACGCGCGGTCCGTGGCCTGCCGCCAAGAGGCGGAGGGCCGATGCCGTACCTTCCCGAAGATCCTCACGATTCCCGCCTGTCCCGACTGGACACCCTCGTTCCACGCTCTCCTTCGCATCCAACCATGCCCGGCCGGACGCCCGCTCATTACCCATGGGTTACCCAGGTGGGACAAGGGTCAGACCGCCCCTGGCCAGAACCCGGGCGAGCGATTCCACGACCTGGGGCTGGTAGTCGTGGCCGGTCCCGAGCCTGAGCTGTTCCAGCGCGCCGAGCGGCCCGCCGATACTTTCCCCGCAGAGGTCGTCGTATGCGTTGACCGCTCTGACGATCCTGGCGGAAAGCGGCTGCTCGCGGTAGGGGTCCGCCTGCCGCTCCACCACGACGGCGACCTTCGCGTCGACCCCGGTCTGGCGGACGACGGCCCCGCCGAGCAGGGCGATCCGGCGCTGCTCGGCGGCGGGCAGTGTGGCGGTGGCGCCCTCCCTGACCGGGTCGACGAGCGAGAGCTGGCCGATGTCGTGCATCAGGGCCGCGTACTCCAGGACCGTGAGCTCGGGCCCGGAGAGCCCCAGCTCACGGCCGACGGCCGTGCAGAGCTCCGCCACCCTGTGGGCGTGGCCGTGCGGGGTGTATCCGGCGATCTCGGTGGAGCGGGCGAGCGAGGCGATGGTCTGCCGGTAGGTGGTGCGCACGGCGACGAAGCGGCGGAACGACAGCTGGGTGAGCAGCAGCGGTACGCACAGGACCGGCAGCGCCCACAGCCCGGCCGCGGCGACGCCGAGCGCCATGACCGCGCCCGTCGCGCAGACCGCGGAGCCGATGCCGGTCAGGGCCCGCAGCTCGTCGCGGAGCAGCGGGCCGTACGGGACGGGGGTGCCGGCCCGCAGCAGCAGGGCGCCCAGGACGGCGTCGCACAGCGCGGTGAGGCCGAGCAGCAGGAGCAGGAAGGCCGCGTAGTAGGGCCCGTCCCCGAACCAGCTCTCGGACCGGCCGGAGTTGTAGAGCGGCTGGAAGCACACGGCCGCGAAGGCGACGGTCAGGACGCGGCGGGCCAGCTGGTCAGGGCCCGGCCCGCTGCCGCGTGCGACATGGGGCACGGAGGCGACGAGCTGGGCCGCGACGAGCACGGCGATCACCTGGAGCACGCCCTGACCGGTGGGCTCCCCGCCGCTGCGGCCGAGCAGGGCGTACGCGAGGGCTCCGGCGGCGCCGAGCGGCGCGGGCTCCCGTTCCCCGGGGAGGGCGCCCCAGCGGGCCAGCTCGCCGATCGTGATGAGCACCCCGAAGGCGAGGGCGTGGCCGGGGTCGTGGACCCCGAGCCAGAGGGTGTGCCCGAGGGCGGCGGCGGCGAGCGCGAGGGCGGCGCCGCGCACGGCCAGGGTGGCCCGGGGCGGCCGGACCCGCTCCGGGCTCACCGCCGCCGGTCCGGCGACCCGGACGGTGACGGCGAGGGTGACGGCGGCGCACCGGAAGCGGGCCCGTCCGGCGGCCGGGGACGCCCCGGCCCCGGGGCGGCCCCGCCGCGCGGCCCCGGCACCTCGTCCGCCGTCACCGCCTCCGCCCACCCGTGCCGCTCCAGGCCGCGCGCCAGCGCCCGCACCATCTGCGGATCGAACTGGGTGCCGGCACACCGCTTGAGCTCCTCCACGGCGACCGGCACCGGCCGCCCCGGCCGGTAGGACCGGGTCGAGGTCATCGCGTCGAAGGCGTCGGCGACGGCGACGACACGGGCGAACTCGGGGATCTCGCGGCCGGCCAGTCCGTAGGGGTACCCGCTGCCGTCGAGCCGTTCGTGGTGGTGCAGGATCGCGGCCCGTGCCTCACCGAGGAAGCCGATACCGCGGACGATCTCGTGCCCGTACTCCGGGTGCAGCTCGATCACCCGTCGCTCCTCCGGCGTCAGCGGCCCGTCCTTGCGCAGTACCCGGGTCGGCACGCCGAGCTTGCCGACGTCGTGCAGGATGCCGGCGAACCGGAGCACCTCGACGCGGTCCCGCGCCATGCCCAGCTCGTCCGCGATCAGCACGGAGGCGCGCCCCACCCGCTCGCTGTGGCCCCGGGTGTAGGTGTCCTTGATGTCGACGGCCTGCACCAGGGCCCTGATGGTGGCGCGGTGCGCGGCGTGCTCGCGGTGGTACTGGGCGAAGACCCAGCAGGAGATGTACATCGGCAGCAGGACGAAGAGCGCGGCCAGCGGCCCGTACGAGCTGCTCCACAGGACCGCCATCATCAGTCCGGCGAGGCCGTGCACGAGGTGGGGGCCGAGCGAGCGGGGCAGCAGCCCGCTCCAGGCGCGCCGGACGGGCAGTTGCTCGGCCGCGGCCAGGATCGAGCCGTCCAGCGCGGTCAGCGCGAGGCTGAAGGCCAGTGCGGCGGCGCAGGCGGGCAGCAGTGCGTAGGGGAGGTCGGGCAGCCGCCCGGACCCGGAGCCGCCGAGGGCGGCGGGACCGCCGAGCAGGACGTGGACGCGGGAGGCCACCCAGACGGCGAGGACGAGCTGTGCCGCCCGCCAGACGCGGCGGGCGGCGGCCGGTGGTTTCTCCACCCGGCCGACGAGTGAGCCGGGTATCGCGACCAGTGCCGCGGCGGCCGGCGGCAGCAGGAAGGCGGCCGCGAGCAGCAGCGGAAAGAACGATCCGGCACTGACCGGCACGGAGGTGCGGAAGAAGGGGAAGCGGCCCGGAAGTTCACAGGCCAGGTAGAGCCCGGTGAGCAGTCCGAGGGTGGTCCACGGGGTGCCCGCGCCGGGACGCAGCGCGGGCAGTACGCACAGGCCCGCGCAGAGTGCGACGGCCGCGATGTACGCCCGCGCCGCGCCGCGTGTGGCTCTCACCCGTTCCGCCCGCCCCCCAGCATCGCCAATGGAGGCGCCAGGCTAGCGAGTTGGGCGTCCCGGCTGAGTGCCGACGGCCGCGATTAGCACGTTCGGGTGATGCGTCAGTCCTTGGCGGCGGCCGGCAGCCCGGTGTCGGAGACCGACACGTCCTGCTCGGGCACCGCCTGGCCGGAGCGGATCAGGTCGATCCGCCCCATCACCTTGGAGCGCAGGTCGGCCGGTACGTCGTCCTGACCGCAGCAGCGCTTGACCAGCTTCTTCACGGCCTGCTCCAGCCCGTACTTCTCCAGGCAGGGAGAGCACTCACCGAAGTGCGTCTCGAACTTGGTGCAGTCGCTGTCGGGCATCTCCCGGTCGAGAAACTCGTAGAGGTGGTCAAGGACCTCTGAGCAATCCGTCTCGTGCGGCTCTCCGCAGCTCATGAGCCCGAGCCTTTCCGATCGTCCGACTCACCGGCACCCGCCGGGACGAGCCCGCGGTCACGGGCGTAGTCCTCCAGCATGCCGCGCAGTTGACGGCGGCCCCGGTGCAGTCGGGACATCACCGTACCGATGGGAGTCCCCATGATGTCCGCGATCTCCTTGTAGGCAAAGCCCTCTACATCGGCAAGATAAACCGCGATGCGGAACTCTTCGGGAATCGCCTGCAGCGCGGACTTCACATCGGAGTCGGGCAGGTGGTCGAGGGCCTGGGACTCGGCGGAGCGCAGACCGGTCGACATGTGCGACTCGGCGCGGGCCAGCTGCCAGTCCTCGATCTCCTCGGCGGCACTGCGCTGGGGTTCGCGCTGCTTCTTGCGGTACGAGTTGATGAACGTGTTGGTGAGGATGCGGTACATCCACGCCTTGAGGTTGGTGCCCTCACGGAACTGGTGGAAGGAGCCGTACGCCTTGGCGTACGTCTCCTGGACCAGGTCCTCGGCATCCGCGGGGTTGCGCGTCATGCGCAGCGCGGCCGAGTACATCTGGTCGAGGAAACCGAGGGCATCGCGCTCGAAGCGCGCGTTGCGCTCGGCGGTCGTCTCCTGCGGGCGGCCGTCGTCGGTCCCTGTGTCGGTCCCAGTGACCGGACCCACCTCCTCCAACGCTGTGGCGGGACCGAAAGCGGACCCGCTCGAATCGGAGAATAGTCGACCTTGGTCCGGCGCGGGCTGTCGATCCGATCCGCTCAGTGCCCGCTCGGAAGTGGTCTTGGCCGCATGCAGCACCGTCCACTCCAGGTCAGCGGCGTTCGAGCGACGCGGGCAGATGGTCGAACCCATGCGACGGACTCCCTCTCCACATACGACGTTGGTGTACCGACATCCCACACAACAGTGGCCCCCCGCCCAACATTCCCGGGCCCTACGTCACACGATTCCGGCCAGCCATCCGGTCACGGCCGTGGTGAGGATCTCCATCGCCTGATCCTCGGTCACCCCCGACCGCTTCGGGACCGCGAAACCGTGGTCCCCGTGCGGCACCTCGGCGATCCGGTACTCCCCCGGAGGGAATTCGGCGGGCCTGCCGAACGGGTCGTGCCCGCCCTGGACCACCAGGGTGGGCACGCCGGAGGCCAGCAACTCGTCCTTGCGGGACTTCTCCGGCCGGCCCGGCGGGTGCAGCGGGAAGCTGAGCGCGAGGACCGCACGGGCGCCGAGTCCGGACGCGGTGCGGCAGGCGACCCGGGCCCCGGCGCTGCGTCCCCCGGCGACGACCGGGAGCCCGGGAGCCGCCAGAACCGGCCACAGTCCGCGCCAGCCGGTGTCCAGGGTCTTCGGGGCGGGGGCGAGCTTCTTCCCCGCGACCCGCCAGGGCTGCTCCACCAGAGCGACGCTCACCCCGTGCGCGGGCAGTGCGGCGGCCAGCGCCCGCAGGTCCCGGGCCTCGATGCCGCCGCCCGCGCCGTGGCCGAGGGCGAGCAGGAGGCGGGGTTCACGGGCGGGCCGCCAGGTGATCCGGGCGGTCCCGGCCTCGGTGTCGACCGTTTCGGTGCGTGGGGCTGTCCCGGTGGCTTTCACGGCCCCATCCAACCAAGGCCGCACGGCCGGCACCGCTGCGACCCGGGTCACGGAGGAGCGTTCAGAAGAGCGTGCCGACCTCGGGCGCGGCCAGCTCGTCCAGCAGCTCGGGGCCGTTGTTGCGGACGTTGCTGACGGCGGTGGCCACCGGATAGGCCCGCATCAGCCCGCCGGGCGGCGGTGTCAGCAGTCCCCGCAGCTCCTCGATGCCGGTGTGCGAGGGGTCCAGCCAGTCGTCCCAGCGGTCCGGGGTGAGCATCAGCGGCATCCGGGGGTGGATGTCGGCGAGCGCGGTGGGGCCCTCGGCCGGGGCGACGGCCAGCGGGCTCGTCTCCGCCTCGGTCGTGATCACCGAGCAGGTCACCCACCAGGCCCGCGGATGGTCGTCCGGCAGGGTCCGGTCGCGCCAGAACTCGTAGAGACCGGCCATCGCGAAGACCGATCCGTCGGCGGGGGTCACGAAGTACGGCTGCTTGCGGGGCCGCTTCCTGCGCCCCTTCTCCTCCAGCTGCCGTTCCTCGCTGCCGGTCACCCACTCGTAATAGCCGTCGGCCGGCAGGATGCAGCGCCGCGAGACGAAGGGGCGGCGGAAGGACGGCTTCTCGTGCACCGTCTCGGCGCGGGCGTTGATCATCCGGGCGCCGCCCTCCGGTGATGTGGCCCAGGAGGGGACGAGCCCCCATTTCAGTGCGCGCAACTGGCGAACCGGACGCTGGTCATCCGCGTCTTTCACCGGACGTTCCAGTACGGCGTAGACCTCCTTGGTCGGCGCCACGTTGTAGTCGGGCTCCAGCGTCTCCGCCGGTTCCCACTTCTCCACCTGGAAGAGTCCGGTCAGATCCTCGGGCCGCCGACTCGCTGCATACCGTCCGCACATAGGTGCCAGACTGCCACGACCGTCATCCCGACCGGACGTCAATACCGCAAGGAGCCGCCCGCGCCATGGACAGCACCGATCTCGGCAATCTGTGGGACCGCGTCTTCGGCACCCAGCCGCTCCCCGAGCAGTGGCTGGTCGTGGTGACCGCCACGGCCGCGCTCATCGCCGTCGTGCCCAATTTCATATGGCGGCTGACCCGCAACGCGATCACCATCGCCCACGAGGGCGGTCACGGGCTGGTCGCCCTGCTCACCGGGCGGCAGCTCTCGGGCATCCGGCTGCACTCGGACACCAGCGGGCTGACGGTGAGCCGCGGCAAGCCGACCGGCATCGGCATGGTCCTCACCGCGGCGGCGGGCTACACCGCACCGCCGCTGCTGGGCCTCGGCGGCGCGTGGCTGCTGGTCAACGGCCGGATCACGCTGCTGCTCTGGCTGGCGACGGCGCTGCTCGCGGTGATGCTGGTGATGATCCGCAATGTGTACGGGGCTCTGACGGTGATCCTCACCGGTTCGCTCTTCCTGCTGATGTCGTGGCTGGCCTCGCCCGACTGGCAGTCCCTGTTCGCGTACAGCGCGGTCTGGTTCCTGCTGCTGGGCGGCGTGCGCCCGGCGTTCGAGCTCCAGTCCAAGCGGCGGCACGGCGGTGCGCCGGACTCCGACGCGGACCAGCTGTCCCGGCTGACGGACGTACCGGCCGCGCTCTGGCTGTTCCTGTTCCACGCCGTGTCGCTCTGCTCGCTGATCGGCGGCGGGCGCTGGCTGCTGGGCCTGTGACCTCGCTTCTCACCACTCCCGCGCCGACGGCCCCGGATTGCCGGTCGGTCTAAAGTGAGCCCCATGACCGAAAGTTCCGTGCACCCCGCCCTCTGGCCCGCCCCTCACGCGAGCGGAGCCGTCGACGCGACCGTCACCGTGCCCGGATCGAAGTCGGTCACCAACCGCGCGCTGGCGCTGGCCGCGCTCTCCTCGGAGCCCGGCTGGCTGCGCCGCCCGCTGCGCTCCCGCGACACCCTGCTGATGGCCGACGCGCTGCGCGCGATGGGCATCGGCATCGAGGAGACGGTATCCTCCAGCTCCTCGGTCGCGGGCGGCCCGGACGGCTCGGGCGAGGCGTGGCGGGTCATCCCGGCCGGTCTGCACGGCCCGGTCACCATCGACGTCGGCAACGCCGGCACGGTCATGCGCTTCCTGCCCCCGGTGGCGACGCTCGCCGACGGCCCGGTCCACTTCGACGGCGACCCGCGCTCCTACGAGCGCCCGCTGACCGGGGTGATCGACGCCCTGCGGGTGCTCGGCGCCCGGATCGACGACGACGGCCGCGGCTCGCTGCCGATGACCGTGCACGGCGTCGGCGCGCTGGACGGCGGCCCGGTCGCGATCGACGCGTCCTCGTCCTCCCAGTTCGTCTCGGCACTGCTGCTGTCGGCGCCGCGCTTCAACCAGGGCGTGGAGGTACGTCACACCGGCACCCGGCTCCCGTCCATGCCGCACATCCGGATGACCGTCGACATGCTGCGGGCCGTCGGCGCCCAGGTCGACGAGCCGGAGACGGGCGGCGAACCGAACGTCTGGCGGGTCTCCCCCTCGGCACTGCTCGGCCGGGACCTGACCATCGAGCCGGACCTCTCCAACGCCCAGCCGTTCCTGGCCGCGGCGCTGGTCACCGGCGGCCGGGTCACCGTCCCGGACTGGCCGCTGCACACCACTCAGCCGGGTGACGCGCTGCGCGACATCTTCACCGCCATGGGCGGCAGCTGCGAGCTGACCGAGCACGGGCTCACCTTCACCGGCTCCGGCCGGATCCACGGCATCGACGTCGACCTCGGCGAGGTGGGCGAGCTGACCCCGGGCATCGCGGCGGTCGCGGCCCTGGCCGACTCCCCCTCCACCCTGAGCGGCGTGGCCCATCTGCGGCTGCACGAGACGGACCGGCTGGCCGCGCTCACCAAGGAGATCAACGAGCTGGGCGGCGAGGTCACCGAGACCGCCGACGGCCTCCACATCCGGCCGCGACCGCTGCACGGCGGTACCTTCCATACATACGACGACCACCGGATGGCCACCGCCGGGTCCGTCATCGGCCTTGCCGTCCCCGGAGTGGAGATCGAGAACGTGGCGACCACCGCCAAGACCCTGCCGGACTTCCCGCAGATGTGGACCCGAATGCTCGGGGCCTGAGACATGCGCCGCTACGGCAAGAACCCCGACGAGGACGACATCCGGGTCCGCCCCAACCGCAAGGGCAACCGGCCTCGTACGCATACCCGCCCCAAGCACGAGGACGCCGAGGACGGCATGGTCCTCACCGTGGACCGCGGCCGCCTCACGTGTCTCGTCGAGGGCCGCACGGTCGTCGCGATGAAGGCCCGTGAGCTGGGCCGCAAGGCCGCGGTGGTGGGCGACACCGTCTCCATCGTGGGTGACCTGTCCGGCGACAAGGACACCCTCGCCCGGATCGTCCGGATCGGTGAACGCCGCTCGGTGCTGCGCCGGACGGCGGACGACGACGATCCGTTCGAGCGGGTGGTCGTCGCCAACGCCGACCAGCTCGCGATCGTCACCGCACTGGCCGATCCGGAACCCCGTCCGCGCATGATCGACCGCTGTCTGGTCGCCGCGTACGACGGCGGGCTCTCGCCCCTCCTGGTGCTGACCAAGTCGGATCTGGCCTCCCCGGACAAGCTCCTGGAGGCGTACACCCCGCTGGGTGTGCCGTTCATCGTCACCAACCGCGAGGAGCTGGAGAACGGCGACGCGGCGGAGCGGGTCCGCGAGCAGCTGAACGACCGGGTCACGGCCTTCGTCGGGCACTCAGGCGTCGGGAAGACCACGCTGGTCAACGCGCTGGTGCCGAAGGACAGGCGGCGTACGACCGGAGTGGTCAACGCGGTCACCGGGCGCGGCCGCCACACCACCACGTCGGCCCTGGCGCTCCCGCTGCCGGACTACCGGGGCTGGGTGATCGACACCCCCGGCGTCCGCTCGTTCGGCCTGCACCACATCGACCCGTCCCGGGTCATCAACGCCTTCCCCGACCTCCAGCCCGGCACCGAGGGCTGCCCTCGCGGCTGCACCCACGACAGCCGGCAACCGGAATGCGCGCTGGACGCCTGGGTGGCGGAGGGCCACGCCGATCCGGCCCGGCTGGACTCACTGCGCCGGCTGCTCTCCACGCGGGAGCGACGCGAAGGCGACTGACCCGGGCACGTTTGCGATCACCCGCCACCGGTAAGTGCATAATCACGAATCAAGCCCAGCGGTACGAGGCGGTCACCGATGCGGGAGGGGCACTGACGATGGCGTGGCTGCTGGTCGTGGTCGCGGGACTGCTGGAGACGGGCTTCGCCGTCTGCCTGAAGCTCTCGCACGGCTTCTCCCGGCTCTGGCCGACCATCGCGTTCTGCGTCTTCGCGCTCGGCAGCTTCGGCCTGCTGACCATGTCGCTGAAGAAGCTCGACGTCGGCCCGGCCTACGCGGTGTGGACCGGCATCGGCGCGGCGGGCACCGCCATCTACGGCATGATCTTCCTCGACGACGTGGTCTCCACGCTCAAGCTGATCTCGATCTCGCTGGTGATCCTCGGCGTGATCGGGCTCCAGCTCTCGGGCTCCTCGCACTGAGACCGGCCGGCTCACGTCGCGGAGTCCGGCGCCCGCTCGGCCACGACCCGCACCAGCGGCGCCCCGTCCCCCGCCACGTGGGGGTGCGGGGGCACCAGTGCGTACGACAGGGCGAGCCGCAGCACGAGTTCGCAGGTCACGGCCAGGGCCGCCGGGTCGCACGGCGGGCGTCCCCCGTCCAGGGCGGCCACCGCTCGGTCCCTGACCTGGCCGAGCAGTTCGGCGGGCGTCGGCGCTCCGGCATCGGCCCGGCGCTGCGCCGGTACGAGCGAGCCGGGCGGCCCGACCGGGTGGGCGGGGCGCGGTAACCGGTCCTCCCAGCAACCGGTGAGCAGCCCTCTGACCAGTGCGTTCGTCCGGGTGGAGCGGACCGTCCAGGCGGCGGTGGCGGCCAGCCTGTCGCCGGTGCCGCCGGCCGTCCCCAGTGCCTGTTCGACGCCGGCCAGATAGGCGTCGGCGGCCCGCCGGACCAGGGCGCGGGCCAGTCCGTCCTTGCTGCCGAACTCGTTGTAGAGGGTCTGCCGGGAGATCCCGGCGGCGGCTGCCACATCGACCATCCGCACGGTCGGCCAGGGCCGGGTGGTGAGGGCCGCGTGGGCGGCGTCCAGCAGTGCTTCTCGCGCTGTCGGCATCGTTGCCTCCCACGCCGGGGCCTGCGTTTCAGAGTTGACGCGCTCCCCCGCACTGTCAAGGGTCCGAACGGTCAGGAGTTCAGCGGCGTCCGGGGCCATGTGGCCCTGTTCACCGGCGGTCGATACTGTGACGGTCATGCCCGATTACCACGATGATCTGCGCCTCGCCCACGTGCTGGCGGACGCCGCCGACGCGACGACGATGGACCGGTTCAAGGCTCTGGACCTCAAGGTTGAGACGAAGCCGGACATGACGCCGGTGACCGAGGCCGACAAGGCCGCCGAGGAGCTGATCCGCGGCCACCTCCATCGGGCCCGCCCGCGCGACGCGATCCTGGGCGAGGAGTTCGGGATCGAGGGGACCGGCCCCCGGCGCTGGGTGATCGACCCGATCGACGGGACCAAGAACTACGTACGCGGTGTGCCGGTCTGGGCGACGCTGATCTCGCTGATGGAGGCCGGTGAGGACGGTTTCCAGCCGGTCGTCGGGCTGGTGTCCGCGCCGGCGCTGAACCGGCGCTGGTGGGCGGCGAAGGGCGCGGGCGCGTTCTCCGGCCGCAGCCTGACCTCGGCGTCCCGGCTGCACGTGTCGAAGGTGGAGCGGATCGCCGACGCCTCGCTCGCGTACTCCTCCCTGACCGGCTGGGAGGAGCAGGGCCGGCTCGACGGCTTCATGGATCTGACCCGGGCCTGCTGGCGTACCCGCGGGTACGGGGACTTCTGGCCGTACATGATGGTCGCAGAGGGGTCGGTCGACATCTGCGCCGAGCCGGAGCTCTCGCTCTGGGACATGGCGGCGAACGCGATCATCGTGGAGGAGGCGGGCGGCCGCTTCACCAGCCTGGACGGGGTCTCCGGACCGGGCGGCGGCAACGCGGCGGCCTCGAACGGGACGCTCCACCACGAGCTGCTCGGTTATCTGAACCAGCGCTACTGACGCGACCCGGGCCCCGCCCGGACGGTGACAGCCGTGCCGGACGCTTCAGAGGGCGTACGGAAACCACGAGGGGCGTGCCGCACCACCGCACGCCCCTCGAACGATCTTCACCACCCCTTGTTGAGGCTCCCCAACAGTGCGACTCTGAAAGTCCCCTCACTTGTGAACTTGTGAATCGACTCACGCAGTCGCTTCACGTAGGAGGTGACTCCCTTCATGCTCGTCCGTGACGCCATGAGCACGGTGGTCCTCACCATCGGCCCGACCCACACCCTCCGCCAGGCAGCCCGGCTGATGTCGGCCCGCCGTATCGGAGCAGCCGTCGTCCACGACCCGGACACCTGCGGTCTCGGGATTCTCACCGAGCGCGACATCCTCAACGCGGTCGGCTCGGGCCAGAACCCCGACCTCGAGACCGCCGCCACCCACACCACCACCGACGTGGTCTTCGCCGCGCCGGCCTGGACCCTGGAGGAGGCGGCCGTGACCATGACGCACGGCGGCTTCCGGCATCTGATCGTGCTGGACGGCCACGGCCCGGTCGGCGTCGTGTCGGTGCGCGACATCATCCGCTGCTGGGCACCGGCCGGACGTCATCCCGCGGAGCTGGTCGGCTGACCGGCCCCCACGAAGGACCGGCCGGCCCCACCCGGGGGGACCGGCCGGGCAAGCGAACCGTCAGCCGCGCAGGGCCTGGACCGCCGCTTCCAGTCGTTTGCCGAAGTCGCCGTCGGCCTGTCGGAAGTTGTTGATCGCGCGCTCGGCTATGTCGTCGCGCGAGACCTTCGAGATGAACCCGGCGAGGTTGTCGATCAGCCGGGCCTTCTCGTCCTCGGAGTAGAGCCGGTAGAGGTTGCCGGCCTGGACGAAGTCGTTGTCCTCGGCGTGCGAGGCGGCCTCGTGGGTGCCGGTGTCGCCGGTGACCGGGACGGACTGCCACAGCGGCCTGTCCGTCTGTGCCGGACCGCCGAAGCTGTTCGGCTCATAGTTCTTCGCACCCTTGTGACGGCCGTCGTACAGGTGGCCGTCCCGGCCCTGCGTCCGCGCCTCGGCGGCGTGCGGGCGGTTCACCGGCAGGTGGTCGGCGTTGATGCCGACGCGGTAGCGGTGCGCGTCGCCGTACGCGAAGAGGCGGCCCTGGAGCATCTTGTCCGGGGACGGGCCGATGCCGGGCACGAAGTGCGCGGGGCTGAAGATCGACTGCTCGGTCTCCGCGAAGACGTTCTCCGGGTTCCGGTTGAGCTCCAGCCTGCCGATCTCGACCGGCGGGTAGTCCTCGTGCGGCCACACCTTGGTGAGGTCGAACGGGTTGAAGCGGTACGTGGCCGCCTCGGCCGCGGGCATGATCTGGACCTGCACGGTCCAGGACGGGAACTCGCCGCGCTCGATGGACTCGCGCAGATCGCGCTGGTGGCTGTCCGGGTCCTCACCGGCGAGCTTGTTGGCGTCGTCCTGAGTGAGGTTCTTGATGCCCTGGTCGGTCTTGAAGTGGTACTTGACCCAGAAGACCTCGCCGGCCTCGTTGTTCCACTGGTAGGTGTGCGAGCCGTAGCCGTTCATGTGGCGCAGCGTGGCCGGGATGCCGCGGTCACCGAAGAGCCAGGTCACCTGGTGGGTGGACTCGGGCGACAGACCCCAGAAGTCCCAGACGTTGTCCGCCTCCTGCGAGCCGGTGTACGGGTCGCGCTTCTGGGTGTGGATGAAGTCGGGGAACTTGATGGCGTCCTTGATGAAGAACACCGGGGTGTTGTTGCCGACGAGGTCGTAGTTGCCGTCCTCGGTGTAGAACTTCAGCGCGAAACCGCGGGGGTCACGCACCGCGTCGGCGGAGCCGAGGTTGCCCGCGACGGTCGAGAAGCGCAGGAAGGTCTCGGTCTGCTTGCCGACCTCGGAGAGGAACTTCGCACGCGTCCACTGCGAGACATCGCGGGTCAGCGTGAACGTGCCGTACGCACCGGCGCCCCGGGCGTGCACGATGCGCTCCGGAATGCGCTCGCGGTTGAAGTGCGCGAGCTTCTCCATCAGCGACTGGTCCTGCACCAGCACCGGACCGCCGACGCCAGCGGTCTGGCTGTTCTGGTTGTCGGCGACCGGTGCTCCGGCCTCCGTGGTGAGCGGTCCCTGCGTCACGTGCGCCTCCTGCGTCATTCCTGCGTCTTCGTCATGCCGTCCCGGCGTGCACAGCCTGTCCCTCGGCCTACGCCGTTCCCGATCCTACAATGGACTTAGTCCAAGTCAAGCAGTCATCCAAAGTCACACGAGTTCGGGACAGGGGCCCTCCACTGTTAGGCTTGTCCTCATGAGTGACCTGCTGGAACGACTCCGTGGACGCGGCTGGCGCATGACTGCGCAGCGGCGCGTCGTGGCCGAGGTGCTCGACGGGGAGCACGTGCACCTGACGGCCGACGAGGTCCACGCGCGGGCCGTCGCCAAGCTGCCCGAGATCTCCCGCGCCACCGTCTACAACACGCTGGGCGAGATGGTGACGCTCGGCGAGGTCATCGAGGTCTCCACCGACCGCCGGGCCAAGCGGTACGACCCGAACGCGCACCACCCCCACCACCACCTGGTCTGCGCGAACTGCGGCGCCATCCGCGACGTGCACCCGGCGGGCGACCCGCTGGCGGACCTGCCGGCCGGCGAGCGCTTCGGCTTCATGATCTCCGGCGTCGAGATGACCTACCGCGGCATCTGCCCGAACTGCGCCGCGGCCGCCTGAGCCCGTTCCCCCCGAGGGGTTGCCTGCCGACCTCTGAGCCCCGCACCGGAGATTCCCGGTGCGGGGCCTCTTCGTGCCGTGCCGGGCACTGACTCCCGCGCACCCCCTTCCCGAATCTGACGGGTCGTCATATCGTCATCGACGATCACCGCCGCCCCGCGGCGGCTCCGCACCTCGATTGCGTACGAGGAGAGACCCGTGGGAGATCCGCACCCGAACCCACCCCCCGCACCACCGGCACCGCTGTCCACCGACGCCCCCAAACTCCGCGCCCGCTCCCTCGCCCGCTCCTTCGGACGGGGAGCCAAGGCCCTGGCCGCCCTCGGGCCGGTCGATCTCGACATCGTGCCGGGCGAGTTCGCCTGCATCGTCGGCCCCTCCGGCTGCGGCAAGTCCACCCTGCTCAGGATCGCGGCCGGACTGCTGCGCCCCAGCGCCGGCGAGCTGTCCATCCGCACGTCAGCGGCCCGGCCCGCCGCGATGATCTTCCAGGACTACGGGATCTACGACTGGAAGACCGTCCTCGCCAATGTCCGCTTCGGCCTCGACATCCAGCGCGTGCCGCGCAAGGAGGCCGACGCGCGGGCGCACGACTGGCTGGCCCGGATCGGGCTCGCCGAATTCGCCGGGGCCTACCCCGCCGCCCTGTCGGGCGGGATGCGCCAGCGGGTGGCCATCGCCCGCGCACTCGCCGTCGAACCCGAGATCCTGCTGATGGACGAGCCGTTCGCGGCGCTCGACGCCCAGTTGCGCACGATCCTCCAGGACGAACTGCTGGAGCTCACCCAGACCACCCGCACCACCACGCTCTTCATCACCCACAGCCTGGAGGAGGCGATCGTGCTCGGGGACCGGGTCCTCGTGATGTCCGCCCGACCCGGCCGGATCATCGCCGAACACCGCCCTCCGTTCGAGCGCCCGCGCACCGGTGACATCCGTTCGACGCCGGAATTCACCGCGCTGAAGAGCGAGTTGTGGGATCTGCTGCGCGGCGAGGTCCGCGGAGAGGCGGCCCTGGTATGAGCACCGCCGTGAAGTCCGTGAGCGGCGACGAGCAGGTGCTGGTCCGCAGGCCGGGCCCGCAGGAACTGCACCCCGTACGCACCCACCGCCGACGCCGCACCCTCGAGATCGCCCTCGCCGTCGCCGTACCGCTGCTCCTCGTGCTGCTCTGGCAGCTCGCCGCGGCCAGGTCCTGGATCGACGACCGCGTCTACCCCGCGCCCTCCACGATCTTCGCGGACGGCTGGGACCGGGCCGCCGACGGCGAGCTGTGGCCGGACGTGTGGGCGACGCTCAAACGGGTCCTCGGCGGCTATGCGATCGGCACGGTCGCGGGCTACGCGCTCGGCCTGCTGATGGGTTCGCTCGCCCTCGTGCGGGCAGCGCTGGAGCCACTGCTCGACGCCCTGTACGTCGTACCGAAACTGGCCCTGCTGCCGGTCTTCCTCAATATGTTCGGCCTCGGCGAGGGGCCGCAGATCGCCCTGGTCGCCGCCACCGTCTTCTTCTTCGTCTGGATCTCGACCATGGCGGCCGTGCTCGCCGTACCGGTCGGCCACCGCGACGCGGGGCAGGTCTTCGGTGCGTCGCCCTGGCAGATGTTCCGGCACGTGCTCCTGCCGGCCTCGCTGCCGGCGGTACTGGTCGGCGCGCGGATCGCGGCCGGAGTGGCGGTCCTGGTCATCGTCGCGTCGGAGCAGATCGCGGCGGCCGACGGACTGGGCCACCTCATCTTCGACTCCCGGGCGCTGTTCCAGAACGATGTGATGTTCGTCGGCATCGTCTGTGTGGCGGTGCTCGGTGTCGTCTTCTCCGAAGTGGTGCGGATCGCCGGCCGGCTGCTGACCCCCTGGGCCCCGCGCGACCGCGGCCGCAGCCAGTCGTGAACGGCCCACCTCGCTCTTCGTACGGAGGCACTGTGCGCACACGTACCCCCTTCACCCGCACCGTCGTGCTGGTGGCGGCATCCCTGCTCGGCGCGGCGGGCTGCGCCGGGAACGACACCTCGGACGGCGGCGGTGCCGACGCCGCGCCCCGCACCGTCAAACCCGTCGCGGGCTGCGGCGCCGGGAGCTGGACCGACCCCGCGGACCTGGCGCCCGCCCGCAAGCCCGCCCGCTGCGACAAAGGGGCGCCCGCCGCCCGGCCGCTCGCCAAGAAGCGGACGATCGTCCTGGCCACCGGCACCCTGAGCGCGGAGTACGTCGCACCGCTCCAGGTCGCCGTGGCCAAGGGCGAGTTCGCGAAGGAGGGCCTGGACGTCCAGCTGAAGGTGCTCCCCACCCCGGACGCCCTGCCCCTGCTCGCCAAGGGGGACGTCGACGCCCAGTGGGCGGCGCCGGAGGTCGCGGTGATGAACGGCATCAACGGCGGCTTCGACATCAAATGGGTCGCGGGCAACTTCTCTCCCGACCCGACCTCCAAGAGCGGCCTGTGGGTGCGCCTCAAGGACGGCGAGAGCGCCGACCACGTCGACATGGCCGGCCGGAAACTCGGCACGATGATCGGCAAGGGCTCGGTGATCGCCTATCCGATGGACACCTCGCTGAAGAAGCACGGCGGCGGCCTGGACAAGATCAGTTTCCAGCAGCTCGGCTCGGCGGACGTACTGACCGCCCTGCAGAACGGTGGCGTGGACTCCGCCTGGCTGCTCGACCCGATCTGGCGCAAGGTGGACGGCGACAAGAAGTACGCGTTCCTCGGCGGCCAGCCGCTCGGCGAACCGCTCGGCGGGCTCCTGTTCGGCCCGACACTGCTGAACAAGGACCCGGACGCGGGCGTCGCCTTCCTCCGGGCCTACATCCGTACGGTGAACACCTACTTCACCGGCGACTACAAGTCCGACCCCGCCTTCGTCACCGAACTGGCCGGGCTGATGAAGACCGACGAGGCCACCCTGCGGTCGACGCCGTCGATGCGGATGGACTGGGAGATCCGGAAGGGCACCACGGACCGGGTGCAGAAGGCGTACGCCGACTCGGGCGTCTCCTCGGGTACGCCGGTACCGGAGGAGAAAGCCGTGGACCGCGCGATGTACGGCGAAGCCGTGGGCCACAAGCCCTGAACCGGACCGCTCGTGAGGGGCATGCACGCTCGTGACGGGCATGCGCAGAGGGCCGGATCCTTGAAGGATCCGGCCCTCTGTCTTCAGTAGCGGGGACAGGATTTGAACCTGCGACCTCTGGGTTATGAGCCCAGCGAGCTACCGAGCTGCTCCACCCCGCGCCGTTGTGATCCCCACCCTACGTCGCCCCTCCGGACCAGCGCAAATCACTTCCCAGCCTGCTTGAGGACGGGAGACGACCAGCCGCGTCAAGCCCGTCCGGCGATCGAGGACGAGGCGGGGCCGAAGGCTCCGCGCCCCCGAGCACCCGCCCCGGCATCGACACCGGCACCCGCATCCGCACCCGCCTACGCGGTCAGCTCCTGGTGCAGCGCCTCGCGCAGCCGCGCGGCCCGCTCAGAGACCTCCGCCGGTCCCAGCTCGACCGCCCGCGCACACCACCGCTGCCCCTCGGTGAGCTCACCGCGGCGCGCGGCCAGCAGGGCGAGGCGCAGGGCCGCCCGCCCGTGCCCGTCGTTCGCGGCGCGGCTCCACCACAGCGCGGCCTCGCGCTCACTGCCCTCACGGGCGAGCAGCAGACCGAGGTTGAAGGCCCCGTTGCGGCTGCCCGCCTCGGCCGCCTCCCGGTACCAGCGGCCGGCGCTCTCCACGTCGCCCCGGGCCGCGGCGAGCATCCCGACGCGCACCTGGGCCCGGCGGTGGCCCTGCTCGGCCGCACGCTCGTACCACTCCTCGCACTCGGTCTTCTCCGGCATCGGCTCGCCCAGGGCGGGCGGTCCCGGCGGCGGCTGCCGCGAGTCCAGCACCCCCGCCAGCCGGAAGGCCGCTTCCGCGCTGCCACCACCGGCGGCGCAGCGCAGGTGCCGCTCGGCCTCCCGCTCCTCGCCGTGGTGCAGCAGCGCCATGCCGACCTGGAGCGCGGCCTCGGTGTGGCCGGCCGCCGCGGCGCGCTCGTACCAGAGCAGGGCGGCCCGGTCCTCGTCACGCCCGGCGTACAGGATGCCGAGGTTGAACGCGGCGTCGACGCTGCCCGCCTCGGCCGCCTTGGAGAACCAGGGCTCGGCACCGGTCGCGTCGCCCGCCTGGAGCAGGAGCACGGCCAGTGCGTTGGCGGCCTCCCGGTGGCCGGCGTACGCGGCGCGCCGGTACCACTGCTCGGCCTGGGCCGTACGGTCCTGGGCCGCGCAGAGCAGCCCCAGGTTGTACGCGCCGTTGACGTCACCGGCGTCCATGGCCGCGCGGTACCAGCGCTCGGCGGTCTGCTGCTCGCCGCGGGCAGCGTGCAGCGCGCCGAGGGCGTTGGCGGCGTTGCCGTCGCCGTCCTGGGCGGCGCGCAGCCACCACACGGCCGCGCTCTCCCGGTCGCCCGCGTCGCGGAGCAGGAAGCCGAGCGCGCACGCGGCCCGCGCATCGCCCGCCTTGGCCGAGATGAGGTACCAGCGGCCGGCCTCCTTCAGCTCGCCGCGCTGTTCCAGAATGGCGCCGAGATGCAGGGCGGCACGCCGGTGGCCGCGCGCGGCGGCCTGCCGGTACCACTGCTCGGCCTCGCCGACCCGGCCCGCCTCGGGCCCGGCGACCGGGCTGTCGTCCTTGCGGGCGGCCACCCGGCGCCGGCCGGTGCCGGTCTCGCCGTCCGTTCCGGTGCGGGGGCCGAGTCCGGGGCGGCCGAAAGCGTCGTGCGCGTCGTCCGCCGCGTTGCGCTCCACCAGGCGTGCCAGCCGGTACGCGGCCTCGCGGTGCCCCTGCTCGGCCGCGGCACGCAGCCAGCGCTCCGCGCCGACGTCGCTGCGGTGTTCCAGCAGCTCGGCGAGGGCGTACGCGCCCAGCGCGTGGCCCTGCTCGGCGGACTGGCGCAGCCAGTACTCGGCGCCGGGCTCGTCGCCGCGCTCGCGGTAGTGGCGCCCGAGGGCGTGCGCGGCCGCGGCGGAGCCGGCGACCGCCGCGATCCGCCACCAGTCGGCGGCCTCGTCCGGGTACCCGCGCTGGTGCAGCAGCACCCCGAGGTTGTTGGCCGCGGCACGGTCGCCCTCAGCGGTCGCCGCACGCAGGTACGTCTCGGCGCCGGCGAGGTCGCCCCGGCGCAGCAACAGCGCGCCGAGGACGCTCATGGACGCCGTGTCCCCGGCGTCGGCGGCACGACGGTGACGCGCCTCGCTCTCGGCGTTGTCCGCACTCTCTGCGGTCTCCGCGCCCTCGGCGTTCTCCACGCCGTCCGCGGACTCTGCGGTCCCTGCACTTTCGACGGTCGCGGCACACTCCGCAGTCTCGGCGGTCTCGATGTAGTCGTTGTACCGTGCGGCGGCGGCAAATGCCACATCCATCACGTTTTCCGCCGGATGGGCGTGACGCTGAACAAACCGCCCTGTCTCCAACAGAGTTGCCCTGTCCCCCATAAATACCATCGTCGCACCACCTGTAACCCGCGTACACCTGGTATATCGCGGCCAGTGAGGTCACTTCAGCGTTTTGTCGACTTGCCCACAGAGAGACAAGTCAAACACGTCCCTGCTCAACTCGTGCCCCATGAACCGCACTTCACGCTCACTGCGCAGAAAAGTCACGGCGGCACGGCGAAGGCCCGGATCCTCGAAAGGATCCGGGCCTTCGTCTTTCAGTAGCGGGGACAGGATTTGAACCTGCGACCTCTGGGTTATGAGCCCAGCGAGCTACCGAGCTGCTCCACCCCGCGCCGTTGTGTTCAAACCGTACCACGGCGCGAAGGTGAAGCTTTACCGAGTCACTCAGCCACCGCTGTCGGTACTCGCGGAGCTGTCCTGCTTATCGCCCTTGTCCGGCTTGCCGGTGCTGCCGGACTTGGGCTGAGCGGCCGCCGCCCGCTGCAAGGCGTCCTGCAGATCCGTCTGAGCCTTGCCGTAGGCGGTCCAGTCCTGCTTCTTCAGGGCTGCCTCGCCTTCCGTATAGGCCTTCTGCGCATCGGCGATCGCCTTCTTGAGCGCGGCGTCGCCGGTGGCCGGCGGCTCCGTGGTGTCGCCCGGTGGCGTGGTCTCCGCCGGTGGTCTGCTCGTATCGGATTCGTCCACCCCGAAGACCGCGTTGAGCGCCTCCCCGAGACTGTTCTCGAAGACGATCTTCGACCCGTACGAAGCGGCGACCTTGCGCAGCAGCGGATAGTTCTGCGTGCCACCGCGCGTGTACACCGGCTCGATGTAGAGGAAGCCCCCTTCGAGTGGCACCGTCAGCAGGTTGCCGTACTCGATGTCGGAGTCGGTGCCCTTGAGGTTTCTCACGAACTCGGCGACGTCGTCGTTGCCGTTGAGCTCACTCTGTACCTGGCCGGGACCCTTCACCGTGGTGGTGACTCTCAGCAGTCTTATCGTGCCGTAGTCCTTGCTGGACGCATCGGCGTCCACCGCCATGAACGCCCCCAGGTCGGGCCGCCCCTTGGGAGTGAACGTCGTCGTCAGCGAGAACTTCTGAGCCGTCTGGTCCGGCATCTTTATGCTCAGGTAGTACGGCGGGACGGCACCGGACTCCTTGTTGGTCGGGTCGTCCGGGACCTGCCACGCGTCACTGCCGCTGTAGAACTGGGCGGGGTTCTCCACGTGGTAGCGGGTCAGCAGCTCGCGCTGCACCTTGAACAGGTCCTGCGGATACCGCAGGTGGTCCATGAGCTCCTGCGGGATGTCCGTCCTGGGCTGCACGGTCCCGGGGAACGCCTTGCGCCAGGTCTTGAGGATCGGGTCCTCGGTGTCCCACTCGTACAGCTTGACCTTGCCGTCGTACGCGTCGACGGTGGCCTTCACCGAGTTGCGGATGTAGTTGACCTGGTTCTGCTGGGCGACGACCGCACGCTGGTTGGTGGTCAGCGAGTCGGCCGTGGTGTCACCCAGCGTCGTGCGCGAGGCGTACGGGTAGCCGTTGGTCGTGGTGTACGCGTCGACGACCCACTGGATGCGGCCCTTGACCACGGCCGGGTAGGCGTCGCCGTCGATGGTCAGCCAGGGAGCGACCGCCTCGACCCGCTCCTTGGGGGTGCGGTTGTACAGAATCCGCGAGCCGTCACCGATGGCTCCCGAGTACAGGATCTGCGGTTCGCTGAACGCCACCGCGTAGGCGGCGCGGTTGAACGCGCTGGAGAGACTGACCCCGCTCTTGCCCTTGTAGCTGGTGGTCTTCTCGCCGTCCTCCTCGTAGTCGAGCTCCTTCTGGGGCCCGCCGACGATGGAGTACTGCTCGGTCTTCTCGCCGTAGTAGATCTCTTGCTGGTACGAGCCCAGCTCACCGGTGGTCGGCAGTCCCGACTCGGTGAAGTCGGGAGAGCCCTTCGGGTTCTTGCCGGTCGTGGTGCCCCGGGCGGCGATCGCACCGTAGCCGTGGGTGTAGGTGAAGTGGTCGTTGATCCAGTTGCGCTTGGGGATGCCGTCCAGGTTGAGCTCGCGCAGACCGATGACCGTGTCCTGCTCCTTGCCGGACTCGTCCTTGTAGCGGTCGACATCCAGCGTCTTGGGGAACTGGTAGTAGTTCCTCTTCTGCTGGAGCTGCTGGAAGGCCGGGGAGACGACGTTCGGGTCCATCACCCGGTAGCTGGCCGCCGCGTCCGCGCTGGCGCGGAGCTTCGTCTCGTCGTCCGTGGTGCTCTTGCCCGCGTAGTCGTCGACCTGCGCGTTGTCGATGTCGTACGCGTCGCGCGTGGCCTCGATGTTCTTCCGGATGAACGGGGCTTCCTTGGCCTGCTCGTTCGGCTGGACCTGGAACTTCTGCACGATGGCGGGGTAGAGCCCGCCGATCAGGATCGCGGAGAGGACCATCAGCCCGAATCCGATCACCGGCAGCTGCCAGGTGCGGCGCCAGAGCGTCGCGAAGAACAGCACGGCACAGATCGCGGCGATGCAGAACAGGATGGTCTTCGCCGGGAGGTAGGCGTTGGCGTCGACGTACCGCAGGCCCGTCCAGTTGTCCGTGGCCTTGAAGTCACTGGACTTCACGGCGAGCCCGTAGCGGTCGAGCCAGTACGCCACGGCCTTCAGCGCGACGAAGATGCCGAGCAGCACCGAGAGATGACCGGTGGCCGCCCCCGTCGCCCGCGCGCCGGGGCTGGTGATGCGCAGCCCGCCGTACAGGTAGTGGGTCAGCGCGGCGGCTACCAGCGAGAGCACCGTCGCCGCGAAGCCGAAGCCCAGCAGGAAGCGGTACCAGGGCAGGTCGAAGGCGAAGAAGGACACGTCCAGATGGAACTGGGGGTCCTTCTGCCCGAACGACACGCCGTTCACGTACATCAGCCAGGTGCGCCACTGGCCGGAGGATGACGCTCCGGCGATCAGACCGACGAGCGCGGTGATCGCGAGCAGCACCCACTTCTTGTACGGGGCGAGACTCATCCGGTAGCGGTCCAGGCTCTGCTGCTCCAGCGACATCGCGCTCAGCGGCGGCCGGAGCCGGTGCGCGAGCCAGATGTTCACTCCGACAGCGATGGCCATCAGGAGTCCGAAGACGAGGAACAGCCCGATCTTGGTCCACAGGGTCGTGGTGAAGACGGATGAATACGCGACCGACCTGTACCAGAGCCAGTCCGTCCAGAACCCCGCGAACATGACGAACGCCATGGCGAGAATCGCCAGGACGCCCAGTGTCATCAGCAGGGTTCGGGCGCGCCGGGACGGGCGGCCGACTCTGATCCGTGGCCCTGTCGGGCCTCCGCCGCGGTCCGGCATCTGGAAAGCCAACGTGCGCACCTCAAAGTTCGCGGTCGTGTTGAAGGGGCCCCGCGATCGTAGAGCCCACCTATGCAACTTACTGAGGCTTTACCTAGTTCCCGTTCCCGGGGCGGAAGGAGGCAGGATGTTGTCCATGCCCAACGTTTCCCCCTCAGGCCCTCCGATGGCCGCGAGCCCGCTCACCGTCGCGGTGCTCGAAATCGACACATACATCTCCGGTCTCGGCTGGGATCAGCCCGCCCGGCTGTTCGCCCTCGTCGACACCGCCCGGCTGCGGGCCCAGGAGCCGGGCCTCGCCGCCCAGCTCGGTCTCGACGGCGACGGCTCGAAGGCCGCCGCACTCACCCCTATTGAGCAGGAGGAGCTTCCCGCAGGTACCGCGCTGGACGAGTTCCTCGCGACGATCGCCTGGCCCGACGCGGTGGTCGGGTGCGCGATGACGGTGGAGCGGCTGATGCTGCCGCCGTCCGCCGAGGCCTCCGTACCGGACGGTCTCGACGACACCCAGCTGACCCAGTGGGTCGCCAAGCACCCCGACCGCCAGGAGGTGCGGATGACCGTGGCCGTCCTGCGGGACGGTGCGCGGGAGTCGGCCGTGCGGCTGCGGGAGAAGGACTCGCCGAACGACGTGCTGACCGGGGCCGGTCTGGTGCCGGGGCTGGCCGAGGCACTGGCCGCGACCTTCGAGTCCTGACCCCGCCGCCGCGGGGACGCGGTCAGCCGGTCGAGCAGCTCGGCAGGCCGGCCGTGTCCCCCGAGCGGATACTGTCCAGCGACTTCTTCGCGTCGCTGATCGTCTTCACCCGCACCAGGGTGAGTCCGTCAGGAGTGTCGGAGGCGGCCGACTTGCAGTTCTCGGTCGGGGTCAGGAAGTAGCGGGCGCCCGCGTTACGCGCGCCGACCAGCTTCATGTTGATGCCGCCGATCGGGCCGACCTTGCCCTTGTCGTCGATCGTCCCGGTGCCGGCGACGAACTTGCCGCCCGTCAGCTGTCCCGGGGTGAGCTTGTCGACGATGCCGAGGGAGAACATCAGACCGGCGCTGGGGCCGCCCACGTCGGCGAGCTTGATGTCGATCTCGAACGGGAAGGTGTGGTCCGTCCCCGCCTGGATGCCGACGATCGCGCGGTTCTCCTTGGGGGCCTTCTCGGTGGTGAGGGTGATCTTCTCGGTGCCCTCGGGCTCCTTGCCGGCCTTCTCGGCCGCTGCCGCGGTCTTGGCCGGGATGACCGTGAAGGTGACGTCCTGGCCGGGCTTGTGCCGGGTGACGAGCTTCGCGACGTCCTCGGGCTGCTTGACCGCCGTGCCGTCGACGGCCTTGATCACGTCACCGGCGTGCAGCTTGCCCTGTGAGGGGCTGTCCTTGATGACCGTGGAGACGACGACCCGTGACGACACCGGAATGCCCAGTTCGGTGAGGGCCGCGACCTTGGCGCTCTCCTGGGACTGGCTGAACTCCTCGGCGTTCTCCTGCGTCGACTGCTGCTCGGTCTTGCCGTCCGGGTAGAGCGTGTCGTGCGGTACGACGAGACTGTCGTGCCCCAGCCACCCGTAGACGGCCTCGACGAGGTTCATGTTGTAGTCGGCGCCCGTCACCCTGACCGTCGTCATGTTGAGATGCCCGGACGTCTTGTACGTCTTGCGCCCCTTGATCTGCAGGACGGGCTCGCCGTCGACCTCACCGAGCGTGTTCACGGTCGGCCCGGGGGACATCTCCGAGTACGGAACCTTGATCAGCACACCTGCGCAGAGCAGCGCGATCAGAACCAGGGTGGAGGCGAGCATCGTCGCGGTGCGGCGTGGCATGGAACGACAGTACGGGAAGGGTCTGTCTGTGCACCGCCGGGGCCGGTCCGTACGGGGCCCGGGGCGGGGCGCGAGGGGTGCGCCGGGAAGCCTCGGCGGGCGGTGCGGTGGCGGGGGTTGGCAACCGCGTACGTTCGGCGTGGCGTCAGACGTTCGATATCTGCTCGACCGGCTCCGAACCGGAGTGCGACTTCTCCATCGCTTCGCGGAACCGGGCATACCCGGCGAGTTCGGTGACATCGCCGGTCGTGCGATTACGGGCGGCCCAGCTTCCCCATATCGCAGCACCGAGCGCAGCGAAAAGCGGAATCAACAACCAGGCGAGTGCTGCCATGACGACCTCCCTGCCTCATGAGCAACCGCAACTGACCTATCAGCAGATTAACCATCTGCAAGGCCAACGCTCACGGCAGGGGTGCGGTTACGCAAATCGGGGCGGAAGCCCGCCCGGCCGGTTTGCGCTCAGCAGGCGCCGACCCACTCCTCCGTCCCGTCCGAAAAGCGCTGGTGCTTCCAGATCGGGACCTCGTGCTTGAGGTCGTCGATGAGCTTGCGGCAGGCCTCGAAGGCCTCTGCGCGGTGCGGGCAGGAGACCGCCACGACCACGGCGAGATCGCCCACCTCCAGTTCACCCACCCGGTGGACAGCGGCGAGCGCCCGGACCGGGAACCCGGCGACGACCTTCTCCGCCACCCGGCGCATCTCGTCCTGTGCCGAGGGGTGGCACGAGTAGCCGAGCGCTCCCACGTCCTGACCGCCGTCGTGGTTGCGCACGGTGCCGACGAAGAGCGCGGTGCCGCCGGCGGCGTCGTCCCCGACGGCACGGAAGATCTCGTCCACCGACAACGGTGTGTCGCGGATCTCCAGCAGCCGGATCGGGTCCTGTGCCGTCTGCTCGCCGGGGTGGTCGTGCGTGGGTGCCATGCATGCCATCGTGCCGCACCGCGGCGGCATCACGGAATAGCGCTTTCCGCTGGTGGGCGGCCGTCCCCCTTGGAGCCTCCTACAGACGGCGGGCCCCAGGGCCCGTATCGGACTGTCACGCCACGGGACAACCCCGTACAGGCCCTAGATACGGCGGCGCGCCTTGCGGGCGCGTCGTACCAGGGCAGCGGTACCGAGCAGGGCCACCGTCGCGCCGGCGGCACCGGCCGCGGTGGCGTCCTTGCGGCCGAGCCTGCGGCCCGCGACGGTGTGCCGTCCCTCGACCTCTTCGAGGAGGGCGGCGAGCACCTCCTCGTTGGTCCAGCTCGGGCGCCAGCCCGCGTCGTGCAGCCGGCTGACGCTCACCACCCAGGGATGCATCGTGTACGCCAGGTCCCCCGCCGGTGACGGTGTGAGACCGATGCGGTGCAGCCGGGCGGCGGCGCCGAGCGCCACGGCGGAGGGCAGCTCCATCCGGCGGACGCCGCTGATCTCCTCGACCTCCTCCTGTTCGAGCCAGCCGTCGCAGCCGACCGCGAACTCCCCGTCGATCTTCTCCAGCGCGGCGTACTCCAGCGCCGTGACCAGGTCGTCGACGTGGCAGAACTGCCAGGTGGGGTGCGATCCGGCGACGACGAGGAGGCGCGGTGACTCGAAGTAACGGGTCAGTGCCGTGTCGGTACCGCCGACGAGCACCGTGGGCCGGACCACGGTGACGTGGAGTCCGGGGTGGGCGCGGGGCGCGCGACGGCCGAGCCGTTCGATCTCCAGCAGGTCGCCGACGCCGGTCGCCTCCGCGGTGGCCCGCAGCTCGGCGTCCTCGGCCAGCGGGATGTCGTTGTCGGGCAGCGCGCCGTAGACCATCGCGGAGGTGCACAGCACGACGCGGTGGACGCCGACGGCCGCGGCGGCGGTCAGCACCGTCTGGGTGCCGCGCACGTTGTAGGCGGTGCGGGCGGCGGCGTCGGTCTCCAGGTCGAGATCGAGAGCCAGGTGCACCACGACGTCCGCTCCCCGCAGCTTCTCCGCGATGGCCGGGTCACGGACGTCGAGGATGTGCCAGGTCGCCTCTGAGACCTCCCCGCGGCGCTCGTCGATGGCGATGACCTGCTTGATCTCCTCCGAGGCCGCGAGCCGGGCCGCGAGCAGCTCGCCGACACCCGTCGCGGCTCCGGTGATGGCCACGACGGGGCCGCGGCTCCTGGAGCGGCTCCGGACGGTCTTGTCCTCTGGCTTGCTGTCGGGCTTGTTCTCGGCCGTGTTCTCGGTCTTCTTCTCGGACAGCGGGTCGGCCAGGTTTCGCGCTGCGCGAACCTGCGGATCTGGGGAACTCACCGGGCGTCTCCAGCGGTTGTCTTCAGTACGTACCCGAATGACGCGTACGTACCAGGTGGCGTCCATCCTGCCGCAGGCCGGGAGCCGACGGAGCACTGAGGCCCTGAGCGGACTTGGTGTCTACGCTGGATGGTGATGTCGGGCAGTCGCCGTCGGTTCGATCCGGCGGCCCTACGAGCCGAGGAAACCCGTGAGTGACACCCCATTCGGATTCGGCCTTCCGCCGGAGGAGCCGGACGACGGCGACCATGGCAAGAAGAAGGACCCCACCGGAGGTGGGCAGGGTTCGGGCGGTCCGGCGAACCCGCTCGGCTTCGGCCCCGGCGCGGGCGGTGACAACCCCTTCGCCGCGATGTTCGGGTCGATGAACCCGAACGACCTGGGCGCGGCCTTCCAGCAGCTCGGCCAGATGCTGAGCTACGAGGGCGGTCCCGTGAACTGGGACATGGCCAAGCAGATCGCCCGCCAGACCGTCTCGCAGGGCACCGCGGACGGCACCAAGGACGCGAGCGTCGGCCCGTCCGAGCGTGCCGCGGTCGACGAGGCGCTGCGGCTGGCAGACATCTGGCTGGACGGCGTGACGTCGCTGCCGTCCGGTTCGGTCTCCACCGTGGCCTGGAGCCGTGCGGAGTGGGTCGAGGCGTCCCTCCCCGCCTGGCAGAAGCTGGTCGACCCGGTGGCCGAGCGTGTCGGCCTCGCCATGGGCGATGTGCTGCCCGAGGAGATGCAGGCGATGGCGGGCCCGCTGATCGGCATGATGCGGTCGATGGGCGGCGCGATGTTCGGTCAGCAGATCGGGCAGGCCGTCGGTGTGCTGGCGGGCGAGGTGGTCGGCTCGACCGACATCGGTCTGCCACTGGGCCCGGCCGGCAAGGCCGCGCTGCTGCCGCTGAACGTCGAGCGGTTCGGCAAGGACCTGAGCGTGCCGCAGGACGAGGTGCGGCTGTATCTGGCGCTGCGCGAGGCCGCTCACCAGCGGCTCTTCGCCCATGTGCCGTGGCTGCGCTCGCATCTGTTCGGTGCCGTGGAGGGCTATGCGCGCGGCATCAAGGTCGACACCAGCAAGCTGGAGGACGTGGTCGGCCAGTTCGACCCGTCGCAGCCCGAGCAGTTGCAGGAAGCCCTTCAGCAGGGCATGTTCCAGCCCGAGGACACTCCGGAGCAGAAGGCGGCCCTGGCCCGGCTGGAGACGGCGCTCGCGCTGGTCGAGGGCTGGGTGGACGCCGTGGTGCACGAGGCCGCGAAGTCCCGGCTGACCTCGGCGGACGCGCTGCGGGAGACGATGCGCAGGCGCCGCGCCTCCGGCGGTCCCGCCGAGCAGACGTTCGCCACGCTGATCGGTCTCCAGCTGCGTCCCCGGCGGCTGCGTGACGCCTCGCGGCTGTGGGCATCGCTCACGGACGCCCGGGGTCTCGACGGACGCGACGCGCTGTGGGAGCACCCCGACATGCTGCCGACCGCCCACGACCTGGACGACCCGGACGGGTTCGTGCACCACGAGCAGCTGGACTTCTCCGAGCTGGACAAGATGCTCGGCGAGGCCGCGAACGGGCCGCAGAAGCCCGCGACCGGCACCGAAGGCGAGGCCGGGCCCGCCCCGAAGGACGCCGACGGCAAGGCCGGCAGCGGCACGGACGGCGACGACACCGGCGACAGCGGTACCGGCGGCGACAGCAAGGACGACACCGACAAGTGAGCCTGCACGACGACGCCGTTCTCGTACTGAAGGACTACGGGGGCGGCGCGGGCGCCGCCCAGGAGGAGCTGCGCCTGGCTTATCTGGACCATCTGTCGCTGCACCCCGACGGCATGTGGAAGGCGTGCGGGGCCGGGCACCTGACGGCCAGCGCGCTGGTCGTGGACCCGGAGCGCGGCCGGGTGCTGCTCACACTGCACCGGAAGCTGCGGATGTGGCTGCAGATGGGCGGTCACTGCGAGCCCGGGGACGCCACGCTGGCCGGTGCGGCGCTGCGCGAGGCCACGGAGGAGTCCGGCATCGCCGGTCTGACGTTGCTGGCCGGCGGCCCGGTCACCCTGGACCGCCACCCGATCCCGGCGCCCTGCAACTGGCATCTGGACGTCCAGTACGCGGCACTGGCACCGTCGGGTTCGACGGAGCGGATCAGTGACGAATCGCTGGACCTGCGCTGGTTCGCCTACGACGAGGTCGCCGGGGTCGCCGACTCCTCGGTGGTGCGTCTGATGGAACGTACGCGGGCGGCGCTGGACGGCGTCCGGTAGCGGGAACGACGACAGCACGGGTAAGGGGCGGCCTCCCAGGAGGCCGCCCCTTACCGATCGGGTGGCTCAGTTCCAGGCGTTGTTCTGGTTCTGCGCGTGGACGCCCTGCTGGCCCATGCCGAACTGGGCAGCCATCCCCTGGCCGATCTGGGCGTTCTGCGGTGGCAGCACCTCGCTCGGCTGGACCAGGGCGAAGCCCTGCCCGAGGAAGCTGAGCTCCCAGCCCTCACCGGTGCTGCCGCGTCGGCGCATGACGCCCGACGAGTGCGTCTGGGCCTGCATCTGCACGCGCAGGGAGCTGGACCAGGCGACGACGGCGTCCGCGTCGGCGTTGACGTACTTGTCGGGCGTGACCTGCATCATCAAGGGCTGGCCGGAGGTCATCAGGGCGACCTTGCCGCTGCCGGAGATGTTGAGCTGGTACTTGCCGGTGCCCGAGATGCCGTACTGGCTGTCCACCGCGATGACCTCGGTGTGGAGAGACGAGTCGAGCGCCAGGACGTAGGCGCTGTCCACCGTCATGCCGTCGCGGTCGACATCCACCACGTGGACGTACTGCGCCAGATTGGCGAGATAGACGGTGCCCTGCCCGGAGCAGCGCATCAGGTCGAGGCCCTCACCGGTGGTCGCGCGGGCCCGGCGCTGTCCGTGCGACTGGTACTCGCCGTCGAACTCCATGAGCCCCTGGTACGCGACCATGGCCCCCTTGCGGGCGAGGACGTCGTCCTGCCCGGTCAGCGAGACCCGCAGGAGCTGCGGGTTCTGAACCGCGTAGCGGTCCTGGGACTGCTGTTCCGTGTAGCTGAAAAGCGGACTCTGCATGGTGTGTTCTCCCTCCCCGTCAGTTCCGGACCCGCATGCGGTCGGTGCTGTCCTCGCTCGGCTGGACGACGACGATCCCCTGGCCGGAGAAGGCCATCTGGAACGCCTCTCCACTGCCCCGCCCGATGAGCGAGGAGGCCTTGAAGCTGCGCTTGCCCTTCACCTTGAGGTTCGGGGACCACGCCACCAGGGCGTCCGGGTCGACGTACGTCTCGTCCTCGCCGCTCCCGCAGTCGACGACGATCGGCGTGCCGCGCGAGGTGATGGCGACCCAGCCGGTGCCGGAGATACAGACGTTCCACAGGCCCTGGCCGGCGAATTTGGCCAGTCCCTTGACCCGTTCGACGCCCCAGGTGAGATGGCCGTCGAAGGCGAGGACGTTGGTGCCGTTGACCGAGAGGGAGTCGTTGTTGAGGTTGATGACGACGACGTCCGCGCCGTAGTCGGCGAGGTAGAGCAGCCCGTCACCGGCGCACTTCATCAGAGGGGTGCCCTCGCCGGTGATCCACTGCGAGGCGATCTGGCGGACGGCGGGCGGATTGGGCTCGTACTGGATGAAGCCCTCGTACGCCACCATCGAGCCGGTGCGCGCGTAGAGGTCCTGGCCGGTGGCCATGGCGACCTTCAGCATCGAATGGCCGTGGTTCTCCATCCGGGCCGTGACGGGGGTCGGGGCGTAGCCCGCGAGTTGCTGGTTCATGACGGGCTCCCTCAGACCTCGTAGGGCTGGACGACGATGAAGTTGCCGGGTGCGCCCCGGAACTGGAGGTTCACGGTCTCCCCGCTGTGTCCGGGGTAGGCGTTGCGGCGCAGCCGGACCTGGCTGGAGACGATCACCTGGGACGCCGCCGACCACGCCACGACGGCGTTGCAGTCGGCGAAGGTGGTCGGGGTGACCGGCAGGACGACCGGCACACCGTGGGTCTTGACGACGACGGTGCCGGTGCCCTGGAACTGCATGGTGAACAGGGCGCCTCCGGGGATGCCGTGGCCCTCGATCCTGCGGACCTCGTGCTGAAGCGATTCGTCGAAGGCGAGGACGTTCTCGGCGGAGACACAGATGCCGTCGCCCTGGAGTTCGACGGCGTGCAGATGCGAGCCGTCCTCTGCGAGGAAGACCTGCCCACGGCCGGTACAGCGCATCAGCTGCATTTCCTGACCGGTGGCGTTGCCGACGATCCGGCCGGCGAAACCTGCGCCCTTGTAGCCGAAGTCGACCTTGCCCTGGTACATCACCATGCTGCCCTGCCTGGCCAGCACTCCCCCACCGCCGTTGGTGAGGTCGACCCGCATGAGCTGCTGGTTCTGCGAGGTCCAGCGCCGGCCGGTGGCTGTCTCCTTGTACGGCTGGAGCGCGGCCAGGAGACCTGCCCCGGTCTGCGGCGCCCCTTGCGGCACGCCCTGGGGCACACCCGGCGGCATACCGGGAGGCTGCTGTCCGTACGGGGCCGGAGCCGGCTGTCCGTACGGCGCGGGGGCCTGCTGCCCGTAGGGCGCGGGGGCCTGTCCCGGGACCTGCCCGAACTGCGGCTGCTGGGGCGGCTGCCCCGGCTGCCCGAACGGAGCGGGCGGGGGCGCGGGCGGCGGGGGCACACTTCCGCTCTGCGGGGCCAGCGGCGCCACGATGGTGGGCGCGGCATGCATCTGCTGCTGCGGAGTGGGCGCCGGTGCGGGCGCGGGCGGTCCGCCGAAGGACGGTGCGGGCTGCGGGACCTGCGGTGCGGCCGGGGCGCCGAACGACGGGGCGGGCGCCGACGCCTGGCCGGGCGGGGCGAACGACGGGACGGCGGACTGCGGCTGCGGAGCGGCAGGCTCCTCCTCGGCGACCTCGCCTCCGAAGTTCTTCAGCAGCGCGTCGAGGCCGCCGTCGAACCCCTGGCCGACAGCGGCGAACCGCCAGACGTCCTTGAGGTAGAAGTCACCCAGCATCACCGCGCGTTCGGTGGTGAACTCCGAGCCGGTGAAGGCGTACCTGACGACTTCCTCGCCACCCGCGACGATCCGGATGTACCCGGGACCGACCTGCGCCATCTGTCCGGCACCGTCCAGCGTCGCGGTGAACGACAGCTTGTGGATGCTCGCCGGAATGCGGTCCAGAGTCACGCGGAACGACTCGGTGTCACCGGCCTGGGCGCCGAGGAGCTGAATGGACTCCTCGGGCGATTTCGGCTGGTTGAAGAAGATGAAATACCGGTCGTCGGAGAGCTGCTCATTGGCATCGAGGCCGAAGCAGCTGATGTCAAAGGTCAGTCCCGGGCCGGCGATCTGCACACCTACGTACAGGTCCGTCCCCGGCGTGAGATCGCTGATCTTGGCCTTGTGGCCGCGTTGGAATTCCCTGGCCATGCGTAACGACCGTCCCCCATCCGGAAGCTAAATGCGTCGCGTCAGGCTAACCGCAAAGTCCGGCCACGGGCCAAGCCGGTACAGACCCGGTACAGAGTCACCGAACGTCACTCGCCGCGTGCGGCGGGCAGGTGCGGCAGCCGGTCGGCCGCCACCACCCCTTCGAGATAGCCGCGCGCCCGCTCGGTACGGGGGTAGGCGTCCAGGAGCCGCCAGAACCGCGGTCCGTGTCCGGGCACCAGGAGATGAGCCAGCTCGTGGACGAGCACGTAGTCGACGACGTACTCGGGCATCCCCTGCAGCCGGTGCGACAGGCGGATGCTTCCCTCGGCCGGGGTGCAGGAACCCCACCGGGTGTTCTGATTGGTCACCCACCGCACCGAGACGGGTCTGGCACGGCCCTCGAAGTACTGCGCGGACAATCGCTCCGCCCGCTCGGCGAGTTCGCTGTCGCCGGGAATGCGTCTGCTCTCCTGGGCGGCCAGCTTGTCGAGCATCACGCTCACCCAGCGCTGCTCCTCGGCCTCTGACATCCGGGCGGGGATCAGCACAATCGTGCGGTCCCCCTCCCGGTACGCGGAGACCGTTCTGCTGCGGCGGGAGCTCCTGCGCACCTCGACCGCGCTCGTCGCCGAGCCGCGGGGCGGGTGGTCTTCCGCGCTGCGCTGGTGGATCCCGGCGCTGCGCGCGGGGGTCTCCCCGGCGAAACCGGGTGACGGGTCGGCGGGCACGGCACGACGTTACCCGCTGTCAGTGGGGGAAGTCCCGTCTCCCGAACGGTTCACACCTGATCCACCCCATGCCCCGCACCATTTGAACGACTAATACCCCCCGCCTGTGGATAACTTTGCACCTGCTTCCGCGGCCCGTTGCATTCTGGCAATGGATCTCACGCAGCCACACAGACCGGGGGAAGCCGTGCATCCGATGTTGAAGCCCGCACTGCGTCGCGCATGGCGCGGCCGCGGCACCGTCCAATTCGGTGTGACGCCCGCACACGCGGTGAAGGTCGGCCCGATGGATATCGCGACGGGCTGTTTCCTGGAGCTCCTCGACGGAACACGCGGGATGCCGCTGTTGCGCGAGGAGGCCAGGGCGCTGGATCTCACCGAACACCAAGTGGACACCCTCGTCATGCGGTTGTCGGACGCGGGGCTCATCGACGACGTGCGGGCCGGCGGACCGGAGGCCGATGCGTTACGGAACCGGGCGGACGCCATGGAGCGTCACCGGCCGGACCTGGCGTCGCTCTCCGTCGTGCATCCCGAGCCCGGCGGCGGGATGCGCCGGCTGGCCGCGCGCCGCTCCATGCGCGTCCAGGTACGGGGAGCCGGCCGGGTGGGCGCGGCCGTCGCCGCGGTGCTTTCCGGATCCGGGGTGGGGCACGTCGAGGTGCTCGACGGGGGCTGCGCCGAGCCGGGCGACGTCTCGCCCGGAGGGCTGCCGTCCTCGGCGGCCGGAGAGCGCCGGGACAGTGCGGCGCGGCAGTTGGTCCGGCGCTCGGCCCCCGGTCCGGCAGTGCGGGCGACACTGCCGTCGGGCGGGCCCGCGAGCGGCGAGCCGGGCCTGTCCCTGATCGTGGTCGCCCCTCGCGAGAGCCTCTCCGCCTACGTCCCCGATCCACGCACCGCCGAGCCGTGGATCGCCTCGGGCACACCGCACCTCTACGCCGGGGTGATCGAGGCCACCGGATTCGTCGGGCCCCTGGTGCTGCCGGGAGGCACAGCGTGCGCGGGGTGCCTGGATCTGGACCGGCGCGACCGGGACCCGCAGTGGCCGCGGATGCTGGCTCAGTGGCAGTCCGGGCGGCGCACCGCCGTGCAGGCCTGTGACCTGGGCCTGGCGACCGCGGTGGCAGGTCTGGCGGCCGCCCACGCGCTGGCCTTCCTCGACGGGGAGCTGCCCGCCTGCACCGGGGCCCGGTGGGAAGCCGCGCTGCCGCTGTTGGACTGGCGGTCGGAGCAGATCCGGGCACACCTCGACTGTTCCTGTGGAGCGGGTGGGCACACTGAGGGGGTGCGCACCTCCGGGGCCGGCACGGCGCACGACACAATGGCCGGGTAACCGCCGCACGCAGCGCGGCAGTCTGGGATTTGGAGGGGCATATGTCTGATCTTCCCCGGAAGGCGGTCACCCGAACCGCCAAGCTGGCCGCGCTGCCGTTGGGGTTCGCGGGCCGGGCCACCTGGGGCCTGGGCAAGCGCATCGGCGGTAAGTCGGCGGAGCTGGTCGCCCGCGAGGTACAGCAGCGCACCGCCGACCAGCTCTTCAAGGTCCTGGGCGAGCTGAAGGGCGGGGCGATGAAGCTCGGACAGGCCCTGTCCGTCTTCGAGTCCGCCCTGCCCGAGGAGGTCGCCGGCCCCTACCGCGCGGCCCTGACCAAACTCCAGGAGGCGGCTCCTCCGATGCCGGAGGGCCGGGTCCACGCGGTGCTGGCCGAGCGACTCGGTGAGGACTGGCGGGAGCTGTTCCTGACGTTCGAGGACAAGCCGTCGGCCGCCGCCTCGATCGGGCAGGTGCACCGGGCGGTGTGGCACGACGGGCGCGACGTCGCGGTGAAGGTGCAGTACCCGGGTGCCGGGGACGCGCTGCTCTCCGACCTGACCCAGCTGAGCCGGTTCGCCCGGCTGCTCGGCCCGCTGATTCCCGGCATGGACATCAAGCCGCTGATCACGGAGCTGCGTGACCGGGTGTCGGAAGAGCTGGACTACGAGCAGGAGGCGCAGTCGCAGCGGGAGCACGCCGAGGAGTTCGCGGGCGATCCCGATGTCGTGGTCCCGGGCGTGGTCCACCAGTCCGATCAGGTGCTGGTCACGGAGTGGATCGACGGTGTGCCGCTGGCCGAGGTGATCGCCGACGGAACCGCGGAGCAGCGGGACCGGGCCGGACAGCTGCTGGCCCGGTTCCTGTTCTCCGGCCCCGCGCGCACCGGGCTGCTCCACGCCGACCCGCACCCGGGCAACTTCCGGCTGCTGCCCCCGGACCCGGCGGACCCGGCGGACACCGACGAGACCGAGAACACCGGGGACACCGGGGTGGCTCAGTGGCGGCTCGGCGTCCTCGACTTCGGGACGGTGGACCGGCTGCCCGGCGGGCTGCCGCAGACCATCGGGGACTCGTTGCGGCTGACGCTCCAGGGCGACGCGGACGCGGTGTACGAGAAGCTGCGCGAGGAGGGCTTCGTCAAGGACTCGATCGACCTCGCCCCGGACGCGGTGCTCGACTACCTCCGGCCGATCATCGAACCGGCACTCGTGGAGGAGTTCGCCTTCAGCCGGAGCTGGATGCGCAATCAGGCCGCCCGGATAGCTGATCCGCGCTCCCCCGCCCACCAGCTGGGCAAGCAGCTGAATCTGCCGCCCGCCTATCTGCTGATACACCGTGTGACGTTGAGCACGATAGGGGTGCTGTGCCAGCTCGGCGCGACGGTCCGGCTGCGTGAGGAACTCGAAGCCTGGCTGCCGGGGTTCCTGCCGCTGGAAGAGGAGGAGCGGGCCGGGGAGGAGTGGCCCGAGGAAGCTCCGGCCGAGTTCGAGACCGCGGAAGAGGCGACGGACAAGTTCGGAACTGTGGACGGGCCCGTGGAGGGCGCGGCGGCCGGTGCGGAGGCCAAATAGCGGCCGGTCAGGTCACCACCAGGCGGAGTCGAGACGGCTCTCGATGGCCCTGAGGTGGCTGCGCGCGCAGGTGTCACAGAAGTAGCGGCGGCTGCCGTTCTCCACGGAACAGATCCAGGTCGGCGGTGTGTCGCCGCTCCCGGCTGCGGTACCGCACAGGGCACATAGGACGCCCCCTGTGCCCGCCGCTTCTGGGCGCTGCGTCTCCTCGTCCACCTCGTGACGATAACTCCGCCACCGCGGGACGGCACGGGACGGCACCACACAGCACGGCCTCGGGGCCGGTCCGAGTGGACCGGCCCCGAGGCAGGGGTGGTGATGTGGGTGCTGAGTACTGCTTGCTGCGGGTCAGAGAGCGGCTGCCCCGCAGCGGTCCTACTGGCGATCGGTACTGCTGGTGATCGGTACTGCTGGTTTTCGAGCCTGCTGGTTTTCGAGCCTGCTCGGCTCAGTGCATGACCGCCATGGCCAGCGCTCGCCGGGCACGCATCAAGGCGCGCTCGGCCCGGCGCTGCATACGCCGCGCGTGGATCAGGCGCACGGCCTGACGTTCCGCTTCGGCTTCCCTCAGGCGGTCGTGCATATGAGCACGAGCCAGGGCTTCTGGGATGAGTTGCATCTCACGGGTCCTGTTCTGACGCGAGTCGTTCGCGCCGATGATGGTGACGTCCGGTGTCGCGGAGCCGACGGGCTCCCTCGTGGGGATGGTCATTGGTTCCTGGTTTCGGGGATCGTGGGTCTGGGGACGGTCGATGGTTCCGATGCGCTTCATGGGTTTGGGGGCCGCGACCCCCAGGTCGGCGATCACGCCGCGACCGGGTTCTTGCGAGGACGGCCACGCGGCCGCTTGCGAGCAACGACGACGCCCTGGATGAACAGCTCGCCACCCCAGACACCCCACGGCTCGCGGCGCTCCTTGGCGCCGGCGAGGCAGGCCTCGACGAGCGGGCAGGTGCGGCAGAGGGACTTGGCGTACTCGACGTCGGCCGGGGACTCGGCGAAGAAGACCTCGGGGTCGTAGGAGCGGCAGGGGACGGGTACGCCGAGGTTCTCGATGGCGTCGTCGAGCGCGGTGAGCGCAGTGAGCGGGGTCAAGGTGGAGTCCTCCGTGAGGCCGGGCGGGGGGATCGTTTCGGAAGGCGGTACTGACGGGGCGTGCGCTTCGAGTTGCACGGTGGTGGTGTCCTCGTCTGGTCGTTTCCGGCCTGTTGGCCGGGGGGCGGCTGGTACCAGGTGTTGCTTGTCCCGAGGCTCCTTCGTGCTGTTCCGTCCGTTCGGACAAAACAAAAGGGCCGCGGATCCCGAGTGGGGTTCCGCGGCCCTGAAGGCGCCGGCCTGATCGTCGATCAGGCTGGATCTCTCCAGGGTTCAGGCCCACGGAAGGCCCACATCGTGTGGTGGTGCGTCGTCTGCTTCTTGGCTCCGGCTTCCGCTCCCGCACCGACGGCCGCAAAGGCATAGGCCTGGGCCTGTCCCTTCGCTACTGCTGCTGCCGGTGCCTGGGTCGGTCGCTCATTGCGCTCCCGCTCGGGAAGGCTCACCAGGGACAGCGGGCTGGCGGCAGAAATGCCGGACATACCGGTGCCACGCAGGGAAGACGTCGAAGAGCAGGCGAGGCCGAGCGAGTAGGCGGAGACGACCGAGAGATCGGTCATTTTGTTGGTCTCGATGATGCTGATCACTTCAATCGCCTCCTCTCGGCGTCTCGGGCGGACCGACCAAGCCGGTCCTACGTATTCGGAATAAGTACAGCACAGGATCAGGGCTTCAGAGAAGTCGCTGTTCCCGTGGTTAAGAACCTATGGTGACGACTGGGGCGGGCGCAAACTATTTTTTCGACGAGTTTTTCTCACATCTCCTCGTCGGCCTCCGCAGGCTCCTCCGCCCCGTCCCCACCTGCGCAGATGCCAAGCACCGCGGCGCCGAAACGGCCCAGCTTCCGCGCGCCGACCCCGGGGATACCGGCCAGTTCGCCCTCGCTGCCGGGCACCGCCTCCGCGATGGCCATCAGCGTCTTGTCGGTGAACACGCAGTAGGCGGGCTGGCTGATCTCCTGAGCCCGCGCCGCGCGCCAGTCGCGCAGCCGCTCGTACAACGCCTCGTCCATGTCGGACGGGCAGTCGTCACAGCGCATCAGCTTCATCTCACCGGCGTCGGTGAGGGTCCTGCCGCACACCCGGCACAGCGCGGGCCCACGCCGCTTGCGCCGGGCGGCCACCGGGCGCTCGATGCCGCCGCCGCTGCCGCCCGCCGCGCTCCTGGAGCCCAGCGCCGCCGAGCCGGGGCGCAGCCCGTTCAGGAAGCGGCTCGGGCGGCGGCCGGCCCGGCCGCCGGGCGAGCGGGCCAGCGACCACGACAGCGAGAGGTGGAAGCGAGCACGGGTGACTCCGACGTACAGCAGCCGGCGCTCCTCCTCGATCTGCTCGTCCGTCTTGGCGTAGGTGATCGGCATCATGCCCTCGGTCAGTCCGACCAGGAACACGGCATCCCACTCCAGGCCCTTCGCCGAGTGCAGCGAGGCGAGGGTGACGCCCTGGACCGTGGGGGCGTGCTGGGCCGCGGCCCGCTCGTCCAGCTCGGCGACCAGGTCGGAGAGGGTCGCGCCCGGCTTGGCCTGTTCGAAGTCCTCGGCGAGCCTGACCAGTGCGGCCAGGGACTCCCAGCGGTCGCGCACCGCCCCGGACCCGGCGGGCGGCTCGCTCCGCCAGCCCTTGGTGGAGAGCACGGCGCGGACCTCGGCGGGCAGTCCCTGCGCATCGTCCAGCAGGGAGTCGTTGCCCCCGGCCCTGGCGGCGCCGCGCAGGGCGACGCCCGCTTCCCGTACCTCGGCGCGCTCGAAGAAGCGCTCGGCGCCCCGCAGCTGGTACGGCACTCCCGCGTCGGCCAGGGCCTGCTCGTAGACCTCGGACTGGGAGTTGACCCGGTAGAGCACGGCGATCTGGCCCGCCGGGACGCCCGCGGCGATCAGGTCGCGGATGCGGCGAGCGGTGCCCTCGGCCTCGGCTGGCTCGTCCGCGTAGTCCGTGTAGGCGGGCTCGGGGCCGCGCTCGCGCTGCGAGACCAGTTCGAGCCGGTGCTCGGCGGCCCTGCCGCGGGCCTGGCCGAGCAGCCCGTTGGCCAGGTGGACCACCTGGGGGGTGGAGCGGTAGTCCCGGACGAGCTTGACGACGGTGGCCCGGGGGTGGCGGGTGCGGAAGTTCAGCAGGTGGTCGGGGGTGGCTCCGGTGAAGGAGTAGATCGTCTGGCTGGCGTCACCGACGACGCAGAGGTTGTCCCGGTCGCCGAGCCAGAGATCGAGCAGCCGCTGCTGGAGCGGGCTGACGTCCTGGTACTCGTCGACGACGAAGTACTGGTACTGACGGCGGACGTGGTCGGCGATGTCGTGCCGGTCCTGGAGGATGCCGACGGTCAGGAGCAGCACATCCTCGAAGTCGATCACCGTGCGGTCCCGCTTCAGCTGCTCGTACATCGCGTAGACCTGCGAGATCTCCGCGGGATCGCGCGGGGCGTCCCGCTGGGACTTGGCGACCACGGCCGGATAGTCGGCGGGCACGGTCTGGGTGACCTTGGCCCACTCGATCTCGCTCGTGACGTCGCGCAGCTCGTTGCGGTCGAGCCGGACACCGCAGCGCGCCGCCGCCTCTGCCACCAGCTGGACCTTGCGCTCCAGCAGCCGGGGCAGCTCGCCACCGACTGCTTTCGGCCAGAAGTACTGGAGCTGGCGCAGGGCCGCGGAGTGGAAGGTCCGCGCCTGCACCCCGCCGGCTCCGAGTTGGCGCAGCCGTCCCCGCATCTCGCCCGCGGCCCGGTTGGTGAACGTGACGGCAAGCACACTCGTCGGCTGGATTATCCCGGCGCGCACCCCGTAGGCGATGCGGTGCGTGATGGCCCGCGTCTTGCCCGTACCGGCTCCGGCCAGCACGCACACCGGGCCCTGCAGGGCCAGGGCGACCTCGCGCTGCTCGGGGTCGAGTCCGTCGAGGACGGCGTCGGCGGAGTCGGGGACCTGAGGGAAGAGGGTGGAATGCGTTGCTGATGTCACCCCGCCATGCTGCCAGGTCGAAAGGGGCGGACGTGGAAGTTGTCCACAGGGGTGCCATGTTCGTCGTACTAATCGGGAACGGCCTTCGTACTGATCGGGAACGGGCCCGGGAATGGTGGCCAGGTCACGTACGTTCTTCTGTCGTGCGGCAACGCGCGTCCCGGCTTCTCGGTGTGACGGAAGAGACCGAGACGGGATGTGGCGGGATTGCCGAGACCGATGAGACAGAGGAGCGCGAAGACATGCCGGGCACTGTGACGATGTACAGCACCACGTGGTGCGGATACTGCCGTCGGCTCAAGGGCCAGATGGACCGCGAGGGCATCGCGTACACCGAGATCAACATCGAGCACGACCCGGACTCCGCCGCCTTCGTGGAGAAGGCGAATGGCGGGAACCAGACGGTCCCGACGGTTCTCGTGGCTCCCGACGGCGGTGGTGAGGACGTCGTCATGACGAACCCGAGCCTGGCCCAGGTGAAGCAGGCGCTGGGCGTCTGACCCGCCCGGCACCGGGCGTCAGGCCCACTCGCCGCACCCGACCCCCGACCGGCCCGGCGCCGGTTCGGGGGTCTTCGCATGTCCGCCCGCACGATGCCCACTCGGCAGTAGCGTGCTCGGCATGACGACCGGGGGCGAGGCGGACGGCGAGGCGCTGCCCGGAGGCATGGTGAACGCGGGGGCGGTCTTCCGCCGGGGTGCGCTGGTGGAACGCCCGGCACCGCCCCACGCTCCCGCCCTCCACGCCCACCTCCTCGCGCTGAAGGAGCACGGCTTCGACGCGGCTCCGACTCCCGTGGGCCTCACCGCTGACGGCCGTGAGCGGCTGACCTTCATTCCTGGCGACGTGGCTCTGCCGCCGTTCCCTCGCTGGGTGATGACGGCCGCCGCACTCGAATCGGTGGGGAGCCTGCTGCGCCGCCTGCACGGGGCGAGCGTGGCCGTCGCGGTCGGCACGGACACCGAGTGGCCCCGGGACCTCGCCGATCCCGAGGGAGGAACGATGGTGTGCCACAACGACGTGTGCCCGGACAACGTCGTCTTCCGCGACGGTCGTGCCGCCGCCTTGATCGATTTCGACCTCGCGGCTCCGGGCCGTCCTCTCTGGGACGTCGCCATGGCTGCCCGCTACTGGGTGCCCATGCTCGATCCGGTGTCCGCGGCGGCCCTGTACCCCGCCGGCCTGGATGTGTCCGCACGGCTGCGGATCCTCGCCGACAGCTACGGACTCTCCCCGGGGGAGCGTGCCGAACTGCCCGCCGTGATCGAACAGACCACGGAGAGTTGCCGGGCCTTCGTCGCCCGCCGCGTGGCCGACGGTGACTCCGTCTACCTCCGAGCGCTGGCCGAGCGGGGCGGTTGGAAACGCTGGGACCGCATACAGGCCTGGCTGGCCGCCCACCGCGAGACGTTCACGGCCGCTCTGCTGGACCGCCCCCCTGGGTAGGGTCCGGGAGGCAGCTCGGGCCGAGCTGCCGGGACGCCGCCGCCACCGTGTCCCCCGCGCGCGTCCGTACTCCCGCGTCAGCCGGCGCTGCGCGGCCTCGGGAGGGGCTTCCCGTACCAGATCTCGATCAGCCGGGCCGCGATCGAGATGCCGAACGGGGGCAGGATCTCGCCCGACTCGAAGGCGGCGGTCAGCTCCTCGCGGGAGAACCAGCGCGCCTCCTCGATCTCCTCGCCGTCGACGTTGATCTCGTACGTCGTGGCCCGTGCCATGAAGCCGAGCATCAGGCTGGACGGGAAGGGCCAGGGCTGGCTGGCGATGTACTCCACCTCGCCGACCGTGATGCCCGCTTCCTCGAACACCTCGCGCGCCACGGACTGCTCGATCGATTCGCCCGGCTCGACGAAACCGGCCAGGGTCGAGAAGCGGCCCTCGGGCCAGTGGACCTGGCGGCCCAGCAGGGCGCGGTCCTGGTCGTCGGTGACCAGCATGATGACCGCGGGGTCGGTACGCGGGTAGTGCTCCGCGCCGCAGGCCTGGCAGCGGCGGATGTGTCCGGCTGCCGCGATCACCGTGCGTTCGCCGCAGCGCGAGCAGAAGCGGTGCAGCCGTTGCCAGTTCTCCAGCGCCACCGCGTGCACCATCAGACCGGCGTCGCGGGCGCCGAGGAGCAGGCCCGCCTCGCGCAGCCCGGCGGGACGGGCCGACTGGTCCATGCGGCCCGGCAGCGAGTCCTTCTGGAGGGCGAAGTAGCTGACGCCCTTCTCGTCGGTGCCCAGGAAGTAGCGGTGGGTCTCGGTGACGGGCGCCTCGAAGGCGGGGGTCATCACGAGTTCGGTGCCGTCGGCGGTGTCGTCGATCAGCACCTGCCCGCCGGAGACGACGAAGACCCGGGTCGTCGGGTGGCTCCACGCGGCGGCCAGCCAGGCCTCGTCGAGGCGGTGGTGCGCGGCGCGGTCGATACCGCTGGGCGCGGTCAGACCGATCGGCCGGTCTGCGGTGGCGTTGTCGAAGGTGCTCACAGGTGCTTCCTACTCCCCCGGGATGGATCGGGTGTTCAGAGGATTCAGCGGAGTGCGGCCGCCAGTTCGCCCCAGAGATGGGCGGTGGTCTCCACGCCTTTGAGCAGCAGGTCGAGTTCGACCTTCTCATTGGGGGCGTGCCAGCCGTCGGACGGTACGGAGATGCCCAGGAAGAGGACGGGGGCGCCGAGGACGTCCTGCAGATCGGCGGCGGGTCCCGAGCCTCCTTCGCGGGTGAAGAGGATCTTCTGGCCGAAGGCCCGTCCCATGGCGCGGGCCACGGCCTGCAGCGCGGGGTGGTCCAGTGGGGTGAGGCAGGGGCGGGTGGCGGGGAGGAAGGTGATGCGGTGCCGGATTCCGGCCGGGATCCGGGACTCGGCCCAGGCCTGCACGGCCTGCTGGACGCGGTCCGGGTCCTGGCCCGCGACCAGGCGGAAGCTGAGCTTCACCCGGGCGGAGGCCGGGATGATCGTCTTGCTTCCGGCGCCCTGGTAGCCGCCGCCGATGCCGTTGACCTCGGCGGTCGGGCGGGCCCAGATGCGTTCCAGCGTGGAGTAGCCCGCCTCGCCGGACGCGGACTGCGACCTGGCGGTACGCAGCCAGGTGGCCTCGTCGAACGGCAGCTCGGCGAAGAGGGCGCGCTCGGTGGCGGTGAGTTCGGCCACGCCGTCGTAGAAACCGGGCACCGCGACCCGGCCGTCCGCGTCGTGGAGCGCGGCGACGAGCCGGGCGATCTCGGTCGCGGGGTTGGGGACCGCGCCGCCGAACGATCCGGAGTGGATGTCCTGGCCGGGACCGTGCAGCTCGATCTCGCACTCGGCGAGACCGCGCATTCCGGTGCAGACGGTCGGGGTTGTCTCGTCCCACATGCCGGTGTCGGAGACGATCACGGCGTCGGCGGCGAGACGGGCGGACCGCCGCTCGACCAGGGCGCGGAAGTGCGGGGAACCGGACTCCTCCTCGCCCTCGACGAGGAGCTTGAGGTGCACGGCGGGGCTGGTGCGGCCGGTGGTGGCCAGGTGGGCCCGGACCCCGAGGGTGTGGAAGAACACCTGCCCCTTGTCGTCGGCCGCGCCGCGCCCGTACATCCGGCCGTCCCGGATCACCGGCTCGAACGGGTCGGTGTCCCAGCCGTCCTCGCGGGCGGCGGGCTGCACGTCGTGGTGCCCGTACACGAGGACCGTCGGGGCGTCCGGGTCGTCGGACGGCCACTCGGCGAAGACGGCGGGCGCCCCGTCCGTCTCCCAGATCTCGGCGACCGGGAAGCCGGTCTCCGTCAGCTTGGCGGAGAGCCACTCGGCGCTGCGCCGTACGTCCCCGTCGTGCTCCGGCTGAGCGGACACGGAGGGGATGCGCAGCCACTCGGCGAGGTCGTCGAGGAAGGCTGTGCGGTGCTGCTCGGTGTACGTACGGACGGCGCTGTCCGGGGTGTCGCTCATGACCTTCAGCCTATCCGCCCACGGGAGGTGGCTCGTCCAGGAGGATGCGCTCCAGCTCCGGACGGCCCGGCAGCCGGGCCGGGCGGACGCTCTCGCCGCTCCGCACGAAGAGGAAGGTGGCCGTGACATCGGTGAGCGGCAGACCGTGCAGTTCGGACCAGGCGAGACGGTAGACGGCGAGCTGGAGGGGGTCCGCGGTGTTGGTGCGGCTGGTCTTCCAGTCGACGATCTCGTACGTGTCCCCGGTGCGGTACACCGCGTCGATACGGCCCCGGATCACCCGGCCGGCCAGGGTGATCTGGAACGGCGTCTCGACGCGGTAGGGGGTGCGGCGGGCGTACGGGGTGCGCTCGAAGGCCTCCTTCAGCTCGGCGAGATCGCGTTCGTCGGCGATGTCGGTATCGCTCTCGTCACCGCCGGGCAGCTCGTCGGGGCCGAGCATGGGCAGCGGCAGCTCCTCGAACCGGGACTCCACCCAGGCGTGGAAGCGGGTGCCCCGGCGGGCGGCCGGCTGCGGGGGGCGGGGCATCGGACGGGCCAGCTCCTGGGCGAAGCCGTCGGGGTCGTCGGCCAGGCGCAGCAACTGGGTGGCGGAGAGCGAGGCCGGTACGAGGACCTCGCGCACGCCGGCGCGGGCCCGGCGCAGCTCCCCGGCGAGGGCGTCGAGGTCGCGGTCCCAGGAGGCGAGGGTGCGGGACTCCTCGGGGGTGAGGCGCGGGGGGACGCTCTCGGGCACGCGGGCTGAGACGCTCTCGGGAGCACGGGCTGAGGGGACATGTGGGGCTGAAGGAACGTGCGGGGCTGGGGCCGGGGAGAGCCCGTCCTCAGGGAACGGCTCCTCGTCCGGGAACGGCTCCTCGTCCCGGAAGGGGTCGTCGTCGGGGAACGGTGCGTCGTCGGGCGGCGGCTCGTCCTCGGCGAACGGCTCGTCCTGCCCGTCCGGTACCGGGCCCGCCGTGGCCAGCGCCTTCAGGTGGGCCATCACCGTGTCCGCGGCGGCCCTGCGGCGGGCCAGCGCGGTGTCGTCCAGGGGCAGCGGCCAGGCGTGGTCGGCCGCCGACTCGGCCAGGGCGGGGTTCTCCTCGTCCTCGGCCGGCTCGTCCGCCCACGCCTCGATCTCGCCGTGCCCGGCGGCGCAGTGCTCGTACAGCGCGTGCAGGAAGGCGGACGGGCCGCGCGGCTTCTTCTGGCTGGGGCCCCACCAGTGACCGGAGCCGAGCAGCAGGGTGCGGGGCCGGGTGAAGGTGACGTATCCGAGGCGCAGCTCCTCGGTGTGCTGGTGCTCCTTCATCTCCTCCTTGAAGCCCTTGAGGCCCTTGGCGTCGAAGGAGTGGATGACGGGCAGGGTGGCCGTGTCGCCGCGCAGGGCGTGCGGGAGGACCTTGGACTGGGAGGTCCAGGCGTCACGGGACTGGCCGCTGGGGAACTGGCCGGTGACCAGGCCGGGCACGGCGACGACGTCCCATTCCAGGCCCTTGGACTTGTGGGCGGTGAGGACCTTGACGGTGTTCTCGCCGCCGGGCAGCGCGTTGTCCAGGCCCTTCTCGTACTGCGCGGCGGTGCGCAGGAAGCCGAGGAAGGCGAGGAGCGTGGCCTCCCCGTCGACGGCGGCGAAGCGGGCCGCGACGTCGAGGAAGTTGGCGAGGGTCTCGCGGCGGCGCGCCGCCAGGGCCTGCGGGGACGCGGAGAGCTCGACTTCGAGTCCGGTGGTGCCGAGGACGCGGTGCAGTACGTCCATCAGGGGGTCGGCGAGCGAGCGGCGCAGGTCGCGCAGTTCGGTGGCGAGCCGGGCGAAGCGGATGCGGGCCTCGGTGGAGAACGGCAGGCGGTCGTCCTGCTCGCCGCCGGAGTCGAGGAAGGTGTCCAGCGCGTCGGCGAGCGAGATCACCTCGGCGGGGTCGATGCCCTCGACGGCTTCGGCGAGCCGGCGGTCGGGGTCGAAGTCGTCGTCCCCGTGGGCCGCGCGGTGGACGAGGAGGCGGGCCCGGCGGCCGAGCAGCGCCAGGTCACGGGGGCCGATCCGCCAGCGGGGGCCGGTGAGCAGCCGGACCAGGGACGCGTTGGCCCCCGGGTCCTGGAGGACCTCGCAGACCGCCACGAGGTCCGCGACCTCGGGCAGGTGGAGCAGCCCGGAGAGGCCGACGACCTCGACCGGGATGTCCCGGGCCACCAGGGCGGCCTGGATCTCCGGGAAGTCGCCCGCGGTACGGCACAGGACGGCGATCTCACCGGGTGCCTTGCCGGTCCGCACCAGGTGGGCGATCGAGTCGGCGAGCCAGTCGATCTCCTCGGTGTGGGTACGCAGCAGTGCGCAGCGGACCAGGCCGTCGCGCTCGGCGCCGGGGGCGGGGCGCAGGGCCTCGACGCCCTCGTGCATGGCGCGCAGGGGTTCGGCCAGGCCGTTGGCGAGGTGGAGGAGACGGCCGCCGCTGCGGCGGTTCTCGCTGAGGGAGTAGCGGGTCGCGGGGGCGCCGTCGGCCTGCGGGAAGTGGCTCGGGAAGTCGTCGAGGTTGGCCACGGAGGCGCCGCGCCAGCCGTAGATGGCCTGGCAGGGGTCGCCGACCGCGGTGACGGCGTGCCCGGACGCGATGCCGTCGGGGCCACTGCCGAAGAGGGCGGAGAGCAGAAGCCGCTGGGCGACGGAGGTGTCCTGGTACTCGTCGAGCAGGACGACCCGGTACTCCTCGCGCAGGATCGCGCCGGCCTCGGGACGGGTGAGGGCGAGCTGCGCGGACAGCGCGATCTGGTCGCCGAAGTCGAGGAGGTCGCGGCTCCGCTTCGCCTCGCGGTAGCGCCGGGTCAGGGAGAGCAACTCGCGGCGGGCCTCCGCGGTCTCGGGGATCTTGCGCAGTTCGGCGTTGCTGAGCTTGGCGCTCTCCAGCGTGCGGAGCAGCTCGGTGTCGTACTCCGCGAGCTCTTCGGGGCGTACGAGGTGTTCGGCCAGCTCGGCGTCGAGCGCCAAAAGATCGCTGACCAGGGTGGGGAACGACCTGGTCAGGGCCGGGTACGGGCCGGGGGCCTCGCGCAGTACGCGGGCGGCGAGCTGGAAGCGGGTGGCGTCGGCGAGGAGGCGGGTGGTGGGTTCGAGCCCGATCCGCAGCCCGTGCTCGGTCAGGAGCCGGCCGGCGAACGCGTGGTAGGTGGAGATGCTGGGCTCGCCCGGCGGGTTGTCCGGGTCGATGGCGTCCGGGTCGGTGACCCCGGCCGCGACCAGGGCCTTGCGGACGCGCTCCGCCAGCTCGCCGGCCGCCTTGTTGGTGAAGGTGAGGCCGAGGACCTGCTCGGGGGCGACCTGCCCGGTCCCGACGAGCCACACCACGCGGGCCGCCATCACCGTGGTCTTCCCCGACCCGGCTCCGGCGACGATCACCTGCGGGGCGGGCGGCGCGGTGATGCACGCCGTCTGCTCCGGGGTGAAGGGGATCCCGAGGAGCTCCTTGAGCTGCGCGGGATCGGTGAGGTGCGAGGACACTCCACAGAGGCTAACCGGCCGCGCCGACAACCCACGAAGCCGTGAGCGGGCGGGCGCAGGCGCCCGCCCGCATTGCCGGCTGGTGGCCCGCCAGCCGCAGGGAAGCGTCTAGATTGACGCCAGTCGCATCAACAGCCTGACGAGGACGGTCACATGAGCGCCGACACCCCAGCCCCCGCAACCGCGCCCGGCCCCGCAACCGGCTCCGGCTCCGGAGCGCCGGACGCCACCGCCGAGCTCAGGAAGCGAATAGACACCACGAAGGCGCACCCGGCCCGCGTCTACGACGTCTTCCTCGGTGGGAAGGACAACTACCCGGCCGACCGCGAGGCCGCGGCGATGGCCCTGGCGGCCAATCCGCGCGGGTATCTCACCGTGCGGCACAACCGGGACTTCATGCGGCGCGCGGTGACCCTCGCCGCCCACGACGGCATCCGGCAGTTCCTGGATGTCGGCACGGGACTGCCGACCCAGCAGAACGTCCACCAGATCGTGCAGGCCATCGCTCCCGACGCGCGGGTCGTCTACGTCGACAACGACCCGGTCGTCCTCGTACACGCGCAGGCCCTGCTCACCAGCGGCCCGCAGGGCAGCACCGACTACATCGAGGCGGACCTGCGCGACCCCGCCAAGATCCTCGAAGCCGCTCGCCGCACCCTGGACTTCGACCGTCCCGTCGCCCTCGTCCTCGCCGCCGTCCTGCACTTCATCGAGGACGACGCGGCCTATCCCATCGTGCGGCAGCTCCTCGACGCGTTGCCGGCGGGCAGCTGTCTCGTGCTGAGCAACGTCAGCTCGGATCTCAACCCCGAGCAGGTCGGCCAGGTGACGAAGGCCTTCAAGGAGCGCGGCTTCGCCATGGTCCGCCGCACGCACGCCCAGGTGGAGCGTTTCGTGACCGACAACGGTCTGGAGATGCTCGACCCCGGCGTCGTCCCGGTGCACCGCTGGCGGCCCGAGCGGGTCACCGATCTGCCCGAGGCCGCCGACCCCGACCAGGAGTTCGTGGCGAGCCTGGACGAGCTGGACAGGACGCGCTACCGGGACATCAACGACGTGACGGACGCGGACGTCAGTGTGTACGGAGTGATGGCCCGCAAACCGTGACGGCCCGGGAACCCCGGCACCTGGAGCACATCACTCCAGGACGTGCCGGCCCTCCGGCTGGGCGCTGCACGAGGCCCTGAAGGTGCAGTGGGTGCAGTGCTGGCCGGTCGTCGGGGTGAACCGTTCGTCCAGGACGCGGCCCGCGGCGGTCGCCAGGAGGTCGGAGACCCACTCGGTGTCGGGGGGCTGCTGGGCCTGCACCCTGGGGACGGCGTCGCCGCCCTCCTTCTTCGGGGCGGGCTGGCGCAGCTGTACGAGTTCGGCGCCGCCGGACTCGGGGCGCAGGCCGTCGAAGACCTCGTCGACCGCCCCTTCCCGGACGGCCAGCTGGTACACGGCGAGCTGGGGGTGGCGGGCGACCTCCTCCTTCGTCGGGGACTGCTTGCCGGTCTTGAAGTCGACGACGTAGGCGCGGCCCTCGGCGTCCCGCTCCACCCGGTCCATGGAACCGCGGATGCGCACCTCGTACTCGCCCGCCTCCAGCGTCACGTCGAAGTCGTGCTCGCTGGCGGCCGGGGTGCGGCCGGTGCGGTCCATGACGTGCCAGCGCAGGAAGCGTTCGAGGGCGACGCGCGCCTGTTCCTTCTCCTGCTGCGACTTCCAGGGGGCGTCGAAGACCAGCCCGTCCCAGACCGAGTCGAGCCGCTCCATGAGGACGGCCAGGTCGGCGGGCGTACGGCCGGAGGCCACCTCGTCGGCCAGTACGTGGACGACGTTGCCGAAGCCCTGGGCGGCGGTCGCCGGGGCGTCGGCCTTCACCTCGCGGCCGAGGAACCACTGGAGCGCGCAGGTGTTGGCGAGCTGGTCGAGCGCGCTGCCGGAGAGGGTGACGGGCTGGTCCCGGTCGCGCAGCGGGACGGCCGAGAGGGTCGGCTCGTACAGGCCCCACCAGCGGTAGGGGTGGGCCGCCGGTACGAGCGGCTGCCCCTCGTCGTCGGCGAGCGCGGCGAGCCGGGCGAGGCGGTGGGCGGCCTCCTCGCGCAGGGTGGCGGACGCGTCGGGGTCGACGGTGGTGGCGCGCAGTTCGGCGACGAGGGCGGCGACGGCGAGGGGGCGGCGGGGACGGCCGGTGACGTCGCGGGGTTCGACGCCGAGTTCGGTGAGGAAGCGGGACGGCTGGTCACCGTCGTCCGCGGGTGCCTTGACGGCGGTGACGACGAGGCGTTCGCGGGCGCGGGTGGCCGCGACGTAGAAGAGCCGGCGCTCCTCGGCGAGGAGGGCGCCGGGGGTGAGGGGTTCGGCGAGCCCGTCGCGGCCGATCCGGTCCGCTTCGAGCAGCGAGCCGCGGCGGCGCAGGTCGGGCCAGAGGCCTTCCTGCACCCCGGCGACGACGACCATGCGCCACTCCAGGCCCTTGGACCGGTGCGCGGTCATCAGCCGTACGGCCTCGGGCCGGACGGAGCGCCGGGAGAGGGTGTCGGCGGCGATGTCCTGGGCGTCGACCTCCTCCAGGAAGTTGAGCGCGCCCCGGCCGCCGGTGCGCTCCTCGGCGCGGGCCGCGGTGTCGAACAGGGCGCAGACCGCGTCGAGGTCGCGGTCGGCGTTGCGGCCCCCCGCGCCACCGCGCAGCGCGGCGCGCTCCAGCCTGCCCGGCCAGGGGGTGCCTGACCACAGCTCCCACAGGGCCTCCTCCGCGGTTCCGCCGCCCTCCAGGAGTTCGCGTGCCTTGCGCAACAGGGCACCGAGGCGCTGGGCGCCGCGGGCGTACGCCGGATCGTGCGCCACGAGCCGCTCCGGCTCGGCCAGGGCGCGGGCCAGCAGATCGCCGGAGGGTGCGGGCACCCGGTTCCCGGCGGCGCGTTCCTCGTCGCGCAGGGCCCGGCCCAGGCGGCGCAGATCGGCGGCGTCCATGGAGCCGAGGGGGGAGGCGAGGAGGGTCAGCGCGGTCTCGGTGCCGAGCCAGGCCTGCGGCCCGGCGGGCACCTCGTCGGCGGGAACGGCGTCCGGGTCCTCTTCCGGAGCTTCGTCGTCCGGAGCCTCTTCCTGGGCCTCGTCGTCCGGCGCCCCTTCCTGGGCCTCGTCGTCCGGAGCCTCTTCCCGATCCGCGGGGCCGGCGCCGGTACCCGCGGCGCCCCGGTTCAGTGCCGCCGTCGCCACCGTGCGCAGGGCGGTCAGGAGCGGGGCCACCGCGGGCTCGTGGCGCAGGGGCAGATCGTCGCCGTCGACCTCCAGCGGAACGCCCGCCGAGGTCAGGGCCCGGCGCACCGCGGGGATGGTGCGGCCGCCGGCCCGGACCAGCACCGCCATCTCGTGCCACGGCACCCCGTCCTCCAGATGCGCCCGGCGCAGCAGGTCCGCGATGTTGTCGAGCTCGGTGGAGGCGGTCGGGTAGGTGTACGTCTCGACGGTGCCGCCCTCGCGGACCGCGCCGAGCTCGCGGTGGGCGCGGACCTTCGCCGAGGGCAGCCGGGTCAGCGGCATCCGCCGGGTGAGCAGCCGGGTGGCCTCCAGCAGCCGGTCGCCGGAGCGGCGCGAGGTGGTGAGGACGCCGACCGGGGCCGGGTCGCCGTCCGCCCGCCGGAACACCTCGGGGAAGTCGAGGATGCCGTTCACGTCGGCGCCCCGGAAGGCGTAGATCGACTGGTCCGGGTCGCCGAACGCGATCAGGTTCCGGCCACCGCCGCCGCCCGGGGTGCTCCCCCGGTTCCCGGCGAGCGCGTGCAGCAGCCGCACCTGCGCCGGGTCGGTGTCCTGGTACTCGTCGACGAACACCAGGTCGTACTGGCCGGCCAGCAGCGCCGCCACCTCGGGGCGCTCCGCGAGCAGCACCGCGCGGTGGACCAGCTCCGCGTAGTCCAGCACCCCCTGGGCATCCAGCACGTCGAGGTACTCGGCGAGGAACTCGGCGGCGGCGCTCCAGTCGGGGCGGCCGGTACGCCGGGCGAAGTCGGCGAGGGCGTCAGGGCCGAGTCCCAGCTCACGGCTGCGGGCGAGCACCGCGCGTACCTCGTCGGCGAAGCCGCGCGTGGTCAGGCAGGCCCGCAGTTCGTCGGGCCAGCGGATGTGGGCGTGGCCCTGCTTCTCCAGATCGAGCTGGCCGGCCAGCAGGTCGCGGACCGTGACGTCCTGCTCGGGCCCGGAGAGCAGCCGCAGCGGGTCGGCGAAGAGGTCGGCGTCCTGGTGGGCGCGGACCAGGGCATAGCAGAAGGAGTGGAACGTGGTGGCCTGCGGGCCCCGGACGGCGCCGAGCCGGGCGGCCATCCGGTCGCGGAGTTCGACGGCGGCCTTGCGGCTGAAGGTGAGGACGAGGACGCGGGCCGGGTCGGTGCCCTGCGCGACGCGCGCCGCCACGGACTCGACGAGCGTGGTGGTCTTGCCCGTGCCCGGTCCGGCGAGGACCAGCAGTGGCCCGCCGGGGTGGTCAACCACCGCGCGCTGCGCCGCGTCCAGGAGAGGGGGATCCACGGAGCCCGGCAGGGTACGCACCAGCCGGTACGCGCCCGTGGTCCCCCGCCGTGCCTGACGGTGCGGACTGTGCCGGGTGGTGGAGGAGGAGCTCACGTGGGTCGCCGGTCCTGGTGGGTGTGCTGATGGTGAGGGCGCGGCACCTGCCGCGAACTGACGACGCTACTCCGGCGACGGGCCCGATCGCGGCGGTACGGCTGCGGGGATCGTCACGTTCCGCCCGGACGGCGAACGCCCGGGGGACGGCACGGACGGCGGACGGGGTGGTGGCAGCGGGCCCCGCCCGGTCCCCGCGTCATGCTTGCTGTACGCCGTACGGGCCCGGCTCCGCCCGATGCGCCGCCGGATGGCCGAAGCTGTCAGGTGTGAGCACCCCCGCCGCCGTCCGCTCCCGGACCGCCCGCCCCGCCGTCCCACCGTGCGCGTCTCATGTCCAGGCGCGGAACGTGGCCGTCCGCCTGACTCGGGGCCTCGCGCAGCGGGGTGCCCTCCTCGCGGTAGTGGTTCAGCGCACGCAGTTCGTGGCCGGGCAGCAGCGCCCCGTCGGCGCGCACCACGCGCCACCACGGCACCGCTCCCCCGTACAGCGCCATGGCCCGGCCGACCTGACGCGGGCCGCCGTCCCCCAGCCACTCCGCGATGTCGCCGTACGTCATGACGCGGCCGGGCGGGATCAGCTCGGCGACATCGAGCACGCGCTCCGCGTACTCCGGCAACGCGTCGCCCGTCGGGTTTTCGCTCATCCGGCCCATCCTGCCCTACGGCACCGACAGTGCGGCCCATTCCGTGTCCGGCCGGACACGGAGCGTGCGCACGGCGGGAAAGGGGCGTATCTTGCGCTTCGCAGCGCCCCTGCATCGCACCCTGATGCCCTCCTCCGTCCGCGAGCCGTGCCACCATCATCCGGGCGGTGACCGGTGATACGAGAACACGAAGACCAATCAGAGGCGACGAAGGAGCAGGGCGTGCAGCCACCGAAGGCGGCCGACGCCTCTGATGCCGAGCCGCACCCGGAGGGACCCCGCCCGGACGCGGACACCGGTCCGGAGAACCCTTCCGGGGACCTGACCGGCTCGACGCTCTCCACCGCGGAAGAGGAACCGTCCGAACGCGTCTCGGGGGACGAACCCCTGCTCCCCGCCCGGGTGCACCGTCCCTCCGACCTGCTGCGGCTCCTCATCGGCGTCCTGGCGATCGCCGTGCTGTTCTCCGTCGCCGCGTTCGCCCACGGCACCACCACCGGTCTCGAAGCGGACATCAACAAGGGCACCGGCCAGGCGCCCGATGTGCTCATCAAGATCGCCGGTCTGGTCTCCAGCATCGCCGTCCTGCTGGTCCCGGTCGCCTTCGCCATCGAGCGGCTGATCAAACGGGACGGACTGCGCATCGCGGACGGCGTGCTGGCCGCCGTGCTCGCACACGGGGTGACGCTCGCCGCCGACCTGTGGGTCGCCAAGACCGCCTCCGGGACCATTCAGGACGCCCTGACCCAGCCGGCGCCCGGTGACGCGCTCACCGATCCCGTGCACGGCTATCTCGCCCCCGTGATCGCCTATATGACGGCGGTGGGGATGGCGAGACGGCCGCGCTGGCGGGTCGTGCTGTGGGTGGTGCTGCTGCTCGACGCCTTCGCCATGCTGGTCGGCGGCTACACGACACCGCTCTCGATCATCCTCACGGTACTGATCGGCTGGACGGTGGCGTACGGCACGCTGTACGCGGTCGGCTCGCCGAACGTCCGGCCGACCGGCCAGCACCTGATGGCCGGTCTGCGCCATGTCGGCTTCCGCCCCGTCACCGCGATGCGGGCCGACGACGCCCCCGACTCCGGCGACCAGAACGACCGCGGACGCCGCTATCTGGTCTCCCTGGAGGACGGCCCACCGCTCGATGTGACGGTCGTCGACCGGGAACAGCAGGCCCAGGGCTTCTTCTACCGGGTGTGGCGCAGGCTCACCCTGCGCGGCATCACCCAGCGGCGTTCCATCCAGTCGCTGCGCCAGGCGCTGGAGCAGGAGGCGCTGCTCGCGTACGCGGCGATCGCCGCCGGGGCCAACGCCCCCAAGCTGATCGCCACCTCCGAGCTGGGCCCCGACGCCGTGATGCTGGTGTACGAGCACATCGGCGGGCGCTCGCTGGACGCCCTGGAGGACGCCGACATCACCGACGACCTGCTGCGCGGCGCCTGGCGCCAGGTCCAGGCCCTCCAGTCGCGGCGGATCGCGCACCGCAGGCTCACCGGCGACGCCCTGCTGGTGGACCGTTCCGGCAAGGTGTTCGTCACGGATCTGCGGGGCGGCGAGATCGCGGCCGGCGATCTGGTCCTACGGATGGACGTCGCCCAGCTGCTCACCACGACCGGTCTGCGGGTGGGCCCGGAGCGGGCGGTGGCCGCGGCGCTCGCGGTGGTCGGTCCGGACACCGTCGCGGACTCGCTGCCGCTGCTCCAGCCGATCGCGCTCAGCCGCTCCACCCGGGCGCATCTGCGCAGACTCGCCCGGGAGCGGTCGCAGCGGGAGCGCGAGGCCGTGCTCGACGCGTCGGACGCGGCCAAGCGGGCCCGTACCCATGGTGCGGAGCTCCCCGAGGACGCGGACCGCAAGGCCGTCCGCAAGTCGGTGCGCACCGAGAAGCAGGCCGAGAAGCGGGCCCTCGACGACGCGCTGGACGAGGCCCGCGAGGAGGATCTGCTCTCCCAGATCCGCCGGGAGGTGCTGCTGATCCGGCCGCAGGCGCCGGTCGAGCCGGTCCGGCTGGAGCGCATCAAGCCGCGCACCCTGCTCAGCTTCATCGCGGGCGCCATCGCCGCGTACTTCCTGATCTCGCAGTTCACCCAGGCCGACTTCGGTGCGGTGGTCGAGCAGGCGGAGTGGGGCTGGGTGGCGGCCGCGGTCGGCTTCTCGGCCCTCAGCTACGTCGCGGCCGCGATGAGCCTGCTGGGCTTCGTGCCCGAGCGGGTGCCGTTCGGCAAGACGGTGCTGGCGCAGATCGCCGGATCGTTCGTGAAGATCGTGGCGCCGGCCGCGGTGGGCGGTGTCGCCCTGAACACGCGGTTCCTGCAACGCTCCGGCGTACGCCCGGGGCTGGCGGTCGCGAGTGTCGGCGCCTCGCAGCTGTTCGGTCTCGGCTGCCACATCCTGCTGCTGGGCGCCTTCGGCTATCTGACCGGCACCGAGAAGACCCCGTCCTCGCTCACCCCGTCCAGGACCGTGATCGCGGGGCTGCTGACGGTCGCCGTACTGGTGCTGGTGGTGACGGCGATCCCGTTCCTGCGGAAGTTCGTGGTGACCCGGGTGCGGTCGCTGTTCGCCGGAGTCGTACCGCGCATGCTCGACGTCGTCCAGCGTCCGCAGAAGCTGCTCACCGGCATCGGCGGGATGCTGCTGCTGACCGGCCTGTTCGTGATGTGCCTGGACGCCTCGGTCCGGGCGTTCAGCGGTCCGGACACGCCGCACCTCAGTTACGCGAGCATCGCGGTGGTCTTCCTCGCCGGCAACGCGCTGGGCTCGGCGGCGCCGACCCCGGGCGGTATGGGCGCGGTCGAGACGGCGCTGACGCTGGGTCTGATCGCGGTCGGCCTGCCGAAGGAGGTCGCGGCCCCGGCGGTGCTGCTGTTCCGCCTGATGACGCTGTGGCTGCCGGTCCTTCCCGGCTGGATCTGCTTCAACCACCTGACGCGCAAGGGCGAGCTCTAGGACCGCCGCCACCCGCTTGGACCGGTGCCCCGTGCGCACTCCCCGCCACCGCCGCACGATGGAGCGATGAGGACCTCCCCTGCCCTGCGCGCCGCGGCCCTCGCCGCCACCGTGCTGCTTCCGCTCACCGGCTGTTCGAACGGCGGTGGCGAGGACGCACCGGACCGGTCGGAGGGTTCGCCGCACGCGGCGAACACCGCCACGAGTTCCGGTCCGTCCGCCCTCGCCACCCAGAAGCTGACGTGGAAGCGCTGCCCCGCCCCGTCCCAGGCGGAGGGCGGCGGCGCCGCACCGACCCCACTGCCCGGCGGGGCCGTCTGGGAGTGCTCCGTCATGAAGGTCCCGCTCGACCACGCCGAGCCCGCCGGCGACACGATCGAGCTGGCTCTCGTCCGCGCGAAGGCCATGGACCAGAAGAACCGGATCGGGTCGCTCATCTTCAACTTCGGCGGCCCCGGCGCCTCCGGCGTCGCCACCCTGCCCGCCTTCGGCACCGCGTACGACAAGCTGCGCACCCGCTACGACCTGGTGAGCTTCGACCCGCGCGGGGTCGGCCGCAGCGACGGGGTGACCTGCGAGAACGACAAGCAGCTGGACGCGCGGTACCAGGCCGACGGGACGCCGGACGACGCCGCGGAGGAGAAGGCGTTCACCGACGACACGAACACGTACGCGGCGGCCTGCCAGAAGCACTCGGGCAAGGAACTGCCCTTCGTCGGGACGACGAACGCCGCCCGCGACATGGACCTGATGCGTCAGGTGCTCGGCGATGACCGGCTGCACTACTTCGGCATCTCGTACGGCACCGAACTGGGCGGTGTCTACGCGCACCTGTTCCCGGAGAAGGTCGGCAGGTCGGTGCTGGACGCGGTGGTGGACCCCACCGAGGACGCCGAGCAGTCCTCCCTGGGCCAGGCCAAGGGGTTCCAGCTCGCGCTGGACAACTTCGCCAAGGACTGCGCGGACCGGGGCGACGCCTGCAAGCTGCCGGGTGCCAACGCGGAGGAGGTCGAGCAAGGGGTGTCCGACCTCCTCGGCCGCCTGGAGAAGAAGCCCGTGTCCGGGCTCGGTTCACGCAAGCTGACGCAGACACAGGCCACCACAGGCATCGCCTCCGCCCTGTACTCCAAGGAGACCTGGCCGCTGCTGGAACAGGGCCTGGACGAGGCGGACGGCGGCAACGGCGGACTGCTGCTGGCCCTCGCCGACTCCCTCAACGGCCGCTCGGACAACGGCCACTACGACAATTCCGCCGCGGCCAACACGGCCATCAGCTGTGCCGACTCCAAGGAGCGGTTCACCCTGGAGCAGGCCAAGGCGAGGCTCCCCCGGTTCCGCGAGGCCTCACCGGTCTTCGGTGACTACCTGGGCTGGGGCCTGATGACCTGCACCGGCTGGCCGGTGCAGGGCACCTGGGAGCACCCCGATGTCAGCGCCCCGGGCTCGGCCCCCCAGCTGGTCATCGGCAACACCGGTGACCCGGCGACCCCGTACAAGGGCGCGCGGGCGATGGCCGACGCACTGGGCAAGGGCGTCGGCGTGGAGATGACGTACAAGGGCGAGGGGCACGGCGCGTACAACAGCGGCAACGCCTGTGTGCAGAAGGCGGTGGGCGGCTATCTCCTGGACGGCAAGGTGCCGGCCGCCGGAACGGTCTGCGGGTAGGGCTGTCCGGACCCCGACCTACCATGGGCGAACTGCCCCGACCGGGCAGGCACAACGGGGAGGGACGCACACGTGGTCTCATACGCACGGGCCGGGGCGCTGGCCGCCGCCGCGCTGCTGCTGACGGGGGTGCTCGCGGGCTGCGAGGACGGTACGGACGACAAGCCCGCCGAACGGGCGGACGTCTCACCGTCCGCCGCGGCCTCGTCCACCGCGAGCGGCAAGCCGGACCCGCTCCCGGCGCTGCCCGGCTCGCTCACCTCGCAGAAGCCGGACTGGAACACCTGCGACGCCCCCGAGGGCGAGGCCTCCCCCGGTTCGGACTGGCGGTGTGCGACGGTCCGCGTCCCGCTGGACTACGCCAGGCCTGACGGTGCCACGATCGGGATCGCGCTGATCCGCAAGCGGGCCGGGGACGCGGGCCGCCGGCTGGGCTCGATGCTGTTCAACTTCGGCGGCCCCGGCGGTTCGGGGGTCTCCATCCTGCCGCGCGCCGCCGGTTCGTACGAGAAGCTCAACACCCGCTACGACCTGGTCGGCTTCGATCCGCGCGGGGTGGCCGGGAGCGCCGGGGTGCGGTGCCGCTCCGACCAGGAACAGGAGGACGCCGTCCGGAAGGTCGACATGACTCCGGACACGGCGGCGGAGGAGGCGGCGTTCATGAAGGACGGCGCGGACTTCGGCGCCGGCTGCGAGCGCCGCTCCGGCAAGGTCCTGCCGTTCGTCGGCACGACCAACGCCGCCCGGGACCTGGACCTGATCCGTGAGGTGCTCGGCGACCGGAAACTGACCTACTTCGGCATGTCGTACGGCACCGAGCTGGGCGGCACCTACGCGCACCTCTTCCCGTCGCACGTCGGGCGCACCGTCCTGGACGCCGTCGTCGACCCCACGGCGGACACCGTCGGGCACGCCCGCAACCAGACGACCGGCTTCCAGCGGGCGCTGGACAACTACCTCAAGGACCGCGGCCAGGACCCGGAGGCGGGCACCCGGCGCATCGCCCGGCTGCTGGCACGGATCGACAGGAAGCCGCTGCCGACCGGTACGTCCCGCGAGCTCAACGAGTCACTGGCCCTCACCGGCATCGTGATGCCGCTCTACTCCAAGGACAACTGGCCGTTCCTGACCCAGGCCCTGGACGAGGCGGAGGGCGGCCGGGGCAGCATGCTGCTACAGCTGGCCGACTCGTACAACGGCCGCGACGCGAAGGGGCATTACGACACCGAGAGCCACTCCCAGCGAGCCATCTCCTGCGCCGACAGCAAGGCCCGGCCGACGGCGGCCGAGGCGAAGGCGCTGCTGCCCGAGTTCGAGAAGCTGTCCCCGGTCTTCGGCGCGTTCCTGGCCTGGGACACCGCGGGCTGGTGCTCCGACTGGCCGGTGCAGGGTGAGCGCGACACCCCGGAGGCGAGCGCTCCGGGCGCCGGTCCGATCCTGGTCGTGGGGACGACGGGCGACCCCGCGACACCGTACGAGGGTGCGCGGAAGATGGCGGACGAGCTGGGCGGGGGCGTCGGCATCCTGCTCACCAACAAGGGTGAGGGGCACGGCGCCTACGGCGGGAACACCTGCGTGACGTCGACGGTGAACACGTACTTCCTGGACGGGAAGGTCCCGGCGGACGGCAAGACCTGCTCGTAGCAACGAACGGTGGACACGTCGAAGGGGCCGGCTCGCATGATGCGGACCGGCCCCTTCGAAACGTTCTAGTACACCGGCTTCTCGGGCTCGATCTGGTTGACCCAGCCGATCACGCCGCCGCCGACGTGCACCGCGTCGGCGAAGCCCGCCGACTTGAGGACCGCGAGAACCTCGGCGCTGCGCACACCGGTCTTGCAGTGCAGGACGATGCGCTTGTCCTGCGGGAGGTCCTGGAGGGCGTTGCCCATCAGGAACTCGTTCTTCGGGATCAGCTTCGCACCGGGGATCGAGACGATCTCGTACTCGTTCGGCTCACGGACGTCGATGATCTCGATCTTCTCGTCCGCGTCGATCCACTCCTTGAGCTGCTTGGGAGTGATCGTGGAGCCGAGCGCCGCCTCCTGGGCCTCCTCGGACACGACGCCGCAGAAGGCCTCGTAGTCGATGAGCTCGGTGACGGTCGGGTTCTCGCCGCAGACCGCGCAGTCGGGGTCCTTGCGGACCTTGACCTGGCGGTACTGCATCTCCAGGGCGTCGTAGATCATCAGCCGGCCGACGAGCGGGTCGCCGATGCCGGCGAGCAGCTTGATGGCCTCGTTGACCTGGATGGAGCCGATGGACGCGCAGAGCACGCCCAGCACGCCGCCCTCGGCGCACGACGGAACCATGCCGGGGGGCGGCGGCTCCGGGTAGAGGCAGCGGTAGCAGGGACCGTGCTCGGACCAGAAGACGGACGCCTGGCCGTCGAACCGGTAGATCGAGCCCCAGACGTACGGCTTGTTCAGCAGCACCGCGGCATCGTTGACGAGATAGCGGGTGGCGAAGTTGTCCGTGCCGTCCACGATCAGGTCGTACTGGGCGAAGATGTCCATCACGTTCTCGGCTTCGAGCCGTTCCTCGTGAAGGACCACGTTCACCAGCGGGTTGATGCCCAGCACCGAGTCCTTGGCGGACTGGGCCTTGGACCGGCCGATGTCGGCCTGGCTGTGGATGATCTGGCGCTGCAGGTTCGACTCGTCGACCTCGTCGAACTCCACGATGCCGAGCGTTCCGACACCGGCGGCGGCCAGGTACATCAGAGCCGGCGAGCCGAGACCGCCGGCGCCCACACAGAGCACCTTCGCGTTCTTCAGCCGCTTCTGCCCGTCCATCCCGACATCGGGGATGATCAGGTGGCGGGAGTACCTGCGGACCTCGTCGACGGTGAGCTCAGCAGCTGGCTCGACCAGGGGTGGCAGCGACACAGGAACCTCAACAATGCAGGTGGTCGGTTTCTACGTACTTCGGCTACGTACGGTTGTTCTTGCCGTAACACTGCCACGCCCCCTCTCATTCCGAGATACCAGGTCCGATCCGCGAGACGATTTCGTCCCAGTACCTGGGCAGCGTCGCGAATGGGTCGGTTTGTCCGCACCTGTTCACCGGATCCGCCTCCCCGGTGCGGTCCGTGAAGAAGATCGTCCCGGCGCCCTGCCAGCGCGCGATGCGCATCGCCTCCTCCAGATGGCTGCGCGGGACGCCGTGCACGAAGTGCGCGAACCGGCCGGGCGGGTAGGCGGCGGTCCACTCCGCCACCTGCGACCAGCGGTAGTCCGTCCACGGGCCGCGGAAGGTGACGAGCTGGTCGGCGGCCTCGGCGTAGCCGGGATACGGATGGGTGTCGTGGCCGAGCACCAGGTGTCCGCCGTTCCGCGCGCTGTCGCTGTCCGCCAGGAGCGCGGCGAGCGTGCTGGTGAGGCGGCGGACCGCCGGGAGGCCGGGGCGCCCGGCCGGACACCGGTCGAGGTAGAAGCCGTCGACCCGGTACCAGTCCAGGTACGACCGGGCCTCGGAGATCAGCTCGCCGAAGGGCCGGTCGCCGAAGGCCAGATCGAGCCGGCCGAGCAGCCGGCCGGCCGAGGCGCGTACGGAGTCCGGCGCCCCCTCGCCGTGCGCGGCCCGTTCACGGGCGTTGCGGAGCCGGCCCGCGGCCTCCAGGCAGTGCGGGTCGGGGCGGGAGCCGGGGCCGTTGTCGATGTTGAGGACGGCCCAGTGCAGCGGGGTGCCGGGGCGTGCGAGCTCGGCCCATTCGGCGGGCGCGAGCAAGGGGTGCGCGCAGCCCGGGACGCCGAAGCCGAGCTGTTCCGCGCCGCTGGTCCTGCGGGCCGTGCCGGTACTGGTCAGATACGGCACGCCGCCTCCATCCAGATGTCGGCGAGGGACTCCTCCAGATTGATCCGGGGACGCCAGCCGAGCCGGTCCCTGGCCGTGCGGACATCCGCCTGCTGCCAGGCGCCGCAGCCGTCCGGGTAGGGCGACGGGGTGGCCGAGAGGTGCTCGATGACCGATTCGGTGGAGGTGCGGGGGGCGCCGATGGGCAGCCGGGCGGGGGGCGTGTCCAGCTCGTGGAGCGCGCCGGCGTATCCGGCGACCTTGGCGAGCACGGCGGCGGCGTCACGGAGCCGTACGGCCCGGCCGGTGCCGATGTTGACGACCCCCTGGGCGGCGGAGAGCGAGGCGGCGTGCACGGCGCGCGCGACGTCGCGCACATCGACGAAGTCGCGCTGCACGCCGAGGCCGCTGAGCTTCAGCTCACCGTCGCCGGACTGCATGGCACGGCGCATCGCCTCGGCGAGCCGGCCCAGCGGCGAACCGGCCGGGGTGCCGGGGCCGACCGGCGAGAAGACCCGCAGCACGACCGCGTCGAGGCCGGAGCCGAGGACGAGTTCGGTGGCGGCGAGCTTGCTGACGCCGTACGGGCCGCCGGGGCGCGGGATGGCGTCCTCCGCGGTGGACGAGCCCGGCTGGGACGGGCCGTACTCCGAGGAGCAGCCGACCTGGACCAGCCGGGCGGTGCAGCCGCTGCGCCGCATCGCCTCGCAGACGGTGGCGACGGCGACGGTGTTGTGGCGGGTCAGGTCGCGCGCCCCGCCGCGGGTGGCGCCCGCGCAGTTGACGACGACTCCGGGGTGGACGGCGTCCAGGAAGCGGGTGAGCGCTCCCGGGCTGCCGCTGGCGAGGTCGAACCGTACGTCGGCGTCGTCGCCGCGGCCGAGCGCCGTGAGATGGACGGCGGGGTCGGCGAGCAGCCGGTCGGCGACGAACCGGCCGAGGAATCCGTTGGCTCCGAGCAGCAGCACCCTCATCGCGTGCCCCCTGGGTGCCGACGGCGGGCTGCCGGTGCGAGGTATTGGGGGGTCATGTCCGGTGTCTCCTTGGGGCAGTTGCGTACGGTGCGGGAAGAGACCCGCGGCGTCGGCTCCGCGGGGGCTGTGGGGTGGGTCAGGCGGCGGTGTGGGCGGATGCTCGGGAGAGCGCGACGGTGGCGGTGGTCAGCAGGCCGAGCGCGGCCGCGCCGCAGGCCACGGCGGACACCGCTCCGGTGCCCCCCGCCGCCACGAGGGCGTCGACGGGCCGGGCGAGGGTGTGGAGGCCGGGCAGCCGCCCGGACAGGACCAGGGCGGGGGCCGCCGCCTCGACGGCGCAGGCGGCGGCGAGGCCGGTGGCGGCCGGTCCGGGGAAGCCGTGGACGGTGAGGAGCCGGGCCAGCAGGAGCAGTACCCCGAGGCCGGCGGCCCCGACCGGGACGCCGCCCCCGGTCCCGAGGCCGGCCAGGCAGAGCAGCCCGGTGACGGCGCAGAGGAAGAACGCGACGGCGCCGAACAGCAGGGGGCGCACGCCTGCCGCGAACTCCTCCAGTGCGCGGCTGCCGTTGAGTTTGCGGTGTGCGTGCAGGGAGAAGAGGTGTGCGCACCAGGCCGCGGGGGCGACCGCCACGGCGAGCCCGAGCAGCGGCGCCGGGGTGAGCGCCCAGGGGCCTTCCGGGCCGCCGCTCAGGACCTGGTGGAGCAGGGCCTCGCCGTACAGGGCGTAGCCGAGCAGCCAGCAGCCGTACAGGGTGGCGGCGCCGGCGGGGCGGCCGTCGGTGGAGAGCGGGCCGGTGCGCAGGGCGAGGGCGAGTCCGAGGAGCGCGAGGAGCGTGCCGCCGCTGGCGAGAGCGAGCCGCGCCCCGCCGCCGAGCACCCCGTCGGTGAGCCGGAGCGAGACGAGGGTCGCCAGGCAGGCAGCGCCCGGCAGCAGGGCCCGGAGCGACCATGCGGCGCGCGTCTGGATGTCGCGCGCCGGAGCGGAGACCGCTCCGACGGGCTCCCCCGCGACACCCGGTACCCGTGCGAAGAGTTCCTCTGCGAGCGAGAACACGTCGCGGTGCCGGTAGCGGGCCGCGGTGCGGTCGGTGACGCCGTGGGCCTCCAGCCCGGCGGCGATCTCCAGTGGATCGACGGCGCGCTCGCAGAGTTCGCGGTGCCGGTGCATGAGCGACTTCACGGGGTCGGCGGGGCCGCGCCGCCCGGTGCTGAGTCCGCGCGCCGCGGCGGCGGGCGTGATCTCGGGGGCGCGGGAGGAGTGCGTTCCGCGCTCCGGGGTGTCCTGTGGTGCCGTCCGCGCAGGGGTGTTCTCCGCGGCGACGGCCACCGGCCCGGCCATGGTCGGGGCGTCCGCCGGCGCGTTCTGCGGGGCGGCCGGCCCCCAGGACGGTACGGAGACGTCGACGGGCGGCGAACCGGAGACGAGCGCCCGCGAACGCGGGTCCCAGCCGCTGCCGGTCGCCGGTGTGCCGGGCACCTCGGTCGGGCGGCCCATCGTCGTTCCTCCGTGTTCCTCTGCGGGGGCGCCGGACGGCCCTGACCGGCCGGTACGGCGGCCGGGCCCGGCCGCTTCCTGGTCACGCATCGCCGTCCCCCGCTCCGCCGAGCGCCCCCGCGCAGACTCCGCGCCCGGCCCAGCTGGGTGTGCGCCCGGCCGGTTCCGGGGCGAGGGTCTCGCCGGGCTCCGGCCACAGGCCGAGGACGTGGGCCTCCGGCGGGGTGGCGAAGGGGCGCGGTCCGCCGTCCGCGTGCACCGTCATGGGCTCCCGGCGCACCGGTGCCCGAGCGATCAGCTCCAGGTAGATGCCGCGAAATGCCGCGAGGTTCTGTTCGACCGTGAAGAGTTCGAGGGCTCGGGCGCGGGCCGCCGAGCCCAGGCGCGCACGGCGCTCGGGGTCGCGCAGGAGCGCCAGGCAGGCGTCCGCGAGCGCCCGGGGATTGCGCGGGGGCACCACGAGCCCCGTCCCGCCGATGATCTCGACGACCGCTCCGACGTCCGTCGAGACCGTGGCCCGGCCGCAGAACATCGCCTCGACCAGGCTGATCGGGAAGCCCTCGACCACGCTGGAGAGCACCACGATCCCGCCGGCCGCGTACGCCTGGGCGAGGTCGGGGACCTCGGCCCCGCCGATGTCCTCGAAGGAGACGGGGTTGTCGCCGACGGCGTGCGGGCCGGCGGCCACGTCCGGGAACAGCTGGGCCGCGAGCGCCCGGCAGTGCGCAAGGTAGCCGGCGCCCTCCGTTCCCCGGGCCGCCGCGCCGATGATCCGCAGCCGGGCGTCCGGCTCGGCCCCGCGCACCTCCGCGAAGGCGTGCAGCAGGGCGACCAGGTCCTTGGCGGGCTCGATCCGGCCGACCCACACCAGGGTGTCCGGGCCGCCGTCGCCCTCGTTCTCGCCCAGCGCCGCGAACCGGCCGGACTCCATGCCGGGGTGGACCGTGCGCACCTTGGCGGGTTCCGCGCCGCAGCGCTCCTGCCAGCGGCGGGCGTGCGTATTGCCGGGGGTGATGAGCGCGGCCTGGCGGTACACCTCCGCGGCGAGCCGGCCGTGGAAGTTCGCGAGCAGGGCGCGCACCGGCGCACTGAGCGGCGTTCCGGCCGCCGCGAGGTAGTGCGACCGCAGGTGCACGGAGTGCTCGGTGACCAGCAGCGGCACGCCGAAGAAGCGTTTGGCCAGCAGGCCGGGCAGAGCGGCGGCGCCTCCCGAGGTGGCGTGGCAGAGGTCCACGGCACCGAGGCCCTCCTCGTCGTACCAGTCGAGGGAGAGCGGGCGGAGCACCCGGTCGAGCTCCGCCGCGAAGGCGAGGAGGTCGGGGACGGTGGCGGCCTGGACGGTGCGGCCGGTGCCGGGCGCACGGCAGGCCGCCTCCAGGATCCGTACCGCGGTCTCGGAGCGGAGCGCCGCGGGAAGTCCGCCGTGTTCGCAGGCAAGTTCGGCGAGACCGTAGAGGCCCTCGGTGAACCGCGTGTCCTCGGTGGCGGCGGCCCGGCCCCCGTCGCCGCGCGGCCCCCGGCCGGCGGGTTCGGAGCCGTCACCCCGCTCCGCGCCGGTCGCACCGGCGGCGCAGACCGCGGTCGCGAGGGCCGTGAAGTGGGTGGTGAAGCGCCGTCGTTCGCGCCGCCCGTAGGAGTGCGCGCCCCCACCGGACAGCAGTCGCGACAGCAGCCCCCTGGGGACGTGCAGGCCCAGGGTGTCCTCGTCGGCGGTCCACAGCGGCGCCGTCCGTACCCGGCTCACCTGGAGCGGGAGCTGGACCCAGCCGCGCGCCTCCTGTTCGGCGGTGCGGCTGAGCGCGAAGAGATCGAACTCGTGTTGCGCGAGCCCGCGCACCAGACGATCGCACCAGAGTCTGGACTCACCGGTCGCATACGGATAACCACCGTCGGTGAGGAGTCCGATCCGCACGAGCACACCCCCGATCTCCCTTGTGGGCGGCCACCGTTGGATCGGCGACTCGCAGCGGGACGACCGTAAGCGGATACGCCGGTGGCGCGACGGACGGTTGTCCGTCGCACCACCGAAAGGGGTGAACCGTCGTAACTTTCCCGCCCCCGTAGCGTTCCGTCGCGCTATAGAGGCGGTCGATTACTCAACGTCAGGCCGCGGCCGACTCCGCGCGGGCCGCGCGGCGGACCGCCGCGAGCGCCGGATCGAGCGCCGGCACGGCCGCCAGGAGCTGCTTGGTGTACGGGTCACGGGGGTCTCCGTACACCTGCTCCACCGGTCCCTCCTCGACGATCCGGCCGTGGCGCATGACGGCCACCCGGTCACTGACCTGGCGCACGACCGCGAGATCGTGCGCGATGAAGACCATCGCGAGTCCCAGTTCCTCCTGGAGCCCGGCCAGCAGCGCGGTCACCTGGGCCTGGGTCGTCACGTCGAGGGCGGAGACCGCCTCGTCGCAGACGATCAGCCTCGGTTCCGCGGCCAGCGCCCTTGCGATCCCGACGCGTTGGCGCTGTCCGCCGCTGAACTCGTGGGGATAGCGGTCGTACTGCTCCGGGTCGAGCCCGACGCGCTCCAGCAGGTCCCGGACGCGCGCCCTGATCGCGCCCTCGTCACGCTGCCCGCGCGCCCTCAACGGGTCCGCGACGGACTCGCCCACGGAACGGCGCGGGTTGAGCGAGGAGACCGGGTCCTGGAAGACCATCTGCACCCGGTCGACCCGGGTGAGACTGCCGGAGGTGGGCTCCAGCAGGCCGACGAGCATCCGTCCGAGGGTGGTCTTGCCGCTGCCGCTCTCCCCGACGACGCCGAGCGTCTCGCCGTGGCGGACGGTGAGGGAGACCCCGTCGACGGCGGTCAGAGCGGACTTTCCCCGGCCGAACACCTGCCGCACACCGTCGGCCTGGACAAGCACCTCCGCCTTGTCGAGGACCGCGCGCCCGGCGGCGTCGGCCGGGCCCCCCGGCTCCGGGGCGATGCGCGGCACCGCGGAGAGCAGCGCCTTGGTGTAGGGCTCGCGCGGGGCGCCGAGGACCTGGGCCACCGGCCCCCGTTCCACCGCGAGGCCGGAGCGCATCACCAGCACGTCGTCCACGGACTCCGCCGCCACGCCCACGTCATGGGTGACCAGCAGCAGCCCCATGCCCGTCTCGCGGCGCAGCTCGTGCAGCAGGTCCAGGATCTGGGCCTGGACGGTGACGTCCAGCGCGGTCGTCGGCTCGTCCGCGATCAGCAGCTCCGGCTCGCAGGCCAGCGCCATCGCGATCAGCGCCCGTTGCCGCATCCCGCCGGAGAACTCGTGCGGCCGGGAGCGGGAGCGGCGTACCGCGTCCGGGATGCCGACCCGGTCCAGCACCTCGACGGCCCTGGTCCGGGCCGCCCGCCGGGAGACCCAGTTGTGGACGCGGTACACCTGGGCGATCTGGTCCCCGACGGCGTAGTACGGGTCCAGCGAGGACAGCGGGTCCTGGAAGACCATCGCGGCCTTCGCCCCGCGCAGCCCGCGCAGCGCGGTGTCGTCGGCGGTGTGGACGTCCACACCGGCGACCCGGACCGAGCCGCCGACCTTGGCGCCGGTCCCCCGGTGCAGTCCGAGCAGGGCGTACGCGGAGGCGCTCTTGCCGGAGCCGGACTCGCCGACGACGCCGAGCGCGCCGCCCGCCTCCAGCGAGAACGACAGTCCGCGCACCGCGTGCACGTCGCCGAACGAGATCGAGAGATCGGTGACCTCGACGAGACTCATGACAGCACCACCCGTCGGTCGGCCATCGCCTGGAGGATGTCCGCGACGGCATTGGCGAGGACGACGAAGAACCCGGTGACGAGCACCAGACCGACGACGACCGGGAGGTCCACGTTCCGTACGGCTGCGACGAGTTCACGGCCGACGCCCGGGATCCCGAAGAGGGACTCGGTGAGCACGGCGCCGCCGAACATCGAGCCGATGTCCAGTGCGCCGAGCGCGATCACCGGCGCGAGCGCACCGCGCAGCGCGTGCCGTCCGACGATCACCCGCTCGCTGACCCCGTACGCCCTGAAGGTGCGCACATGGTCCTCGGCGAGCGTCTCCAGCATCGAGGCCCGGGTCATCCGGGCGTACGGGGCCGCGGAGACGAGGGCCAGGGAGACCCAGGGCAGCAGCAGGTTCCACGCCCACTGCTCCGGGTCCTCGGTGAAGGGGACGTAGTCCGGGAACGGCAGGATCTGGAGCGCCGTGACGCAGATGATGATGAGCAGCAGGCCGATCACGAAGACCGGTGTGGCCATGCCGGCCAGGGTGATCCCGGTGAGGACGCGCTCGGTGGCGCGGCCGCGCCGCCACACCGAGAGCACTCCGGTGCCGACCCCGAGCACCATCCACAGCACGAAGGCGCCGACGGCGAGCGAGGCGGTGGCCGGCAGCTTGGCGACGATCAGCTGGGTGACCTGCTGGCCGCTCTGGTACGAGAGTCCGAGGCAGGGGGCCTGGCAGTGCACCACTCCGGTCCCGGTGGAGTAGTCGCGGCCGGCGACCAGGCTCTGGAGGAAGTGCGCGTACTGCACGTACACCGGGTCGTCGAGCCGCAGTTGTTCGCTGACCTGGGCGACCTGCGCGGGCGAGCAGCGCGGGCCGCAGGCGATCTGCGCGACGTTGCCCGGTGCCACGTAGAACGCGGCGTAGACGACGAGACTGAGGGCGAGCAGGACGAAGAGCGCCCCGCCGAGGCGCCGCAGCAGGAACCACGTCATGCTCCCGCCTCCTTCTTGGCGCCGGTGCCGATCCGCAGCCGGGAGGCGGCGCGCGGGTCGAGCGCGGTGCGCACGCCCTCGCCGAGGACGGTGAGGGCCAGCACGGTGACGAAGAGCAGCCCGGCCGGGATCAGCAGATAGGTGGGCGCGGCCTGGTACCAGGTGTCGGCGTCGCTGAGCATCTGTCCCCAGGACGGTGTGGGCGGTTTGATGCCGACGCCGAGGAAGGACAGGGCGGCCTCGACGACGATGTTGGCGGGGAAGAGCAGGACGGCGTACGTGATGACGGGCGCCGCCAGCGCGGGCAGCAGTTCGCGCCGGGCGATCTGCCAGGACCCCCAGCCGCTGAGCCGGGCGGCCGCGACGTGGTCGAGGGATTTCAGCGCGAGCGTCTTGGCGCGCACGATCTTCGAGATGTGGGTCCAGCCGACCAGGCCGACGAGCAGCGCGATCAGCACCGGGCGCGGGAATCCGGCCGGGACGACGGCGAGGGCGCCGAGGGCGGCCACCATGACCGGCAGGGCGACCATGACATCGGTGATCCGGCTGAACACCTGGTCGACGAAGCGGTTGCCGAGACCGGCCGCGAGGCCGGTGAGGACGCCGATGACGACCTGGAGCACGGTCGCGCCGAGCGCGACGCCGAGCGAGACCCGGGCGCCGTACACGACGCGGGCGAAGAGGTCGCGTCCGGTGAGCGGTTCGACGCCGAGCCAGTGCTCGGCGCCGATCCCGCCGAAGGAGCCGAGCGGCACGCCGCCGGTTGCGGAGTCGACGAGATCCGGGTGGTACGTGGTGGGGTTCTGGCCCTCGATGCCCGCGAGCAGCGGTGCGGCGAGCGCGGTCAGGACCAGCAGGGCGACGACGACGGCGGCCACCAGGGCCGAGCGCCGGGTGCGCAGCCGACGCCAGAACGGATGGGCCCCGGAGGCGGGGGCCGCGACGGCCCCCGCCTCCTCGGCCGGCAGTGCTTCGGTCATCGCTACTTGACCGCGACCTGGGAGATGTCGAGCACACCGGTCCAGTCGCTGATCACGACGTTCTTCACGGACTCGCCGTACAGGCGCTTGTAGACCGGGTGGAACAGCGGCACGGTCAGTGCCTGCTCACCGACCTTCTTGTCGAGCGCGCCCCAGCGCTTGGCGGCGGCGCTCAGGTCGGTCAGCTTGTTGATCTCGTCGATCTCCTTGTTGACGGCGGAGTCGTCGAGCTGGGCGGAGTTGAAGTTGTAGCCGGCCTTGACGATCTGGCGTCCGTCGAAGATCGGGGCGAAGAAGGGGCCGCCGGAGGGCCAGTCGGCGCCCCAGCCGCCGAGGAAGAAGCCGGGCTCGGTCTTCACGTTGTAGACGGTGTCCGAGTAGGCGTTGGACTCCAGGCCCCGGAGCTTGACGGTGATCCCGGCCTTCTTCAGCGCCTCCTGGAGCGCGGTGGCGATCTCCGGGCTGGTCGCGAAGTTCTTCTCGTTGTTGTGCGTCAGGGTGACGGTCAGCCCCTTGGGGTAACCGGCCTCCTTCAGCAGTTCCTTCGCCTTGGCCGCGTTGCCCGTCCTGCCGGCCGGGAAGGCGTCGTACGGCGTGTAGCCGAACGAGGCCTGGTCGGGCAGGAAGGTGGTGGCGGGCTCGGCGAGCGAGGAGCCGCCCGCGGCGTTGACGACGGAGCTGCGGTCGACGGCGTAGGAGATCGCCTGGCGCACCTTCGGGTCGTCGAACGGCTTCACCTTCGGGTTGAAGGCGATGTAGTTGGTGTAGCCGAAGTGGCCGGTGCCGACCCGGGCCGCGAGCTTCTTGTCACCGCTGACCTTGGCGAGCTCGGCCGGGCCGAGGTTGGTGTCGGTGGTGACGGCGGCGGAGTCGGCGCCCTGCGAGGCGGACAGCCGCTGGTTGATGACGGCGGAGTCGAGCCCGGAGCGGACGTCGATCCGGTCGGGGTAGGCCTTGCGCTCCTCGTCGGTGGCGGCCGACCAGTGGGTGTTGCGCTCCAGGGTGAGGCGCTCGCCGTCGCCCTCGTTCTTGACGACCTTGTACGGGCCGGAGGAGAGCGGGTGCTCCTCGTACTTCGTGCCGGTGTCCTTGGCCTTCGGTACGGGAGTGGTCTGGGTCTGGGTGGCCAGGAAGGGGAACTCGCCCTCGGGCTTGTTGAGGTGGAAGACGATCGTCTTCGCGTCGGGCGTCTCGATCGAGTCGAGGCCCTTCTTGTCCTTGTACGGGCCCTGGTAGCCGGCCCCGCCGATCAGCCAGTCGCGCAGGTAGGGCGCGCCGCCGGACAGTTCGGCGGCGAAGGAGCGCTCGATGCCGTACTTGATGTCGGCGCTCGTGATCGCGCTGCCGTCCTCGTACTTGAGGTTGTCCTTGAGCGTGTACGTCCAGACGGTGGCGTTCTTGCTGGGCGTGCCCAGGTCGGTCGCCAGGTCGGGGACGACCTTCGAGCCGGCCGCGCCGTCCTCCCGGTTGCGGGTGGTGAGGGTGCGGAAGACGAGCGAGGGGACGTTGCCGCCGCCGGAGGTGTAGAGCCGGGCGGGGTCGAAGTCCTCCTGCGGGGCGCTGTTGAGGACGGTGAGCGTGCCGCCCTTCCGGGGCGCGCCCGCCGCGCCGGAGCTGCCGTCGCCGCCCTTGCTGCTGTCCTCGGGCCCGCAGGCCGCGGCGCCCGCGGCCACGACGAGTACTGCGGCGGCCGCTGCTGCGCGGCGCGATATGACGGACGGTTGACGCATCGGAAGGTGACCTCTCGGAGAACTGCCTGAATGAAGGAAACAGAAGCGAATCCGTGCAGGCGGCGACGAGGGGTAGGTGCACACGACCGGTCGGTACAGGGACCGGAACACTGGAACTGCCGCGCCTGCGGACGGAGTACGCCCGGTGCGGCAGCCGTGGAGGATCCGTCCGGGCCATCAGGCTCGGAGGAGGGGGCCGACGCGCACTCGGGCAGGCGTCAGCAACAGTCGACGTCGGCGACGCTGTGCCCGGTCACACCGATGAGCGCCAGCTCAATGGCGGCGCGATCGGAGGTGACGAGGCTGCGTGACATGCCGAGAAATATGGGCCGACGGCCTGCCCGATGTCAACGCGATATGAGACGACGGTCTCGCCATTCGGACAGATGCCCCGCGAGGCCGTCCCCGCGGGCCGGGACACCGGCCCGCGGCCGCCGGTCCCGCGACCGCTCGCGCGGACGCGGGCCCGCCTCAACCGGTCGGATACACCCAGGCGTTGGCGAGGCACTTGATGCCGTTGATATTCAGCGACTTGGTCTGCTGCTGCATCACCGGGGCGAGCTTGCCGGCCGTGCCGCAGCTCACATGGTTGTGCCCCAGCCGGTGGCCCACCTCGTGGTTGATCAGCATCTGGCGGTAGGAGTAGAGCTTGTCCGGCCCGAAGGTGGACGACCCCTGGGCCCAGCGATAGGCGTTGATCATCACGCGCTCGGTGGCGGCGGAGTCGCAGGAGACGTTGTCCTGCGTCGTGTCCAGCCCCGACTTCTCGCACCAGACACCGGTGGTTCCCGGACTGGCCAGCGTGATCACGAAATCCGGATCACCGGTGGAAATCCGTTCGAAGGTCATCTCGCCGTCGTGCGCCCAACTGCGTTCATCATTAAGGGTTTTCTGGACCGCCTCGGCAAAGAGGGCGGAGTCGAGCCCGAGCCCCTTCTCGACATCGATCCGGTAGCGGTGCGTGTGCCCCTTGCCCGGAGCCTTCGCCGCGCCGGGTACGACCTCGAATTCCCCCGAAGCCTTGAGCTTCGGCGCCAGCGGATAGGCCTTGGCCATTTTCTGCTCGTACGAAAGGGGCTTGACCGCCGCCTTGGGCGCGGGGGTCTTCCTGCTGTCGGAGCGGGAGGTGTCGTCGGTGCCGTCCCGGCCGACGCCCGCGGCCTGGGCGGCACCGCCGGTCCGGCGGTCGCTGTCGTGGGCCACCTGGCCCGCCACGATCACCGCGAGCACGGTGGTCACCGCGGCGGCCGCGATACCGGTGAAGGTGCGGCCCCTGCCGCCCCTGGAGTCCTTGGGCGCGCCGTCGCCACCGGCCGGCGGCTTCTCGCCCCGGTCACTGACGGGGCCGTCCGGACCGGTGGGAGCGGCCGGCTCCGGTGCCGGGCCACGAGACGGCCGGGCAGCCGGGGCGTCGAAGGCCTCGACGAACTCCTTGCGCGGTCCCGGTATCAGCGGCTTGGTGCCGGTCCCCTGCGCGTTCCGCGGTGCCCGCGGACGCGCGGGCGCCGACTCCTGGACACCGATGCGGCCGGGTCCGCCGCGCGGCGGACCCGGCCGCTCCATCGGCCCGGTGCCCCAGCCACCACCGGGTTCACGCTGTTCGGGGTGGCCGCCGCGCACCTGGGGCGTGCCCTGGAACGGGGTGTGGCCGTCGGTGCCCGGTGGCACCTCGCCCGGCCTTCTGCGCCGGCCGTTGCCGGGCGCGGGCCCGGCGCCCTCGCGCTCGGCACCCTCGCCCGGGACGCCCGCGTCCGCCGGGGCGGTCCCGGCCTCGGGCGCCTTGGGCGCAGCGCCTTTTCGACTGTGTCGTCCCACGCCCCGGATCAGCTCCCGCCGTATTCGTCGAGCAGTTCCCGGAACGCCTGGGCGACCGCCTCCGGGTACTCCATCATCGCCACGTGCCCCGCGTCGGGCAGCGTCAGCAGCCGCGAGTCGCGGAAGGCCGCGGACGCCCTGCGTGCCATCCGGTACGAGACGAGCCGGTCCCGTCCGCCGTACACGAGCTGCGTCGGTGCGAGCACACGCTCGGCCTGACGCCACAGTCCGTGCTGGCCGCCCAGCGTGTACGCATCGACGATGCCACGTGCCGAGCGCGCCATGGCGTCCCAGAAGTACGGCAGTTCGAGCCGTCGCTCCATTTCGGCCACGGCCGCACGGAAGCCCGTCTCCGAGACGCGTGCCGGATCGCCGTAACAGAGTGCCATGACTCCACGGGTGCGTTCTTCCGCGCTCCAGTCGCGGGTCATCCGGTTGAACAGTGACACGAGCCCCGGAACGGCGAGCAGCGCGGTCGGCGCGGCCGACCACTGCACCCGGATCTCGGGGAGCGCGGGCGAGATCAGGGTGAGCGTGCGCACCAGGTCGGGGCGGACCGCCGCGACCCTGGTCGCCACCGCACCGCCGAGGGAGTTGCCGAACAGGTGGACGGGCCCGCGCTCCCCCGCGTCCAGGAAGCGGATCACCGCGCGGGCGTGACCGGTGACGGAGTAGTTGCCGTCGTCCGGCGGCGGGGAGTCCCCGAAGCCGGGCAGATCCACGGCCTCGCCGTCCAGCACGTCCTGGAGGAGCGGCATCAGCGCCGACCAGTTCTGCGAGGAGCCGCCGAGCCCGTGCACATAGAGGGCGGGCGCCAGGCCCTTCCGCTCCGGCGGCCGCGAACGGACGGACAGCGTGAGTCCGGCCAGCGTGACGGAGCGGAGTCTCTCGCCCTCCGCAACCCTGACGGCGCCCACCGTGGGGGCCACCGCTGCGGCGGCGGCACGGACTCCCGGCAGCTCGGTCGAAGACATGCGGCAATGTTACGAGACGATCACACCGCGATTCATGTGTTCGCCGTCACACACCGCGTCGCGGCATCGGGACCTTGCTCCTAGGCTCGGGGCAAAGGAAGGGAGTGCCCATGACGGTCGACCCCAGTGACCCGGAGACCTTCGAGGACGTCCAGCCGGACGAACCCGACCAGGAGACACCCGAGGCGGACGCCGCCGAGCAGCAGGCGGAGCTGCGCCCCGAGAGCGACGAACCACTGACGGAGCTCGACCGGAACCGCGCGAACGAGGCGGACGCCGCGGAACAGGCCCGCGTCGTCACCCACGACGAGGACGATTACCGCTGATACGTCCGGCTATCCGGCGCAGGTTCAGAGAATCTGTGGCTACCGCAGTCGTCCGGTCCGTGAAATTCTGCGTCCGCGCCGCGCATACCCGGGTTACCCGAAAGTACGATGGAGGTACGGCGCAGCGAGTACGGAACAGCTGGGTCGGATCACGAATTTGGGAGGCGGCGTGACAGCCATCGAGCAGACCGAGGCGGCGCGCCCGCGGGGCACTCGCCTGCCGCGTCGCGCCCGGCGCAATCAGCTCCTGGGCGCCGCCCAGGAGGTCTTCGTCGCACAGGGGTACCACTCCGCCGCGATGGACGACATCGCGGAGCGGGCCGGGGTCAGCAAGCCGGTGCTCTACCAGCACTTCCCGGGCAAGCTGGAGCTCTATCTGGCCCTGCTCGACCAGCACTGCGAGTCGCTGCTCCAGTCGGTGCGCACGGCGCTCGCGTCGACGACCGACAACAAGCTGCGCGTGGCCGCGACGATGGACGCCTACTTCGCGTACGTCGAGGACGAGGGCGGTGCCTTCCGGCTGGTCTTCGAGTCGGACCTGACCAACGAGCCCGCCGTGCGCGAGCGGGTCGACCGGGTCTCGTTGCAGTGCGCCGAGGCGATCTCCGACGTGATCGCCGGTGACACGGGCCTGTCCAAGGACGAGTCCATGCTGCTCGCGGTCGGCCTGGGCGGGGTGTCCCAGGTGGTCGCCCGCTACTGGCTCTCCAGCCGGTCCGCCATCCCGCGCGACACGGCGGTGCAGCTGCTCACCTCGCTGGCCTGGCGCGGCATCGCGGGCTTCCCGCTGCACGGCATCGATCAGCACTGAGCGGAGCGGCCGGCGCCCGTGTTCGCTGCGGGCGTTGCCGGCCGGTCCCTGACCGGTCCCTTCAGCGGGCTACTGTGTGCTGCGTACGGCGCGGTTCACCGCGCAGGGACTGACCGTCGGAGGGACATAGCCGTGGAGGTCAAGATCGGGGTGCAGCACACGCCCCGGGAGATCGTTCTGGAGAGCGGGCTCTCCGCCGAAGAGGTCGAGAGCGCGGTTTCCGAGGCTCTCGCCGGCAAGGCGCAGCTGCTCAGCCTCACGGACGAGAAGGGCCGCAAGGTCCTGGTGCCGGCCGACCGGATCGCCTACGTGGAGATCGGCGAGCCCAGCACGCGACGGGTGGGGTTCGGCGCGCTGTAGCGGCGCGCACGGACACGGTGACCGTGGAAGCGGCCCGGCGGGGATTCCCCGCCGGGCCGCTTTCCGTCGTGCCCCGGGGCGCGAGCCGGGCGGGGCGGCCGTTCCTGTGCGGCGGCTGAGCGAAGCCTGTCCGCGGGAGGGTTGCGTTCCGTGGCCCGGGGGTAGTACCGCCTACGACCGAATAGCCCGCCCCGCACCTGCGAGGTGATCGTCTGTGATCTTGGAAACCCTGAGCTCCGTCGTGCTCGGACTCGCCCTCTCCTGGGCGGCACTGCGCACCCTGTCCCCGCGTCTCCCGTCCCCTCGGGCCGTCTTCGGCACCGGAGCGCTGGGAGCCCTGTTCGGCCTGTACCTGATGCACTCGGTGCTGGGCGGCGGCCATGTGGCGGCGACGCTGATCGGCGCGGTGCTCATCTCCGCGGTGACGGTGTCCCTGCTCATCCGGCCGCGCAGCCGCCGGCTGAGCCGGTCGGCGGCGGTCTGACGCCGCCCCCGGCCCCGCGCGGGCGGTCCTACGCGGCGAGCCCCAGGGTGGCCATCCGCTTGGTGTGCGCCTCGGTGATCCGCGAGAACATCCGGCCGACCTCGGCCAGATCGAACCCGTCGGCCACCCCGCCCACCAGCATGGTCGACAGCGCGTCGCGGTCGGCCACCACGCGCTGGGCCTGCGAGAGCGCCTCGCCCATCAGCCGGCGTGCCCACAGCGCGAGCCGGCCGCCGAGCCGCGGGTCCGCCTCGATGGCGGCGCGCACCTTCTCGACGGCGAAGTTGCCGTGGCCCGTGTCGTCGAGCACGGCGAGCACGAGGGAGCGGGTGTCCGAGTCGAGCCGGGCCGCGACCTCGCGGTAGAAGTCACTGGCGATCGAGTCACCGACATAGGCCTTGACCAGGCCTTCCAGCCAGTCCGACGGTGCGGTCTGGCGGTGGAAGTCGTCGAGCGCCTTGGCGAACGGCTCCATCGCTCCGGTGGGGTCCACCTCGATCGCCGTCAGCCGGTCGGTCAGCCGCTCGAAGTGATGGAATTCCGCGGACGCCATCTTCGCCAGCGCCGCCTTGTCACCCAGCGTCGGCGCGAGTTTCGCGTCCTCGGCGAGCCTCTCGAAGGCCGCCAGCTCCCCGTAGGCGAGTGCTCCCAGCAGGTCCACGACAGCGGCCCGGTACTGCGGTTCCGTGGACGCGGTGGCCCAGTCCTGGTCGGCGATTCGGGTGGATGCGGGGGTTTCCGTGGCGTTGTCAGGCGTCTCCATGGAGCGCAGAATAGCCCGCCCGCCGAGGGGCGGAAGGGTCCGGCCGCCGACTGCCCTCATACCGTTCCGATGAATTCGCCCAACACAGATGCGCGAATCCGGGGTACAGTGGTATTGCGCTTACTGAGCATTTTGCAACTGCTCGTGGCGCGAAATTGAATGAGGATGCCCGGTCGGTGGCCCGATCGGCTCCGACCCGACAGCCCTCCACGCGATGCGTACACCACGTACGACCGCAGATGAGGGGCCCCCTCAGCGGCACGAGCGCTCGAGCGACGGCAGTGGTCCCGCGCCACCCGGCCCATCCACGGCCGGATGACCAACCCCGGCACGGTACGACCCCCATCGTTCGCCTCGGACCGCGTTTCACAGAAGAGGCAATACCCTGACTACGTTCCGAGACCTCGGGATTCTTCCCGAGACGGCCGAGGCCCTTGAGTCCGTCGGCATCATGTCCCCCTTCCCCATCCAGGAGATGACGCTCCCCGTAGCGCTCTCCGGCTCCGATGTCATCGGACAGGCCAAGACGGGCACCGGCAAGACGCTCGGTTTCGGCCTTCCGCTGCTGGAGCGCGTCACCGTCCCCGCGGACGTCGAGGCCGGCCGGGCCGCGCCCGAGAAGCTGACCGACGCGCCGCAGGCACTGATCGTCGTCCCCACCCGCGAGCTCTGCCAGCAGGTCACCAACGACCTGCTGACCGCCGGCAAGGTCCGTAACGTCCGCGTTCTCGCGATCTACGGCGGCCGGGCGTACGAGCCCCAGGTGGAGGCCCTCAAGAAGGGCGTCGACGTGATCGTCGGCACCCCGGGCCGGCTCCTGGACCTCGCGGGTCAGCGCAAGCTCGACCTCTCGCACATCCGCGTCCTCGTCCTCGACGAGGCCGACGAGATGCTCGACCTGGGCTTCCTGCCCGACGTCGAGCGCATCATCACGATGCTGCCGGCCAAGCGGCAGACCATGCTGTTCTCGGCGACCATGCCGGGCGCGGTCATCAGCCTGGCGCGTCGCTACATGTCGCAGCCGACCCACATCAACGCCACCTCGCCCGACGACGAGGGCACGACCGTCAAGAACACGGCGCAGTACGTCTACCGCGCCCACTCGATGGACAAGCCCGAGATGGTCTCGCGCATCCTGCAGGCCAACGGCCGCGGACTCGCGATGATCTTCTGCCGCACCAAGCGGACCGCCGCCGACATCGCCGAGCAGCTGGAGAAGCGCGGCTTCGCCTCCGGCGCCGTCCACGGCGACCTCGGCCAGGGTGCCCGCGAGCAGGCGCTGCGCGCCTTCCGCAACGGCAAGGTGGACGTGCTCGTCTGCACGGACGTCGCGGCCCGCGGTATCGATGTCGAGGGTGTCACCCACGTCATCAACTACCAGTCGCCCGAGGACGAGAAGACCTATCTGCACCGGATCGGCCGGACCGGCCGCGCGGGTGCCAAGGGCATCGCGATCACGCTGGTCGACTGGGACGACATCCCGCGCTGGCAGCTGATCAACAAGGCGCTGGACCTGAAGTTCCCGGACCCGCCCGAGACGTACTCCACCTCCCCGCACCTGTACGAGCAGCTGGACATCCCGGCCGGCACCAAGGGTGTCCTGCCGCGCGTCGAGCGCACCCGTGCCGGTCTGCGGGCCGAGGAGATCGAGGACCTCGGCGAGACGGGCGGCCGCGGCCGCAAGTCCGCCCCCGCCGCGGCGCCCGCCGTCCGCGAGGAGCGCCCCCCGCGCACGCCGCGTCAGCGCCGTCGCACCCGGGGCGGCTCCGCCGCGGAAGAGGGCGTCGCCACGGTGCCCGCACCGGCCGCGGAGGCCGTCGAGGCCCCTGAGGCCGTCGAGGGTCCCGCTGAGCCGCGTACGCCTCGCCGTCGCCGGCGCAGCCGCGTCGGTGCCCCGGACATCGCGGCCGAGGCCGCGGTGGACGTGGCGCAGGCCCCGGTCGTCGTCATCGACACCGAGCCCGCGGTGAAGACCAGGACCAGGACCGCCAAGGCGGCCAAGGCCGATGTCGCGATCGACGTGGAGGCCGAGGCCGTGCCCGCGGCGAAGCCGCGTCGCAGCCGCGCCCGGGTCGTGAAGCCGGTGACGGAGGAGGTCGACTTCCAGACCGCCCCCGTGTCCGACCCCGCTCCCGAGGCGAAGACGGTGACCAAGCCGCGCCGCCGCGCCCGGGTGATCAAGCCGGCCGAGGACGAGGTCGACTTCCAGATCGCGCCGATCGCCGAGCCCGAGACGGACACCAGGCCTCGCCGTCGCACCCGTGCGGCCGCGAAGCCGAAGACGGAGGCCGTGGCGGAAGCCGCGGTTGCCGAGGGCGAGGCCAAGCCGCGCAGGCGGCGGGCGCCGCGAGCGGCTGCCGCCAAGACCGAGAGCTGAGCCCGGCGCCGGCAGCGGCGGGGCCACGCCCCGGCCGGCCGGCGTCGAGTGTGCCCGACGGGCCCGAGGGAATCCCTCGGGCCCGTCGGGCGTTTCACGGCGCGGCGGTCCGGTCGTGCGCCGCCGGACAGGGGCGTGGCGGAGGAAGTCGTAACCTCGTCCCATGAGCCGGCCACCCACCTTCACCCCGCCTCCCTGCACCCGTGCCCGTACGCTGCGCACCTCGCGCGGGGACTTCGCCGTGCTGGACGCCTCCCCGCGTACCGCCCGGCGCGGCACCGCTCTCCTGCTGCCCGGCTTCACCGGCAGCAAGGAGGACTTCATCGCGCTGCTGGAACCGCTCGCCGACGCCGGCTACCGTGCCGTCGCCGTCGACGGGCGCGGGCAGTACGAGACCGACGGCCCGGACCGCCAAGAGGCTTACGCAATTGATGAGTTGGCGCGTGACGCACTCGCGCAGACGGCCGCGCTCGGTCTCGGTGACGGCGCGGTCCACCTGCTCGGGCACTCGCTCGGCGGGCTGATCGCACGCGCTGCGGCGATCCTCGACCCGGCACCGTTCCGGTCGCTGACCCTGATGTCCTCCGGGCCCGCCGAGGTCGTCGAGGCCCAGCAGGTCCGGCTGAAGATCCTGGGTGACGCCCTCGCGACCATGAGCATGGACCGGGTCTGGGAGGCCATGCGCGCCTCCGACCCGCCCGCGGAGGCCGACACCGGCGGCGGCGAGGACCTGCGGCGGCGCTGGATGCGCCACACGCCCGCCCAACTGATCGCCACCGGCCGCCGGCTGGCCACCGAGCCCGACCGGGTGGCCGAGGTCGCCGCCACGGGACTGCCGGTCCATGTGATCTCCGGCGAGCGCGACGACGCCTGGCCGGTGCCGGTGCTCGACGGGATGGCTCGACGGCTGGGCGCCCACCGGACCCGGATCGAGGGCGCGGAGCACTCCCCCAACACGGACCGGCCGGAGCCGACGGCGGCCGCGCTGATCTCCTTCTGGGACAGCCTGTAGGCGGCGCCGGCAACCGTTGACGGTGGCGGGGTCAGTACTGCGACTGGAGGTGCTGCCAGAAGCCGTCGCGCAGCGCGCGCCGCAGATGGGCGTGGCCGCGCAGCGAGTGCTGGAGCAGGCGTTCGGCCTCGACCAGCAGGTCCTGGTCGACGGAGCCCGGCAGATACGGGTGTCCGGGGAGCAGATCGGCCAGGGAGTCGCGGCCGCGGGCGGAGAGCCAGGTCGCGGCGATCTGCGTACCGACGAAGCGGACGTCGTCGCGCGAGGGCGCCGGTGAGTCGTCCTCGTAGGTGGTGACGGGCCGTCTGGTCACATAGGGGCGGCAGAAGTCGAGGTCGAAGGTGCGCTGGCTGTCGACCTCCCAGAGCAGCGGTTCGGCCTGGTTGCGGCCCTCCCCTGCCTCGATGCCCCACAGGTGGACGCGGGCCCCGTACCCCTGTGCGGCCTCGACGGCCGACACCAGGTCCTCGTCGCCGCCGACGAGCGCGGCGTCGCTGATGGCGCGGTGGCGGGCGAGGGATTCGAGGTCGGTGCGGATGAGTGAATCGACGCCCTTCTGCTGGTTGTTGGCGTTGAGGTTGCCGAGTCTGACCTTGACGTCGGGGAGTTCCGCGATGGACTGCTGCTCGACGGTGTGGATCCGGCGCCTGGCCCCGTCGTACCAGTACACGCGCAGCAGTCTGCTGTCCGCGAAGATCGTGCGGGCCTTGTCGATGAAGGCCTCGATCAGCCCCTCGGAGTCGAGGTCGAAGGAGCGCCGGTCCTCGGTGCCGGTGACGAGCAGTCCGGCGGCGGCGTACACATAGCCCGCGTCCACGAAGATCGCGTGGGTCGAGGGGGTCTTCGACACCTCGGCGAGCACGCGCTGGAGCAGTTCGTTGGTGCGCTCCAGTCGCTCACCGATCTCTGCCTCGCTCATAGGGGCCTCGTCGCGGATGTCGTCGTCCGCGCATGCTCGGTTACCTGCTGGTACTTAGACATCCAAAAAATTTCCTTAGCGTAGGGAATGATTGCAGGAGGCAAGCCGTTGTACACCCCGTGGGGCGCGAGACGTACAGCCTGGCGCTCCTCATCCTTGCGGACGGGTCACCCGTCCTCCCAGTAGTTCTCCAGCAGGAGGATCAGACGAAGGGAAGCCATATGCGCTTCGAGATCATGCGACTCGACGATGTCGACGGTACCGCCGTGGACAGCACCGTCGTGGACGCCGCCTCCGTCAACCGGATCGTGCAGCAGGCCGCCGCATTGGGCCAGCGCATCTATATCCGCCCGGCCGACACCTCGGCTTCGTAACGCATCACGGACATAAAGACGAAGCGCCCCCGCACGGATGGACCGTGCGGGGGCGCTGTGGTGCGCGGGGCGGGTCAGGCGTTCTGGATGACCTGGGTGACACCGTTGATGATCTGCTGCACGGCGATGGCGGAGAGCATCATCCCGGCCAGCCTGGTGACCAGCACGACGCCGCCGTCCTTGATGACCCGGATGATCAGCAGTGAGTAGCGCATGGTCAGCCAGAGCACGATGTGCATGGCGACGATCGCCGTCCAGACCGAGACCTGGCTCCCCACGCTGTCGGCGTGCTGCACGGCGAGGATCACCGAGACGATCGCACCGGGACCGGCGAGCAGCGGCATGCCCAGGGGGACGAGCGCCACGTTGACGTCCTTCGTCTGCGTCGGCTCGTCGGTCTTGCCGGTCAGCAGATCCAGCGCGATCAGCAGCAGGAGCAGTCCGCCCGCGATCATCAGCGCGGGTACGGAGACGTGCAGGTAGTCCAGGATCTGCTGGCCGAGCAGCCCGAAGACGGCGATCACGCCGAAGGCGACGGAGACCGCCTGCAGTGCCATCCTGCGCTGCATCTTGGCGGGGCGGCCGGCGGTGAGGGCCAGGAAGATCGGGGTGATTCCGGGCGGATCCATAATCACAAAAAGCGTGAGAAAAAGGGATCCGAAGACAGCGACGTCGAACACAGTGAGCCTTGCGGGGAGAGAGCGGGAATTCGGCTGGGGGCGGCGCACCGGGCGGGTGCCGGAGGGTCCTGACGGCAGCCGCGGCAGACCGGTGCGCGGGAGTGGAACGGACGGCGTCGCGCTGCGGCGCGGCCGGGTGGAGGCGTGGCGCGTGGGCCGTTACGGGGTGAGCGGTCCGCCGGCTCCCGGCACCGGGAAGGCTCCCGTGGCTCGCCGGGTGATCTCGCCGTAGATCTCGGGGTCGGTGACGTTCTCGCCGAGCCGTACGGTCTTGCGGCTGCCGTGGTAGTCGCTCGACCCGGTGGTCAGCAGCCCGAGCTCGCGGGCGAGCCCGCGCAGGGCGGCCCTGGTCGGTTCGTCGTGGTCCATGTGGTCGGTCTCGATGCCGTCGAGCCCCGCGGCGGTCAGCTCCGCGATCGCCGGCTCGGGGACCACGTTGCCGCGTTTGACGGCGGCGGGGTGGGCGAGGACGGTGACGCCGCCGGCGGCCTTGACCAGCCGGACCGCGTCGAACGGGTCGAGCTCGTGCTTCTCGGCGTGGGCGCGGCCGCCGTCGGCGAGCCACTGCGGGGTGAAGGCGTCGGAGACGGTCGGGACGACGCCGAGTTCGACCAGTGCGGTGGCGATGTGCGGCCGCCCGACCGATCCGTCTCCGGCGATCCGCGCGACCTGCTCCCATTCGACGGGCACGCCCAGCTCCTGGAGCTTGCGCACCATGGTCCTGGCGCGCGGCACCCGGTCGTCGCGCACCAGTTCGCGCTCGCGCGCCAGCTCGGGTTCGTCGGGGTCGAAGAGGTACGCCAGCATGTGCAGGCCCACGCCGTCGAGCCGGCAGGACAGCTCCGCGCCGGTGACCAGGGTGAGCCCCTCGGGCAGGGCCGCGAGTGCCTCCGCGTGTCCGCGGACCGTGTCGTGGTCGGTGAGGGCGACGACGTCCAGACCCGCGGCGGCGGCGTTGCGGACCAGCTCGGCGGGGGTATCCGTACCGTCCGACGCGGTGGAGTGGGTGTGCAGGTCGATGCGCACGACGCGGACTCCGGTGCTCGCGGGCGGATGGGGGACGCCCAAGGATAACCGGCGGACGGGTGGATTCCGGACCCGGCCGGAGGTGATCCGGCGGCCGCTCAGGGCCCGCCCAGCAGCCGGGGCGTGAGCGCGCCGCAGGGCACGAGGTCGACCTCTCCTCCGGCGTCGCGCAGATCGGTCAGCACCAGTTCGTCGTACATCAGGAGTCCCGACTGCTCGGGCCAGACGACCGCCCAGAGCCACAGGCCGCAGGCCTCGCCCGCGAAGACCGCCCGGTCGTCGGGGGCGTCCTTCACGTGCCAGAGCGGGGTAGGGCGTCCGGCGGCGAGCACCTTGACGTCCGGCGGCCCGTCCACCCGCAGGTACGGGCCGGGGTCGGGGCCGTCGACGCCCGCATACCGCGCACCGAGTCCGACGCCGAGCTCCTCCGCGACGAGCAGCAGCTCACCGATGCCGCCGAGCGGCCCCGGTCCGGAGCAGGCGACGGCGGTGGCCCGGCCGCCGCCGCGGTCGTCGCCCGCGCACGCCACACCGGTGAAGAGCCAGCCCACCGGGAGCGGCCAGGGCATCCACACCGGCACCCGGGCACGGTGCACCACCACGCCGAGCGCCTCGACGCTGGGCGGGATCACCGGCTGCATCGGCTGCACGCTGCCGTGCGCGTCGCACTGCCAGGTGTCGTCGAAGAAACCGGGCGCCTTGACCCGGCCTCCGCACTTCGGGCAACTGGGTTCGCCCCTCATACCGACCAACCGTCCTCCCCGGCCGTCGCCGCGTCAAGGACGATCACCCTTCCGCAGCGTGGCTCCCACCAGGAGATTTAGATGTAGCTTGCATTTATTAGCTTCTCTAACTTATTCTGTGCATAACACACCGATCTAGTGGAGAGTGAGTAGACCCATGCAGGGAGAGGATCCGTTCGATCAAGGAACGGTCAGCATCCTGCGCCAGCCGAAGGCCGTCTGGGCCACAGCGGGCGCCTCTGTTGTCGCGTTCATGGGAATCGGCCTGGTGGACCCGATTCTGCCGTCCATCGCCAAGGGACTCCAGGCGACGCCGAGCCAGGTGTCCCTGCTCTTCACCTCCTACTTCCTGATCACCGCCGTCGCGATGCTGGTCACCGGTTTCGTCTCCAGCCGCATCGGCGGGCGCAAGACGCTGCTGGCCGGACTGGCGCTCGTCGTGGTCTTCGCCGCGCTCTCCGGCACCTCGTCCTCCGTCGCGGAACTCGTCGGCTTCCGGGCCGGCTGGGGCCTGGGCAACGCCCTCTTCGTGTCGACCGCGCTCGCCGTGATCGTCGGCGCGGCGGCGGGCGGCAGCTCGGCGGCGATCCTGCTGTACGAGTCGGCGCTCGGCCTCGGCATGGCCTGCGGACCGCTGCTCGGCGCCCTGCTCGGTGACGCCAGCTGGCGCTACCCGTTCTTCGGCACGGCCGCGCTGATGGCCATCGGCTTCGTCTGCATCACGGCGTTCCTCAAGGAACAGCCCAGGCCGGCCAGGAAGACATCGCTGCTCGACCCGATCAAGGCGCTCGGCCACGGCGGGCTCGCCTCCGTCGCCACCTCGGCGTTCTTCTACAACTACGCGTTCTTCACGATCCTGGCGTTCACGCCGTTCGTGCTGAACATGTCGCCGTACAAGTCCGGCGCCGTCTTCTTCGCCTGGGGCCTGCTGCTCGCGGTCTTCTCCGTCCTCGTCGCGCCGAGGCTGCAGAAGCGCTTCGGCTCGCTCAAGGTGGTGGGTGGGTCACTGGTGCTGCTCGCCGCCGACCTGGTGATCCTCGGCTACGGCGACCACACCGCGGCCATCGTCTGCACGATCGTCTCCGGCGCCTTCATCGGCATGAACAACACCGTCTACACGGAGCTGGCACTCGGGGTGTCCGACGCACCGCGCCCGGTGGCCAGCGCCGGGTACAACTTCGTCCGCTGGTTCGCCGCGGCCGCCGCGCCCTTCCTGGCCCCGAAGATCGAGGAGTGGAGCAACATCCACATCCCGTTCGTGATCGCCGCCGTCGCCGCGGTCATCGGCGCGATCGTCATCTGGGTACGGCGCTCGGCACTGACCCACGACGCGCAGGAGCTGGAACCGAAGCACGCCACGGAGGACGGCGTCACGGTCTTCGCCGACTGAGGCGACGGGGGCGACCGGTCGCCCCGCATACCGCCCCGCCCGCGGCTCCCCTCCTCGCCGCGCGGCGGGGCTTCCGGCTGTTCCGCACTTCTCGCCGGCGCGGGTCCGAACCCACCGTGAGACGCTCGTCTCACCGGCGTCAGTCCAGGGCCACCGAGGCGCGCAGCGGGTCGCGCAGGTCCGTCCCCAGGGACAGCCACCGCTCCTGGAGTTCCTGCGCGCCCCTGACCCGCTTCCAGGCCGCCTCGTTGTGCGTCATCGGCAGCAGCGGCAGGAACCGCACCGCCTCCATGGGCGCGTCCATCTCCAGGTCCTCGACCAGCCCCCCGGACTCGGCGACGAGCACCGAGCTGAACGGCGCCCCCGGCCACAGCGGTTCGCCGAGGTCCAGCGAGGCGCCCGGCGCCACGATCAACCCCTCCACCTGCGGCGACGCGGCCAGCACGGCGAGCTTGCGCAGCACCTGGTCGGTGTCGGCGAGGCCGGCCCGTACCGAGAGGACCAGCTCGGCCCGCGGCCCCTTCACGGGGTCGGCGAGGGAGTCGGCCGGGTCGGCCATCGGCTGCGCGGACATCCCGAGCGTGGCGTACCTCACGATGTCGCCGTCGATGAACCTGAGCACCTCGATCCGGTCCGTGCCGAGGAACGTCACTGCCGCGCGTGCGTCCGGTTCACCCAGGGCCGTGCGCAGACGGGCCTCGACCAGAGCAAGAATTTCTGCCATGCGGCGAGCATAGGACGCGTATGGAACGGGCAAAGTAAGAGATTGGCCCTGTGCCGACTGATAGCCTGGGCCCGCCGGTCGGGACAGCACGCAGAAGCGTCGCTCTCAAGTCCCGACGCAACGTCGTCCCCCACGGGGGACCGACCGGAGGAGGTGGGGCTGCGGTGGATCCAAGTCGACCGTGCAGTACCAACCGCTCTTCCGCTCGACACCTTTCTTCTGTGATCTGACGCCTTCCCGGTCAAGGCCCATGGCCTTTCGCACGACGGAAGAGCACTCCTTTTTTGCCTGTCTGTAGCGAACGCCGTCATCGCGCCGCCGCGGTGCCGCCCGCTTTGCGGACGTGAGCCCACGTCCCCATTCCGGGCTGTTCCACGCCCTCGCCGACGGCCCTCCGTGAAGGAGCCAGCCATGTCGATGATCCGTGACCTGCGCGCCGTGGTGCGCCCGTCCCTGCGCAAGACCAACACCCTGCACAGCACGTACGACGCCACCCGTGACCCGTCCGCCTCCAGCGCGGTCGTGGACTGCGCGGTCTACCGCGACGGACGCCGCCTCGCGGAAGTGGACGGCACCTGCCGTACGCCGCACGAGGCGATGCTCCGGGTACGGGAGAACGGCGGCTTCGCCTGGATCGGCCTCCACGAGCCGACCGAGGAGGAATTCGCCGGTATCGCCCGGGAGTTCGGGCTGCACCCGCTGGCCGTCGAGGACGCCGTGCACGCCCACCAGCGGCCGAAGCTGGAGCGGTACGACGACACCCTGTTCACCGTCTTCAAGACCATCCACTACGTCGAGCACGCCGAGCTGACCGCGACCAGCGAGGTCGTGGAGACCGGTGAGGTGATGTGCTTCACCGGCCGGGACTTCGTCATCACCGTGCGGCACGGCGGCCACGGCTCGCTGCGCGCGCTGCGCCACCGGCTCCAGGACGACCCCGAACTGCTCGCCAAAGGGCCGTCGGCCGTCCTGCACTCCATCGCCGACCACGTCGTCGACGGGTACATCGCGGTGGCGGGCGCGGTGCAGGAGGACATCGACGAGGTGGAGATCGAGGTCTTCTCCACCCCGGACAAGGGCGGCCCGCGCGGTTCGGACGCGGGCCGGATCTACCAGCTGAAGCGCGAGGTGCTGGAGTTCAAGCGGGCCGTCTCACCGCTGCTGCGCCCGATGCAGCTGCTCAGCGAGCGGCCGATGCGGCTCATCGACCCGGACATCCAGAAGTACTTCCGGGACGTCGCGGACCACCTCGTCCGGGTGCAGGAAGAGGTCATCGGCTTCGACGAGCTGCTGAACTCCATCCTCCAGGCCAATCTGGCGCAGGCGACCGTCGCCCAGAACGAGGACATGCGCAAGATCACGTCCTGGGCGGCGATCATCGCCGTGCCGACGATGATCTGCGGGGTCTACGGCATGAACTTCAAGCACATGCCGGAACTGCGCTGGACGTACGGCTACCCCATGGTGCTGGGCTTCATCGGGGTGGTCTGCTTCTCCATCCACCGCATGCTCAAGCGCAACGGCTGGCTCTGACCGCGGGGGAACGGAGCCGGTCCGCACCAGGTCGTAAGCTCTGCGGCATGACTGCTGCTGACACGCTGCTCGGACCGGCCCTCGTCGAGGAGGCCACCAAGAAGTCGGGCCTGGTCTGGGTGCGCGGCACCGGACCCGCGCGGGCGCTGTGGCACGTGTGGCACGAGAGTGCGGCGCTCTTCGTCGGGGACGGCCCCGGCGAGCAGCCGCTCCCCGCCGGTCTCACGGACGGCGCCACCGCGGAGGTGACCGCCCGCAGCAAGGACAAGGGCGGCCGGCTCGTCGCCTGGACGGCCTCCGTCACCCAGCTCGCGCCGCGCTCCGAGGCGTGGGAGGCCGCGGTCGCCGAACTCAGGGGCAAGCGGCTGAACGCACCGGACGCCGAGCAGATGACCGGCCGCTGGGCGCGCGAGTGCCGGATCCTGCGGCTCACGCCCCTCGGCTCCCGCACGGACCTGCCGACGGACTCGGGGGCGGCGGCGCCGCTGCCCACCACCGCGACCACCCGGATGCCGGTACCGGCCGGGCTGCCGCACCTGCTGAAGCGCTCGCTCAGGAAGCGGTAGCCGGCCTCGGCCCTATGACGAGGACTTGGGCAGCTGCTGCCCGTAGTCGACCGTGTCGCCCTCGGCCGGGGCCTTCAGCGCGAAGTCCTTGCCCCAGTCCGCGAGCGTGATGGTGCCCCCGCCGCCGCCCCGCGCGAAGCGCAGCGGATACGGCTTGCCCTCCAGGGACACGTCGAGCGCGCCGCCCTCGCCCTTGCCGCCGGTGATCCGGATGGTGCGTACCCCGCCGACCTCGTCGCGGTCACCCTTGCCGACCTCGCCGTGGAGCGTGAGCAGCCCGCCGAGCAGCACCTTCTTGTCGGTGAATCCGCGCAGCTGCTTGTACGTGGGGTCGTCCTCTGGGACCTTCACGTACTTGGCGTCCAGCTTGTCCGCCGCCGCCCCGTCCGCGTCGCTCGCCCTGCCGGCGCCCTCCGTGCCGTGGTTCCAGAAGTCGGCGCCCGCCTTGAGGTAGAGCACGTCGCCGATCCGGAGCAGCTCGAACGTGCTCTTCCCGGACGTGACGGAGCCCGCCCCGCCCTTGTCCTTGAGCCGCATGTTCAGTTTGTACGTACCGCCCTTGCTGACCAGGGTGCCGGCCAGCCGGACCGTGCCGGAGGAGTCCGCCGCGGTCCGCGCCTTCTGCTCGATCTCCGGTGCGGCCAGTCTGCCGACGCCGTTGGTCCCCTCGTCCGGATCCTCGCCCGCGCACGCGGTCAGGGCCGCGGTCAGCCCCGCGCAGAGCACGACGGCGAGGGCGGCGGTCCGGCGGCGGGCCCGGACGGGCGGGACAAAAGAGGTCACAGGCGCACTGCCTCTCATCTTCATGGCGGGGGGTGGCAGACGGCAGCGTACCCGTGCGGCCTACGCCTATCGGCAGAGAGTCGCGCCGACAGCTCTCCGGGGCGGCCCGCAGCGGTACGGGCTAGCCTGATCCCGTCATAACGGTGCAATAAATGTCAGAACAGACCGGATGCGTAAGCAGGCGGCGAAGGAGGAGGCGCAGACATGGCAGCAGGAACGCCCCGGGTCTTCGTCTCGCACCTCTCCGGGGTGCCGGTCTTCGACCCGAACGGCGACCAGGTGGGCCGCGTCCGTGACCTGGTCGCGATGCTCCGGATCGGCGGCCGGCCGCCCCGGCTGCTCGGCATCGTCGTCGAGGTGGTGAGCCGGCGCCGGATCTTCCTCCCGATGACGCGGGTGACCGGCATCGAGTCGGGACAGGTCATCACCACCGGCGTGGTCAACATGCGGCGCTTCGAACAGCGGCCCACCGAACGCCTGGTGCTCGGCGAGTTCCTGGACCGGCGGGTCAGCCTGGTGGAGACCGGCGAGGAGGTCACCATCCTCGACGTCGCGATCCAGCAGCTGCCGGCCCGCCGCGACTGGGAGATCGACAAGTACTTCGTCCGCAAGGGCAGGGGCGGGGCGCTGCGCCGCAAGGGCGAGACCCTGACGGTCGAGTGGTCGGCGGTCAGCGGCTTCTCGCTGGAGGAGCACGGCCAGGGCGCGGAGTCGCTCGTCGCCACGTTCGAGAAGCTGCGCCCGACCGATGTGGCCAACGCGCTGCACCACCTCTCCCCGAAGCGGCGGGCGGAGGTCGCCGCCGCGCTCGACGACGACCGGCTCGCCGACGTCCTGGAGGAGCTCCCCGAGGACGACCAGGTGGAGATCATCGGCAAGCTCCAGGAGGAGCGCGCGGCGGACGTCCTGGAGGCGATGGACCCCGATGACGCGGCCGACCTGCTGTCCGAGCTGCCCGAGGCGGACAAGGAGCGGCTGCTGACGCTGATGCGCCCGGACGACGCGGCCGACGTGCGGCGCCTCATGTCGTACGAGGAGCGGACCGCGGGCGGTCTCATGACCACGGAGCCGATCATCCTGCGCCCGGACGCGACGGTGGCCGACGCACTCGCCCGGGTCCGCCAGTCGGACCTGTCCCCGGCGCTCGCCGCCCAGGTGTACGTGTGCCGGTCGCCGGACGAGACGCCCACGGGCAAGTACCTGGGCACGGTGCATTTCCAGCGGCTGCTGCGGGACCCGCCGTTCACCCTGGTCAGCTCGATCGTCGACAGCGACCTGGTGGCGCTGACACCGGGCACCCCGCTGTCGGTGGTGACCAGCTATCTGGCGGCGTACAACCTGGTCTCGGTGCCCGTGGTGGACGAGAGCGGCTCGCTGCTCGGCGCGGTGACCGTCGACGACGTGCTCGACCACCTGCTGCCCGACGACTGGCGGGAGACCGACTTCCACGGCCGCGAGGGGGTCCTCCGTGGCCGGTGAGGACCGCTCCAGGGCGTCGCACGGCTCGACGGCCCTGACCCGTACCCCCAGGACCCGGCTCGACCAGCCGAAGGACCCGAGGCGGCGGCTGCTGCCGGAGTACGACCCCGAGGCGTTCGGCCGGTTCTCGGAGCGGATCGCGCGGTTCCTGGGGACCGGTCGGTTCATCGTCTGGATGACGCTGATCATCATCCTGTGGGTGGTGTGGAACATCTTCGCGCCGGAGAAGCTCCGGTTCGACGAGTACCCGTTCATCTTCCTGACCCTGATGCTCTCCCTCCAGGCCTCGTACGCGGCCCCGCTGATCCTGCTCGCGCAGAACCGGCAGGACGACCGCGACCGGGTCACCCACGAGCAGGACCGCGCCCAGAACGAGCGCTCCATCGCCGACACCGAGTACCTGACCAGGGAGATCGCGGCACTGCGGATGGGCCTCGGGGAGGTCGCCACCCGCGACTGGATCCGCTCCGAACTGGAGGACCTGGTGAGGGACCTGGACGACCGCAGGGCGCTGTCCGGGGCCGAGAGTGACGAAGACCGCTGACGGGGCCACCCGCGCGTAGTGCCGAGCGCCGTAACATCGTCTGTATGGCTACGGAAGACGCGGTGCTTGAGGCACTGGCGACAGTGAACGACCCGGAGATCCACCGCCCGATCACCGAGCTGGGCATGGTGAAATCGGTCGAGATCGATCCTGACGGTGTGGTCGCTGTCACGGTGTATCTCACCGTTTCCGGCTGTCCGATGCGCGAGACGATCACCAAGAACGTGACCGACGCGGTGGCCCGCGTCGAAGGGGTGTCACGGGTAGAGGTCACGCTCGACGTGATGAGCGACGAGCAGCGCAAGGACCTGGCGTCGTCGCTGCGCGGCGGCACGGCGGAGCGCGAGGTGCCGTTCGCCCAGCCCGGCTCGCTGACCCGGGTGTACGCGGTCGCCTCCGGCAAGGGCGGCGTCGGCAAGTCGTCGGTGACCGTGAACCTGGCGGCCGCCATGGCCGCCGACGGCCTCAAGGTCGGCGTCGTGGACGCGGACATCTACGGGCACAGCGTGCCCCGGATGCTCGGCGCGGACGGCAAGCCGACCCAGGTCGAGAACATGATCATGCCGCCGTCCGCGCACGGCGTGAAGGTCATTTCCATCGGCATGTTCACCCCGGGCAACGCCCCCGTGGTGTGGCGCGGGCCGATGCTGCACCGCGCGCTCCAGCAGTTCCTCGCCGATGTGTACTGGGGCGACCTGGACGTCCTGCTGCTCGACCTGCCGCCGGGCACCGGTGACATCGCGATCTCCGTGGCCCAGCTGGTGCCGAACGCGGAGATCCTGGTCGTCACGACCCCGCAGCAGGCCGCGGCCGAGGTGGCCGAGCGGGCGGGCTCGATCGCCGTCCAGACCCATCAGAAGATCGTCGGCGTCGTCGAGAACATGTCGGGCATGCCGTGCCCGCACTGCGACGAGATGGTCGACGTGTTCGGCTCGGGCGGCGGCGCCCGGGTCGCCGAGGGACTGACGAGGACGGTCGGCGCCGAGGTGCCGGTGCTCGGCTCCATCCCGATCGACCTGCGGCTGCGCGAGGGCGGCGACGAGGGCAAGCCGGTCGTCCTGTCCGACCCGGACTCCCCGGCGGGCAAGGCCCTGCGCTCCATCGCGGAGAAGCTGAGCGGCCGTCAGCGCGGCCTGTCGGGCATGTCCCTGGGAATCACCCCGCGCAACAAGTTCTGACCGCGGCCGGAACGCGGCGGGCCGGGGGCGAAGCCCACGGCCCGCCCACGGCTACGCGTACGACGTGATGTCCCCGATTGCCGAGAACCCCAGCCCGTACGCGCTCATGCCGCGCCCGTACGCCCCGATGTGCACCCCGCCGTGCGCCGACCCGGCCAGCACCCAGCCGAACTCGGACTCGCGGTAGTGGAAGGCCACCGGCACGCCGTCGACCGGCAGTGACAGCGCCGACCACGCGGGGCCGTCCAGATCGTCGGCCAGCTCGAAGGCCGTCTCCGTCTGCTGGTCCAGCCAGTCGTCCCGCAGCGTGTGGTCCATCTGCGCGGGCCAGGTGTAGGCCAGCAGGCCCGAGCCGGCCAGCCAGGCCGCGGAGGAGACCGTCGTCGCGTCCAGGACGCCCGTGCCGTCGCCGCTGCGCCGCACGGGGCTGCTGGCCACGGTCACGACGACCGCGAATCTCTGTCTGTCCTCGCCCGCGTCACTGCGGACCGAGGGCTCGTCACCGTGGCCGGTGGAGCCGTGCTGCACCGTGCCGTCCGCGGCGGTGCCCACCTGCATCAGCCAGCGCGGCCCGGTGAAGGCCTCGTCAAGTCCGTACCAGGGGAACGGCGCCCGCAGATAGCCGTCGACCGTGAGCCGGGCCGTCGGCACCCCCTCCGCCGTGCCTGCGTCCGGCGCACCATCCGCGCCCACCCGACTCGTTGTCTCCATCTGTCCGGCCGCCTCCTCGATCCGTAGGGTCCGGAGCGGCCCGCCCCCCTCGGGCGTCCTCACAACCGGACAGATGGAGAATAGCCATACCGTCCGGACGAGTCGGGATTGACGGGTGTCAGGTGGCGTCTGCGTCGAACGGCGGGTGGTCGTCCTTCGCGGGCTGTTCACGCTTCTTGAGCAGGTCGGGAGCGCCCGCGGAGCCGTTCGCCGCGGTGATCGCGGAACCGCCCGACACGCCGCTCTTCGCCTCCACCGACGAGGTCTCGCGGCCATTGACCGCATCGGTGACCTCGGCGACCTCCTTGCGCAGGTCGAAGCTCTCCCGGATCTCCTTCAGCCCCAGATCGTCGTTGCCGTCCATGAGCTGCTTGCGGACGAACGTCTTGGGGTTGAGGTCCTCGAAATCGAAGTCCTTGAACTCCGGGCCGAGCTCCGTGCGGATGTCCTCCTTGGCGCTCTCCGAGAACTCACGGATCTTGCGGATGAAGCGCGAGGCGTCCTGGATGACCTTGGGCAGCTTCTCCGGACCGAAGACGAGCACGCCAATGATCACGAGCGTCAGCAGCTCGAGTGGGCCTATGTCATTGAACACCTTGCGGCTCCTCGTGTTCTCCGCGACCAGGTCGGATGAGGTCTCGACCGGGCCCACGGTACCCGCCGGGGCTGTCCGCGCGGTAGCTTCCCGTGGCCGTCACGTGCCCGTTGCCGAGCCGAGCGTCAAAGTCATGGACAGGTCTTTACCACCACGGGTCAGCCTGAGGTCCAGCCGGTCACCCGGCCGGTGCGCGCGGATCTTCACGATCAGCTCCTCGCCGCTGTGCACCCGCTGCCCGTCCACCTCGGTGATGACGTCACCGGGCTCGATCCCGGCCTTGGCACCGGGACCGTCCGGCGTGACGGAGGACTTGCCGACGGCGTCCTTCTGCCCGACCTTCGCTCCGTCACCCGTGTACTTCATGTCGAGCGTGACGCCGATCACCGGGTGAGTGGCCTTCCCGGTGTTGATCAGCTCCTCTGCGACGCGCTTGCCCTGGTTGATCGGGATGGCGAAGCCGAGGCCTATGGAACCGGCCTGGCCGCCCCCGGTGGTCGAGCCGCTGTCCGCGGCGCGGATGGCGCTGTTGATCCCGATGACGTGTGCGTCGGTGTCGACCAGCGGGCCGCCGGAGTTGCCCGGGTTGATCGGGGCGTCGGTCTGCAGCGCGTCGACGTAACTGACGTCACTGCCGTCGCCCTTCTCGCCGCCCGCGGTGATCGGCCGGTCCTTGGCGCTGATGATGCCGGAGGTGACCGTGTTGGACAGGTCGAACGGCGCCCCGATGGCCACCACCGGATCGCCGACCTGCACGTTGTCGGAGTTGCCGAGGGGCAGCGGCTTGAGTCCCGAGACGCCGCTGACCTTGACCACGGCCAGGTCGTAGCCGCTGTCCTTGCCGACGACCTCGGCGCTCGCCGTCTCGCCGCCGCTGAACGTCACGGTGATGTCGCCGGACGAACCGGCGGGGGCGACGACGTGGTTGTTGGTGAGGATGTGCCCCTTGTTGTCGAGGACGAAGCCCGTGCCGGTGCCGGATTCGCTGCTGCCGCTGACGTGGAGGGTGACCACGCTGGGCAGCGCGCTGGCCGCGATACCGGCGACGCTGTCGGGAGCCCGGCCGCCGCCGTTCCGTTCGTCCTGGGGCAGTTCGACCTGGGTGAGGCCGCCGTTGCGCTCTATGTACGCGCCGATCCCGCCGCCGATGCCGCCCGCTACCAGCGCGAGGAGCAGCGCGCCGACGAGGACGGACCCGCGCCGGTTCCCCGGCCGGCCGGCGTCGGAGCCGAGCGGGGGGCCGGGGTTGGTGATCAGGGGCTGCCGGGGTGCGCCCCAGGGGTCGTACTGGAGCCACTGCGGCGACGGGGGCTGGGACTGGTGGGACTGGGACTGGTGGGGCTGGGACTGGTGGGGCTGGGACTGGTGGGGCTGGGACTGCGGCTGCGGCTGGGCGTGTTGGGGCTGCTGCTGGTGGGGCTGCTGCCTGTCCTGGGGCTGCTGTGGCAGGGGGGCCGGGGGCGGGAAGGCGGCCGGCGGGGCGGGGGGCGGCGCGGAGGCCGTCGTGATGCCCGCACCGTTCGTCCCCGCGCCGTTCGTCCCCGCGTGGGGCGGCGGTACGGGGGTGCCGTGCGCCGGTGTCGGGACCGGATGCTGCACGGGGGGCGCGGGTGCCCAGGGACCGGGGCCGCCGTAGGGCGGGGTGCTGTACTGATCGGGCTCGTGGAGCGGCTGCGGGGCCCGCGGCACGGCCTCGGCCGCCACGGACTCCTCCGGCTCCGGTTCCGCCCCGTCACGCGCTGCGGGCGCGTCCACCAGGGGCACCGCGTCCTCGACGGGCGACGGCTCCTGAGGCGCTGTGCTCGCACTGCGCCCCGCCGTGGGCCGGCTCCACCACTTCGCCTTCGGCTCGGTGGGCTTCCCGTCGTCCATGCTCTCCCCGCAACTGCCGCAACTGGCCTCTGCACGCCCCGCAGGGGGCGTCCCTCCCGGAATCCTGTCGGAATTCAACCAGGTTTACGTATGCCCTGCGCGGACCCGCGTCAGCGACGAGGGAGGAGCGGCAGTCCGTGGTTGGCGGGAACCGGCAGTCCGGCGGCCGACGTGGGGGTCCGGGACGGCTCCGGGGAAGCCGTGGAAAGTCCGCTGCCGAGGGCCTGGGCGAACAGCGGGCTGGTGCTGCCGGGACGTATCAGCGAAGGCGCGGACACATTGGTCTGGACGGGAAGCGCGTACCGGCTTCCGGTGAGGCTGCCGGCGCCGAGCAGGGGGGACGCGGAGGAGAACGCCAACGGCGCGGCGTTCATGGCGAGGGACACCGGGCGGTCGCCGATACCAGGCGCCGCGAGCGCGCCGTGGCCACCACTTCGCCGGCTGACGCCGACGCCGCTCTCCGCACGCGCGTCGGCGTCCAGCGGTGTCACGCTGCTGCCCGAGCCGTCGGCTCGGGCCGGGGAATCGGGGCCGGCGTCCGTCGGGAGGGCACCGCCCAGGGCGATGGCGGCCAGGGAGACGGCACTGGCGGCGGCGAACGCGAACCTGCGGCCCCGCCACGGCGAACGGTCGGCCTCGCGGCTGACCTCGTGAATCCGGAACGCGGGCCGGGCCGGGCCGACCGGAAGGGCCGCCGCCGAACCGTGCACGGTCGGGAGGTAGCCGAAGCCGTCCAGCGCAGAGCCGCCGACGGGCGAATCCGCCCGGCTGCCGGGAGGCTGCATCACGGGGAAGATCCCGTCACCGAAACGGCCTGAGCCGCCGAGCGGTCTTCCCTGACTGTCGTCGTCACCACCCGGGCCGCCGGGAAGGCCCTGCAAGCGGGCAAGGAAGCCCTCGGAGGGAGAGGGCGGGGCCGACTGGGCGAAGACACTCTTCAGGCGCCGCTGGGCGGCAGCCTCGGCCTTGCACTTGGCACAGGTCGCGAGGTGGGCGAGCACCCGGTCACGGGCGTCGTGTTTGAGCTCACCGTCGACAAGCGCGGCGAGCCGGTCCCCCAGGTGCTGTTCCGCGGAGGTCGGTCCTGTGCCACTCACGACGCTCCGCCCTCCCCTGCCGCGAGGACACCCGTCAGCGAGCGCTGCTCGGCACGGGCCTCGGGCGAACGGTGCTGCAGCGCCTTGCGCAGGTGCGAGCGCCCGCGGTGGATACGGCTGCGCACGGTGCCGAGCTTCACGCCGAGTGTCGCGGCGATCTCCTCGTACGAGAGTCCCTCGATGTCACAGAGCACGACCGCCGCCCGGAATTCGGGCGCGAGGGTGTCCAGCGCCTGCTGGACGTCCGCGTCGAAGTGCGTGTCATTGAAAACCTGCTGCGGCGACGGCTCGCGGCTCGGGAGGCGCTCGGCCGCGTCGTCGCCCAGGGAGTCGAAACGGATCCGCTGCTTACGACGGACCATGTCCAGGAACAGGTTGGTCGTGATGCGGTGCAGCCAGCCCTCGAAGGTGCCGGGCGTATAGGTCGACAACGAACGGAAGACCCGGACGAAGACCTCCTGGGTGAGGTCCTCGGCGTCGTGCTGGTTTCCCGTCAGTCGGTAGGCAAGGCGGTAGACACGACCGCTGTGCGTGCTGACGATCTCTTCCCATGAGGGCGGCGTCCACGCCTGGGAATGCGCATCCGAGGCGAAGGTCGCAGTCGTTGCGGAGTCGTTGGAAGAACGGTCAGCGGTGTTGGTCACGGATTTCGGCTCACCCGCCGACCTGAGAAAGCGCCACAGCACTCCTCCCCGATCCACAGGCGCAGCCGCACCTCCCCTGTCGGCTCTGGTGGTGTCCAGTGGAGCCCCTACCATAGCCACCTCGCCCGTTAGCTCCGGATAAGCCTTTTTCCTGCTGGGGCCGGGGACAGCCCCGGGAACCGCCTGTCCATGATCCCGGGCCCGATCCGCGGGCCCGATCCATGGGCTTTCCCCTGTCCTCTCATAACGCCCGGTCCCATCTGCGGGTTCCCGGGTGCAGCGGATACAGTCACCGTTGCGCCAACTACGGGGACAGGAGAGGGCCATCACAGCCAACCGGCAGACGAGCTGGGCGTTCGCCGACGCCTTTGTCGCCGAGGACGAAGCACTGCGCTGGGCCCGGGACCGGGCTCGGGACGCAGGACTCCGCTCGGTGTCACCAGGCACCGGCGCAGCGCTGCGCCTGCTCGCTGCCACGACGGACGCCAAGGCGGTCGCCGAAATCGGCACAGGTACGGGCGTGTCCGGCATCTATCTGCTGCACGGCATGCGGCCCGACGGCGTGCTGACCACGGTCGACCCGGAACCCGAGCGCCAGCAGTTCGCCCGTGAGGCCTTCCGGGCGGCCGGCTTCGCCGCCAACCGGGCCCGCTTCATCCCCGGCCGCGCCCTGGACGTACTGCCCCGGCTGGCGGACGGCGGATACGACCTCGTCTTCTGCGACGGCGACCGGATGGAGAGCCTCGACTGCCTCGCCGAATCGTTGCGCCTGCTGCGTCCGGGCGGCCTTGTGTGCTTCGAGGGCGTCTTCGCGGACGGCCGTACGGTCGACTCCGCGCCCCAGCCCGCGGAGGTGCTGCGCCTGCGCGAGCTGCTGCGCGCGGTCCGTGAGAGCCAGGAGCTGATGGCGACGCTGCTGCCGGTGGGCGACGGTCTGCTCTGCGCGGTGCGGCGGGGCTGACCCGCCTCCCCGGCCGTCACGCACTTTCCCACGCATCACGTGTCACGTGTCACGTGTCACGTGTCACGTGTCACGTGTCACGCACTACGTGTCGCTTGTCACTTGTCGCTCGTCGCTCGTCGCTCGTCACCGAACCCTGTTCCCAGGACCTGTCACCGAACGCACTGCTGCCCGGCACGGAATCCGTGCCGGGCAGTAGCGAAGTGTGGGCGCCTCTGCGTCAGCCGACGACCTTCTTGAGGGCATCGCCCAGCGCATCGGCCTCGTCCGGAGTCAGCTCCACGACAAGCCGACCGCCGCCTTCGAGCGGAACGCGCATGACGATGCCCCGCCCCTCCTTTGTCACCTCGAGCGGGCCGTCGCCCGTCCGCGGCTTCATGGCCGCCATGCTCGTTCCCCTTCCTGAAACCAGCTCATCGCAACCGGCGGCCCCATGACAGGCGCTGCCTCACCGGCATCGAACACATTGCTTCCAGGCCATTATCCCGCATCAGAGACCCCGATGACCAACATCGCTCTGCATCGCTTGCGCAACGCGCTCGCTCAAAACCACCCAATTCGGCGAACCGACTGCGATACTCCGTCCCCCATACCCCTCCATCGGGGCGGAATTGTTAGACGCAGGTCACATGTTCGCCTTCGCCGAAGTCGGCCATGCTTGCCTCGACAGACTTTGGACGAGGCGCAAAAGGGGACCCCACATGGCCGACGCCGTGCTCTGCGAAGTGAGCGACGGGCTCGCAACGATCACGATCAACCGTCCCGACGCGATGAACGCGATGAACACCGCGACCAAGGTGGCGCTGCGTGACGCCCTGACGTCGGCCGCCGCCGATCCCGCCGTGCGGGCGGTGCTGCTCACCGCGGCCGGCGGACGCGCCTTCTGTGTCGGCCAGGACCTCAAGGAGCACGTCGCCAAGCTGGCGGAAGCCCGTGAGCAGGACGGCGGCAACGCGCTCAGCACCGTGCAGGAGCACTACAACCCCATCGTGCGGGCCATCACCGGGATGCCGAAGCCCGTTGTCGCCGGGATCAACGGGGTCGCGGCCGGCGCCGGGTTCGGGTTCGCCCTGGCCTGCGACTACCGGGTGGCCGCCGACACCGCGTCGTTCAACACCTCGTTCGCCGGGGTCGCGCTCACGGCCGACTCGGGCGTCTCCTGGACGCTGCCCCGGCTGATCGGCCAGAGCCGCGCCGCGGACCTGCTGCTCTTCCCGCGCTCGATCTCCGCGGCGGACGCCCACGACCTGGGGATCGTGAACAAACTGGTACCCGGCGCCGATCTCGCCGCCGAGGCCGCCGCGGTGGCCCGCGCCCTGGCGGACGGCCCGACGGTGGCCTACGCGGCGCTCAAGGAGTCCCTCGCGTACGGGGCCGGTCGCACCCTCGAAGAGGCGCTGGAGAAGGAGGACGAACTCCAGACGCGGGCGGGCGCGTCGCAGGATCACGCGATCGCGGTGCAGGCCTTCCTCGACAAGGAGCGGCCCAAGTACCTGGGGCGTTAGGGCCTGTCCCGGACGCCGCGGCCCTACGCCTCGGTGCCGCGTGCCACGCAGTCGGCGAGATGGTCGTCGACCAGCCCGCACGCCTGCATCAGGGCGTAGGCGGTGGTGGGGCCGATGAAGCGCAGTCCGCGCTTCTTGAGGTCCTTGGACAGCGCCGTGGACTCCGCGGTCACCGCCGGCACGTCCCCGAGGGTGCGGGGGGCGGGCCGGGTGGCCGGGTCCGGGGCGTACGACCAGATCAGCTCGTCCAGCTCACCGCTCCGCCAGCCGGCCAGCACCTTGGCGTTGGCCAGGGTGGCGTCGATCTTCGCGCGGTTGCGGATGATGCCCGCGTCGGCGAGCAGCCGCTCCCGGTCCGCGTCGGTGAACTTCGCCACAGCGGGGATGCTGAACCCGGCGAACGCCCCGCGGAATCCTTCCCGGCGGCGCAGGATCGTCAGCCAGGACAGCCCGGACTGGAACGCCTCCAGGCACAGCCGCTCGAAGAGGGCGTCGTCGCCGTGGACCGGGCGGCCCCATTCCGTGTCGTGATAGGCGAGGTAGTCCTCGGTGGACAGGCCCCACGGGCAGCGCAGGCCGCCGTCCGCCGCGGCTTCGGCGCCGCCGCTCATCGCCCGTCCTCCTCGTCCGGCCGGGGCGTGCTCCCCGGCGACTGCTGCTCCTGCGCCCCCTGCCACGGCGCTGCCTGCCAGGGGCCCTCCCAGGGCGCCTGAGGCCGGTCCTGGGGCTCCTTGAGGAGGTCGGGGCGGCCCGCCCTGGTGGCCTGTGCGCCGGCGAGCGCCGACTCCAGCTCGGCGATCCGCGCGTCCCGCTCGGCGAGTTCGGCCCCGAGCCGGCCCAGCGCCTCGTCGACATCCGTCATCCGGTAGCCGCGGGCGGTGACGGGCAGCCGGAGCGCCTCGACATCCGCGCGGCCGACCGGGCGCGTCGCGGGCAGCGGATCCGTCAGCTGCTCGGGCGCCACGTCCTGAAGGATGGCGCTCCTCCCTCCGCCGACCACCACGAGGGTGACCGCGGCAACCACCACCACCATCGCGAGCAGCAAGAACCAGAACACGCGCATCTCCCCGGGAGCGGAATTTCGTCCGGGTCCGATCGTGCCATGCGGCACTGACAGCGAGTGCCTCACCCGGCGAGGTTCGCCCCGTGGTGCGTGCCGGACGGCACGAGGGCAGACCGTGCCGGGTGAGGCACTAGGGTCGCAGTCGGACTCGGCAGGTGATCTGCCGCGGGGACGCACAGGGAGAGACACGGGATGCGAAGCGGTGCGCTCAGGCTGGGGCGGCGCGAGTTCGGTGCGCACGAGCCGGTGATCATGGCGATCGTGAACCGCACCCCGGACTCCTTCTACGACCAGGGCGCGACCTTCCGTGACGAGCCGGCGCTGTCCCGCGTCGAACAGGCGGTGGCGGACGGTGCCGCGATCATCGACATCGGCGGGGTGAAGGCGGGGCCCGGTGAAGAGGTCACCGCCGAGGAGGAGGCCCGCCGGACCGTCGGCTTCGTCGCCGAGGTGCGCCGGCGCCACCCGGACGTGGTGATCAGCGTCGACACCTGGCGCCACGACGTCGGCGAGGCGGTCTGCGAGGCCGGCGCCGACCTGCTGAACGACGCGTGGGGCGGCGTCGACCCGAAGCTCGCGGAGGTAGCGGCGCGGTACGGGGCGGGACTGGTGTGCACGCACGCGGGCGGCGCGGAGCCGCGGACCCGGCCGCACCGGATCGGGTACGAGGACGTGATGGCCGACATCCTGCGGGTGACCGTGGGGCTGGCCGAGCGGGCCGTCGGACTCGGGGTCCGGCCGGACGGCATCATGATCGACCCGGGTCACGACTTCGGGAAGAACACCCGCCACTCGCTGGAGGCGACGCGCCGGCTCGGTGAGATGGCGGAGACGGGCTGGCCGGTGCTGGTCTCGCTGTCCAACAAGGACTTCGTGGGCGAGACGCTCGACCGCCCGGTGAAGGAACGGCTGATCGGCACGTTGGCGACGACCGCCGTGTCCGCGTGGCTGGGGGCGCGGGTGTACCGGGTGCACGAGGTGGCGGAGACGCGGGACGTCCTGGACATGGTGGCGACCATCGCCGGGCACCGGGCACCGGCCGTGGCGCGGCGCGGGCTGGCGTAACCGGGGACGGGGCGCGGGACTCCCCCGGCGCGCGGGTTCCCCGCCCCGGCCCCTCGTCTCAGTCTCCGGCGAGGCCGCTGTTCAGCGGCCGACCTCCTTGGTCACCAGGGCCACGGCCTCGTCCACGTCGTCCGTGACGTGGAACAGCAGCAGGTCCTTCGCGGACGCCTTGCCCTGCGCGATCACCGTGTCCCGCAGCCAGTCGACCAGGCCGCCCCAGTACGCCGTGCCGAACAGCACGATCGGGAAGCGGGTGACCTTCCCCGTCTGGACGAGGGTGAGCGCCTCGAAGAGCTCGTCCAGCGTTCCGAGTCCGCCGGGCAGTACGACGAAGCCCTGCGCGTACTTCACGAACATCGTCTTGCGCACGAAGAAGTAGCGGAAGTTGACGCCGATGTCGACGTGCGGGTTGAGGCCGGACTCGAAGGGCAGCTCGATGCCCAGGCCGACCGAGACCCCCTTGGCCTCCCGCGCCCCCTTGTTCGCCGCCTCCATCGCTCCGGGTCCGCCCCCGGTGATCACCGCGAAGCCCGCCTCGACCAGCGCCCTGCCCAGCTGCACGCCCGCCTCGTACTCCGGTGCGTCGGCCGGTGTGCGGGCCGAGCCGAAGACGCTGATGGCGCTCGGCAGCTCGGCCAGTGCGCCGAACCCCTCGACGAACTCCGACTGGATGCGCATCACCCGCCACGGGTCGGTGTGCACCCACTCCGAGTCACCCTCGGAGTCCAGCAGCCGCTGATCGGTGGTGCCGGGCTGCACCTGCTCCCTGCGGCGCAGCACCGGGCCGAGTCGCTGTTCCTCGGGAATCCGTTCTCCCTCGGGGTTGCCCATGACCTGCTCCCTCCGACGACGTCAGAGCCGCCCTGCGGCGCCCTGTCTCAGGCCAGCGTAGATCGCCGGAGGTTACGGGCAGGGGAATGCCGGAGGTCAGGTCGTGAGCCAGGAGCGGAGCCGCTCCTCGCAGTGGGTGATCCGCTCGACCGCCACGTGCTCGTTGCGCTTGTGGGCGAGGATCGGATCGCCGGGGCCGTAGTTCACCGCGGGGACGCCGAGCGAGCCGAAGCGCGACACGTCCGTCCAGCCGAACTTGGGCCGGGCGGTGCCGCCGACCGCGTCCATGAACGCCTTGGCCGCCGGGTGGGAGAGGCCGGGCATGGCCGCGCCGGAGTGGTCGTCGACGGTGAATTCGGCGACGCCGCAGCCGGCGAAGACCTCGTGGACGTGGGCCAGGGCCTCGTCGGGGCCGAGGTCGGGGGCGTAGCGGTAGTTGACGACGACGGTGCAGGCGTCGGGGATGACGTTGTTGGCGACGCCGCCCTCGATCCGTACGGCGTTGAGGCCCTCGTGGAACTCGAGTCCGTCGATCACCGGCTTGCGCGGCTCGTACGTGGCGAGCCGGGCGAGGATCGGGGCGGCGCCGTGGACGGCGTTGGCCCCCATCCAGCTGCGCGCGGAGTGGGCCCGCTCGCCCTCCGTACGGAGGAGGACGCGCAGCGTGCCCTGGCAGCCGCCCTCGACCTCACCGTTGGAGCCCTCCAGGAGGACGGCGAAGTCGGCCGCCAGCCAGTCGGGGTGGGCCTCTGCGATGTGTCCGAGGCCGTTGAGGTGCGCGGCGACCTCTTCGTTGTCGTAGAAGACGAACGTGAGGTCGCGGTTGGGCTCGGGGACCGTCGCGGCGATCCTCAGCTGGACGGCGACGCCCGACTTCATGTCGGAGGTCCCGCAGCCCCACAGCAGTCCGTCGGCGTCGAGCCGGGACGGGACGTTGTCGGCGATCGGCACGGTGTCGATGTGCCCGGCGAGCACGACGCGCTCGGCGCGGCCGAGGTTCGTCCTGGCGACGACGTTGTTGCCGTGCCGGTCGACGGTCAGGTGCGGGAGGGTGCGCAGCGCCGTTTCGACGGCGTCCGCGAGGTCCTTCTCCTCCCCGCTGACCGAAGGGAAGTCGACGAGCCGGGCGGTGAGCGCGGGTCCGTCCAGTGTGAGGTCAAGGGTGCTTTCGGCCATGGCTACGACCCTAGTGCCTCGCGTACGGTGGCCCCGTGCCCCGGACCGAATCCTCCGCCCGCCGACACACCGGCCGCAGCCGCCGCCTGCGCGTCGCGGCCGCCTTCGGCGTGCTCGTGGCCCTGGGCGGATATCTGACCGCTCAGTACCTGTCGGGCGACAGGAGCTCCGACCAGTGCACCGTGCGCTCCGCGGACGGTTCGTCCGGTGAGGGGCGCACCTACCTGCTGAGTCCGGAGCAGGCGGCGAACGCCGCGACGATCTCGGCCGTCGGCACGACGCGCGGGATGCCGGAGCGCGCGGTGACCATCGCGCTGGCGACCGCTCTCCAGGAGTCCGGACTGCGCAACCTCGACCACGGCGACCGGGACTCCCTGGGCCTGTTCCAGCAGCGTCCTTCGCAGGGCTGGGGCACCGGGAAGCAGATCCTGGACCCGGTGTACTCGGCCGGGAAGTTCTACCAGCACCTGGCCGAGGTGCCCGGCTACTCGCGGCTGCCGCTGACCGTGGCCGCGCAGCGCGTGCAGCGCAGCGGTTTCCCGCAGGCGTACGCGAAGCACGAGCCGGACGCCGCACTCCTGGCGGCCGTGCTGACCGGCCGGACGCCGGCCGCGCTGAACTGTTCGCCGCCGCGGTCCACGGCCGGGACCGGCGATGTCTCGAAGGTCCGGGCCGCGCTGACCCGTTCCTTCGGCAAGGACGCGCTGCCGGCGGTGGACGCGGCGGAGAACCGGACCCCGACGGCGGGCGCGACGGCTCAGGGCTCGCTCTCCGTGCCGGTGCCTTCGGGGGGCGCGTCCGGGGAGGGCGGCGCTCCGCAGCACGGCTGGGAGCTCGCGCACTGGGCGGTCGCGCAGTCCGAGGTGCTGGGCATCGACGAGGTCGCGTACGCGGGCCGGGTGTGGGGCGCCGCATCGGGCTGGCGGACGGAAAGCGAGAAATCGGGCACAACAGAGGTCCGTATGCGCTTCGTGCGTTAGTGCGGCCGGTCCCCCGTACAGGGGGTCCGGGCATTCTCCGGGCGGCCCCCGCACAGGGGTTCGCGCGGCACCTTCGGAATGACGCAATTCCCTTGCGGACAAAGGGAAGTGACGGTTCATCGAGTCATTGGGAAATGCGATGTCCGTCCGGGTTCCTCCGTTGCGGATTATCTGACGCATTACCGACTCTTTACGTCGCTTCACCGCAACCTCCCCCGCCCCCACGACGGTTGTCATGGCGTCCGGCCCACGGACAGACAGATTTCCCAGCCCGTCGAAGGAGCATCATGTCCCTCCCCCTGACCCGTCGGATCGTCCGTACCGCGCTGCTGATCGCGGCGAGTGCGGCCCCCCTGGTCGGTGCGGCCGGCGCCGCGGGTGCCGCGGAGCTCGCACAGGCCCCGGAGCTCGGCGGTCTCACCAGCCTCGACGGCGCCGGTCTCGGCAAGACGGTCGACGGCGTGTCCAAGCAGGGCGCCGAGACCGGCGGCAAGGTCGTCGGGACCACGCTGCCGGTGGCGAGCAAGACCCTCGGCGAGACGGCCGGCAAGGCCGCCCCCGCCGCCACCAAGACTGTCGGCAAGGCGACGACCGGCGGGGCGACCGGCGCCCTCGGCGACGCCACCAAGGGCGGCCTGCCCACCGACGGCCTGGGCCTGCCGATCGGCTGATCCGCACCACGGCGGCAGAAACGCGCGAGGGCCTCGGGAGTGCGCACTCCCGAGGCCCTCGGCCGTTCCCGTACGGGCCGGGACGCGGCCCGCCCGGCCGCGGACAACAGGCCGCCGGACAACAGGCCGCGGTCGCCCGGCAGCCGCTCAGCCCAGCCGCTTGACCGCCGCCGCCACCCGCTCGTCCGTGGCCGTGAACGCCACACGCACGAAGCGGTCGCCCGCCGGCCCGTAGAAGTCCCCCGGCGCCACCAGGATGCCGAGCTCCGCCAGGTACGCCACCGTGTCCCAGCACGGCTCGTCGCGGGTCGCCCACAGGTAGAGGCTCGCCTCGCTGTGCTCGATCCGGAAGCCGTGGGCCTCCAGCGCCGTCCGCAGGGCGGCCCGCCGGGCCGCGTACCTGGCGCGCTGCTCGGCCACGTGCGCGTCGTCGCCGAGCGCCGCGACGGCCGCCGCCTGGACCGGTGCGGGTGTCATCATCCCGCCGTGCTTGCGGATCAGCAGCAGCTCGGCCAGGACGGCCGCGTCGCCCGCGACGAACGCGGCCCGGTACCCGGCGAGGTTGGAGCGCTTGGAGAGCGAGTGGACGGCGACGACGCCCTCGTACGTACCGCCGCAGACGTCGGGGTGGAGCACCGAGACCGGTTCGGCCTCCCAGCCCAGCTCCAGGTAGCACTCGTCGCTGAGGACCAGCACGTCGTGCTCGCGCGCCCAGGCGACGATCCGGGTCAGCTCGTCCTTGGCCAGTACCTGACCGGTCGGGTTGGACGGCGAGTTGAGCCAGAGCAGTCCGAGCCCGGCCGGGTCCAGCTCGGTCGGGTCGTCGTACGCGACCGGCTCGGCGCCGCAGAGCCGGGCGCCGACCTCGTACGTCGGGTAGGCGAGCCGCGGGTAGGCGACCCTGTCGCCCGCGCCGAGGCCGAGCTGGGTCGGCAGCCAGGCCACCAGCTCCTTGGAGCCGACGACCGGCAGCACGTTCTCGTGCGCCACCGAGACCGCGCCGAGCCGCCGCTCCACCCAGCCGGTCAGCGCGTCGCGCAGCGCGGCCGTCCCCCACACCGTCGGATAGCCGGGGCTGTCCGCGGCGGCGACGAGCGCCTGCTGGATCAGCTCGGGCACCGGGTCGACGGGCGTGCCGACGGACAGGTCCACGATGCCGTCCGGGTGGCTCACGGCCGTCGACTTGTAGGGCGCGAGCCTGTCCCAGGGGAAGACCGGGAGGCGGGAGGAGACTGCTGCGGACACGGATCTCTGCTTTCTTGTACGGGGTTCGGGCTTTCCTGTACGCGGTTCGGACGCGGGACACGGCGGCGGGAGTGCACAAACGCCTCGGTCCCGCACGGTGACGAGCCGTACGGGACCGGGGTGACGCACGTGCCGGGACGCTGCTACTGGTTCTGCGGCGGCAGCGCTGCGATGAACGCGTGGTCGCGCTCGATCAGACCCAGCTTGGAAGCACCACCCGGCGAGCCGAGGTCGTCGAAGAACTCGACGTTCGCCTTGTAGTAGTCCTTCCACTCCTCCGGGGTGTCGTCCTCGTAGAAGATCGCCTCGACCGGGCACACCGGCTCGCAGGCTCCACAGTCGACGCACTCGTCCGGGTGGATGTACAAGGACCGCTGGCCCTCATAGATACAGTCGACGGGGCACTCTTCGATGCAGGCCTTGTCCTTTACGTCGACACAAGGCTGCGCGATGACGTAGGTCACGCTGTCGTTCCTCCTCGGTAGGGCGTTGGCTCTCGCGCGGGAGCGCGGCGTCGTCGATGCCCGCACCTAGTATCTCCGTTCCCGGGCACGATCCGAACAGGAGGGGCGGACAGAGCTGTGGAATTCACCATCGGCGGACGACTGGAGATCCGGATCACACCTGCTGACGTGGGCAAACGGGTCTCGGTCCGGCGCCTGCTCCAGGAGGGTCCGCAGGGACCGAAATTCACTGACACGGTTGGTGTTCTCACATCGTGGGACACCGGTGTGCTGTCCGTCACACCGAAGAGCGGTGATTGCGTCCGCATCGTGGAATCGTCCCTGGTGGCGGGCAAGGTCGTACCGTCCGCGCCGCCCCGCCGGCGCGGTCCGGCGGCCTCTTTCGGTGAACTCGCCGCGGTGTGCGCGCGTGCCTGGCAGCCGGTGGAGAGCGAGCCGCTCGGCGACTGGCTGCTGCGCGCCGCCGGAGGGTTCACCCGGCGCGCCAACTCCGTACTGCCGCTCGGCGATCCGGGCGTTCCGCTCGACGCCGCGCTCGCGCGGGTCCGGCAGTGGTACGCGGACCGGGGGCTGACGCCGTACGTCCAGACCGCGACCGGCGCCGCGGGCGCCCAGGAGGAGCTGTGCGCGGCGCTGGAGGAGCGCGGGTGGCGGCGCGAGGTGACGGCGGAGGTGCGGATCGCGGCGCTGGCCCCGATCGGTGATCTGGCGGCCGAGGTGTCGCGGGTGCGGCTGAGCCGTACGGCGGACCCGGCGTGGCTCTCCCGCTACCAGCGCTTCGAGACCCCGGGCCCCGAGGTGACGGCGGTGCTGGGCAGCGGTCCCTCGGTGTGGTTCGCGACCGTCCCGGGCGAGGCCGGGGACGCCGCGCCCGCCGCGATCGGGCGGTGCGTGGTGGACGGACGGTGGGCCGGTTTCATGGCCGTCGAGGTGGCTCCGGAGCACCGGCGCCGGGGCCTTGCCACCACTGTGATGACCGCGCTGGCCCGGCAGGCGATGGACGAGGGCGCGTCGGCGGCCTGGCTCCAGGTCGAGGCGGAGAACGAGGGCGCCCGTGCGCTGTACGACGGGATGGGGTTCTCCACCCACCACCGCTACCACCACTTCCGGCCGGCGTAGCGCGATGGCTCCCGAGAGGCACGACAGGGAAGAGATCCGCCGCCGGTTCGCCGAGGAGGCGCGGGCCGAGCGGCCGGACCTGGCGCTGCTCTGCCTGCTGCTGGGCGCGGAGGCTGATCCCGCACTGGACGCGAACGGTACGGACGCGGCGCAGATCGAGCTGGACCGGCTCGCGGGTCTGCTCCCGTACGGGCTGCGCGGCGGCCGGGCCTGGGCCTCCGCGCTGGCCGAACTGCTCGGTGAGCGGTACGGGTTCGAGGGCTCGTCGGCGGACTACCAGCGCCTTGAGTCCTCGCTGCTGCACGAGGTGCTGCGGCGCCGGCGCGGGCTGCCGATCCTGCTGTCGGTGGTGTGGATCGAGGTGGCCCGGCGGGCGGGCGCCCCGGTGTACGGCGTGGCGCTGCCGGGCCATTTCGTGGTCGGTTTCGGTGAGCCGGAGGAACGGGTGCTCGCCGATCCGTTCGCCGGTGGCCGTCCGCTGTCGGGCCAGGACGCGGAACTGCTGGTGGCGGGCGCGACCGGGGAGCCCCTCGACGCGTCGATGCTGGTGCCCGCGCAGCCGCTGGAGACCCTGCTGCGGATCCTGAACAACATCCGGGGCTGGGCGGCGGCCCGCCCGGAGCGGACGGACGTGGCGCTGTGGGCGGTGGAGCTCTCCCTCCTGCTGCCGTCGCACCCGGCCCGGCTCCGGTTCGAGCGGGCCCAGCTGCTGGTCCGGAGCGGGGAGTTCCTGCGCGGGGCGGCGGAGATGGAGGAGTACGCGGACGTGGTCGCGGACATCGAGCCTGCGGCCGCGGAGGCGGTCCGGCGCAGCGCACGGGCGGCCCGGTCCCGCCTGAACTGAGCGGGGGCCGGGCCGGCCGCGTGCTCAGTCGCCGGACGGGCCCGGCCCCCTCAGCGCCGTATGCAGCAGGTACTCCTTCCGGTTGAGCGGGTCGCGGTCGGTGCGGGACCGCCGCGGGAGGCTGCCGATGACCGCGCGGTGGGAGGCGAACGCGGATTCCAGTACGCCTTCGCCCCCGGTCAGCGACGGGAGCCGCTGCTGCAGTTCGTGCACCCTGGCCGCCGGGATCTCCCCCTCCAGCACGCAGCGGGCGCCGTCCACGGACGGGGGACCCGGGGTGGCCGTCAGGTGGGCGAGAACCGGCAGGAGCGGGCCGAGCGCGTCCGCGGGGAGTTCCAGCCGGAACCGGTGCATCGGCTCGTACACCGTGGTGCCGGCCCGCTGGAGCGCGGCCATCAGGACCAGCGGGGTCAGATTGCGGAAGTCCCCGGCCGTGCTCGACATGGACTTGTCGAAGGTGCCGTGCGCGTGGCTCTGGCGCGGCCAGTAGCCGGAGTGCGTCATGGTGACCGTGCAGTCGGTCACCTGCCATCCGTACAGGCCCTGTCCGAGCGTTTCGTGCACGGTCTCCTCGACCGCCCTCATCAGGGAGTACGGCATGGAGCCGAGCTCCACCCCCAGCCGGTAGCGCACCCCGCTGCCGGCCGGCGCGGGATCGACGCGCAGGCCGACCGTAGCGAGAAAGGGATTTCCGTCCTTGCCGATGATCTCGAATGCGGCACCGGTGCCTGACGGCCTTTCCAGACAGATGGTCGTGGTTTCGCGGAAGGCGACGTCGATACCGAATTCCTCCGCGAGCGTCGCCTCGATGACCTCCTTCTGCACTTCTCCGTAGAGCGAGACGGACACCTCCTTACGGACGTCGTCCTGACGCAGATTGATCAGCGGATCCTGTTCGGCGAGCCGCGCGAGTGCCATGTGCAGTTCGCCCCTGGAGGCGGGCGGGGCGGGCACCACCACGGATTCCAGTGTCGGCGGGGCGAAATGGTGCTCCGCCGCTTTGCGTACGACACCCACCGCATCGCCGATCCGGATGCCCGGGAGTCCCCGGAGCTTCGCGATCCGCCCCGGCCCTGCCGATGCGCTGCGGATGGCCGAGCCGTACGCGAAGACGTCGATCCCGGTCACCTTGCCCTCGCCCGCCGCGGCCGGCCCCTGTCCGAACGGCAGCCGGTCGCGGGTCCGTACGGTCCCCGAGAACATCCGGACGTACGCGAGGCTCTCGCCCGCCGGACCGCGTTCGACCTTGAACACGGCGGCGGACACCGGGCCGTCCGGATCGCCCTGCGCCGCGGGCAGCAGCTCCTTGATGCCGCTGGTCAGCGCGGCGGTTCCGGCGCCCGTCGCGGCCGAGCCGAAGTACACCGGGTGGACGACCGCCCGGCCGGTCTGCGCCGCCAGCTCCTGGTGGAGGCGGGCGGGCGCGATCGACTCCCCGCCCTCGACGTACGCGGCCAGCAGGGCGTCGTCGTGCTCGGTGAGCAGCTCCGTCAGCCGGCCGGTGAGCCGGTGGTCGGCGGGCGCGTAGGACGGGCAGAGCGCGTCGCGGGTGCCGAGGCCGGTGCCGGCCGGTCCCATCGCGACGGCGTACGGGGTGAGCTTCTCCGCGATCTCCCGCAGCACCTGCCCGTACCGGGCTCCGGCGCGGTCGGCCTTGTTCACGAAGACGAGCGTCGGAATGCGCAGCCGCCGGAGCGTCCGCATCAGGACCCGGGTCTGCGCCTGTACGCCCTCCACGGCGGAGATGACCAGCACGGCGCCGTCGAGCACGCTCAGCACCCGTTCCACCTCGGCGATGAAGTCGGGGTGACCGGGGGTGTCGATCAGGTTGACGGTGACGTCGTCGATGTCGAACGAGACGACCGCGGACTTGATCGTGATGCCGCGTCGCCGTTCGAGCGCGAGGGAATCGGTCTGCGTGTTCCCGTCGTCCACGCGGCCGAGCTCGTCGATGATTCCGGCCGTGTGGAGCAGCCGCTCCGTCAGGCTCGTCTTACCGGCGTCGACATGCGCCAGAATGCCAAGATTCAGCGTGTGCACGGAACTCCATGTTCTCAGTGGCGGTGTGAATTCCCGTCTGAACGAACATGTGAGATCGGCGCATGGAGGTCTCCTGGTCCTGTCGGCTGATGCGGCGAGTACAACAGCGGGCCGGCCGGCGGTGCAACCCATTTACCGGGGCCCGGTCCCGATTCCGGCGCGGTGAGATTCCGTCAGTGAACGGCTGGTCGGGAAAAGTCCAAACCTCGCCCCGGCGCGCCATGCCGTCCAACGGGTGATTATCCGATCTCCGCCACTCGATGAGCCCATGGTGTAGCTCCAATGCGGCGCTCTCCGATGGCGCGCCCCGGCGTTCCGACTGACGGTGGATCACGTAGCCACTGCGCCACTTCGAGTCGGCATTCCGTCACTCCTCGCAGTCGCGACGAAAGGAAATGTGTTCAGATGCGCTCTGCCCGCACACTGTTCGCTTCGGCCGCCGTCACGGCGGTCCTCACGGTCACCGCTCCCTCCGCCTACGCCATCGCCGTCTCCGACGACGGGGGGCACGACAGCGGCTCGTCCTCCAGGAGCGAGGACCACGGGAAGTCCGACGAGGGCGGCAAGTACAAGGACCACGACAACGAGAAGCCCCGCGGCGGCATGCACGCCGGTGGCGGCGCCCTGGCCAAGGCAGTGGCGGGCGACCGCGACGAGCACGGCAAGTCGGATGACGAGGGCCGGAAGGACGACGAGGGCTGGAAGAAGGACAAGCCCCACGGTGGTGTCCACACCGGTGGCGGCGCGCTGTCGATGACGGTCGCCAAGGAGTGGCAGCCCGGCAACGACGAGGGCGGCAAGTACAAGGACGAGGACAACGAGAAGCCCCGCGGCGGCGTCCACACCGGCGGCGGCGCCCTGTCGATGACGGTCGCCAAGGAATGGCAGCCCGGCAACGACGAGGGCGGCAAGTCGGACGACGAGGGCTGGAAGAAGGACAAGCCCAGCGGCGGCATGCACACCGGTGGTGGCGCGATGGCCGTGACCGGCAGTGGTCTGGCGGCCGGTTCGCTGCTGCTGCTCGGTGGCGTCGGCGTCGGCGCGTACAAGCTGCGTCGCCGTCAGGCGACGGGCGGCGCGATGGCCTGATCCGACCGCACTGCCGGCCGGTCGCTCCACTGTCGCGGCCGCCGTCCCTCCGGACGGCGGCCGCGGCGCCTTCGTTTTCCCCGCGTCCCCGCACCCGCACCCGCACCGCATCCACGCCACCGCTGTCCCGCGCAGACGAAAGGCTCGTTCCCATGGCCGCCCCGCAGTCGCCCGGTTCACCCTCCTCCCGGACTGCCTCCGACACCACCACGCTCGGCCGCTCCCTGCTCTGGCCCGCCGCAGCGGCCGGGCTCGGCATGCTCCTCATCTACAGCTCCATCGGCTCCCCGGCCGACGACAAAGCACCCGCACCGCCCTCGGTCGCCGCCCCGGCCCCCGCTCCCGCCGCGTCCTCCGCCGCCCCGGAGACAGCGGCCCCGGGACCGTCCCTGCCGCGCTCCGTACCGAAGCGGCTGCGGATCCCGGCGATCGCGGTGGACGCGCCGTTCACCCCCTTGTCCATCGGCGGCTCGGGGCGGCTCGACGCCCCTCCCCCGAACGACAAGAACCTGGCCGGCTGGTTCAAGGACGGTGTGACGCCCGGCGAGCGCGGGGCCGCGATCGTGGCGGGCCACGTGGACACGACGACCGGTCCCGCGATCTTCCTGCAACTGCGGTTCCTGCGGCCCGGCTCCACGGTCGACATCACGCGCACGGACGGCACGGTGGCCACGTTCAAGGTCGACACCGTCGAGACGTTCAGCAAGGCGAAGTTCCCCGACAAGCGGGTGTACGCCGACACCCCGGACGCCCAGTTGCGCCTGATCACCTGCGGCGGCAACTACGACAGGACCGTCAAGGACTACGAGGACAACGTGGTCGTGTTCGCCCACCTCGACTCGTCCACGCAGGGCTGACCGCCGTACTCGGGTGCCCCGCGCGAAAAACCCCGCGCGGGGCACCGGGGCTCCCTGCTAGCGTCCCCCGCATGAAGCGTGCCGCTATGACGACGACGCCGGAGAGTGTCCCGGCGCGCTGACTGCTGACCAGTCCGAAGCCCCGGGGCGAGTGCCCCGGGGCTTCTGCTTGCGGTGACTCGCCCCTCGTCCACGAGGAGACCGCCATGCACGACCACCGCAAGCTCGGCCGCGAGCTGGAGCTGTTCGACACCGACCCGCTGATCGGCGCGGGGCTGCCGTACTGGCTGCCCGACGGCGCGGCGCTGCGGCACACCCTGGAGGAGTACATCCGTACCGCCGAGCGGCTGGCGGGCTACCGGCACGTGTACTCGCCGGTGCTCGGCAAGCGGGAGCTGTACGAGATCTCGGGGCACTGGTCGCACTACAGCGACGACATGTTCCCGCCGATGGACCTGGGCGGCGAGCAGGTCGTGCTGCGGCCGAGCCTGTGCCCGCACCACGCGGTGATCTACCGCTCCCGCTCGCACAGTTACCGCGAACTCCCGCTGCGGATGGCCGAGCTGGGCGGCATGTACCGCTCCGAGCTCTCCGGGGTGCTCGGCGGGCTGACCCGGGTGCGGGCCATCCAGCTGAACGACGCGCACATCTTCTGCACCCTGGACCAGGTCGCCGACGAGGCGCGGGCCGCGCTCGACCTGATCCGCCGGGCCTACGGAGCACTCGGCATCCGCGCGGCCCGCTTCCGGCTCTCCCTGCCGGGGTCCGGCGGGAAGTACGTCGCCGCGCCGCAGATGTGGCAGCGCTCCACCGCGCTGCTGACCGGGGTCCTGGACGCGTCCGGGCTGCCGTACGAGCGCGCCGAGGGCGAGGCCGCGTTCTACGGTCCGAAGATCGACGTCCAGGTCGCCGATCCGGCGGGCCGGGAGTCGACCCTGTCCACCGTCCAGGTCGACTTCCACCAGCCCGAACAGTTCGATCTGCACTACATCGGGGCGGACGGGGCGAAACACCGTCCGGTCATGGTGCACCGCAGCATCATCGGCAGTGTGGAGCGGGCCGTCGCCCACCTCATCGAGCAGCACGGCGGCGCGTTCCCCGGCTGGCTCTCCCCCACCCAGGTCGTGATCCTGCCGGTCTCGGACGCCGAACTGCCGAACGCAGAGGAGCTCGCCCGCCGTTGCACCGCGCTCGGGCTGCGCGCCGAGGTCAGCGGCTGGGAGCGCGGCAGCCTCGGCGCCCGTGTCCGGGAGGCCCGGCTGGTGCCGTACCAGGCGGTCATCGGCGCGGCGGAGGCCGCTGACGACCGCGTCGCGCTGCGCCTGCGCGACGGGCGGCGCCTCGACCCGCAGCCGGCCGGCGAGGCGCTCGCCCGGATCGGCGCGCTGGTCGCGGCGCACAGCACCGCGCTGTGGGACGAGAGCGCCGTCCCGGTCTAGGGCCTGTACTGGGTTGTCACGCGGAAGAGGGAGCGGGGCTGGGTGCGTGCGATCGCACGGCGCCGAAACGCTCTTGTAGCGGAGCTACCAGGGCGTTTCGGCAACGCTGCGAGCGTGCGTGCCCAGCCCCGTGACGCCGCGGGACAACCCCATACAGGCCCTAAGGGGTGACCGGCACGGCCTCCGTACCGGCACGGCGGCCGGAACCGAGTGCCCCGGCCAGGGTCGAGGCGACGATCAGCAGGGCGAGGACGACGGTCATCGTGAGCCGGAGTCCGATGTGGTCGGCGAGGAAGCCGAGCGCGGGCGGGCCGACGAGGAAGGCGACATAGCCCGCGGTGGAGACCGCGCCGACCCGCGCCGCCGCGTCGCGCGGGTGGTCGCCCGCCGCGGACACGGTGACCGGGAAACCGAGCGAGGCACCCAGCCCCCACAGCACCGTGGCGGCGCCCGCCATCACCGGGCTCGGCGCGACGATCACCACCGCCAGGCCCAGCGCGGCGACGACCGCGCTGATCCGGACGACCTGGGCGGGGCCGAAGCGCTTCAGGAGGGGGCCGCCGGCGAAGCGGCCCAACGTCATCGAGGAGGCGAAGACCAGGAAGGTCAGCGAGCCGGCGGTGGCGCTCACCTCGTAGCCGTCCACCATGAGCAGCGGCAGCCAGTCGTTGGCGGCTCCCTCCGCGAAGGCCATGGCCAGCACGATGACCCCGATGAGGACGAGCCGGCGGTCCCGCCACACCGCGAACTGGCCCCGCCACCCGCCCGGTCCGGCGGTGCCGGCCGTCTCCTTGCCCGTGCCGTGCGGGATCGCGCGGACGGCCCGGACCGCGGCGGCGGTTATCAGCGCAGCGACGACCGTCAGGTGCCATCCGACGGGGAAGGCGGCCGCGGTCAGCCCCATCCCCAGCAGCGCCCCGACCACGGTGCCGAGGCTGAAGCAGCCGTGCAGCACCGGCAGGACGGGCCGGCCGATGACGCTCTCGATGGCCGCGCCCTCGATGTTGAACGCGACCTCGGCCAGCCCCATCCCGCCCCCGAACAGGGCCAGTCCGCAGAACACCCCGCCCGCCAGGGACAGACTCGTGCCCGCCGCGACGACCAGGAGCCCGGCGACGATCAGCGAGGCGCCGACGCCGATCGCGGCCCGGCCCCCGTAACGGCGCACCAGCGGGCCGGAGGCCGTGACACCGGCCATCGATCCGGTGGACAGCCCGAACAGCACGAGGCCCATCGAGCCGGTGGACACGTCGAGCCCGTCCCGGACGGCCGGGGTGCGGGCCACCCAGGACGCCATTCCGGTACCGGCGGCGAGCATGAAGAGAAACAGTGCGGTGCGCCAGCGGCGTGTAGCGGCATCCATGGCAGCGGGGCCTCAGCAGACGGGTCGAAGAATGAGGAAGGTCGAGAGCGTACGATCGTACGCCTGGAGTGTACGATCGTACGCATGACGGATCACTTCGCGGGGGATTCCCGTACCAACCATGAGCGGATGCTCGCCGGAGACCTCTACGTCTCCGACGACCCGGACATCGCGAAGGCCCAGCAGCGCGCCGTGCGCCTCGCCGCCCGGTACCTCGCGGCCTACACGGAGGACGCCGACACCGCGCAGCCCGTCGTCGCCGAACTCCTCGGCGGGATCGGCGCGGGCGCGCACATCCGGCCGCCGCTGTACGTCGACTACTGCACGTACATCACGGTCGGCGAGGACACGTTCATCAACTACAACCTCACCGCCCTGGACGTGGCTCCGATCAGCATCGGCCGCGACTGCCAGATCGGGCCGAACGTACAGTTGCTCACCCCGACCCACCCGGTGGAGCCGGAACCGCGCCGGGACAAGCTGGAAGCGGCCAAGCCGATCACGATCGGCGACAATGTCTGGCTCGGCGGCGGAGCGATCGTGCTCGCCGGGGTGACCATCGGGGAGAACAGCGTCATCGGCGCCGGAGCCGTCGTGACGAAGGACGTCCCCGCCAACGTGGTTGCCGTGGGCAATCCGGCGCGGGTGATCCGCTCGATCTAGACCTCAGAGAAAGAAGCACCGTGGCGACCGGAAGGAACGACCCCGAGCGGCGGGAGCGCATCATCACCGCCGCGCTCGACCTGATCGCGGAGGAGGGGGTCGCCGGGACGTCGCACCGCAAGGTCGCCGCCCGCGCCGGGGTGCCGCTCGGCTCGATGACGTATCACTTCGGCGGTATGGACGAGCTGCTGCGGGAGGCGTTCATCCGCTTCTCCAGCAGCATAGTCACCGTCTTCGAGGAGCGTCTCGGCGCCGCGAACACGCCCGACGAGGCCCGGGAGGCGGTGGCCGGTCTCGTCCATCACCTGTCCAGCGGCAACCAGCGCGAGCTGGTCCTCACCCACGAGCTGTACACCCTCGCGGCCCGGAAGCCCGCCTACCGCGAGCTGACCCGGGAGTGGATGCGCCGGAGCCGCCGCGCCCTCGAATGGCACTTCGACCCGGCGACGGCCAGGCAGCTCGACGCGCTGATCGAGGGCCTGTCCATCCACCGCGCCCTGGAGACCGAACCGCATGACCGCGCCCTGACCGTCGAGGCGATCGCCCGCATCACGAAGGGCGCGAGCGGGAGCCCCTGACCCGCACCACGAGACCCCTGGCCGGCACCCCACCTGACCAAGGTGCCGGCCAGGCACGCGGCCCGGAACATGGCCCGTACCGGCCAGGTCAGCGGACCGGATCAGGATCCGGCTCAATCCGTGGGAGCAGGGCCGACGGCGGTGGGCCGCCGTCCTGCCAGGCACGCCCACGGCCACCGCTTCCCCTCGCCCAGCATCCGCGCCGTGGGCTCGAATCCGGCCCGTCCCAGCAGCTCGCCGACCCGGTCGGGCGACAGCAGATGGATGTCGTAGGACACCCCGCCATCGCGCTCCGGCCCCTGGTACGGCTGGTCCTCGCCCGCGTGGAATCCCAGCAGCAGCCGGCCGCCCGGGGCCAGCACCCGGTGGAACTCCGCGAACAGCTCCGGCAGCAGGCCGGGAGGCGTGTGGAGGATCGACCACCAGGCGACAACTCCCCCCAGCTCACCGTCCGGGAGGTCGAGCGCGCCCATCGAGCCCACCTCGAAGCGCAGCCCGGGACGGGTCCGGCGGGCGATGTCCACCATCCGGGGCGACAGGTCCACGCCGAACACGGAGAGGCCGAGGCCGTCCAGATGTGCCGTCACATGCCCCGGTCCGCAGCCGAGATCGGCAACCGGCAGCCCACCGTCGGCCCGCACCTCCTCCGCGAACCCGCCGAGCATCGCGCGCCCCCACACATCCTGCGCGAAGGCACCCGTCACCCGTCCGGTGTACTCCTCGGCCACGGTGTCGTAGTAGGCCCGGGTCGCAGTCAGCGCAAGATTCGTCACGGCGCACGATCTTAGGGCACCGATCCCGGCCCCGGGGACTTCCGACCGACGCGCAGGACGCCAGCGGCTCCGACGAACATCAACTCCTAAAGTCAACGGCACCCGGAACTGAGCGCAGAATGGGTCAATTGCCTTTCCACTGAAGTTAATTGTTGCGGACAGCCGGATCGGTTGAGGCTCCTGTTGCACACCTCTTGACGTTTCCCGGGTGACCCCGGAACCATCAACTCCCGTCGGAGAGCGCTCTCAGAGCGCTCTCCATGAAGCTCGTCGTGTCACCCGTACCACGACTCAGGAGACGTACGTCTATGCATGCTCCCCCCACGGACACCCCCACGACACCCCCCACCGCACCCCGTCGCAGGCGCCGCACCCGGACGTTCGGGTTCGCCGCGTTCGCCGTCTCGCTCCTCATGGCCGCCCCCACCGCACAGAGCGCCTTCGGCGCGGACGCGCAGGCCATCGAAGGCGGCGGCGACCTCGGCCCGAACGTCATGGTGTTCGATCCGTCGATGCCCGACATCCAGGCCAAGGTCGACGAGGTGTTCAAGAAGCAGGAGTCGGCGCAGTTCGGCGACGGCCGCTACGCGCTGATGTTCAAGCCGGGCACGTACAACAACCTCAACGCGCAGATCGGGTTCTACACCTCGATCGCCGGTCTCGGGCTGAACCCGGACGACACCACGTTCAACGGTGACGTGACCGTCGACGCGGGCTGGTTCAACGGGAACGCCACGCAGAACTTCTGGCGCTCGGCGGAGAACCTGGCGCTCAACCCGGTCAGCGGCACCGACCGCTGGGCCGTCTCCCAGGCCGCCCCGTTCCGCCGCATGCACGTCAAGGGCGGGCTGAACCTGGCCCCCGACGGCTACGGCTGGGCGAGCGGCGGGTACATCGCCGACAGCAAGATCGACGGTCAGGTCGGCCCGTACTCGCAGCAGCAGTGGTACACCCGCGACAGCTCGATCGGCAGCTGGGGCAACGGCGTCTGGAACATGACGTTCTCCGGTGTCGAGGGCGCCCCCGCCCAGAGCTTCCCCGAGCCGCCGTACACCACACTGGAGAACACCCCGGTCTCCCGTGAGAAGCCGTTCCTGTACCTGGACGGCGACGACTACAAGGTGTTCGTGCCCGAGAAGCGCACCAACGCGCGTGGTGTCTCGTGGGCCAACGGCACGCCGAAGGGCGAGTCGATACCGCTGGACCAGTTCTACGTGGTGAAGCCCGGCGCCACCGCCGAGACGATCAACGCGGCGGTGGACCAGGGTCTGCACCTGCTGTTCACGCCCGGCGTCTACCACGTCGACCAGACGATCAACATCGACCGCGCCAACACCGTAGCGCTCGGTCTGGGTCTTGCCACGATCATCCCGGACAACGGGGTCACGGCGATCAAGGTCGGTGACGTGGACGGCGTGAAGCTCGCCGGCCTGCTCGTCGACGCCGGCACCACCGACTCCGACTCACTGATCGAGGTCGGCCCGGAGGGCGCGTCCGCGAGCCACGCGGACAACCCGACGTCACTGCAGGACGTGTTCGTGCGGGTCGGCGGCGCGGGAGCCGGCAAGGCCACCACCGGCATGGTGATCAACAGCAACGACACCATCATCGACCACACCTGGCTGTGGCGCGCCGACCACGGCGAGGGCGTCGGCTGGGAGACCAACCGCTCCGACTACGGCCTCCAGGTCAACGGAGACAACGTCCTGGCGACCGGGCTCTTCGTCGAGCACTTCAACAAGTACGACGTGCGCTGGTCGGGCGAGAACGGCAAGACGATCTTCTTCCAGAACGAGAAGGCGTACGACGCCCCCAATCAGGCCGCCGTCCAGAACGGTGACACCAAGGGGTTCGCGGCCTACAAGGTCGACGACTCGGTGACCACGCACGAAGGGTGGGGTCTCGGCAGCTACTGCTACTTCAACGTGGACCCGACGATCCGCCAGGACCACGGCTTCGAAGCACCGGTGAAGCCCGGAGTGAAGTTCCACGACCTGCTCGTCGTCTCCCTCGGCGGCCAGGGCCAGTACGAACACGTCATCAACGACACGGGCTCGCCCACGTCGGGGACGGACACCGTCCCGTCACAGGTGGTGTCCTTCCCTTAGGGAAGGCAAGCAGTGCGGGCCGGGTCGCCGACAGGCGGCCCGGCCCTTCGCGTGCGTCGGGCCGCGAACTTGGCACGTGCTTTACGTGCCGCCCGCAACCGCTCCGGTCAGCTCCATGTCTCTATAAATGTTGAATCCTTGAAGTAGTGACGCGAGTGGAGCAGGACATGCGGCGGGGCAAGGGCGTTATAGGGATCGCGTTGCTGGTGAGTGCGGTACTGGCGGGCACCAGCGCGTGTGGTGGCAAGTCGTCGACGTCGGACAGTGCCCGCGACGGCGGGAAGGGCGGCGCGTCCACGGGCGCGTCCGCGAGTGCGCGCCCGTCGCCCACGCACCCCACGGGGCCGCCGATGCTGCTGGACTCGATCGCGCCGCTGGACAAGGCGACCGTCGGCGTCGCCATGCCGATCTCCGTGGTCTTCACCAACCCGGTCGCCGCCTCGGCCCACAAGAACATCGAGAAGCACCTCAAGGTCTCCGCCTCGGTCCCCACCTCGGGCGCCTGGCACTGGATGGGCGACAAGCGGGTCGACTGGCGGCCGCAGGAGTACTGGAAGTCCGGCACCAAGGTGCGGCTCGACGCCGATCTGAAGTACGTCTCCAACGGCAGCGGCCGTTACGGCACCCACCCCTACACCCACTCCTTCACCATCGGGGACGATGTCCGGGCGGACGCCTCGGTCACCGGCCACACCATGAAGGTCACCCGTAACGGCGCCCCGGTGCGCACGCTCTCCATCAACGCGGGCAGTGCCCAGTACCCGACCTGGAACGGCACGATGGCGGTGATCGACAAGCAGGAGAAGGTCCACATGACGTCCTGCAGCGTCGGCATCAGCTGCACCAAGGGCGATGCGAACTACTACGACCTGACCCTGCCCTGGGACATCCACCTCACCCAGTCGGGCACCTACGTCCACTTCTCCACCGGTGACACCAACCCGGGCAGCGGCAGCGCCCTCGGCTCGCACGGCTGTGTGCACCTCTCGCTCTCCGACGCGAAGTGGTTCTACGGCCAGGTCAAGCAGGGCGACCCCATCACGGTCACCGGCTCCCCGCGCGCCAAGGCACCCGCCGACAACGGCTACGCCTCGTTCAACCTGTCCTGGTCGCAGTGGCTGGCCGGGAGCGCGAGCGGCGAGCAGACCACGGCCGCCCTCTGAGGGCTGTCCGCTGAGCACTCCGCCCGGCCGGCCGGGTCCTGACCCTGCCGGCCGGGCGGTTCGCTGTCCGCCGCCCGTTGCCCGCGTGGCTCAGGCGTGCAGGGCCAGCGCACCCTTCGCCGGGACGGCGGCCGTCACGGTGCCGTCGTCACCGACCCGCACCGTATTGCCGTCGCAGGCGTCCGGGGAGGCCTGGGCCACGTTGCAGTACGTGCCGGTCGGGAGCGAGGTGGTGAACGTCTCCTGGAGGGTGTCGTCGCCGTTGTTGATGGCCACGAAGCCCTTGTCACCACGGCCGAAGGCGAGGGCGGAGGAACCGTTGTCCCACCAGTCGGTCAGCTCGGTGCCCTCGGTGGCGTTGTGGAAGCCGACCATGCCGGTGATCGCCGTCTGTGCGTGGGTGCAGGTCCAGCCGTCGCTGCCGCAGGCGGCCGCGCCGCCGTTGGGCGGGCCGGCGTCCTTGTCCGACCACTCGTAGCCGGAGAAGACGTTCGGGGAGCCGTAGGGCGAGGCCAGCATGAAGACGTTGGCCAGGGTGTAGGCCGCGCCGTCCTTGTACGTCAGCGTGGAGCCGTTGCGCTCGGTGTCCCAGTTGTCCACGAACGTACGGGCGTTCGCGCTCGCCAGCTTGCCATCGGCTATGTTCTTCAGTCCGGTGACGCCGCCGCCCTGGAACGCGCTCTTGAGGTGGCCTCCGTAGCGGAACTCGTCGACATCGCCGACGCCCGTGTACTCGTCGGGCTGCACGGCCTCGCCGCCGCCGTAGATGACCTCGGTGACCCAGAAGCCCGGGTCGGACATCTTGCCCTTGATGGCGGCGATGTCATCGGCCGCCATGTGCTTGGCGGCGTCTATGCGGAAGCCGTCGACACCCAGGGTGCGCAGGTCGGAGAGGTAGCCGGCGATCGTCGAACGGACGGCGTCGCTGCCGGTGTCGAGGTCGGCCAGGCCGACCAGTTCGCAGGTCTGGACGTCGTTGCGGTCGCCGTAGTTGCTGATGTCCTTGCGGCAGGCGTGGAAGTCCTGGTCCTGGAAGTAGCCGGGGTAGTTGTACTTCGAGTACTCCGTGCCGCCGGTCCCGGTGCCGGAGCCGGACGACATGTGGTTGATGACGGCGTCCGCGACGACCTTCACACCGGCCGAGTGGCAGCTCTCCACCATCGACGCGAAGGCGTCGCGGTCACCGAGGCGTCCGGCGATCTTGTAGCTGACCGGTTGGTACGAGGTCCACCACTGATCGCCCTGGATGTGCTCGGAGGCGGGTGAGACCTCTACGTAGCCGTAGCCGGCCGGACCGAGCGAGTCCGTACAGGCCTGGGCCACCGCGTCGTACTTCCACTCGAACAGGGTGGCGGTGACGGTCTTGTCGCCCGGTGGGGTCGCCTGGGAGGTCCAGGGGGCGAGGGCGGTGATACCGGCGGCTGCGAGCAGTCTGGCCAGTGTCGCGCGAGCGGCGCGGGAACTCATCTGCGGCTCCTTCGGTCGCGGGTACGGACGGAGCCCGTACCCGACGTGGGCAGCCACGCGCCTGGCCACCGTGGGGGGAGTTCGGAGCCTGCCGTTTCGGCGATGAACACGTCAAGAGGTGACGCAAGAATTTCCAGCATGTTTCTGAAATCGTTTGCAGGGAAGGCGGGTTGGGGAGTCGGGCGGAGTGGGTCCGCCACGCGGCCGCCCGCCGTCACTGGTCCCGGCGGTGCGCCGCGAACACCGTCACCGTGCCTGCCGCCAGTGCCCAGACGACGTAGACCGTCCAGGCCCCGGCGGTCGTCCACGGGAAGAGGTCGTTGGAGCGCTGCGTGTCCGTGCTCGTCAGACGCTCCCACGCGCTGAAGGGCAGGGTGTGCAGGAGCACCGCCGTCAGATGACGGCGTGCGCTCAGGACCACGGGGAGCAGGAGCAGCACCACCACGCAGGCGACGACGGAGCCCCCGGTGTGGCGGATCACCGTGCCGATCGCGAGGCCGGCGAGCGCGGCCACCGGGGCGAGCAGGGCCGACGCCGCTATGACGCGCAGGGCGTCCGGGTGGTCGAGGGAGACCGAGGCGTTCCGGCCGGAGAGGATCGCCTGGGCCGAGGCGAACGAGGCGGCGGCGACGAGTGCCCCGAAGACGGTGGTGACCGAGGCGAGGACGAGCGCCTTGGCGGCCATCACCGAGCGGCGGGCCGGGACGGCGGTGAACGTGGTGCGGATCAGGCCGGTGCCGTACTCGCCGGTGACCGACACGGCGCCGATCGCGGCCAGGGCCAGGACCAGCACCATGGCGGAGTTCGCGGTGAAGGCGTCGACGAGGGGGATGCCGTTGGCGATGAACGAGGTGCGGCTCTGTCCGTCGTGCTGGTACCAGTACTTGTAGTGGTCGTAGGCCGTACCGGCGTTGAACGCGATGACGGCGAGTGCGGTGATCACGTACAGCCAGGGGGTCGAGCGCAGTGACCACGTCTTGAGCCACTCGGCCGCCAGCAGGTCGCTGAAGCGCGCGCGGGTCTCCTCGTGTGTCACGCGGCCTGCGGGCGCGGTCGTCGTCGTGGTCGTGGTCGTGGTCATCGGGGGTCTCCTGCGAGGTATTCGACGCTGCCCGCGGTGAGTTCCATGAACGCCTCCTCCAACGAGGCGCTGGAGGTGGTGAGTTCGTGGAGCAGAACGCGGTGTCTGAAGGCGAGTTCGCCGATCCGGGCGGCGGTCAGGCCGGTCACCGTGAGCCGGTCGCCGTCCGCGGCCACCGAGGCGCCCTCGGCGGTGAGCAGCGGAGTGAGAGCGGCGGCGTCGGGCGTGCCCACGGTCACGCTCAGCCGGGTGCCGCGGGCGGCGAACGCGGACAGGCTCTCGGCGGCGATGAGTTCGCCGCGGCCGATGACGACGAGCCGGTCGGCGGTGTGCTCCATCTCGGTCATCAGGTGGCTGGAGACGAACACCGTGCGGCCCTCCGCGGCGAGCCGCCGGAAGAGCCCGCGGACCCAGAGCACGCCTTCCGGGTCGAGGCCGTTGAGCGGCTCGTCGAAGAGCAGCACCGGCGGGTCGCCGAGCAGTGCGGTGGCTATGCCGAGCCGTTGGCGCATCCCGAGCGAGAAGCCGCCGACGCGTCGGCGGGCGGCCCCGGCGAGGCCCACTTCGTGGAGCAGTTCGTCCACCCGGGCGCGCGGGATGCTGTTGCTGCGGGCCAGCACGGCGAGGTGGGCGCGGGCGGTCCGGCCGCCGTGGACGTCGCCCGCGTCGAGGAGGGCGCCGACGTGCCGCAGTCCGCGCGGATGCTCGCGGAACCGCCGGCCCTGGAGGGTGGCCGATCCCGCGGTGGGCTCGACGAGGCCGAGGAGCATCCGCAGGGTGGTGGTCTTGCCGGCCCCGTTGGGTCCGAGGAAGCCGGTCACCTCGCCCGGCCGTACGGTGAAGGTGAGGTCCTTGACGGCGGTGGCGGCGCCGTACCGCTTGGTCAGTCCGTTGACTTCGATCACGGTCCCAACGGTGCCGCCCGCCGCCCCCGTTCGTCATCGGACCGCCGCTGACACCTGCCGGGGTCGGATGTCGACCGTGGGTGTACAACCGTGGTCCGATGCCGGGCCGGGGAGCGGTGGTTACGATCGGCGCATGTCCCATTCATTCTCCGTTCCCCTGCTCAAGCGCGTACCGCCGGGTTGGTGGGTGGGGGTCGCCTGGTATGCGGGCGTGCTGCTCACCTTCCTCGTCCGGGTGCGGCTGCCCGGGGAGTTCGAGCCTTCCGTCCGGCCCGGGATGCTGCTCTACCGGTGGGACGGTCTGCTGACACAACTGCTCGCCACGGCCCTGGCGGCGGGCGGCTGTGTGGTGATGGAGCGGCGTCCGCTGAACGGCCTGGCGCTGCTGCTGGGCGCCGCCGCGCTCGCCACGTTCTCGCTGAGTGTGGGGGAGATACCGCTCGCCCAGTTCCTGGCCGCCGATGTGGCGCTGTACTTCATCACCGCCACCCGGTCGCGCCGGACCGGTGCCGTCGCCCTCCTGATGGCACTCGGCGTCCTCACCTGTTTCCTGGCCGTCCGGCTGCTGGCCGGGTGGGGCGTCGGTACGTCGGCGGAGCTGGTCGTCGCCCTGACCGCGGTCGTCGCCTGGCTGGTGGGCGGCTCGGCGTACGAGGCCCGCCGGCACGGCGAGAGTCTGACCGCGCGGGCCGCCGAACAGGCGGTCGTCGCGGAACGGCTGCGCATCGCCCGCGAGATGCACGACATGGTCGCGCACAGCGTCGGCATCATCGCCCTCCAGGCGGGCGCGGCGGCCCGGGTCGTGCACACCCAGCCGGAGGCCGCCCGCGAGGCGATGAGCGCGGTGGAGACAGCGGGCCGCGAGACGCTGTCGGGGCTGCGCCGGATGCTCGGCGCGCTGCGGCAGGACGGACCGGGGCTCCAGGGGCCGGAGCGCGAGGCGGCACCGCTGCACCCGGCGGAGGGGCTCGCCGATCTGGACCGGCTGGCGCGGGCCACGACCGCGGCCGGGGTCCGGGTCGAGGTGCGGTGGCGGGGCGAACGGCGTCCGCTGCCACCGGACATCGACCTGTCGGCATTCCGCATCATCCAGGAGTCGGTGACCAATGTGGTCCGGCACGCCGCCACCGGCTCCTGCCGGGTGTCCGTCGAGTACGGTCCCGAGGAGCTCGGCATCGAGGTCGCGGACCGCGGCCGGGGCCCGGGTCATGCCGCGATCACCGGGTTCGGCCTGATCGGGATGCGGGAGCGGGTCGCCCTGCTGCACGGCGAGTTCACCGCCGCCCCGCGCCCGGAGGGCGGCTTCCGGGTGACGGCCCGGCTGCCGGTGCCCGCGCAGGACGCGGCGTGAGCGACCAGGACGGGGCCTCCCCGGCCACGGCATCGCCCCCGACCCCGACCCCGGCATCGCCCACGGCATCGCTCCCGGCCCCGGCCCCGATCCGGGTGCTACTCGCCGATGACCAGCCGCTGGTGCGGGCCGCGCTGCGCATGGTCATCGCGGACCTCCCCGACCTGGAGGTGGTGGGCGAGGCCGGAACGGGCGACGAGGCGGTGCGGCTGACGGAGCAACTGGTCCCCGATGTCGTCGTGATGGACATCCGGATGCCGGGGCTGAACGGCATCGAGGCCACCGAGCGGATTTCCGCGGGGATCGGTGCCGCGCATGTGCTGGTCCTGACGACGTTCGACGACGACTACGTCTACGGGGCGCTGCGCGCCGGCGCGGCCGGCTTCCTGGTCAAGGACATGGCGCTGGACGACATTCTGGCGGCGGTCCGGGTGGTGGCGGCCGGGGACGCCCTGATCGCGCCGAGCGTCACCCGGCGGCTGATCAAGGAGTTCGCGGGCCGCCCCGCCTCCACGTCGCCGCGGCGGCCGCTCACCGCGATCACCGAACGGGAGCGCGAGGTGCTGGTGCTGGTCGGCAGCGGGCTGTCCAACGCGGAGATCGCGGAGCGGCTGTTCATCAGCGTCGCCACCGCGAAGACGTATCTGACCCGGCTGCTCGCGAAGCTCGACGCGCGGGACCGCGTGCAGCTGGTCATCATCGCGTACGAGGCGGGACTGGTGTCACCGTGCCGATGACGTCCCCGGACCCGCCTCGCACGGGCGCACGGCACGGCTCCCGGTCAGAGCCAGCCCTTCTCCCGCGCCATCCGGACCGCCTCCGCCCGATTGCGCGCCGCCATCTTCTGGATCGCCATCGAGAGGTAGTTGCGGACCGTGCCCTGGGACAGGTGCAGCACCCCGGCGATCTCCGCATTGGTCGAACCGTCCGCCGCCGTGCGCAGCACCTCGCGCTCCCGGTCGGTCAGGGGGCTGGCCCCGTCGGCCAGGGCGGCCGCCGCGAGTGTCGGGTCGATGACACGCTCGCCGCTCAGCACCTTGCGTACCGCTTCGGCGAGCTGGGACGCCGGGGCGTCCTTCACCAGGAAAGCGTCGGCGCCAGCCTCCATCGCGCGGCGGAGGTAGCCGGGCCGGCCGAAGGTGGTGACGACGACGACCTTGACGTCCGGGAGTTCGCGGTGCAGCGCGGCCGCCGCTTCGATGCCCGTCATGCCGGGCATCTCGATGTCCAGGAGCGCCACGTCGACCGCGTGCTCCCGGGCCGCGGCCAGTACCTCGTCACCGCGGGCGACCTGCGCGACGACCTCGATGTCGGGTTCCAGGCCGAGGAGCGCCGCCAGGGCTTCGCGCACCATGGACTGGTCCTCGGCGAGGAGGAGTCTGATCATGCTCATTCCCCGGATCCTAGGCCGGTTTCGAGCGGCACGCCGAGGGCGATGGTGAAGCCCTTCCCGGAACGGGAGTTGGTGGCCCGGGTGATCAGCGTCCCGTCGACCGTGGCGAGGCGCTCGGCGATACCGGTGAGGCCGTTGCCGGGCGTCGGACCGGAGACGCCTCGGCCGTCGTCGGCGACGGTGAGTTCGAGGACCCGCCCGTCCAGGGTCTGGCGCGGGGCGAGGGTGACCGTGCAGCTCCGGGCGTCGCTGTGGCGTACGACGTTGGTGACGGCTTCCCGCAGCGCCCAGGCGAGCACCTCCTCCTGCTTCTCGGGGAGGTCCTCGGGCGGCTCGGCCGGGATGTCGGCGGTGATTCCGGCGGCGGCCAGCGCGGTGCGGGCACCGGCCAGTTCGCCGGGGAGGGTCGGCCGGCGGTAGCCGGTGACGGCGCTGCGCACGTCCACCAGGGCCTGCCGGCTGACCCGTTCGATGTCGGCGACCTGCACGGCCGCCTGGTCCGGGTGGTCGGGGAGCATCCGCCCGGCCAGTTCGCTCTTGAGGGTGATCAGTGAGAGGGAGTGGCCGAGCAGGTCGTGCAGATCCCGGGCCAGCCGCAGCCGTTCCTCGTTGGCGGCGAGCTGGGCGACGGTGGCGCGGGCCTCGCGGAGCTGGATGGTGGTGAGGATCATCTGCCGGACGCCGGTCATCGCGAACCCGCCGAGCAGCGCCGGGAAGACCAGCGCCGTGATGATCTCGCGCGAGTGGTCGCCGGCCAGGCCGATGGCGACGAGCACGGCAGCGGTGACGGGGATCAGCCAACGGGCGGTCCGCAGGGGCAGCGCGGCCCCCGCGCAGACCGAGACGTACACGAACAGGACCAGCCACGGGCTGCCGAGCGTCAGGGACAGCGTGACGGCGAGGCCGCTGAGGAAGGCGAACGCGAACCGGACCTGCACCGGACTGAGCATCTTCGGCGAGGGCCGGAAGACGAGAACCAGATAGCAGCCGACGAAGACCACCAGGCCGAGAGTGCCGAGCGCGGTCGCCCACGGGGTGTGGCCACCGTCGACGAGATCCTTGATCGGCGCGCTCATGAAGGCGAGCCAGACGCCGATCCAGAGGCTCTTGATGCCGGCCTGCTTGCGATCCCCCGGCGGGCGCCCGATGCCCACGGACATCTCGTCTTCTTCCTTCACGCCTTCAGGGTGTCCTTCCGGTAGAGCCAGGCCGCACCGCCCGCGAAGAGCAGGAAGTAGACGCAGAGGATGGCGATGTCCTTGCCGTGCGGCGCTCCGCCCATCTCGACGGCCTGGCCGAGTGCAGCGTACGCATGGGTGGGCAGCCATTCGGAGATGTTCTGGATCCACCGCGGGAAGGTCGAGGTGGGCATCCACAGGCCGCCGAGGATCGAGAGCGCAAAGTAGATGATCATGGTGATCGGCCGGACCGCGTCACCGCTGGCGACGTAGCCGATGGCGACGCCGAGGGCGGCGAAGACCAGTGAACCGGCCCAGATGAGGCCGGTCAGGGCCAGCCACTGCCAGAGGTCGAACCGTACGTGCTTGGCGGACGCGGCGACGAGGAAGACGACCACGATGCAGGGCAGGGTGACGATCGCGGCGCTGGCGATCTTGGCCAGGACGTAGCCGCGGCTGGGCAGTGCGGTCAGCCGGAGCTGGCGGACCCAGCCCTTCTCGCGCTCCTTGGCGATGCGTTCGCTGTTGCCCATCAGGACGGCGGTCAGCGCACCGAAGGAGGCCATCGAGACCATGAAGAAGGACTGGAGGGTCAGATCGGTGTGCGGCACCTTGTCGGTGGTGTTCTGGGTGCTGGAGATCAGCACGTAGAGCACCGACGGGTAGATGATCGAGAAGAACATGAACTTCTTGTTCCGCAGGGTGCGGGTCACTTCGAGCCTGATGAGCGCCCACGAGAAGAAATTCAGCATGTGGTCCTGGCCTCCTCGGCCTCGGTGATGGCGACGAAGGCCTGTTCCAGTCCGAGTCCCGCGACTTCGAGCTCGCGCGGGTAGAGGCCGAGGCCGTACACGGCGTGCACGGTCGCGTCGGCGTTGTGCGACTGGATACGGACCCGGCGGCCGTTGATGTCGAGCGTGGAGAGGAACGGCAGGGCGCGCAGGGCCTCTTCGTCGACCGGGCCCTCCAGCTCGAAGGAGATCCGGCGGGCCCCCGCCCTGGCCTTGATCTCGGCCGCCGTGCCGTCGGCGAGGATCCGGCCCTTGTGCAGGACCAGCACTCGGTCGGCGATGGCGTCGGCCTCTTCGAGGTAGTGGGTGGCGAACAGGACGGTCCGGCCCTGGTCGGCCTGCTCGCGCATGGTGGCCCAGAAGGCCTTCCGGGCGGTGACGTCCATGCCGGTGGTCGGCTCGTCGAGGACGATCAGGTCGTTGGCCCCGGCGGTGGCGAGCGCGAACCGTACGCGCTGCTCCTGGCCGCCGGAGAGCTTGTTGACCATGCGGCCGGCGATCGACGCGATGCCGGACCGCGCCAGCACCTCGGTCACCGGGTAGGGCCTGGGGTGCAGATCGCAGACGAGCCCGACCAGCTCCTCGACCGTGACCTCCTCCATCAGGCCGCCGGTCTGGAGCATCGCGCCGACGCGGCCGGCCGCGATGGCCGCCTGCGGGGTCGTGCCGAAGAGGCGGACGGTCCCGGAGTCGGCCGTGCGCAGGCCGAGAAGGAGGTCGAGGGCGGAGGACTTGCCGGCGCCGTTGGGCCCGAGGAGCGCCACGGTCTCGCCGGGGTGCAGATGGAGCGTGAGCCCGTCCACGGCACGTACCTCGCCGTATGCCTTGCTGACCTGGTCGAAGCTGACCACGGCGGTCTTCGCCGCGGTGGCTTCGGGGGCTGTCGTTGTCATGGGTCCAGCCTGGCCGAGCGGGGTACGCGCCCGGCAGGGTCACGGGTCGTGAATCCGGGATGACAGATGTCATGCCGTACGGGTGACGGCCGCGGCGGCGACGCCTTGTGCCGGGGACCTCGGGGACGGCCGGATACGGCGCCGCCCCCGGCCGGGGGTCCGGTCGGGGGCGGCGCCTTTGTCGTGCTGTGCTGTGCTGGCCTGTGTCAGCCGTTGCCGCCGAGGTCGATCGTGACGGTCCGCTCCGCGGGGGTCCTGCCCACCAGTGCGCTCTTCATGGCGACGGCCACGTCGTCCGCGCTGAGCTGGCGCTTCGTACCGTCGCTCTTGGTGACCATGATGCCGTCGAAGACGCCTTCACCGAGGGTGTCGATGGCCTTCTTGTCGTAGCGGTCGACGAGCTTGCCGTCGACCGCCACCATCGAGAGGATCTTCGGCAGGGACCTGTCCGGACCGAACTGGATCACCTTGGGCCCGGCCTTGATGGTGATCAGGCCGGACATCGCGGGCTCCGCGAAGGCCTTCATCGCCCGGTCCAGCTCGGCCTGGTCGATGGTGGGCTCGCGGGTGGCGACCGGCAGTTCGACGGTGGCCGCCTTGCCCGTCTCCACCTGGGCGCGGTAGGCGTCCCGGACCGAGCCCATCGACTGGTTGACGTCCAGCGCCTTGCCCGCCTTGCCCGGTACGGCGACGGCCTTGCCCGGCTCGAACTTGATCGTGCCGTCGCCGGCCGAGCCGGAGGCACCCGCCAGGTCGGTCAGCGCGACTCCGAGCTTCTCCGTGTCGACCGGGATCACCGGGTCGATGTCACGCTTGCCGCCGAAGAGGGAGCCGATGACGGAGACCGGGTTGTAGTCGCTGCCGGCCGCGGAGCGCACGGTCGCCTGGCTGTCCAGGGCGAGTCCGGCCTTGTCCGGTGCGAGCTGCGTCTCCTTGCCGTCCACGCTCAGCTGGAGCGGGGCCTTGGCCCGTTCGCCGAGAGCGGCGTCCAGCTTCTCGACACCGTCCTCCTTCGTGCCGCCGCCGATGTCGACGCCGAGGACGGTGGTGCCCTTGGGGACGTCGGAGTGGTTCATCAGCAGCCCGGCGCCGTACGCGACCCCGAGCACGCAGACGGCGGCCACGCAGAGCAGGACCAGCTTCGAACGGCCCTTCTTCGCCGGGGCCTTCGCCGAGGCGGACTCCGGAGCGGTGCGCGCGGCGGGCTCGGGCGTCCGGGCGGCGAACCCTCCCTGGCCGGCCGGTCCGGTGCCCATCGGGTTGTCCGGGATCCGCGGGGTGAGATCGGGACCCTGGAACGGCGACGAGGACCCGGGGGTGCGGCGCTCGGACGGCACCACGGGGATGCCGCTGGTCAGCGTGTCACCCGAGACGTTGTCACCCGAGCCCGAGCCGGGGCCGGAACCGGGGCCGGAACCGGGACCCCCGGGACCCGAGCCGGGGGCCGGGAACTGCGGCGTGAGGATCGCGGTGTCGTCGGACATCCGCGGCGGTACGCCACCGGGGCCACCGGGGGCCTGCGATCCTCCCGGTCCCGAGCCGAAGGGGCCCGGCCCGTCGAGGTTCGGGGTGAGCGGGGAGGTGCCGCCGGCCGGTCCCGTGGTGGGTCCGGAAGGGCCCGGCGGACGGATACCGAGGTTCGGCGTGGCACGCGGCCCGCCGGGGCCGTCCGCGCCGAACTCGTCGGAGCCGGGCGCGCCGGGCTCGCCCGGCTGCTGCGGGCCGTCCGAGAAGTACGGCAGATCGGCGCGCGGGCCGGCGGGCGGGGTGGCCCGGTCGGCTCCCGGACCGTCCGCCCGGCCTCCGGGGCCGGTGACGGAAAGGCCCGCGCCGTTCGTACCACCACCGGGGCCGGTGGCCGAGAAACCGGCGCCGTTCGTGCCGCCCCCCGGGCCGGTGGCGGAGAAACCGGCGCCGTTCGTGCCGCCGGACGACGGCTGGGCCGTCGAACCGTTCGCGGACGCGTCGGCCGGGGGCTTGCGCGGCGCGAACCAGTCGCTGCCGCTCTTCTCCCTGGCCGGCTTCTCGGCAGCGGGCTCCGCCGCGGGGGCGGACCCGTCCCTGCCCTCGGGTCCCGGCGCGACGGGGGTCCCCTGCGCCCCCTTGGGCGCGGAGGGGCCCGGACGCGGGATGCTGCCCGTGCGCTCGTTGCCGGGGCCGGCGTCCGCGTCACTCATGGGCGTACGCATGACAACCGGTGGGATGGGACGCGAGCCGGGGATGTTGATCCGGATACGCGTCGTCAGCGTCGTCTCCGTCCTCGGCTCTTCGGGCCGGGGCGGATCCGCAGGCTCCGGGGTCTCCTCCGGGGCATCCTGCGAAGGGTGCAGCGACGGATACTGGCGGGATCCGTACGGCGGCGTACCCGAGGGGTACGCGGCTCCCCCGCGGCTCTGGGGCCCGGAGGACGAACTGTCAGTTTCACGACTCAAAGCAGGTTCTCCCGATTGGCTCCGCCGCCCGTACTCTCCCCCATGCCGCAGGGCAGGGGACGGCTCGGCGCGCGAACCACCTTACTGGCCGCGGCCGACAGACACCCCGCGACCGGGGGAAACGACTGCGCACCCCCCGGACGGACAGGGGGCATTACGGGATCGGACGTGGCACATTACTTGCCAGGTCGGCCGTTGTCGGCACCCGGTTGGGGTGACCGCGACATGGTGGCACAGATCACAGCGATGACCATCCCGCCCAGCATGAAGAGGGCGAGGCCCAGTTCATCGCCGAAGACATAGTCCCCTTCCGGGCGTCCGCCCAGCAGGACAATGACCGAAACCAGCCACCCCGCGGCGGGCGCCAGGGCGCCGGGCTGCGTACCCATGAGGACCCGGCCGCCGTAGAAGAGACCGCCGGACGCGAGCAGTGTGAGCAGCAATCCGCCCGGGAACCACGCGGCTTGGACCAGCGTCCCGGCGATCCCGACGAGCGCGCCGAGGACCGCGAGGCCCAGCAGGGCGGCGATCCGGCGGGGGTTGAGGGGAGCGGCCGGCCCGGTGGCCGGAATGTCCCTCGGCGGTGCGTTGGTCCGTGCGGCCCGCTGCCTGCTGCTGCTCACTGGTCCGCTCCCGTCACACCGGCGAAGAGATCGTGTTCCCGCGCCCCCGGCGCGGCGCCCGGGGTGCCGCTCACCAACTCGTAGTACTCGGTGGTGAGGACGGGCTGGCCCAGATCGTTCGACAGGGCGAAGAAGGGGCCGCTCAGCGCGATCTGGGTGGCGTGCGCCCGCATCGCCGCGGCCTTGGCCTCCGCGTGGCGGGTGCCGTCGATCTCGGTGGTGATCAGGGTGTCGTTCACCACACCGGGTACGTCGTCGATCGCGGCGATGCCGGGGAAGGTGTCGGGGGCGGTGGCCCGCAGGTGCGCGAAGGTGTCCTCCGCGACGGTGCGCGGCACCCGGTTCCAGTAGATCTTGGCGATCGTGTGCGGGGCGCCGGAGCCGGCCCGGTACGCGGGGTCCGCGGCCAGTTCGGCGGCGCGCGTGGCGACCCGGTGCGCCTGGATGTGGTCGGGGTGCCCGTAGCCCCCGTCGGGGTCGTACGTGACCAGCACCTGGGGGCGGACCGAGCGGATCACCTCCACGAGGTACCCGGCGGCCTCGTCCACGTCGGCGGACCAGAAGGCGCCGGGGCGGTCGTTCTGCTCGGCGCCCATCATTCCGGAGTCGCGGAACCGGCCGGGGCCGCCGAGGAAGCGGTGGTCGGTGACCCCGAGCGCCTCCATCGCCGCCGCGAGTTCTCCCTGCCGCCAGGGCCCCAGGGAGTCGTCCCGGTCGGCAGCGAGGTGCGCGAGCTCGGGCGGGATGATCTCGCCCTCCTCGCCGAGCGTGCAGGTCACCAGGGTGACCAGGGCGCCGTCGGCCGCATATCTGGCCATGGTGGCGCCGTTGTTGATCGACTCGTCGTCGGGGTGCGCGTGCACCAGGAGCAGACGCCGGGCGGGAAGGTCCGTCATGGGGACCACCCTACGAGCAGGCGGCCCCGATGACCGACGGCGCCCGCGCGGCGGGCACCGGCGAACCATGGACGGTTGGCGCCGTCAGAATTTGAGCCCTCCGATCATGCCCGCCACGTTCGTCGTCACCTCGGAGATGGTGGGCGCGATGGACGAGCTGGCGAGATAGAAACCGAACAGCATGCAGACCACCGCATGTCCGCCCTTCAGTCCGGACTTCCGGATCAGCAGGAAGACGACGATCGCCAGCAGCACCACCGCCGAAATCGAGAGTGCCACGGCGGTTCACCTCCATCAGTGGGGTCGGGACGGGCAGCACGCATGGAGCCAGCAGGTTCATACCCACCGAGCGCTACGGATCATAACTATCCGTGGCAAGGCATTGGTCGGGGCACAGCAGCACGAGGGGCGCACGGGCGGAAGGACGGCCGATAGGTTCGGCACATGACTTCGTCAGAGATCACCTTTCCGCTCCAGTCGGCCCGGACGATGCGGTTCACCCTGGGAGCACCCCGCGCGTTCACCGTGTCACCCGATGGTGAGCGGGTGATCTTCCTGCGCTCGGGGTCGGGCACCGACGGGTCGGGCCGGCTCTGGGTGCTGGACCTGGACGGCGAAGGAGCGCCCCGGGAGCGGGTGGTGGCCGATCCGGCGGTGCTGCTGGGCGGTTCGGCGGAGCGGCTGTCGGTGCAGGAGCGGGCCCGGCGCGAACGGAGTCGCGAGGGGTCGTCGGGCATCGTGGGCTACGCGGTGGACGCGGCTGCCGAGTTGGCGGCGTTCGCGCTCTCCGGGAAGGTGTACGTCGCCGAGCTGCGGTCGGGCACGGCCCGCGCGCTGCCCGTTCCCGGTCCGGTGATCGACCCGCGCCCCTCCCCGGACGGACGACACATCGCATACGTGTCCAAGAGGGCGCTGCGTGTCGTGGGGGCCGGCGGCGAGGAGGACAGGGCACTCGCGGAACCGGAGGGCGCACAGGTGTCCTACGGCCTCGCGGAGTTCATCGCGGCCGAGGAGATGCAGCGCTCGCGGGGCTTCTGGTGGTCGCCGGAATCGGACCGGCTGCTCGTCGCCCGGGTCGACGACAGCCCGGTGCGGCGGTGGTGGATCGCCGACCCGGCGCACCCGGAGCGCAAGCCCGCCGAGATCGCGTACCCGGCGGCCGGGACACCCAACGCCGAGGTGCGGCTCTTCGTGGTGGACCTGGCCGGGGAGCGCACCGAAGTGGTGTGGGACCGGGCCCGGTTCCCGTATCTGGCGTCGGTGCACTGGTCGTCGGCCGGGGCGCCGCTGCTGCTCGTTCAGGCCCGCGACCAGCAGAGTCAGCTCCATCTCGCGGTGGACCCGGAGACCGGCACGACCCGGACGGTGCACGTCGACGAGGACCCGGTCTGGCTGGACCTGTTCCCGGGGGTGCCCGCGTGGGCGCCGGACGGGCGGCTCGTACGGATCGCGGACGAGGGCGGGGCGCGGGTCCTCGCGGCCGGCGACCGGCTGCTGACCGGGGCCCAGTTGCAGATCCGGTCGGTGCTCGACATCGGCGGCTCGGACATCCTGGTGACGGCGACGGCGGGTGAGCGGGCGGCCGCGCCGGAGATCGGCGAGAGCCATGTCTACCGGGTCAACGAGCTGGGCGTGGAGCGGGTCTCGGAGGGCGTGGGCGTGCATTCCGCGGTCCGGGCGGGCGGGGTGACGGTGATGGTCTCCACCGCTCCGGACCGGCCGGGAGCGACCGCTCAGGTGCTCCGGGACGGGAAGCGGATCGCCACGATCGCGAACCACGCGGAGCAGCCGGTGCTGTCCGTGCGGGCCCGGTTCACCGAAGGGGGCGCACGGCGGATTCCGTGCGCCGTGCTGCTCCCCACCGACTACAAGGAATCGGATGGTCCGCTTCCGGTTCTGATGGATCCGTACGGCGGGCCGCACGGCCGCCGGGTGGTCGCCACCCACAACACGCATCTCACCTCGCAGTGGTTCGCGGACCAGGGTTTCGCCGTGGTCGTCGCGGACGGCCGGGGCACCCCGGGCCGTTCACCCGGCTGGGAGAAGGCGGTCAAGCACGATCTGACCCTCACCCTCGACGACCAGGTCGAGGCGCTGCACGCGCTCGCCGAGCGGTTCCCGCTGGACCTGGGGAGGGTGGCCATCCGCGGCTGGTCGTACGGCGGCTTCCTGGCGGGCATGGCCGTGCTGCGGCGGCCCGACGTGTTCCACGCGGCTGTCGTGGGCGCCCCGGTGACCGACCAGCGGCTCTACGACACCCATTACACGGAGCGCTACCTGGGCGACCCGGCGACCCGGCCCGAGGTGTACGCGTACAACTCGCTGGTCACCGACGAGGGTCTGTCGCACGCCGCCGAGCAGGAGCGGCCGATGCTGATCGTGCACGGTCTCGCGGACGACAACGTGGTGGTCGCGCACACGCTGCGGCTGTCGTCGGCGCTGCTCGCCGCGGGGCGGCCGCACGAGGTGCTGCCGCTGAGCGGGGTGACCCACATGACCCCGCAGGAGAAGGTGGCGGAGAACCTGCTGCTGCTCCAGGTGGACTTCCTGAAGCGGTCACTGGCGGGCCCGGCGTAGGACCCACCGGGCCCCGGAGGCACGGTCGGGGCGAGGCGAGGCGAGTGTCTGCGGGACGACCGGCCTTCAGGTGCGAGTGGGATCATTTTGCGACATGGCCGATTTCGTATGATGCGGTCACGTATTCGAGAGGACTGTCGTGGAGAGATCTCAACAAGCAGCGGCGCCCGCGCTACCTGCGATACCCCGGCGTGAGCGGTACGGGACGCTCGGAGGGTCGGCCCTCGTGCTGCTCTTCGTGTTCCTGTATGTCGGGTTCTGGCTGATCTGGGACGGGCATGTCTCCGGCAAGGAGGAGGTGCGTCCCGGCACGACGATCTCGGTGTCGGACAGTGTGTCCTTCGTCCCGGCCGGCGGCTGGTCCCTGGAGCGTGGGGAGATCACCCCGGGGCAGCGTTCGACGGTCACGAGCGGATCGAGCGCGTTCAGCGTCTCGACATCGACCTGGATGGGAACCCTGGAGGAGCACACGGCGAGGGAGAAGAAGCTTCTCCAGGCCGGAAGCAAGGCCCACCTCTACGGGAACGACCAGTCCTTCCGCACCGGCAACGGACTGACCGGTGTGAAGTTCTCCTATTTCGCCTCCAAAGTCGAGGGCATCCTCTGGATCGCCTACGACCCCGGGACGAAGACCGTGGTAACCCTCAGCGGGCAGAGCGCCCAGGGCACTCTGCCCGCCGCGGCGAGCCAGTTCCAGGCAATGGTCGACAGCGTCAGAACAGGGGCCGGGGAATGAGCGCATCGCACAATCCACTGACAGCACATCGGAGGTTGAAGGCAGGTTCCCTGGTCGACGCGCAGGCGCCGATCGGTGTGGACGGCTTCTTCCAGCCACGCCGCGCGGCGTTCTGGCTGTTCGTGTTCTTCCTCGTCAACGGCGTGTTCTCGATGGTGTCGAACTTCTACGTGGGCTACCGCGTCGTGCCTACCGCGGTGGTGCTCGCCACTCTGGTCTGGTCGCTGTACGCGCTGCCGTTCCTGTTGTTCTTCCGCTCCCTCGACTTGTTCGAGCAACACCCTCCGCTGGGTTTCGCCATGGCCTTCGCCTGGGGCGGCTTCGCGGCCTGCTACCTGGCGATCCCCGTCAACTCCGCAGTGCAGTCACTGTCCGCCAAGCTGTTCGGCCCGCAGTTCACGGAGGACTGGGGACCCGCGCTGGCAGGGCCGACCAACGAGGAGATCCTCAAACTGCTCGGCGTGATCGTGCTCGTCATGATCGCCCGGACCCAGTTCCGCACGATCCTGTCCGTCGTGGTCCTCGGAGCGATGATCGGTCTCGGCTTCCAGATCGTCGAGGACCTCCTCTACTCGGTCAACTCCGCCATCCAGTTCCCCTACACGAACCAGGTCGTCCCGGTCGGTGTGATGTTCCTCGTCCGGGGCGTGTTCAGCGGTATCTGGAGCCATGCGCTGTACACCTCCGTCGCCGCGTTCGGGATCGGCTACTTCATCACCCGTCGGCACAAGCCCCTGGTCCAGCGCACGGCCGTAGCCGTGGGCGCCTTCGCTCTGGCCTGGTTCCTGCACTTCTTCTGGAACTCCCCCTGGCTCCAGAACATCGGCGGTGGCGGGGTGGGCGGCGTCCTCGTCCTCTGCCTGATCAAGGGCATCCCGGTCTTCGCCGTCGGCTACCTGCTGTGGAGGTTCGCGGGCCGCGAGGAGGGAAACCAGCTCCGCACCGTCGCCGACTACTACATCGACGACGACCTCATGACTCCCGAAGAACGCGACAGCCTCACCTCACTGCGCGAGCGCCGCCACCTGCGCAAGCACATGAAGAAGGCACACGGCCGCAAGGCCGCCCGCACCCTGCACAGACTGCAACGCGCGCAACTGCACCTGATCCGCGTCTGCGAGGAGAACGGCGCGGGCCTCCCCGCCGCCCGCGCGGCCCAGGACGTCACCGCCCTGCGCACCGACCTCACCGAAGCGACCGCCTGACCCGGTCGCCTACCAGCCCGGCGGTGGCTGGGAGGGCGGCGGGGGCGGTCCGAAGCCGCCGCCGCCCTGCGGGTATCCGTAGCCCGGGGCGGGCGGCTGCTGCCCCGGGTACGGGCCGGCGTCCTGCCCGGGACGCGCCCCGGGGCCGTATCCGGGGGTTCCGTATCCGGGGGTTCCGTATCCGGGGGTTCCGTACCCCGGACCGCCGTATTCCGGCTGCCCGTGTCCCGGCTCGCCGTAGCCGGGCCCGTACCCCGGTCCCGGTCCGTACGGGCCGGGGACGTCGGCGAAGCCCCTGGGGGCCAGCGCGAGCAGGACCACCACGGCGGCGAACGCCTCGAAGAACCAGCTGACCACCATGAGCTGGGTCTCGCTCTGCAACGAACCGAAGTCGTCGAGCAGGTCGTAGCGCACGGTCTGGACCACGCCCAGCACCCCGCCGGGCAGCAGCAGCGCGGCGGCCACCAGACCGAACGGCCTCGCGTGCACGGCGTGGAAGAGGGCGCTCGCGCCCGCGTAGAGGCAGAGCAGGGCCGCCAGCGCCGTTCCCCAGCCCGGCGGCGGATCGATCAGCCCGTGCATGATCCGGTCGCCGCCCACGTACCAGTCGGGGAAGATCTCCGGGTACTTCACGACCTGGCGGATCTCCCAGGCGATCAGCACCGCGGCGGCCGCGCACAGCAGCAGGAACGCGGTGACCGAGGCGCCCGGTCCCGGCCGGGTGGGCAGTCGCTCGTAGGAGTCGGCCGGCGGACGGCGCCCGGCCCCGGCGGTGATGAACAGCGCGAGGCCCGCCGCGAGGCCCACGAAGGCGCAGATCAGCGCCCGGGTGCGCAGCTCGTCCGGGAACGACGACTCCATCGCGCGGTCGCCGATGTTCCAGAGTCCGGGCAGCCGTACGGCCAGGGTGACCACTCCGGTGGCGACGAGCACAGCGGCGGCGACCGAGGAGCGGAGCGCGGCGACGGTGGCGACCGCGTACACCACGAGGAGGACGACATCCGTGGCCGTGGTCGCGGGCAGCGCGTGCGGGCGGGCTTCGCGGAACCCGGCCCAGTACCGCCACAGCTCGTCGAACCCGGCCGCCCTGATGTCCCGTACGAGCCAGCTCGCGACGATCACCGCGAGCACGCCGCAGAGGACGGCGCCGGTGACCCTTGCTCCCCGCGTGAGTATCACCCGAGCGATACTCCACCGCCCCCGGGCTCCCGACAAGGGGGCCACGACCGCGGGGGCCTGTCGGGCGACCGGCCGGGGGACTTGACGGCCCCCGGCCGGTCCACGGCACCCGCACGGCCGTACGTTGTCCATGCTGACGGGTCCGTATATCGGACGTGCGACGGCCGAGTTGCCCGTGCGTTAACGGCTCGCCGGGTCAGTCGGCCCGGCTGCTCCCGGCGGGCGGCGGTGGCCCCTCGTCGCCGCTCTCCGGCGCCCGCCCGTGCTCCTGGCCCGGCTGCGGCGACGACGGCGGCCTGCGGGCCTCCTTGTCCACCTTCTCCACGTCCGGGCCGGAGCCGCCCTCCCCCTCCGGCGGCAGCAGGTTCTTCTCCTCCGCGAAGTGGCAGGCCGAATCGTGCCGGGCCGGGGTGTCCGTCAGCCGGAAGACCGCGGGGACGGCCAGCAGCGGCACCTCCAGCTCGCACCGCTCCTGCGCCTTCCAGCAGCGGGTGCGGAAACGGCAGCCGGAGGGCGGGTTGGCGGGCGAGGGCACGTCGCCGTGGAGGATGATCCGCTCGCGGTACTCGCGGGCCATCGGGTCCGGCACCGGCACGGCGGAGAGCAGCGCCTGGGTGTAGGGGTGCGTGGGGTGCTCGTAGATCTCCTCGTCGGTGCCGATCTCCGCGAACCGGCCCAGGTACATGACGCCGACCCGGTCGGAGATGTGCCGGACGATCGACAGGTCGTGCGCGATGAAGACGTAGCTCAGGTTGAACTCCGACTGGAGCCGGTCCAGCAGGTTGACGACCTGGGCCTGGACGGAGACGTCGAGCGCGGAGACCGGTTCGTCGGCGACGATGATCTCGGGGTTGAGCGCGAGGCCGCGGGCGATGCCGATGCGCTGGCGCTGTCCGCCGGAGAACTGGTGCGGATAGCGGTTGATGTACTCCGGGTTGAGACCGACGACGTCCAGGAGCTCCTGCACCTTGCGCCGGCGGTCGCCCTTCGGGGCCACCTCGGGGTGGATCTCGTACGGCTCCCCGATGATGTCACCCACCGTCATCCGCGGGTTGAGGGAGGTGTACGGGTCCTGGAACACCATCTGGATGTTCCGGCGCACGGCCTTCAGGGCGCGGCCCGACAGCTTGGTGATGTCCTCGCCCTTGTACCGGATCGCCCCGGCCGTCGGCTCCTCCAGGTGCACGAGCAGCCGGGCGACGGTCGACTTCCCGCAGCCGGACTCGCCCACGATGCCGAGGGTCTCGCCCGCCGCCAGGTCGAAGGAGACCCCGTCGACGGCCTTGACGGCCCCGATCTGCTTCTTGAACACGATGCCCCGGGTCAGCGGGTAGTGCTTGACGAGGTCGCGCACCTCCAGGATGGGTTCCCTGCCCGCCTGGGCGCTCGTCTCCCGTGACTTGGCCAGCAGGGCGCGTGCCACCTCGGCCTCCTGGCGCGCTTCCCTGCGCCCCGAGTGGTCAGCGTGCATCGAGCGTCTCCTTCCAGAAGTAGCAGGCGCTCTGACGGTTCTCGGCCACGTCGAACAGCGGCGGTACGTCGGTGCGGCAGATGTCCTGGGCCATCGGGCAGCGCGGGTTGAAGGCGCAGCCGGGCGGGATGTGGAGCAGGTTGGGCGGCAGCCCCTTGATCGCGTACAGCTCCCGGCCCTTCTGGTCCAGGCGCGGGATCGAGCGGAGCAGGCCCTGGGTGTACGGGTGCGCGGGCGCCTGGTAGATGTCGTGGACGGGCGAGGTCTCGACGATCCGGCCCGCGTACATCACGGCGATCTTGTCCGCGACGTCCGCGACGACGCCCAGGTCGTGGGTGATCAGGATCAGGCCCATGTTCAGTTCGCGCTGGAGCTCCGCGAGCAGGTCCATGACCTGGGCCTGGACGGTGACGTCGAGGGCGGTGGTGGGTTCGTCCGCGATGATGAGCGAGGGCTCCAGGGCCAGCGCCATGGCGATCATGATGCGCTGGCGCATACCGCCGGAGAACTGGTGCGGGTAGTTACCGACCCGTTCCTTGGCGGCCGGGATGCGCACCCGGTCCATCAGCTCGACGGCCTTGGCCTTCGCTTCCTTGCGGGACGCCCCCCGGTGCACCACGAACATCTCGCCGAGCTGCTCGCCGACCGTCAGTACGGGGTTGAGGGAGGAGAGCGCGTCCTGGAAGATCATGGCCATCTCCTGGCCGCGGATCTTCCGGCGCTCCTCCTTCTTGAGCTTCAGCAGGTCGCGGTCCTTGAAGAGGATCTCGCCGCCGCTGATCTTTCCCGGCGGCATGTCGAGGATGCCCATGATCGCCTGTGCGGTGACGGACTTGCCGGAGCCGGACTCGCCGAGCACGGCGAGCGTCTCGCCCTCGGACACCGAGTAGTTGACCCCGTTGACGGCCTTGGCGACCCCGTCCCGGGTGTGGAACTCCACGTGCAGATCGCGCACTTCGAGCAACATGGCAGCGGACTCCTCAGCGCAGCTTGGGGTCGAGGGCGTCGCGCACCGCGTCGCCGAGCATGATGAACGCGAGCACGGTGACCGCGAGCGCGCCGGCGGGCCAGAGGAGCATGTGCGGGGCGTTGCGGATGTTCTGCGAGGCCGACGAGATGTCGATGCCCCAGCTGACCGTGGGCGGCTTCAGCCCGACACCGAGGTAGGAGAGCGTCGCCTCCAGCGCGATGTACGTGCCCAGCGCGATGGTGGCGACCACGATGACGGGTGCCACGGCGTTGGGTGCGACATGCCTCAGCAGCATGCGGGAGTTGGACGCGCCGAGGGCGCGCGCCGCCTGGACGTAGTCGTGCTGCTTGGCGGTGATCACCGCGCCGCGGGCGATCCTGGAGATCTGCGGCCAGCCGAGCAGCACCATGAATCCGATGACCGGCCAGACGGTGTTGCTGGTGACCACCGACAGCAGGACCAGGCCGCCGAGCACCACGGGAATGGCGAAGAAGATGTCGGTGACGCGGGAGAGGACGGCGTCCCAGCCCCCGCCGAAGAAGCCCGCGAGCCCGCCGAGCAGGCCGCCGAGCAGCGCGACGCCCAGGGTGGCGCAGACACCGACGGTGACGGACGCCCTGGCGCCGTAGACGACCCGGGTGTAGACGTCGCAGCCCTGCGCGTTGAAGCCCATCGGGTGGCCGGGCTGGGAGCCCTGCTGGGCCTTGGCCAGATCGCACTTGAGCGGGTTGCCGGACGCGATGAGCGAGGGCCAGATCGCGATGACGACCAGGAAGACGATGATCAGGGAGGAGATGATGAAGACGGGGTTGCGCCTCAGGTCGCGCCAGGCGTCGGCCCACAGGCTGCCGGCCCGTTCCCTGGGCCCGCCGCCGTCCGGACCGCCCGGCTCGCCCTCCAGTGTGGTGCCCTCGCTCATGGCGAGGTCCGTCGCTCCGCCGGCACCGGTCCCGGCGATGGCGTCCTGGTGCTCGGGCTGAGGTTCAGGCATAACGGATCCTCGGGTCGAGTACGGAGTACAGGAGGTCGACGACCAGGTTGGCGATGAGGAAGACCAGCACCAGGATGGTGGCGAAGCCGACCACGGTCTGGGTGTTCTGCCGCAGGATGCCCTGGTAGATCTGGTATCCGACCCCATGGATGTTGAAGATCCGCTCGGTGACGATCGCCCCGCCCATCAGCGCGCCGATGTCCGTACCGATGAAGGTGACGACGGGGATCAGCGAGTTGCGCAGCAGGTGGCGCACGATGACGCGGCGCCGGGGCAGCCCCTTCGCCACCGCCGTGCGCACGTAGTCGGCGCGGGAGTTCTCGGCGATCGACGTCCTGGTGAGGCGGGTGACGTAGGCCAGCGAGACCGAGGCGAGCACCAGTCCGGGCAGGATGAGTTCGTCGAACGGCGCTTCCGAGGACACCGTCGGGGAGATGACGGACCAGTTCACGCCGAGCAGGTACTGGAGTACGTAGCCCGTGACGAAGGTGGGGATCGCGATGACGACGAGCGTCGCCACCAGGACCGAGTTGTCGACGACCCGGCCCCGCCTGAGTCCGCTGATGACGCCGAGCGTCACGCCCACGATGATCTCGAAGAGGATCGCGACGACGGTCAGGCGCAGGGTCACCGGGTAGGCGGTCGCCATCAGCTCGGTGACCTTCTGCCCGTTGAAGGCGGTACCGAAGTCACCGGTGAACACATTGCCCATGTAGGTCAGGTACTGCTGCCAGACGGGCTTGTCGAGGCCGAACTCCTTCTGCAGCTGGGCGGCCGTCGTCGGGTCGCACTGCCGGTCGCCGCAGAGGCCCGCGATCGGGTCCCCCATCACGTTCACCATCAGGAAGAGCAGCAGCGTGGCTCCGATGAAGACCGGGATCATCTGGAGCAGACGGCGGATCACATAACGCCCCATGTCACCCTCCGCACGTCGATCGGGCAGCGGACTCCGGCCGGCGGTCGCTCCGGGGCGGATCGGGACCTGATGAACGGCTGCATCGCGCAGTCACCTCCCTGTTGCCACCGGCCTCCCCGAGCGGCCGTTGACTCGATTGCCGGGTCGTTCACTGTCCCGACGTGAACCAAATAACATCCCATTTAGTACGGAATAGCATCTTCTGTGCACCCTCACGGGGAACACCGCTCCGCCGGAAGGGGCCAAACGTGTGACGGGCGACGGGGAGCGGCCGTACACGCGGCGGCCCGGCGCCCTCACGGGGTGCCGGGCCGCCGCCGTCGCTACCGGGTCACTTGACCTTGATCTCGCTGTAGACCGGCACGCTGAAGGGGTTCAGCGCGACGTTCGAGACCTTCGTGGAGTAGCCGGCGCTGCCGTTCTGGTACCAGAGGGGGATGGCCGCCATGTTGTCCCGGACCACCGCCTCCGCGTCCTTGAAGGTCTTGACCGCCTTGGCCTTGTCCGACTCGGCGTTGGCCTGGTTGACCAGGCTGTCGAACTTCTTGTCCGACCACTTCCCGTCGTTGGAGGAGGCGTTGGTGTAGTAGAGCGGCTGGAGGAAGTTCTGGATGAGCGGGTAGTCCATCTGCCATCCGGCACGGAACGGGCCCGTCATCTTCTTCTGGGTGATCTTGTTCCGGAAGTCGGCGAACGTGCCCGTCGGACTGCCCACACAGGCCTTGTCGTTGCCGAGCGCGTTGTTGATGCTGTTGCAGACCGCGTCCACCCAGTCCTTGTGGCTGCCCGTGTCGGCGTTGTAGCCGATCTTGACCTGCCCGCCGGGGATGCCGCCGCCCTGCGCGACGAGCTTCTTGGCCTCCGCGGGGTTGTAGTCGCACAGGCTGCCGCAGAAGCCCGCCTGGTAGCCGCCCGCCGCGCCCAGCACCGGCGAGGTCCAGTCCGTGGCGGGGGTCCGCGTCTTGTTGAAGATCGTCTCGGTGATCTGCTTGCGGTTGATGGCCATGGACAGCCCCTTGCGGACCTTGTCGCTGTCCGCCTTGTTCCACGCCTTGTCGTAGAAGGGGAAGGCCAGGGTCTGGATGATGCCGGCCGGGGTGTTGATGTAGCGGTCCCCGAGGTCCGCCTTGACGTTCTTCAGCTGCGAGGCGGGGACGTCGTCCACCAGGTCGAGGTTGCCGGCCACCAGGTCGGTGTAGGCGGTGTTGTTGTCGGTGTAGACCTTGAGGTCGATGCCGCCGTTCTGCGCCTTGTCGTCGCCGGGGTACTTGTCCCACTTGCGCAGGGACATCTGCGAGCCCCGGGTGTACGACTGAATGGTGTAGGGGCCGTTGCCGACCGGCTTCTTCAGCCAGGCGGCGTGATCACTGAAGAAGGCCTGCGGCAACGGGGCGAACGCCGCGTAGCCCAGCGTGTCGGGCCACAGGGAGAACTTCTGGTTGAGCTTGACGGTGAACGTCCGCGCGCCGGTGACCTTCAGCCCCGACATCGTGCCGGCGGCCTGGGCTCCGGAATCCGGGTGCACCTTGTCATAACCGTCGATCTGACCGAAGAAGTAGGCGTTCTTCTGGTTGTTCTTGAGGCTCGCGCCGTAGTTCCACGCGTCCACGAAGGACTTGGCGGTGACCTTCTCGCCGTTGGAGAACGTCCACCCGTCCTTCACGGTGACCGCGAAGGTCCTGGAGTCGGAGGTGTCGATCTTCTCCGCCAGCATGTCCTCGGCCGCACCGGTCTTGGGGTTGTAGCGCTTGAGCCCCCGGAAGACCATGTCGAGAACCTTGCCGCCCTGCACCTCGTTGGTGTTGGCCGGCTCCAGCGGGTTCTGCGGGTCACCCCAGGAAGAACTCACCACCCCATTGGCGCCGCCGCCACCGCCACCGCCACTGTCGCCCCCTCCACCGCAGGCGGTCGCCGTCAGAGCGACGGCGATCGCGCATGCGGCCCACTTGACCTGTGTGGCTCCGCGCATGGAGTGCCTCCTCATAGTGCTCCGTCTTACTTGATGTCAAATATCACGGGATACCGCACCTTACGCACATTTACCCCCGCCATCCGGGCACATCGAGCTTCACCCGGATGCACGCGGAGGAGCCGGCGGCCGGACGCTTTTGCCACGCGCATGACATGCCGACAGAGAGGACCGAGCGGCCTGACAGGCAGCGGAGCGGTAACGGCGGCACAACGAACGAGCATCAACCCGGCACCCCTCTGACCGGATGCACGAATTCCGAGACACGGCCGCCCGGATATCGGACTCATTGCCGGACTTTCCTCGATTCGCCACGGAATCGGCTCCGGAACAGGTAAACAGACAGTAAAGACATGACCTTCTGTTGGTCATGTATAGGTCAAGCTTCCAAAGAGCGCCTCAAGCCGGTCCGACATTCATTGACCCTGCATGAATTGCGTTGAAAAAGTCCGGGTAGCCCGTAGGTGTGCCCTGCGGAGTCCTTCGACCCTCCGGGCCAGGAGCACCATGACGATTCCCACCTCGAACGCAGCAGCCCCTCTTGAGCTGGCCAACGCGGACCCGCAGAAGACGCCGGAACCCCCGGCACTGAAGGGCGGTGACGGGCGCTCTCCGGGCAAGTTGGCCTGGCGGCGCTTCAAACGCGACCGGTCCGGGGTCATTTCGGCCTATGTGGTCATCTTCTTCTTCCTGGTGGCCATCTGCGCGCCACTCATCTCCAAGGTCTACGGCAAGGACCCGTACACGACCTACGGGCAGAACCAGGACGGCCTGCTCAACGACTTCGGCTTTCCTATCAAGCCCAACGGCGGTATCAGCGGCGACTTCTGGTTCGGCATCGAGCCGCAGCTCGGCCGCGACCTCTTCACCTTCCTCACCTACGGCATCCGCAACTCGCTGTTCATCGCGGGCGTGACGACGCTCCTGGTGACCGTCCTCGGCATCGTGATCGGCGTGACCGCCGGCTACCTGGGCGGGAAGACCGACTACTTCATCGGCCGGGTCATCGACATCCTGCTGGCCTTCCCGTCGACGCTGTTCTTCATCGCGTTCTGGCCGGTACTCATCTCGGTCCTGGTCTCCCCCGAGGAGGCCACGCCCGTCTGGCTCACCATCACGAGCCTCATCCTGGTGATGACGGCCTTCGGCTGGGCGTCCATCGCCCGCCTCCTGCGCGGCGAGGTACTCGCCCTGCGTGAACGGGAGTTCGTCGAGGCGGCCAGGGTGACCGGGGCCTCCCCCGCCCGGATCATCTTCAAGGAACTGCTGCCCAACCTGTGGACGCCGATCCTCATTCAGGCGACCCTCGCTCTTCCCATGTTCGTGAGCGCCGAGGCCGGACTCGCGTTCCTCGGGGTCGGACTGACGGCGAAGACCCCCGACTGGGGCGTGATGCTCCAACGCGGCGCAGACGTCTACCAGGACGACATCACCTTCATGCTCTTCCCGGGGGTGACGATGGTGGTCTTCGTCCTCGCGTTCAACCTCCTCGGCGACTCGGTCCGGGACGCTCTCGACCCGAAGACCAAGCGCTGAAAGTTCCGCACCCGGACCGGAGCGACGGGGCTCCGCCGGATCGTTCGTCCCTCTTCCCTCTTCACCGACCAGGGCAGGTTGCCATGTCTCTCTCCCGCAGAAACTTCGTCATCGCCACATCCGTCGCGGCGGGCGGCTCGCTCGTCCTCTCCGCGTGCAGCAGTGGCGACTCGGGCGGCGGCGGTGGCAAGGGCTCGCCGGACACCGGCGCGACCGAGTACACCGGCGCGACCGTCAAGATCGGTACCGCGGAGGACTCGAAGGGTCCCGCCGCCGAGATCGCCGGCGCCAAGAAGGGCGGGACGATCTACGGCATCTCCGAGGACGACTTCTCCCACCTCGACCCGCAGCGCATCTACTTCGCGTTCAACTCCAGCGGCGCCGCGATGTTCGCGCGCGGCCTCACCGGCTACAAGGTCGACGAGAAGGGCGGGATGACCCTCGTCGGTGACCTGGCCACCGACGTCGGCACGGCGTCCGCCGACAACAAGACCTGGACCTTCACGCTGAAGGACGGGCTCAAGTGGCAGGACGGCAGCGAGCTGACCGTCGAGGACGTCCGCCACGGCATCGAGCGGGCCTGGGCGCCGTTCATCACCGAGGGCGCCGCCTACGTGCAGCAGGCGCTCACCGGCAAGGGCGACTGGCGCAAGGGCTACGAGGGTCCGTACAAGGGCAAGCACCTGGACTCGCTCGTCCTCGACAAGGCCAAGAAGACGATCACCTTCAAGCTGGCCGAGCCGCGTCCGGACTTCAACTTCACCCTGGCCATGAGCTGCTACTCGGCGACGCCGGTGAAGCTGGACACCAAGGAGAAGTACGACAAGCAGCCCGCCTCCTGCGGTCCGTACATCGTCAAGCACCGCACCATCGACAAGTCGATGACGCTGACGCGCAACAAGCACTGGGACCCGGCGACGGACCCGATCCGCAACGCCTACCCGGACACCTTCGAGTTCGAGTTCGGCCCCACCTCGCTGGAGTCCGCGGACCGCTTCATCGCGGACCAGGGCAAGGACCAGCAGATGATCTCCATCTACAAGTCCGTACCGGCCGAGCGCATGCAGAAGGTGCTCTCCGACCCCGAGCTGAAGAAGCGGACCTTCAACGGCTTGCTCACCGGCACGTACTACTACGCGATCAACTGCAAGCGCATCACGGACGTCGAGGTGCGCAAGGCGCTCAACACCGCCTGGCCGCTGGAGCAGATCCGCAAGATCTACGGCGGACCGTCCGCGGGCGACTACGCGACCACGATCCTCAGCCCCGACATCCTGGGCCGCAAGGAGTTCGACTTCTACGGCAAGCTGAAGGCGCCCAAGGGTGACGCCGCGGCGGCCAAGGCGATCCTCAAGAAGGCCGGCAAGCTTGGCCAGAAGATCGTCTACACCTACCCGCAGAGCCCCACCTACGACAAGACGGCCGTCGTCGTCGAGAACGCGCTCAAGGCCGCGGGCTTCAAGCCGGTCATCAAGCCCGTCGACTCGACCTCGTACTACGACCAGATCCAGCAGGTCGACAACAGCTTCGACGTCATGTGGTTCGGCTGGTCCCCGGACTGGCCGACGGCCTACACGATGATCCAGCCGCTGTTCGACAGCGCCAACATCGGCAACGGCCAGAACAACGTCTCCCAGGTCAAGGTCGACTGGATCGACGCGGCCATCAAGAAGAACGTCGTCGTCGCCGACCAGAAGGCGGCCGGTGCCGCCTGGACGGCGCTGGACAAGCGGATCATGGACGAGGTCGTCCCGGTCATCCCGGAGACCTTCCAGCGCCGTTTCTACCTGTACGGCTCCAAGGTCGGCGGCGCCATGATGGACCCGCAGTTCTCCGCGACGATCATCTACAAGACGTACGTCAAGGCCTGACGAACGGCCCCCGGGGGGCGGGCGGCTCTCGGTCCGGGAGCCGCCCGCCTCCCCTCCTCCCCCTCGGCATCCGTCAGGAAAACCCACTGCCATGCTGCGCTTTCTTCTCCGCCGTGTCGTCGGCGCCGCGGTCATTCTGCTGATCATCAGCGCCCTAGTCTTCGTCCTCTTCTACGCCGCCCCCCGTGACCCCGCCCGGGTCGCCTGCGGCAAGGTCTGCACGCCAGAGACCCTCGCGCTGGTGCGGCACAACCTGGGGATCGCCGATTCGATACCGGTGCAGTACTGGCACTGGCTGCAAGGGATCTTCGTAGGACGCGAGTACACGTCGTACGGGAACTGTCCCGCGCCCTGCCTGGGGTACTCCTTCATCAACCGCGAGCCGGTCTTCGGCACCATCGTGGACCGCTTCCCGACCACGCTCTCGCTCTCCGTCGGCAGCGCCTTCGTGTTCGTCATCTTCGGTGTCGGCGCCGGCATGCTCGCGGCCGTCAAGCAGGGCAAGCCGCTCGACAAGGTCGCGTCCTCCGCCTCGCTGATCGCCTCCTCGATGCAGATCTACATCGTCGGTGTGCTCGCCATGTACTTCCTCACCGACCAGTGGCACCTGCTGGACCGCCCCAGCTACACGCCGTTCACCGACAACCCGGGCGCGTGGTTCTCGGGGCTCCTGCTGCCCTGGCTGGTGCTCTCCGTCATCTTCACGGCCAACTACACCCGTATGGCCCGCTCCCAGCTGGTGGAGTCGATGAGCGAGGACTACGTGCGGACGGCTCGTGCCAAGGGACTCTCGCGGCGGACGGTGTTCTTCAGATTCGCCTGGCGCGGGGCCATGGGGCCCATCGTCACCATCTTCGGTCTCGACCTCGGTGTGCTCCTCGGCGGCGCGATCATCACCGAGAAGACCTTCAGCCTCCAGGGCATCGGGGCACTCTCGGTCAAGGCGGTGTCCACCAACGACCTCCCCACGCTCCTCGGCGTGATGATGGTGGCCGCGGTCGCGATCGTGCTCCTCAACATCGTCGTGGACGCCGTCTACGCACTCATCGACCCACGCGTCCGCCTCGCCTAGGGAGAGATCCAGTGAGCACCCCCTTCCTCTCCGTACGCGATCTGCGCGTGCACTTCTCCACCGAAGACGGCATGGTCAAGGCCGTCGACGGGCTGTCCTTCGACGTCGAGCACGGCAAGACGCTCGGCATCGTCGGTGAGTCCGGTTCCGGCAAGTCCGTCACCAACCTCTCGATCCTCGGTCTGCACCACCCCGACCACACCGAGATCGAGGGCGAGATCCTGCTCGACGGGCAGGACCTGCTGGCCGCCTCCGAGCGGGAGCTGGAGCGGCTGCGCGGCAACAAGATGTCCATGATCTTCCAGGACGCGCTGGCCTCGCTCTCGCCGTACCACACGATCGGCAAGCAGATCGGTGAGACGTACCGCAAGCACACCGGGGCCTCCAAGCGCGAGGCGCGGGCCCGGTCCGTGGAGATGCTCACCAAGGTGGGCATCCCGCAGCCGAACCTGCGCGTCGACGACTACCCGCACCAGTTCTCCGGCGGTATGCGCCAGCGCGCGATGATCGCCATGGCGCTGGTCTGCGACCCCGCCCTGCTGGTGGCGGACGAGCCGACGACGGCGCTGGACGTCACCGTGCAGGCGCAGATCATGGACCTGCTCAAGGAACTCCAGCAGGAGACCGGCACCTCGATCATCTTCATCACCCACGACCTCGGCGTCATCGCGGACATCGCGGATGACGTACTGGTGATGTACGGCGGCCGGTGTGTGGAGCGCGGTACGAAGAAGGAAGTACTGCGCGCGCCCCAGCACCCCTACACCTGGGGCCTGCTGGGATCGATGCCGACCCTCGACGGACCGGTCGACGTACCGCTGTCGCCGATCCCCGGGTCACCGCCGAGCCTCCTCAACCCGCCGACCGGCTGCTGCTTCCACCCGCGGTGCGCGTTCACCGAGCGGGTCGGCGGCAACCGCTGCGCGACCGAACAGCCTCCGCTGGAGCTGTCCGCAGGGCGCGGGGCGGCCTGCCACCTGACGCCGGAGCAGCGCACCGAGCACTTCGCCGACTTCGCCGGTACCCGGCCCAACTGACGCACACGAGACGGGACTTCCCCACCATGAGCAGCACCGATCCCCTCCTTGACGTCTCCGGGCTGACCAAGCACTTCCCGATCAAGGGCGGCTTCCCGATCCGGCGGACGGTCGGCGCGGTCCAGGCCGTGGACGGGCTGGACTTCACGGTGGCCGAGGGCGAGAGCCTCGGCCTGGTCGGCGAGTCCGGCTGCGGCAAGTCGACGACGGGCCGGCTGATCACCCGGCTCCTGGAGCCGACCGCCGGCCGGATCTCCTACCGCGGGCAGGACATCAGCCACGCCTCGCGCAGGGAGCTGGCGCCGATCCGCTCCGAGATCCAGATGATCTTCCAGGACCCGTACGCGTCGCTGAACCCGCGCCAGACGGTCGGCAAGATCATCACGGCGCCGATGGAGATCAACGACGTCAATCCGGCCGGCGGCCGGGAGAACCGGGTCCGGGAGCTCCTGGAGATCGTCGGCCTCAACCCGGAGCACTACAACCGCTTCCCGCACGAGTTCTCCGGCGGTCAGCGCCAGCGCATCGGGGTGGCCCGCGCGCTGGCCCTGGAACCGAAGCTGATCGTGGCCGACGAGCCCGTCTCGGCGCTGGACGTGTCGATCCAGGCCCAGGTGGTGAACCTGCTGCAGAAGCTGCAGAAGGAACTGGGCATCGCGTTCCTGTTCATCGCCCACGACCTGGCGATCGTGCGCCACTTCTCGCAGCGCGTCGCCGTCATGTACCTGGGCCGGATCGTGGAGATCGCCGACCGCGACGACCTGTACGGCAACCCGCGCCACCCGTACACCAGGGCGCTGCTCTCCGCCGTCCCCGAGGCCACCGCCGACGACGTCCCGGCCCGCGAGCGCATCCTGCTCACCGGCGACGTGCCGTCCCCGGTCAATCCGCCGTCGGGCTGCCGCTTCCGCACCCGCTGCTGGAAGGCGACGGACACGTGCGCGAGCGAGACGCCGCCGCTGGTGCGGGTCAGCGGCAGCCGGGACGGGCATCTGACGGCCTGCCACTACCCCGAGGAGCCGGGCACCGCCTCGACCGTCCCCGGCGCTCGTACGGCGTCCGAGGCGCCGCGGCTCGACAAGAAGACCCTCGAAGACCCCGAGGCCCGAGGCTGACTCCCCTCGTTGCGGCCCCCCGGGAACCGAGCACGTCGGCCCATTGACCCGAGCCACCTGCGTGCCCGGTTCCCGGGTACACGGGAAAAGCGCCCGGAACCGATCGGTTCCGGGCGCTTTCGTGCTCCAGTACGCGTAGCCAGACCCGCAGGAGGCGGACCGTCATGAACAGCGGAGGGTGACGGTCCGCCCGCCGGGGCGACGGAGGACCGTGCGAACCGGGACGAACGAGACCCCCCGGGTTCCCAGAAGGGCTCCCGAGGGGTCCGAAGTGTCCTGCTTGCCCGCGACGGATGACGTGCCCGCCACGGTCGCCGACGAGGCCGTCAGGCCGCGTGAACGACGTCCTTCTCCTCGGCGAAGTGGCAGGCCGACTCGTGCGCGGCCGGCGTCGTCGAGGTCTTGAAGCGCTCGGGGATGGCCAGCAGCGGCATCTCCTCGGAGCACTTGGCCTCGGCCTTCCAGCAGCGGGTGCGGAAGCGGCAGCCCGACGGCGGGTTGGCCGGCGACGGGACGTCCCCGGAGAGGATGATCCGCTCGCGGCCCTCGCGGGCCTCCGGGTCCGGGACCGGGACCGCCGACAGCAGCGCCTGGGTGTAGGGGTGCGTCGGGTGGTCGTAGATCTGCGTGTCCGTACCGATCTCGGCCATCTTGCCGAGGTACATGACGCCGACCCGGTCGGAGATGTGCCGGACGATCGACAGGTCGTGCGCGATGAAGAGGTAGGAGAGGTTGAACTCGTCCTGGAGCTTCTCCATCAGGTTGATGACCTGAGCCTGCACCGACACGTCGAGCGCGGAGACCGGCTCGTCGCAGATGATGATCTCGGGGTTGAGCGCGAGGCCGCGGGCGATGCCGATGCGCTGGCGCTGTCCGCCGGAGAACTGGTGCGGATAGCGGTTGATGTACTCCGGGTTGAGACCGACGACGTCCAGGAGCTCCTGCACCTTGCGCCGGCGGTCGCCCTTCGGGGCCACCTCGGGGTGGATCTCGTACGGCTCCCCGATGATGTCACCCACCGTCATCCGCGGGTTGAGGGAGGTGTACGGGTCCTGGAACACCATCTGGATGTTCCGGCGCACGGCCTTCAGGGCCCGGCCGGACAGCTTGGTGATGTCCTGGCCCTTGTAGAAGACCTCGCCCGCGGTGGCCTGCTCCAGCGTCATCAGGAGCTTGGCGACGGTGGACTTGCCACAGCCGGACTCGCCCACGATGCCGAGCGTCTCGCCCGCGTAGAGATCGAACGAGATGCCGTCGACGGCCTTGACGGCCCCGACCTGCTTCTTGAACAGGATGCCCTGGGTCAGCGGGAAGTGCTTGACCAGGTTGCGGACCTGGAGGATCGGCTCCCCCTGGGACACGGGGGCGTCGATGGCGGCTACGGCCTCCGCCTCTGTGCCCGCGTCGACCGTCTCCACTTCGGTGACGTTCGGGGTGGCGTCCACGGGCTCCTTCTTGATGTCAGCCATGGATCGTCTCCTTCCAGAAGTGGCAGGCGCTGCCGCGTCCGACCAGCTCGGCGCCGTCCTGCTCGGTCACCGGGCTCAGAGCCGGGATGTCCGTACGGCAGATGTCCTGCGCCTTCGTGCAGCGCGGGTTGAAGGCGCAGCCCGCGGGCACGTGGAGCAGGTTGGGCGGCAGGCCCTTGATCGCGAAGAGCTCCTGGCCCTTCTGGTCAAGGCGCGGGATCGATTCCAGCAGCCCCTTGGTGTAGGGGTGTGCCGGACGCTTGTAGATCTCGTGGACCGGGGCGGTCTCGACGATCCGGCCCGCGTACATCACGGCGATCTTGTCCGCGACGTCGGCGACGACGCCGAGGTCGTGGGTGATCAGGATCAGGCCCATGTTGTACTCGCGCTGGAGCTCCGCGAGCAGGTCCATGACCTGGGCCTGGACCGTCACGTCGAGCGCGGTGGTCGGCTCGTCCGCGATGATCAGGTCCGGTTCCAGGGCCAGCGCCATGGCGATCATGATGCGCTGGCGCATACCGCCGGAGAACTGGTGCGGGTAGTCCGAGACGCGGGCCGCGGCGGCCGGGATCTTGACCTGGTCCATCAGCTCGATGGCCTTGGCCTTGGCTTCCTTCTTGGACAGGCCCTGGTGGACCCGGTACATCTCGCCGAGCTGGTAGCCGACGCTGAGGACCGGGTTCAGCGAGGAGAGCGCGTCCTGGAAGATCATCGCGATCTTCTGGCCGCGGATCTTCCGGCGCTCCTCGTAGGACATCTTCAGCATGTCCTGGCCGCGGAAGAGGATCTCGCCCTGCGGGATCCTGCCCGGCGGCATGTCGAGGATGCCCATGACGGCCTGGGCCGTCACGGACTTGCCGGAGCCGGACTCACCGAGGACGGCGAGGGTCTCACCGGCGTTCACGGTGTAGTTGACTCCGTTGACCGCCTTGGCCACACCGTCACGGGTGTGGAACTCCACGTGCAGGTCACGGACTTCGAGCAGGGGGCCGACGTGGTCGTCTCCCGGGCGCGGGGACGGGACTTCGGCTGTCTTGTCGATGGTGGTCACGTTCGCCCTCCTTATCGCGACTTGGGATCGAGGGCGTTACGGACGGCTTCGCCGAGCATGATGAACGCCAGAACGGTGATGCTGAGCATGATCGACGGGTACAGCAGGATGTGCTGTGCGACGCGGATCTGGGCGGAGCCACCGGAGATGTCCATGCCCCACGAGATCGTCGGGTCGGCGAGACCCAGACCCAGGTAGGACAGGGTCGCCTCGGCGGAGATGTAGACACCGAGGGAGATGGTGGCGACCACGATCACCGGGGCCATGGCGTTGGGCAGGATGTGCCGGAAGAGGATCCGGCTGGTACCCGCGCCCAGTGCTCTGGCGGCCTGCACGTAGTCCGACTGTTTGATCACGATCACCGCACCGCGCATCACTCGCGCGATCTGGGTCCAGCCGAGGAACGCCAGGGCGAAGATGACCACCCAGACCGTCCGTTCGGTGAACGCCTGGAGCACGACCATGGCACCCAGCAGGAAGGGGATGCCGAGGAAGACGTTGGTGAAGAAGCCGGAGAGCAGGGCGTCGACCCAGCCTCCGAAGTAACCGGCGAGCATGCCGATCAGGCCGCCGAACAGCGTCACCAGGAGCGTCACACAGACACCGACGGTGATCGAGGCGCGGGTGCCGTAGATGACACGCGCGTAGACGCTGTGGCCCTGGCCGTCGTAGCCGAGCCAGCCCTCGGAGCCGACCTTGCTCAGCTCCGGCTTGCCCAGGTAGTGGTGCACCAGGTCGGCGGAGGTCGGCGAGGCGCTCGTGAACAGGCCGGGGAAGACGGCGATCACCAGCAGGATGACGATCAGCACCGACGAGATGATGAAGTACCAGTTGGTACGCAGGTCCCGCCAGGCGTCGCCCCACAGGCTGCGGGCCTTCTCGGCCTTGACGACCGCCGACGGGTCCGCGAGGGGCGCCTTGGCGTCCTCGGGTGCGGGTGCGGTCTTGGTCACGTCAGGCATAACGGATCCTCGGGTCCAGGACCGCGTACAGCAGGTCGACGATGAGGCTCATGAGGAGATAGACGAGCACGAGGATGGTGACGAGGCCGACGAGTGTCGTGCCCTCACGCTTCACGATCGACTCGTAGATCGTGCCTCCGATGCCCTTCACGTTGAACAGGCCCTCGGTGACGACCGCGCCGCCCATCAGGGCACCGAGGTCGGTGCCGAGGAAGGTGATGACGGGGATCAGCGAGTTGCGCATCAGGTGGACACCGACGATGCGCCGCTTGGGAAGGCCCTTGGCGATGGCGGTGCGCATGTAGTCCGAGCGAAGGTTCTCGGCCATCGTCGTACGCGTGAGCCGCGCGACGTAGGCGAGTGAGAGCGAGCCCAGCACGATGGCCGGCGCCAGTAGTTCGCTCCATTTCGCCTCGCTGGACACGTTCGGTGAGATCCAGTCGAGCTGGAAGGCGAACACCGTCTTGATGATGAAGCCGAGGACGAACACCGGGATCGAGATGATCAGCAGGGTGAAGACCAGGACGACGTTGTCGGTGAGCCGGCCGGCGCGCAGTCCGGCGAGGGTGCCGAGGCTGATGCCGATGACGATCTCGATGGCGAACGCCATGCCGGCCAGCCGGAGGGTGACGGGGAACGCGTCGCCGAGGACGTCCGTGACGGGACGTCCGCTGGCTATCTGCTCACCGAAGTCACCGTGCAGGACGATGCCTGTCATGTAATTCCAGTACTGCTGAAGGATCGGCAGATCGAGCCCCTTCTCATGGCGAAGTCTCGCCAGAGTGGCCGGATCGGCCCCCTTGTCCCCGAAGAGCGCGCGCACGGGGTCACCGGGCAGCGTGTAGACCATCAGGAAGATCAGCAGGGTTGTCCCGAGGAAGACCGGGATCATCTGGAGCAGTCGTCGTGCGACATAGCGCCCCATCATGCCTCCATGTAATAGGCAAGCAGCAGCCGACGGGCCCTCCCCCGCACCGGACTCCCCCGCAGGGTCGTCAGATGTGTGGAAGGGCCCCCCGGCCACGGCGTGCGGACAGGCGCGGACCGTCTTTCAGTACCGGTCCCGCGCCTGCGCGCGGACTACGTCGGGATGTTTACTTCTTGACTTCGATCTTGGTCAGGATCGGGTCGCCGTCCTGCGCGTAATCGACGTTCTGGACCTTCTCCGAGTAACCGGCGTTGACCTTGTAGTACCAGAGCGGGATGGAGGGCATGTAGTTCACCAGCTCCTTCTCGATCTTCTGGTAGGCCGCGACGGAGTCGTCGAGGGAGGCAGCGGAGTCAGCCTTCTTGATCTCCGCGTCAAGACCCTTGTTCGAGAAGTCACCCTGGTTACCGGCTGCGCCGGTACGGAACAGGTCCGAGATGAAGTTCGCGTTCACCGGGTAGTCGAGCACCCAGCCGGAGCGGTACAGGGACTTGACCTGCTTGTCGTCACGCGCGTTCGTGTCGGCCTGGAAGTCGGCCTTCGAGTCGGTGGTGCAGTTCACACCGGTCGACTGCTTGATGCTGTTGCAGACCGCCTCGACCCATTCCTTGTGGCCGCCGTCGGCGTTGAACTGGATCGAGATCTTGTTGCCCGGGACGCCGCCGCCGTCCTTGATGAGCTGCTTGGCCTTCGCCGGGTCGTACTTGGTGACGTCGCCCGCGGCGTCCTTCTGGAAGCCGAGAACACCCTGGGCGACCCAGCCAGTGGCCGGCTCGCGCGTGCCCTGGAGCACGGTCTTGGTGATGGTGTCGCGGTCGATGCCCATCGACAGGCCCTGGAGGACCTTCGGGTCGATGTCCTTGAACTGCTTGGTGTAGAACGCGACGGCGATCGTCTGGATGGCGGAGTACGCCTTGTCCACCGCGCGGTCACCGAGGTCCGCCCGGTAGACCGGGAGGTCCTTCGGGCCGATCTGACGCAGGACGTCGACGTTGCCCGACTTCAGGTCCTCGTAGGCGGTCTCGAGGGTGGTGTAGTTCTTGAAGACCACACCGCCGTTCTTCGCCTTGTCGGCACCCTTGTAGTCGTCGTTGCGGACGACCTTGATCTGCTTCTTGTGGTCCCAGCTGACGAACTTGTACGCGCCGTTGCCGACCGGCTTCTCGCCGGCGGCCTTCGGGTCCGCGTAGAACGACTCGGGCAGCGGGGAGAAGACCGTGTAACCGAGCTTGTAAGAGAAGTACGGCAGCGCGGAGTTCAGCTCGATGGTGAACGTGTAGTCGTCCACCTTCTTCAGACCGGACATGGCGTCCGACTTCGGCTTGGCCTTGGCGTCATCGGGGTGGACGTCGGAGTAGCCCTTGATGTCGCCGAACCAGGACGCGTTGGTCTGGTTGTTCTTGATGTTCGCGGCCCAGTTCCAGGCCTTGATGTAGGACTCGGCCGTGACCGGGGTCCCGTCGTGGAACTTCCAGTCCTTCTTGAGCTTGACCGTCCAGAGCTTGCTGTCCTTGGTGTCGACAGACTCGGCGTTGATCATCTCAAGCTTGCCGGCCGGGTCGTAGTCGACCAGCTGCGAGAAGATCGAGTCGGTGACGATGCTGCCGTTCGACTCCATCGTGTTGGCCGGCTGCAGCGGGTTCTGCGGCTCACCGACCTCGACGGAAAAGATGCCGTCGGCGTTGACGGCGCCCTTGTCGCCGCCCTTGCCCTTGTCGGCGTCGTCGTTCCCGCCGCCACAAGCGGTCGCAGCCAGGGCGATGATGGCCGCTCCCGCGACCCACTTGGCGCTCTTGGCACCACGCATGGGTTCCTCCTCATGAGTCCACTTTTGACTACAAGAAGGGCACTGGATTGATACACCGACACCCCTGACGGTGATCGTTTCAGTGCCCTGAGTGTGCTCGTGAGTCGGCACTCCCCACAGTGCGTGACCCATTGACCCGAGCTCAATGGAGCCAACTATTAAGTACGACTGGGCTGTAAACCACACTTAAAGGGTCTCGGTTTGACAACATCCCCTGGTCGCGTGGTTCAAAATACGGACAAAATGACCCCAGACAGACACACCCGAAACGGACTGTTAACACATGTTCCGGAGAGCGACGCCCGATATCCGGACGCTTGGTCCCCAAAATCGGGTTGACCTGCCGGGCCCCGTAAGCGCCTCCGACACCCCGCGCATCACGGAGCGGCGGCACGGCCGGGCGGTCGCCGGGAGCGGACTCCGGTCCGCCGGTCACGGGCCGCTCAACCCTAAGCCAATGAACGGGCGTACATGGCTGATTCAGGACCTTCGGACCGGGGCACCGGCCCGGACGGGGAGCGGCCGCCCCACGAGGCGCACGGGCGGGCTCAGAGGGCACCTCGGGCACGGCAGGCGCAACGAAGGGGCCCGGCACCGCGTGGTGAGCGGTGCCGGGCCCCTTCACCGGCAGGAACTGCCGGCGGGACGAGCGGAGGATCAGCGCTTTGCGCGCGACGCGGAGCGGCCGCGCTCCTTCTGGTCCAGGACGACCTTGCGGATACGCACGGTCTCCGGGGTCACCTCGATGCACTCGTCGTCGCGGCAGAACTCCAGCGACTGCTCAAGCGACAGCTTGCGGGCGGGCACCACGTTCTCCGTGGTGTCCGCGGAGGCCGCACGCATGTTGGTGAGCTTCTTCTCCTTGGTGATGTTCACGTCCATGTCGTCGGAGCGCGAGTTCTCACCGATGATCATGCCCTCGTAGACCTCCGTGGTGGCCTCCGTGAAGATGACACCGCGCTCCTGGAGGTTGACCATCGCGAACGGCGTCACGACGCCCGCGCGGTCCGCCACCAGCGAGCCGTTGTGACGGGTGCGCAGCTCGCCGAACCACGGCTCGTGGCCCTCGAACAGGGAGTGCGCGATGCCCGTGCCACGGGTCTGGGTCAGGAACTCCGTACGGAAGCCGATGAGGCCGCGGGACGGGACGATCCACTCCATGCGGACCCAGCCCGAACCGTGGTTCGTCATCGTCTCCATGCGGCCCTTGCGGCTCGCCATGAGCTGCGTGATCGCACCGAGGTGCTCCTCGGGCGAGTCGATGGTCATGCGCTCGATGGGCTCGTACGTCTTGCCCTCGACCTGCTTGGTGACCACCTGCGGCTTGCCGACCGTCAGCTCGAAGCCCTCGCGGCGCATGGTCTCGATGAGGATGGCCAGCGCGAGCTCACCGCGGCCCTGGACCTCCCAGGCGTCGGGGCGCTCGGTGTCCAGGACGCGGAGCGAGACGTTACCGACCAGCTCGCGGTCCAGACGGTCCTTGATCTGGCGGGCGGTGACCTTGTGGCCCTTGCCGCCCTTGCCGACCAGCGGCGAGGTGTTCGCACCGATGGTCATCGAGATGGCGGGCTCGTCGACCGTGATCAGCGGGAGCGCGATCGGGTTCTCGGGGTCGGCCAGGGTCTCGCCGATCATGATGTCCGGGATACCGGCGATCGCGCAGATGTCGCCCGGACCGGCCTTCTCGGCGGGCTTGCGGGTGAGCGCCTCCGTCATCAGCAGTTCGGTGATGCGGACGTTGGACATCGTGCCGTCACGCTTGATCCACGCGACGGTCTGGCCCTTGCGCAGCTCGCCCTGCTCGACACGGCAGAGCGCGATACGGCCGAGGAAGTTGTCGGCGTCCAGGTTGGTGACGTGGGCCTGGAGGGGGGCGTCCTCGTCGTACTCCGGGGCCGGGACGGCGGAGAGGATCGTGCTGAAGAACGGCTCCAGGCTGTCGCTGTCCGGCGGGACGGAACCGTCCTCCGGCTTGGTCAGCGAGGCGACGCCGTCACGGGCGCAGGCGTAGACGATCGGGAACTCGATCTGGTCCTCGTCGGCGTCCAGGTCCAGGAAGAGGTCGTACGTCTCGTCGATGACCTCGGCGATCCGGGAGTCCGGGCGGTCCGTCTTGTTGATGCAGAGGATGACCGGGAGCTTGGCCGTCAGCGCCTTGCGGAGCACGAAGCGGGTCTGCGGGAGCGGGCCCTCTGAGGCGTCGACCAGGAGCACGACCGCGTCCACCATCGACAGGCCGCGCTCGACCTCACCACCGAAGTCGGCGTGGCCGGGGGTGTCGATGATGTTGATGGTGATGACGTCGCCGCCATCCTTGGGGTGGTACTTGACGGCCGTGTTCTTGGCCAGGATCGTGATGCCCTTCTCACGCTCCAGGTCGTTCGAGTCCATCATGCGTTCGTCGAGGTTCTCGGCGGCGTGCGCGGCGAAGGCGCCGGCCTGCCTGAGCATGGCGTCGACCAGCGTGGTCTTGCCGTGGTCGACGTGGGCGACGATGGCTACGTTACGGATATCGTGGCGCGTGGGCATGGGTGGCTTGCGCTTCTCTCGGATCGGGGATTCAGGCGTCTTAGTCGGTCTTGAGTCCTCGTACGCCCGCCGGGCGGACGCGCCACGGCTAGTCCCATGGTACGGGCCGGGCGCCCCTGCGGCTTCCCGGGCAAGTCTTACCGGCCACGGGACGGGTGCGCGGCCCCCGCTCGCGGCCGCCGCGGCCCCCTTGCCGAGCTCCGCGTCCGCCTGATGTTGCCGCCCCCGTGCTCCGCTCTTCCGGCGGATTTCACCGGGTGGCCGTGCACACGGTCCCGTGGCGGTCCGAGCGGACGCGGGACGGGCGCGACCTCGGAGGTGGGGCTCCGAAGCCGCGGCTCCGAGGGGGAGCCCGGAGCGGTGCCGGTGCGCCGCAGTCGCCGGGGTTGGGGCCCCGGGACCGGGAGGCGGAGCGGCTACCCGGGTCAGCGGGTGCACACAGCCTTGCCCGCCGGCGGGCCGGCGGGCAAGGGAATTGAGCCAGTTCTGAGCTTTCCGTGCTGCGCTGACCTGCTACTTCATGGGGTTGGCGGGGGCGCCGGCCGCCTGCGGCTTCTTGAAGCCGATGTCCTGGTAGTGGGGCACCCCGAAGCCAAAGGCACCCACGTTCACCAGCTTCTTGTCGGTCGCGACGAGCTGCGGGCGCTGATAGAGCGGAATCGATCCTGCGGCGGCCCAGATCCTGGCGTCCGCCTTCTTCATCAGGTCCCTGGCCGAGCCCTCGTCGAGCTCCCCGGCGGCCTGGTCGAAGAGCTGGTCGATGTGGTCCGTGCCGACTCGGGTGTAGTTCTGCTCGACGAGCAGCGACCCGTCGGTCGCGGGCACCGGCTTGGCGAAGATCGGGCGGTCGTCGGTGGCCGGGTAGGCGGTCGCGGGCCAGGAGTAGAGCGCCAGGTCGTAGTCACCGGACGCGACGTGGTCCCGGAAGTAGCTCTCGTCGGAGACCTTGGTGATCTCGGTGCGGATCCCGATCGTGTCGAGCATCGCCGCGATCTTGTCCCCGACGCTGCGCAGCGGCTCGGAGCCCGGTCCCGAGGGCAGGACGAACCGCAGGGACAGCGGCTTGCCGTCCTTGCCGAGGGGGCCGCGGGCGGAGTCGGGGGCCTGGGCGGGTGCCGCGGTGCCGACCGGTGCGTAGGCGCCGGCGGCGCCACCGGGCTGCCGGTCCTGGGCGGTGATCCTGGCCGGGGCGTCCTCGGAGGTGCCCGTCTCTCCCAGGTGTCCGGCCTGGCGCAGCAGCGCGGCGCTCTGCGCGGCGGCGGCGGGAGCCGTGGCCAGGGCGCGGGTGACGGCGCCCTCGGCCTCGCCGGGCTTGCTGTCGTCGCCGACGATGTAGAGGCCGTCGTCCTTGGCGGGCTCGCGGCGGGCGGCGTTGTCGGTCCTGCCGTCGTCCTTGGCGCCGTCGGCCTTCTTCTCCTCGGCCGCCTTCTCGTCGGCCTTGTCCCCCTCCTTCTCCCCCTTCTCCTTCTCCTTCTCTTCCTTCTTCTTGTCCGTCTGCTTCTCGCCCTCGCTGCCCGCCTTGGTGCCGTCCGTCTTCTGGAGGGCCCCCTCGCGCGTCCAGCCCGCGTCGGCCAGCAGCGCCTGGGCCTCCTTGGTGTCCTGGCCGCCGAGTGCGTCGCTGCTGTCCTTGTACCCGGGCTGTCCGGCCAGGGCCAGGTGGCTGCCGAGCGGGTTCGCGGGCAGGCCGAGCGGCTTGAGTACGGTGTCGACGAGCTCCTGGCGGTCCAGGGCGCGGGCCACGGCCCGGCGTACCCGGTCGTCGGCGAGCGGGCCGGTCTCCCCGTTCAGGGCGAGCTGGGTGTACGCGGGCTCCAGGGACTTGCGGACCACGTAGCCGCGCAGATCGTTCTGCTCGGCGGCGTACGCCTCGGCGGCACGGGCCTTCTCGTCCCGGGCGGCCTGCGCCTCCTCGGCCGCCTTCTCGTCGGAGCCGCGCGCCAGTGCCCAGGACCGCAGGGCCGCGGCCGGGGTGATCTCGGAGCCGGGGCCGTGGGCGGGCGGCGCCCCGTTGTTGCCCGCGTCCCGGGCGGCCTGGACGATGCGGTGGGCGGCCGCCGCGTCGATGTCGGCGACGTCGACCTTTCCCTCGGTCAGCGCCTGGGTGCGGTCCTGCGGCTTGACCGCCTTGAAGACCAGCGAGTCGAGCTTGGCCGGGCTGCCCCACCAGCGCGGGTTCCTGGCCAGCGTGACGGAGCCCTTCTCCTTGTCGATGTCGCGCAGCCGAAACGGTCCGGCGGTCGCCCTGAGCGTGGAGCGCGCTCCGTCGTTGAAGGCGTCCGGGGAACCCGTCACCTGCTTCGGGTACAGCGGGGAGAAGAGGGAGCGCCAGTCCGCGTACGGCTTGGCGAAGGTGACCTTGACCTCCAGGTCGTCGGCGCCGCGCTCGATCTTCTCGATGCGCTCGTACCCGGCGTTGCGGGCGGTCCAGAACGCGGAGTCCTTGCCGCTCAGCGCCCGCCACTGGGCGACGAAGTCCGGTGCCCCGATCTCCCGGCCGTCGCTCCACACCGCCTGCTGGTTGAGCCGGTAGAGCACGACCTGCCGGGGCTCGTGCCCGACCACCTTCGCGGATTCCAGGTAGTCCGGGTTCAGCCGCGGCCGGCCCTGGGCGTCCAGCGGGAAGAGGGTCGGCAGGAGGGCGCCGGTGATGCGGGTGGTGGCGCTGTCGGCGTCCGCCTGGAAGGCGTTGAGGGTGGCGGGCATCGCGTCGATCGCCCAGTTGACCGTGCCGCCGTCCGCGACCTGGGTGCGGGCCGCGGGCGCGACGTCCTGCGGGACGACGGCGGTGGTGGCCTCCTTCTCGCCCGAGCTGCAGCCGGCCAGTACGGGGAGCGTGAGCACACCCGTGGTGAAGAGCGCGAGCGAGCGGCGCTTTCGGGCTGCCCCGCGCGGGACGCCGACGTGGGACATGGCTGATACCTCCGGAGACGGCCCGGACCACCCGTACCCGAATGGACCGGATCATGCGTGTTTGGTGGCATTTGCAGTTGATCACACTGGTTCCGCCCATCCACTGAAAGCGGCCACGCGCGAGGGGCGCCGCAGACACGGCGCAACGGCCCCGAACCTCACCCGTGCGGCGGAGTCCCGGCACCCGCACGAGCCACCACCGCCACAAGACGGGGCGGCCCGCTCCCTTCCCAAACGGGATGTGACGCGCGACACTCGCTTCCGCATGAGCATGGCCACCCGCGACTGCGGAAGTGAGATCAAGTCATGTCACTACAGGACGAGTTGACGGCAGTTCAGCACTGTCTCGATGACCTGGTCCGCACCGTCGGGCGACTGGAGCGGAGCCTCGCGCAGCTGCGCGAGGCGGACTCCGCGCCGGACCCGCTCGCCCCGGACGGCCACGCCGACCCGGTCGACGGCGTCATCACGATCACCGAGGCGCCCTACGACACCGCGCTGTGGACGGACTCGGACGACGAAGGTCTCGGCGTCCGCGGCAGGCACGCCCCCTGAAGGGAGTGTCTGACGAATGCCCCCTAGGAGAGTTCCTTGGCCACCGGTACCGAAACAGGCACGGATCCCGGCAGTGATCCCGTCGGCGCTCCGGGCACGAAGCCGCCCCCGCCGGGCGGAGCGGCGACCCGGACGGCGGGTGTGCACCACCCCTCGCGGGCCGCCATCGCCGCCCGCCACCTGCGGACCGACCGCTGGTGGCTGGCGCCCGCCGTGACGGCGGGCGGGCTCCTCGCCTTCATCATCTACTCGACCTGGCGGGCGTTCTCGAACGCCGACTACTACGCCGCCCCCTATGTCTCGCCGTTCTACTCGCCCTGCCTGGCGGACAGTTGCGCCCCCATGCGGCACGGGCCGAACTGGGACCTGTTCGGCAGCTGGTGGGGCCTCTCCCCCGCCCTGCTGATCCTGATCTTCCCGCTCGGCTTCCGGCTGACCTGCTACTACTACCGCAAGGCCTACTACCGGGGCTTCTGGGCCTCGCCCCCGGCCTGCGCGGTCGCCGAGCCGCACACGGCGTACAGCGGCGAGACCCGCTTCCCGCTGATCATGCAGAACATCCACCGGTACTTCTTCTACGCCGCCGTGCCGGTCGCCGGGATCCTCACGTACGACACCGTGCTCTCCTTCCGCGACGAGCACTACGCCTGGGGCCACATGGGTCTCGGCTCACTGATCTTCGTTGTCAACATCGTCCTGATCTGGGCGTACACCCTGTCCTGCCACTCCTGCCGGCACATCATCGGCGGCCGGCTGCGGCACTTCTCGAAGCACCCCGTGCGCTACCGGCTCTGGGGCTGGGTGGGGCGGCTCAACACCCGTCACATGCTGCTCGCCTGGTCCTCGCTGATCAGCGTGGCGGCGTGCGACTTCTACGTGTACCTCGTCGCCTCCGGCGCCTTCGACGATCCGAGGTTTTTCTGAATGACAGAGCTCGAACGACAGCAGTGGGACGTCGTCGTGGTCGGTGCCGGAGGCGCCGGGCTGCGCGCCGCGATCGAGGCCCGGGAGCGCGGGGCCCGTACCGCCGTCATCTGCAAATCGCTCTTCGGCAAGGCGCACACGGTCATGGCCGAGGGCGGAATCGCCGCCTCCATGGGCAATGTGAACTCCCGCGACAACTGGCAGGTGCACTTCCGCGACACCATGCGCGGCGGGAAGTTCCTCAACCAGTGGCGGATGGCGGAACTGCACGCCAAGGAGGCGCCCGACCGGGTCTGGGAGCTGGAGACCTGGGGCGCCCTCTTCGACCGCACCCCCGAGGGGAAGATCTCCCAGCGCAACTTCGGCGGCCACGAGTACCCGCGCCTGGCGCACGTCGGGGACCGTACCGGCCTCGAACTGATCCGCACCCTCCAGCAGAAGATCGTCTCGCTCCAGCAGGAGGACGAGCGCGAGTTCGGTGACCACGAGGCGCGGCTGAAGGTCTTCCAGGAGTGCACGGTCACCCAGGTCCTCAAGGACGGCGAGAGGGTCTCGGGGACCTTCTGCTACGAGCGCGAGACGGGCAGGTTCTTCGTGCTGGAGGCGCCCGCGGTCGTCCTCGCCACCGGCGGCATCGGCAAGTCCTTCAAGGTGACGTCGAACTCCTGGGAGTACACCGGCGACGGCCACGCGCTCGCCCTGCTGGCGGGCGCGCCGCTGCTGAACATGGAGTTCGTGCAGTTCCACCCGACCGGCATGGTCTGGCCGCCCTCCGTCAAGGGCATCCTCGTCACCGAGTCGGTGCGCGGCGACGGCGGGGTGCTGCGGAACTCCGAGGGCAAGCGCTTCATGTTCGACTACGTCCCCGACGTGTTCAAGGAGAAGTACGCGCAGTCGGAGGAGGAGGGCGACCGCTGGTACGAGGACCCGGACAACAACCGCCGCCCACCCGAACTGCTGCCGCGCGACGAGGTCGCGCGCGCCATCAACTCCGAGGTGAAGGCGGGCCGCGGATCGCCGCACGGCGGGGTGTTCCTGGATGTGTCGACCCGGATGTCCGCGGAGCGGATCCGGCGCCGGCTGCCGTCGATGTACCACCAGTTCAAGGAGCTGGCGGACGTCGACATCACGGCGGAGGCGATGGAGGTCGGCCCGACCTGCCACTACGTGATGGGCGGCATAGCCGTCGACTCCGACACCGCCGCCGCCCTCGACGTGCCCGGTCTGTACGCGGCGGGCGAGGTCGCCGGCGGCATGCACGGCTCCAACCGGCTCGGCGGGAACTCCCTCTCCGACCTGCTGGTCTTCGGCCGGCGGGCCGGGCTGCACGCCGCCGGGTACGCCGGGTCCGTCGACACCCCGCCGGTGGTGGACGAGGCCCGGATCGACGCGGCGGCCGCGGAGGCGCTGCGTCCGTTCAGCGCGGAGGAGCTCGCCCAGGGCGCGCCGACGGAGAACCCGTACACCCTGCACCAGGAACTCCAGCAGACGATGAACGACCTGGTCGGCATCATCCGCCGCGCCCCCGAGATGGAACAGGCACTGGAGAGACTGGCCGGGCTGCGGGAGCGGGCCCGGCGGGCCGGGGTCGAGGGGCACCGGCAGTTCAACCCCGGCTGGCACCTCTCCCTCGACCTGCGGAACATGCTGCTGGTCAGCGAGTGCATCGCACGGGCGGCCCTGGAGCGCACCGAGAGCCGCGGCGGCCACACCCGCGAGGACTGCCCCACGATGGAGCGCTCCTGGCGCCCGGTCAATCTGCTGTGCCGGCCGGCCGGCGCCTCCGCCGACCCGCTGGAGGGCCGGATCGATCTCGTGCGCGAGGCCACCGAACCCATCCGTCCGGACCTGCTCTCCCTCTTCGAGAAGGAGGAGCTGGTCAAGTACCTCGCCGAAGAGGAGCTGTACGAGTGAGCAGCTACAACGCACGGTTCAGGGTGTGGCGCGGGGACACCGACGGCGGCGGTCTGGAGGACTACGCGGTCGAGGTCAACGACGGCGAGGTCGTCCTCGACATCATCCACCGCATCCAGGCGACCCAGGCGGGCGATCTGGCGGTGCGGTGGAACTGCAAGGCCGGCAAGTGCGGTTCGTGCAGCGCGGAGATCAACGGGCGGCCGCGGCTGCTGTGCATGACGCGCATGTCGGTGTTCACCCGCGAGGAGACGATCACGGTCACCCCGCTGCGGGCCTTCCCCGTGGTGCGGGATCTGGTGACCGATGTGTCGTTCAACTACGCCAAGGCACGGGAGGTGCCCGCCTTCGTGCCGCCGGCGGGGGTCAAGGCGGGCGAGTACCGGATGCAGCAGGTCGACGTGGACCGCTCGCAGGAGTTCCGCAAGTGCATCGAGTGCTTCCTGTGCCAGGACACCTGCCATGTGGTGCGGGACCACGAGGAGAACAAGGCGGCCTTCGCCGGACCGCGCTTCCTGATGCGGGTCGCCGAGCTGGACATGCATCCGCTGGACGCCGCCGCCGAGTCCGGGCTCGACCGGAAGGCGACGGCCCAGGAGGAGCACGGTCTCGGCTACTGCAACATCACGAAGTGCTGTACGGAGGTGTGCCCCGAGCAGATCAAGATCACCGACAACGCGCTGATCCCGCTGAAGGAGCGGGCCGTGGACCGCAAGTACGACCCGCTGGTGTGGCTGGGGAACAAGATCCGGCGGCGGGACCCGTCGTCCTGAGGGGCCCCGCCGCGCGGGCGGTCAGCCCAGCAGCTTGATGATCGCGGCGGTGGTGTCGGTCTCGCCGAGGCGCGGGAAGATCCGCTCGACGCTGTTCTCGTGGGCCTCGGCACTCATGTCGGTCACCGCGTCCGTGGCGACCGTGACGTGGTAGCCGTGCTCGTACGCCGAGCGGGCGGTGGACTCGACGCCGATACTGGTCGCGATCCCGGCCACCACGACCTGGGTGACGCCGCGGCGGCGCAGCTGAAGGTCGAGGTCGGTGCCGTGGAAGGCGCCCCACGTCAGCTTGGTGACGACGATGTCGCCCTCCCGCGGGCCGAGCTCGGGGACGATGTCGGCCCAGTCGGCGGCGGGCTGCCCGGAACGGGCGGGGCCCTCGGTGCGGCCGGGGGCTCCGCCGGTGACGCGGACGAGGACGACCGGGAGGCCCTTGGCCCGGAACGCGTCGGCGAGCGTCGCGGCGTGCGCGATGACATCGGTGCTGGGGTGGACGGCCGGCAGACCGGTGATGCCCTTCTGCAGGTCGACGACGACCAGTGCGGTCTTCGGGTCGAGAGTGGTGGCGCTCATGGTGGTGCTCCTCGCTGAGTGGTGCGGAACGGTTTTCAGGTACGGCCGCGCAGGGCGCGGTCGGTGACGGTGAGGACGATGAGGAGGACGCCCAGTACGGCGGCGACCCCGGCCATCAGGTGCAGGCCGCGGTCGTCGGCCGACTGCCCGTACGCGAGCGCGATCAGGCTGGACGCGGTGATGGCCCCGATGTACTGGGCGGTGCGCTGGAGGCCCGCGGCGGAGCCGATGGACTCGGCCGGGGCGTAGAGCTGGACGGCCGCCTGGTTGCTCGTGCCGATCAGCCCCTGCGGGATGCCGAAGCAGGCCCCGGCGAGCAGCAGGACGGCGAGCGGGGTGTCCCCGGAGAGGAACATCAGCACGCCCGCCCCGACGGTGAGCAGGACGCAGGCCAGGGCGAGCGGGCCGCGGATGCCCTTCGTGCGGGCGCCGAGCAGCGAGCAGACGAGCGCGGCGACGGACATCGGCAGCATCAGCAGACCGGTGTGCCCGGACGAATAGCCACGGGCCTCCTCCAGCCACTGCGTATACCCGTACATCACGCAGTAGATCAGCAGATAACTGACTCCGTGCCGCAGATACGTCCGTGAGAGCGCGGCGTTTCCCGCGAGCATCCGCAGATCGACGAAGGGGTCCGGGCGGCGCAGCTGCCACCGGACCAGGGCGGCGGTGAGCACCGCGAAGGGCGCGAGGAGCCACCACATCGGATGCGCGAGATCGAGCAGGAAGAAGACGAGCACGGTCAGCGCGGCGGTGAAGAGCCCGATGCCGAGCGGGTCCAGGTCGAGCCGCGGCGTACTGCCGTCGGCCGCGCGGCCGCGCGGCCGCGCGGCGGGTCGGCCGGGATCCAGCGCAGAGCGGCGCCGAAGGCGATGAGCGCGACCGGCACGTTGACGGCGAAGATGCCGCGCCAGCCGACGACCATGACCAGCAGCCCGCCGAGCGTGGGCCCGACGGCCGCGCTGCCGAGCGCGGCGAAGGAGAGCCTGGCCAGGACGGAACGCGGGGTGGCCCGGCCGATCCGGGCGGACTCGTCGCGCAGCACCGCCATGGCGGCCGGGTAGGCGGCCGACGTGCCGATGCCGAGCAGCAGCCGGGACACGATCAGCCAGCCGAAGTCCGGCGCCACCGTCCCGACCAGGCCGGAGGCGATGACGACGACCAGACCGGCGAGGAAGACACGGCGGGGGCCGAGCACATCGGCGAGTTTGCCCAGTACGGGCTGGGCGACGGCGCTCGCGAGATAGAGGACCGAGATCAGCCACGCGGTGTCGGCTGCGCCGGTCTCGAAGTGGCGCCCGATCGCCACCAGAGCGGTGGAGATCATGGTGGTGTTGAGCGGGTTGAGCAGCGAGCCGATCAGCAGCGGGGCGGTGAGCCGGCCACTGAACCCGGGCGCGCCCGCCTCCTGTGTTCCGGTGGTCGCTGGTGCCGGTGGCACCCGGGGTATCGCTTCGGGGACCGTGTCGCCTCCGGTCATGAACCGACCAGGCGGTCCAGGAGGGCGGTCGCCTCGGCGACGGTGCGGCGCTCGGCCCCGTCGAGTTCGGCGGCGATGGCCTCGGCGAGCCAGTTGCGCTTGGCGGCCCGGACCTCCGCGAGCGTCGTGCGCCCGGCGTCGGTGATCGACATGACCGACTTGCGGCCGTCGTCCGGATCGGGTGCCCGCCGGACGATCCCCTGCTCCTCCAGTACGCCCAGGGTCAGCCGCATGGACTGCGGGCGTACGAACTCGGCGCGGGCCAGCGCGGCCGTGGTGGCCGGGCCTCCGTCGTCCAGCCGGGCCAGCACCGAGCGCTGGGTCGGCGTGAGCAGGCTCTCCGAGGACGAGGAACGCAGCCGCCGCAGCAGCCTGCCGACGACGGCCGCGAGGTCGTTCGCGACCTGTTCGGCCGTGGGGTCGGCGGGGGCGGGACCGGGCGGTTGCGTCATGCGTCCACCGTAAAGATGTACAGGGCATCTTGCAAGGTAGCCTGTCGATTCCGACACGACCTTGCTCGCATCCGACCCGCGATCTAGGGTGAATGCGCTTTCATGAGGTGCCTGTCGACGCATGTCGACACGGGTCGGTACGGGTCGGTACGGAAGAAGAAGCGGACGGTCGGTCGAGTGAGCGCCCCAACGGTGTACGACGTCGCCGAGAGATCCGGCGTCTCCATTGCCACGGTTTCGCGGGTCTACCGCACCCCCGATTCGGTGCGCGCCCAGACCCGCGAGCGGGTGCTGGAGGCGGCGCGCGAGCTCGGCTACGTACCGAGCGGAAACGCCCGGGGACTGGCCAGCCGCACCACCGGAGTGCTCGGGCTGTGCTTCCCCGACTACGCCGACCCGGACGCAGAGGCCGACGCCGAGGCGGACAGCGACGCCGACGACGCGGTGATGCTCTACTCCGACCAGATCATCCGCGGCATGGAGCGGGCCGCGCGGCGGCACGGGTACGCCCTGCTGATCGCGGCATCGCTGGAGGGCGGGCCGGAGAGCCTGGTCGCGAAGGTCGCGGGCCGGGTCGACGGATTCGCCGTGCTGGCGCAGACGGTGCCGACCGAGGACCTTGAGGTGATATCGCGCCGGCTGCCGGTCGTGATGCTCGCCGGACCTCGCGAGATCGACCACCTCGACCACATCGTCGTCGCCAACGTCGACGGCGAACGCGAACTGACCCGTCACCTGATCGAGGACCACGGGCTGCGCCGACTGGCCTTCATCGGCGGCGACACCGAGTCACCGGACGCGGAGGCGCGGTTCCACGGCTTCCGGGAGGCATGCCTGGACGCCGGGATCGCGGCGCCGGACGCGCCGGCCGTACGGACCACGATGATGACGCAGTCCGAGGGCGCGGGAGCCGCCGAACGGCTCCTGGACGGGGGCGGACAGCGGCCGGAGGCGATGCTCTTCGCCAATGACCAGATGGCGATGGGCGCCCTGCGCGCGCTGGCGCGACGCGGCGTGCGGGTGCCGGAGGACGTGGCGGTGACCGGCTTCGACGGCATCCCGCTCAGCCGGATCGTCCAGCCGCCGCTGACGACGGTGCGCCAGCCGATACGTCAACTCGGTGAGCAGGCGGTCGAGTTGCTGGTGCAGCGGCTGAACAACGCGGGCCGCGAACCGGTTTCGCTCACCCTCCCGGTCTCCCTGATCCGCCGCAGGAGCTGCGGCTGCGGCTGACGGGCACGGGCAGAACCGCGTGGGACCGGACGGGACCCGGTTACGCCCCGACCGGCCTGCCCCGCCCGGCCCGTCCCCCGTCACCCCCGCAGCCGCTCCCCGAAGAACCGCCGCCGCTCCGCGACCAGCCCGGCCGTCTCTTCGGCCGACCCCGCGTGCTCGAAGTGCCCCGCGCTCAGCACCAGCAGCTCCCGCTCCCCGGCAAGGGCGTTGTACACCGCGAACTGCCCCGGCGGCGGCACGGACGGGTCGAACAGCGCCGCGGCCACCAGCGTCGGCCGCTCCAGGAACCCGGCGGCCGTCGCGGCGTCGAAGTAGCTCAGCACCTCGGTGACCCCGGGGTGCTCCCGGTGGTACGTCCGCACCGACTCCCCGCTGCCCACGCACGGCAGCGTGAGCCGCAGCGGGTGGTTCCCGAAGGTGGGCACCGTCAGCTGTGCGGCGCCGAAGCGGTCGTCCCACGGCAGGGCCAGCGCCCCGAGGCCCCCGCCGAAGCTCTCCCCGAGGTAGCCGAGCGGACCCGCCCCCGCCAGTTCGGGGACCAGCTCGTGCAGGGCCGACGCCGCGCACCACAGGTCCGCCACGCAGTCACCGATCACATACGTCTCGCGTGACTCGATGCCGTGCAGCACATGCGCGTCCGCGACGTCCGGGACGCCCGCCATCCGACCGCGTGCCCCCATCCCCCGTACACAGGGCAGGATCGCGGCGGCCCCGGGCAGCGGCAGCGGCACATCGGAGCCCGCCCCCTGCCGGCCCCCGTAGCCGTGGCCGATGACGAACCCGCGGCGGGCCGGCCCGTCCGCGGGCAGCGCGAGCCAGCCGCCCAGGCGTGCCCCGCCCACCGAGGTGAAGGTCACTCCATGGATCCGGACGCCGTCGCGCTCGTCCTCCAGGGGGCCGATCTCCGGCTCCGTGGCGACCGCGCGAGCGGTCTCGTACCGGGCCCGCCAGAAGTCGGCGAAGCCGTCCGGCGCGGGGGGTGCGGGGATGGCCGACAGGTCGTCGAGCGTGCAGCCGTAAGCCGGGTCAAAAGGGAAATCATGCACGAATGAAGACATGACCACGACAATATCCCCTCTCCCGCGCCGCACCTCAGGTCACCGGCCACCTCTTCGTCAACCATGCGAAATCGGTCACATCGCCCCCTTTTTCGCAAACAGCACACTTACCGTTCCAAGTTGAACATTCAGATGTCCCACACGTTGCACGAGTGTGACCTAGACCCCTCTTGCGGATTCCCGAATCTCTGCCGCACAGTGATGTATGCGCTTACAGGCAGCGCATACATTCGGATTGCTCAAGGAGGAGCCCTCCATGCCCCGCACCGCCAGAACCGCCTCCACCGGCATCGGTATCGCCGTCGTGCTCGCTCTCGGTCTCACCGCGTGCGGCAGCTCCGGTGGCGACGACGTCGCCGCGGACAAGAAGCAGACGCTCACCGTCTGGGCCATGGGGGCCGAGGGCGAGAAGCTCGCGGATGTGGCCAAGGTCTACGAGAAGGCCAATCCGAACGTCACCGTCAAGGTGACCCCGGTCGGCTGGGACGTCGCCCACCAGAAGCTGGTCTCCGCGGCCGCCGCCGGCAGCATGCCGGACGTGGCGCAGATGGGCGGCAGCTACATGGGCGAGTTCTCCGAGCTCGGTGTTCTGGAGCCGGTCGACACCAAGACCTTCCAGGAGAAGGACTTCTTCCCGTCCGGCTGGGAGCAGGGCGAGGTGGACGGCCAGGCGTACGGCGTGCCGTGGTACGTCGACACCCGCGTCCTCTACTACCGCACCGACCTGGCCAAGCAGGCCGGCATCACCAAGGCTCCGACCAACTGGAAGGAGATGCAGGACCTCGCCACCGCCTACCAGAAGAAGGCGGGCACCAAGTGGGGCCTGTCCATCCAGCCCAGCGGCCTGGACACGGTGCAGAACTTCTACTCCTTCCTGTACTCGGCCGGCGGCGAGATCGTCAACGACAAGGGCGAGGCCGTCATCGACAGCCCCGAGGCCGTCAAGGCGCTCAAGGAGTACGGCTCGTACTTCTCCAAGGGGCTCTCCAACAAGTCCGTGCAGCCCGGCTACGACGTGGTGAAGGACTTCGGCAACGGCCGCGTCCCGATGTTCTTCGGCGGCCCCTGGCACGTCACCCTGCTGAACGAGGGCCAGCCGCAGCTCAAGGGCAAGTGGGCGGTGGCCAACGTCCCCGCCGACAAGTCCTCCGTCTCCATGGCCGGCGGCTCCTCCCTGGTGATCTCCAAGGACAGCGAGCACAAGGCCGCGGCCACCCAGTTCATCAAGTACCTGACGGACACCAAGGGCCAGGCCGACTGGTACAAGCGCACCAAGGACCTGCCGGCCAACACCGCCGCCTGGACCTCCGGTGACCTCGCCGACGACACCGATCTGCAGGTCTTCAAGAAGCAGATGGACACGGCCAAGTCCTCCCCGTCGCTGCCCAACTGGACCGAGGTCACCGACAAGGTCGACCAGGCCATCGCGAAGGTGACCCAGGGCAAGGCTTCCGCCGAGGACGCGCTGAAGACGGCGCAGTCCCAGATCGAAGGCCTCGTGAAGTAGGAGCCATGAGCACCACGACCGGAAAGGCCGCAGAGTCGGCCAAGGTGCAGGCCGGACCGGGGACCGCTGAGTCCCCGGCCGCCGGGCCCAAGGGTTCGCGTATGCGCAGGAAGCCCTCGTTGGGTATGCAGAACATGGCCGGCTGGCTGTTCTCCACTCCCTTCCTCGTTCTCTTCCTCGTGTTCATGGCCGTCCCGATCATCGCCACCCTGGTGATGAGCTTCACGGACTTCGGGCTGCGCAACGTGACGCACCCGCTGGACGCGAACTTCATCGGGTTCGAGAACTACACCAAGCTGTTCAGCGACGAGAAGTTCCTCAAGTCGCTGTTCAACACGGCGTACTTCGTGGTCGTCGGCGTCCCGCTGACGATCCTCCTCGGACTGGTCGTCGCCGTACTGCTGAACAACGGCATCGACCGGGCCCGGACCTTCTTCCGCGTCGGCTTCTACGCCCCGGTCGTCACCACCATCGTCGCCGTCGCCGTCGTCTGGCGCTTCGTGCTGGACCCGAGCGACGGTCTCGTCGCGGGCCTCTTCTCCGAAGTTGGCCTCACCGCTCCGGACTTCCTGGGCTCGGAGACGCTCGCCATGCCGTCGATGATCGCGATGGCGGTGTGGCGCAACGTCGGCACGGTCATGGTGCTCTTCATCGCGGGTCTTCAGGCCATCCCCACCGAGGTGCGGGAAGCGGCGCGGCTGGACGGCGCCGGCCTCTGGCAGGAGTTCAGGGGCATCACCGTGCCGCTCCTGCGGCCCACGATGCTCTACGCCACCGTGATCACCACGATCGGCTACCTCAACGTCTTCGAGGAGCCCTTCGTGATGACGCAGGGCGGGCCCTCGGACTCGACGCTCACCGTCTCGCTGAACATGTACCGCGAGGGCTTCAACTTCTTCCACATGGGCTATGCGAGCGCCATGGCGTATGTCCTCTTCGTAGTGATCATGGGCATCACGGTGCTGCAGCTCCGACTGCTGAAGGACAACACGAAATGAGCGCCACCAATGCACCGGGCGCCGTCTCGACGGCGCCGTCGAAGAAGCCCGGGGACGACTGGCCGAAGGGCCGGGTCAAGCAGCCCAGGTCCGTGAGGCGGATCCTCGTCTACGTCCTGCTCTCGCTCGGTCTGCTGATCATGTCGGCGCCGTTCCTGTGGATGGCCCTCTCCTCGTTCAAGACGACGAGCGAACTGACCGCGAGCCCGCCGGTCTGGATCCCGACCGAATGGACCCTGGACAACTTCCGGGACCTGCTCGACAAGCTCGATCTGCCGCTGTACTTCATGAACTCGGTGATCGTGGCGGTGCTGGTCACCGTGTCGAACCTGGTGTTCTGCTCGATGCTCGGGTACGCGCTGGCCAAGCTGAGGTTCGCGGGCCGCAACAAGATCTTCGGTCTGGTTCTCGGCGCCCTCATGGTGCCCGGCAACCTGATGCTGCTGCCGCTCTTCGTCCTGATGAGCAAGCTCCAGCTGATCGACTCGTACGCCGGGCTGGTCCTGCCCTTCGCCGCCGGGGCGTTCGGCGTCTTCCTGATGCGCCAGTTCATGCAGTCGATCCCGGACGAGCTGCTGGAAGCGGCCCGGATGGACGGCGCCGGCGAGTGGTACATCTTCTGGCGCATCGTGATGCCGCTGGTGAAGCCCGCCCTGGCGACGCTGTCGATCTTCACGTTCCTCGGCTCCTGGAACAACTTCGTCTGGCCGCTCATCGCGACCAACGACCCCGACAAGTACACCCTTCCGGTCGCCCTGGCCACCTTCGCCACCGACCCGAACAAGGCGGGTGGATCCAACGGCATGCTGATGGCCGGTTCCTTCCTGATCGTGCTGCCGGTCCTGGTCGTGTTCATCGCGCTCCAGCGGCACTTCACCCAGGGCATCGCCACCGCCGGCATGAAGTAGTCCGCCCCCGGGGGCGGCCCGCCCCGCCCCCGGCCGCCGCATCGACACGTACGAGGCCGCGCGCCCCACATCCCGCCGGCCACCCCCTTCCCGCACCCAGAAAGACAGTTTGCGATGACTCACACCCAGGTCCCGTTCCCCGAAGGCTTCCTGTGGGGCGCCTCCACGGCCGCCCACCAGATCGAGGGCAACAACACCAACAGCGACTGGTGGGTCAAGGAGCACACCGCGGGCACCCACATCCAGGAGCCCAGCCTGGACGCCTGCGACAGCTACCACCGCTGGCACGAGGACATGGACGTGCTGGCCGGACTGGGATTCACCGACTACCGGTTCTCCATCGAGTGGGCCCGTATCGAGCCCGCGGAGGGGCAGTTCTCCCGGGCCGAGCTCGCCCACTACCGCCGCATGGTCGAGGGCGCCATCGAGCGCGGCCTGCGCCCCATGATCACCCTGCACCACTTCACCGTGCCGCAGTGGTTCGAGGCACGTGGCGGCTTCACCGCAGAGGGCGCGACCGAGCTGTTCGCCCGCTACGTCGCCGCCTGCGCACCGGTGATCAGCGAGGGCGTCAGCCACGTCTGCACCATCAACGAGCCGAACATGATCGCCGTGATGGCGGGCCAGGCCAAGCGCGGCGACATCGGCTTCCCGCCCGCCGGTCTGCCGACCCCCGACGACGAGACCAGCCAGGCCGTCATCGCCGCCCACCACGCGGCCGTCAAGGAGGTCAAGGCGATCAACGCCGACATCCAGGTCGGCTGGACCATCGCCAACCAGGTCTACCAGGCCCTCCCCGGCGCCGAAGAGGTCACCGCGGCCTACCGCCACCCCCGCGAGGACATCTTCATCGAGGCCGCCCGCGGCGACGACTGGATCGGGGTGCAGTCCTACACCCGGACCAGGATCGGCACGGACGGACCGATCCCCACCGCCGACGACGTGGAACGCACCCTCACGCAGTGGGAGTACTACCCCTCCGCCGTCGGCCACGCGCTGCGCCACACCGCCGAGGTCGTCGGCCACGACGTCCCGCTGATCGTGACCGAGAACGGCATCGCGACCGACCAGGACAGCCGCCGGATCGACTACTACACCGGTGCGCTGAACGAGGTCGCCGCCGCCATCCAGGACGGCCTGCGCGTCGAGGGCTACCTCGCGTGGAGCGCCCTGGACAACTACGAGTGGGGCTCCTACGCGCCGACCTTCGGCCTCATCGGCTGGGACCCGGAGACCTTCGAGCGGCTGCCGAAGCCGTCCGCCGCCTGGCTGGGCGAGATGGGCCGCACCCGCACGCTGCCGCGTATCGCCGACTGACGCCGGCCCCCTGACCGGGAACTCCTGACGGTTCCCGACCGTGCGGGGACCGGCGGTACCTGACGGCCGCCGGACCTCGCGCCGATCCACCCGGTGTGGCCCGAGGGCCTGTATGGGGACAGCCCTGTACAGGCCCTGGCCCCACGGCTCGGGCCACACCGGCAGCCACACCGCCCGACGCGGCCGGGGACGGTGGCCCCGCCGTGGTCCGCCCCTCCGGCTCGCGGGTCACCGAACGTGGATCATCGCCGGGTCGCGGGTCACCGAACGTGGACATAGCCTCACAAACGTGATCCCGCCTGTGAGTCGAACCCGGACCCTCATACCGGGCCGGGCCCTGCTCGCCGTCCTGATGGCGGTGTGCTGGCTGGCCCTTCCCGCCGCGCTGACGGCGCGCGCCGAGGACCCCGTCACCCTGTCCAGGGACGGACAGATCACCGACAAGGTCGGCGCGCTGGGAAACCGCAAGGACCAGGTCGTCTCCGCACTGGACCAGCTGTACGACAAGCGCCGCGTCCAGCTCTTCGTGGCGTACGTCCGTGACTTCTCCGGGCGGTCCGCGCAGAGCTGGGCCGACGACACGGCCGACCGCAACGGGCTCGGACGCGACGACATCCTGCTCGCCGTCGCCACCCATGACCGGCAGTACGCGTACTCGGTCGACCAGGACTCCCGCTTCACCGACGCCCAGCTCCACGACGTGGCGAGCACCGCCATCGAGCCGGCACTCAGGGAGAACGACTGGGCGGGGGCCGCGATCGGGGCCGCCAACGGCTACTCCGCCGTCCTGGCCGGCGCGGCCGTGCCCACCCCGGCGATCACCCCGGGCGCCGACGACCCGGGGACGGGGAACTCCGGTGGGACGAGCGTCGGGGACCTGGTCCTGCCGATCGTGGTCGTCGTCGGAGCCGGGGCGGCCGCCGCCTACGCGTACACCCGGCGCAAACGGCGCACCGCCACCCGTACGACGCCCGGTGCGACCGGCTGGGGGCCGGGAGGCACCGGCCCAAGCACGCCACCGGAACCGCTCGCTGCGCTGCCGGAGCTCGACGCACGGGCCAAGGAGACACTGGTCGACACGGACGACGCGGTCCGCACCAGCGACGAGGAGCTCGGGTTCGCCACGGCCCAGTTCGGCGAAGAGGCCGCGGCACCGTTCACCGAGGCCGTCGCCTACGCCAGGGGTGAGCTGACGGCCGCGTTCCGGTTGCGCCAGCAGCTCGACGACGCCTTCCCCGAGGACGACGCCACCCGCCGGCAGATGCTGGACGAGATCATCAGCCGCTGCGAGGCGGCCAACACGCGCCTGGACGCGGTCTCCGAGGACTTCGACCGGCTCCGTGCGCTCGAACGCAACGCCCCGCAGGCACTCGCCGCGGCCGAGACCGCGTTCCGTTCGCTCGCGGGCCGGGCCGCCGCGGCCGAGGCGACCCTGACCTCGCTGCGCAGCCGTTACGCGGAGTCGGCCTCGGCCCCCGTCGCCGGCGACATCGAACAGGCCAAGGACCGGCTCCTCTTCACGACGTCGTCGCTCAATCAGGCCCGGCAGGCGGTGGACGGCGGGGACAGCGCCGCCGCCGCCGTGTACGTACGGGCGGCCGAGGGCGCGGTCGGCCAGGCGGCCACCCTCGTCGACGCCGTCGACCGGCGCGCCCGGGAGGTCGAGGAGGCGGCGGGCAGGCTGCCGGCCGCGCTCACCGAGACGGAGACGGACCTGGCCGACGCGGGCGGGCTGCTGGAAGGCACCGCGGAAGGGGTGTCCACGGCGGACCTCCGGGGCCGGATCGCCCGTGCGCAGTCCGTGGTCCGCGATGTGCGGGAGGAGCTGCGGGCCGGTCCGTACGACCCGATCGACGCGCTGCGCCGGGTGGAGGAGGCGGACGCCGCTCTGGACGAGGCGCTGGCCGGTGCGCGCGAGCAGGAGCAGGGCAACCGGCGGGCCCGCTCGCTCCTCGACCAGGCGATGCTCACCGCGCGCTCGGCGATCGGCGCCGCCGCCGACTACATCAGCACCCACCGGGGAGCGGTCGGCAGTCAGGCCCGGACCCGGCTGGCGGAGGCGCAGCGGAGGCTGGAGCGGGCCATCGAGCTGGCCGGGACGGATGACGCGCAGGGGGCACTGGCCGAGGCGCACCAGGCGGACTCGCTGGCCAGGCAGGCCCAGAGCGCGGCGGAGCAGGACGTGCGGGCGTACGGGAACAGCAACGGTCCTGGCGGTCCGCAAGGCGGCGGGGGCATGGGCGGTGCGGTCCTCGGCGGGATCATCCTCGGCGGGCTCCTGGGCGGGGGCGGCCGAGGAGGCGGGTTCGGGGGCGGATTCGGCGGGGGCGGCCTCGGCGGCGGGGGGTTCGGCGGGGGCGGCGGGCCGGGCAGCTTCGGCGGCGGGGGCACCCGTGGCCGGCGGGGCGGTGGCGGCCGGTTCTGACCGCCCGCACCCGCGGCGGCAGCGTGCGGATCACTCGTACCACCAGGACGCATACGCAGCACTGGACACACAGGAGAGGTGCCATGACCAAGCAGACCGTTCTCGGACGCGTCACCCAGCTGGCGAAGGCCAACATCAACGCGCTGCTCGACCAGGCCGAGGATCCGCAGAAGATGCTGGACCAGCTGATCCGCGACTACACGACCAACATCTCGGAGGCCGAACAGGCCGTGGCCGCCACGATCGGCAATCTGCGGCTGATGGAGGAGGACCACCGGGAGGACGTCGGGGCCGCCAAGGAGTGGGGCGAGAAGGCCCTCGCCGCCAGCCGGAAGGCGGACGAGCTGCGGGCGGCCGGATCGGCGGCCGACGCCGACAAGTTCGACAACCTGGCCAAGGTCGCGCTCGGCAGGCAGCTCCAGTCGGAGAAGGAGGCGAGGACCGCGGAGCCCACCATCGCCGCGCAGACCGAGGTGGTGGACAAGCTCAAGTCCGGACTGGACCAGATGAAGGCCAAGCTGGCGGAGCTGAAGTCCAAGCGGGACGAGCTGGTCGCACGGGCCAAGTCCGCCCAGGCGCAGAACCAGATGATGGATTCCGTCAAGAACATCAACATCCTCGACCCGACCAGTGAGATCAGCCGGTTCGAGGACAAGGTGCGGCGCGAGGAGGCGAAGGCGGTGGGGAAGCAGGAGCTTGCCGCGTCGTCCCTGGACGCCCAGTTCGAGCAGTTGGACACGCTGGGGGCCAGCGCCGAGGTCGAGGCGCGTCTCGCGGCGCTGAAGACGACCTCATGAGCCGGGCCTCGTGAGCCAGGCCTCTTGAGACCGGTCGGGGCCCTGTTCAGAACATGCTCAGAAGCTCCTCGACCGTGCGCTCCGCGGCCGGCCGGCCATCGGGCAGCGGCAGTTCGAACCAGACCGTCTTGCCCCGCGGCGTCCGCCTCGATCCCCAGGCCGCGCTCAGCAGCCCGACCAGTTGCAGACCGCGACCGCCCTCGTCCGTGTCGCGTGCCCGTCGTCGTCGCGGCTGGACGAGGCCCGCGTCCCACACCTCGCACACGAGGGTGCGGTCGCGCAGCAGCCTGAGCCGGATCTCGCCCTCGCCGTACCGCAGGGCGTTGGTGACCAGCTCGCTGACGAGCAGTTCGGTGGTGTCCACCAGGTCGTCGAGGTCCCAGGCGAGCAACTGGCCGCGGGCGAGCTCGCGGGCGCGGCCGACCGAGCGGGGTTCGGGGGGCAGCCGCCAGTCGCCGACCGCCTCGACCGGCAGCCCCTGTATGCGGGCCATCAGCAGGGCGATGTCGTCCTCGCCGTGGCGGGTGTCGAGGGTGCTCAGCACCCGGTCGCAGACGTCCTCGAGCGGCCGCGCGGGTTCGACGAGGGCGCCGCGCAGCGCTTCGAGACCCTCGTCCAGCGGATGGTCGCGGGACTCGACGAGGCCATCGGTGTAGAGGGCGAGGAGGGCGCCCTCCTTGAGTTCGACCGCGACTTCCTCGAAGGGTTCGCCGCCGACGCCGAGCGGCATCCCGGGCGGCACGTCGAGCAGCAGCGCCGGTTCACCCGGCTCGACCACGACGGGGGGAAGATGGCCGGCGTTGGCGAAGGTGCACCGCCGGGTGACCGGGTCGTAGACGGCGTAGATGCAGGTCGCCAGATAGACCTCGGAGAGGTCCGCCTCGCGGGACTTGTGGGCGGCCCGCGAGGGCCACTGGGCGCCGCCGGTCCCGTCGGACGAGGTGCTGCCCCCGGGGGTGCCGAGGCCCCGGGCGACCTCGTCGAGCGCGGAGAGGACCTCGGCGGGTTCCAGGTCGAGGAGGGCCAGGGTCCGCACGGCGGTGCGCAGTTCCCCCATGGCCACCGCGGCGCGCAGTCCGCGTCCCATCACATCGCCGACGACGAGGGCGGTGCGGTGCCCGGGGAGCTCGATGACGTCGAACCAGTCACCGCCGACCTCGGTCGCCGTGTTGCCGGGCAGGTAGCGGCAGGCGATGTCGAGGCCGACGGCCTCGGGGTCGCCGGGGGGCAGCAGGCTGCGCTGGAGTATCAGGGCGCGCTCGTGCTCGCGCCGGTAGAGGCGGGCGTTGTCGATGCAGACGGCGGCGCGGGCGGCGAGTTCGGTGGCCAGGGCCCGGTCCCGTTCGCCGAAGGGCTCGCTGCCCTTGGTACGGGAGAACTGCACCAGGCCCACCACGGTGTCGTGGGCGACCATCGGCACGGCGAAGGTGGACTGGACGAATCCGCGGTCGTCGCCGGGTACGTCCTCGACATGGCCGGTGCGCAGGGCCACGGCACAGGGCGAGTTGAACGGGTAGCGGTGCACCGCGCCGAGCGCGGGCGGTCCGGCGGCCGCCCCGGCGTGCGGGGCGTCACCGGCGAGGCCGGGGGCGGTGTCGGGCATGGCGTCCGACACCGCGCTGGCGAAGGCGACGCGGCGCAGTTCGGCGGAGCCGCCGACCGCTTCCTGGCGCAGTGAGCTCCAACTGCCCGGCGGCGCCTCCTCGCCGGTGACCAGCGCCTGGTAGAGGTCGACGGACGCGAGGTCGCAGAAGCCCGGTACGGCGACGTCGAGGAGTTCGCGTGCGGTGGTCTCCAGGTCGAGGGAGTTGCCGATGCGCGCGCTGGCCTCGTTGAGCAGCGCGAGGTTGCGCCGGGCGCTGGCGGCCTCGCGGGCGGCGATATGGCGCCGGGTGACGTCGGTGGCCAGTCCGGCGACGCCGATGGGGCGGCCCGTTCCGCTGTGCACCCGGTAGAGGTTCATCGACCAGTGGCGGCGCTCCGTGTCGCCCGGGGTGGTGCCGACGAGCTGGAGGTCGGTGACGGATTCGCCGGTCGCCAGGACGCGGCTGAGTGTGGCGGCCAGCCGGTCGGCCTCCGCACCGGCGAGATAGTCGTACACGGTGCGGCCGCGGTGGTCGTCGGCCCGGCCGCCGAAGACGGTGGCGAAGCGATCGTTGGCCCGCAGAACGGTGAAGTCGGTGCCGAACAGCACGAAACCAAAAGGAGATTGTCCAAAAATCGCCTGCGAGGCGGCGAGGTCCGTCTCGATGCCGCGGAGCGCGCGGACGTCCACGACGATGCAGACCGCGGCCCGTTCGCCCGTCGCCGTCTCACTGGGCATCACATAGATCTCGGCGAGCCCGTGCAGTCCGTCCTCGCCCGGCATCCGGAAGGGGACGAGACCCGTCCACTCCTTGCCGTCGAGCACCTCGCCGATCCGGCGGTGCCCGTCGCGGCGCAGCTCGCCGGGCATGAAGGCCTCGACCGGGTCCTTACCCACCGCCTGGTGGGCGGCAACGCCAAAGAGGCCGGCGGCCCGGCGGCTCCACTGCTCGATCAGACCATCGGGGCCGATCGAGAAGGAGGCGACTCTGATGTAGTCGTAGATCGAGCCAGGCGGACTGCTCTGCCACACGACGTCGCCCGCTGTCCCAGGTATTTCGCTCACGCGACCGTCCCCTCCAGCTCACACACCGGACCGGTCCTGCCCGCAGTATTCAGCACTACGGCCCTCACCGACACGGCGTTCACGATCACAGCACGGTCTCAGTCCCTTTCAGCCAGGTTCTGTATGACCTCTGGTGATCGCCGACCGTCCCACCCCACTCCTAACCAGGCAGGGCCAGCTCGAACCACACCGTCTTCCCGCTCTTTCCGTGCCGGATCCCCCAACGCCGGGCGGAACAGGCCACGAGCTGCAACCCCCTGCCGCCTTCGTCATCGGGTCCCGCCGTACGTGCGGTGGGCGGATCCGGAAGCGGATCGGAGACTTCCACCAGCAGGCCGGGGTGAGCGGCAGGCCCGTCACCGTCGGGGGGAGGGCGCACCAGTCGCACGTCGATGGGCCCCGAGGCATAGCGCATGGAGTTGGTCACCAGCTCGCTGACCAGGAGTACAGCCACATCCCCGACCGCCGCGTCGAGCCCCCAGCCGCACAGCGCCTCGTGGACGGCGTGCCGGGCCGTGCGCACGGCGCCGGGAACAGCCGGAAAGCTCCACTCGGCGCGGTCGCCTTCGGTATCGATCACGCCGATCACTTCCCAAGACCAGCAGCGGGAACGTCCTGTTTACGGGGGTTAAACAGGACATACCCGATATTCATCACGGGATACCGCCCGGCGCCGACACGTGGGGCGTACGGGTGTAAGGCCATGCGCACGAACGGGTGTGCGCGCAGAGAAAGGGCGCACGGGACCGCCTGTGCGCGCCGCACGGCAGGCACCCCGCTCAGTGGTGTGCGCCTCCAGGCAGTCGCCGTACGGCTTCGGCGACGGCGGGCCGGTCCTGGTCCAGCCAGTCGACGGTGTCGCTCTCGCCGGGGCCGAGCCAGCGCAGCTCGTCGTGGTCCTCCAGCGGCGCGGGCACGCCGGACACCAGACGGGCCGTCCACACCCTCAGGACATAGCCGGGCTTCAGCGGCCACTCACCGGGGATGCGCTCCAGTGGCTCCGCCTCGATGCCGAGCTCCTCGCGGAGTTCGCGCACGAGCGCCTGCTCGCCGCTCTCCCCCGGCTCCACCTTGCCGCCGGGCAGTTCCCAGCGGCCGGCCAGCTCGGGCGGGGCGCTACGGCGCGCGGCGAGCAGCCGCCCCCGGTCGTAGACAGCCCCGGCCACCACCACACGATCACTCATGCCCCGGAGCGTAGTACCCGGCTCCGGCCGGAGCCGGGGGTGCGGCCCCCGGCCCGACCGGCGCACTACGGCCGCGCGGTCTGCCCGACGCGCTCGACCCAGTAGAGCTGCTTGTGTCCGCGTTCATCGAGCTTGTCGGCGGTCCGCTGCGCCTCGTCCTGCGTGGCGTACCTGCCCACGCGGTAGCGGCTGCCGTTGTCGTCCTGCCGTATCACCAGCCACGGGAGCACGGCCCCGCTGTCGCTCATCGTGCTCCTCCCGAGCATTGCGCCCCTCCCCTGAACGGCGTGCATGTTTCTAAGGATCCCCAGGAAACCGCAGTACGCATATGCCCGAGCGTACGCCTGACCTTCACGGAACGAATACGTAATTGCACAAAGAGATACGGATCCGGCCAGGAGTGGACCAACTCCAGGGGGCGCATCCAACTGGATGCGCCCCCTGGCCGGTTCGCGCCGCACCGGACGCCCTACGCCTCCGTGCGCAGCACCGGCATCGGCATGAGGACCGGGGTTCCGGCCGGCTCCTTGCGGCAGATGTCCCCGCACTCCGCGTCCAACGAGCAGCAGAGCGAGCAGATCGGCCCGGACCGCACGGGGCAGTCGGCGATGTCCGGCAGCTCGTAGGCCGTTTCGCAGACCGCGCAGGTGTGGGTGGCGGTGATGTCCGCGACCTCGGCTCCCGGGCCGTTCACCGGATTGGGCCGGGCCAGGTAGTACCTGCCCCGGGTCGCCCAGGCGATCAGCGGACAGAGGGTCAGCGAGAGCCCGGCCGCGATGAACGTGGAGAAGGCTTCCGCGTACGTACCGAACAGCCCGAAGAAGGCGAGGATCGAGACGGTCGAGGCGATCACCATCGCGCCGAATCCCGCCGGGTTCACCGCGTACAGGTAGGCCCGTTTGAACTCGATGTACGGAGGGCTCAGCCCGATCCGCTTGTTGATGACCAGGTCGGCGGCGACCGCGGCGATCCAGGCGATGCCGACGTTCGAGTAGAAGCCCAGCAGCTTGTTGAGGGCCGCGAACATGTTCATCTCCATCAGCGTCAGCGCGATGACGAGATTGAGGAAGATGTACCAGACCCGGCCGGGGTGACGGTGGGTGAGCCGGGAGAAGAAGTTCGACCAGGACAGCGAGCCGCTGTAGGCGTTGGTCACATTGATCTTGATCTGCGACACGATCACGAAGAGCGCGGCGGCGGGCAGCGCGAACGAGCCGAGCCAGGGCTTCAGCGCCTCGATCTGCGGTGCGATGGGCTCCAGCGCGTGCGTCTTGCCGACCGCTTCGAGGGCGACGAAGGCGAGCAGCGCACCGCCGAGCTGCTTGGCCGCGCCGATGATCACCCAGCCGGGACCGGCGGCGAGGACCGCGATGTTCCAGCGGCGCTTGTTGGCCTCCGTCTTCGCCGGCATGAAGCGCAGGTAGTCGGCCTGCTCGCCGATCTGGGCGATGAGCGAGAGCGCGACGCCCGTGCCGAGCCCGAACCCGACCCAGGAGAAGCCGGAACCCGCCCCCTCCGTACCGCCGAAGGAGCCGAACGCGCCCCAGGCGTCGGGCGCTTCGAAGGCGAGGACGACGAACGGCAGCACCATGCCGATGATCCAGACCGGCTGGGTCCAGGCCTGGACCTTGGCGAGGGCGCCCATCCCGCGGAAGACGATCGGGATGACGATCAGGGTGGTGATCAGGTAGCCCGCCTCGACCGGCAGGCCGATGGCCTGATGCATGGCCTGCGCCATGATCGAGCCTTCGAGGGCGAAGAAGATGAAGGTGAAGGACGCGTAGATCAGCGAGGTCAGCGTCGAGCCGAAGTAGCCGAACCCGGCGCCCCGGGTGACCAGGTCCATGTCCAGGCCGTACTTCGCGCAGGCCCGTGCGATGGGGATGCCGGTGAGGAAGATGATCGTCGCCGCCGCCATGATCGAGGCGAACCCGCTGGTGAAGCCGTAGGTGAAGACGATCGAGGCGCCGATGGCGAAGTCGGCCAGATAGGCGATCCCACCGAGCGCGGTGCCCGCGACCACGCCGGGCGACCAGCGCCGATAGGAGTGCGGTGCGTAGCGGAGGGAGTAGTCCTCGCGGCTCTCGTCGGCGGCGAGCCTGGCGTAACTGCGCCTGGGCGGCGGGGTGCCGGCTCCGCCCTCCGGACCTCCTGAGGCAACGGCGGCCGCCTCGGGAGGTCCGGCCTTCGCGGGTCCGGCCGTCTTGGGCAGGGCTGTGTCCGTCATCGGTGACTTCCCGTTCGGCAGTCCGGTGTGCGGGTTCGAACGGGAAGTTAGGAGCAGGACATGACAAGCCAGCGCGGGTGACGATTGCCCGGCTGTTAAGGGACCGGGGCAGTCGTTAACTTGTCGTCACGGGCGCCGGACGGGCACCACCGGGTATCGGTCACCCGACAGGAATCACACCTCCGGGCTTGGCGTGCCCAGCAGGAACAGCGCGTGCGCGTACGGGCCGTCGGCCACGGACGCGGCCTTCGCCGGCCGGTCACCTGACAGGCAGGTGGTAGGCGATCCGGTAGCGGTCGGCGGGCACCACCACATCGGCGGTCTCGACCGGCCGCCCCGACGCGTAGTACGTGCGCTCGATCACCATCACGACATGACCGGGCACCCCGCCGAGCGCCAGGAGCTCCTCCGCCAGCCCCGGGCGTGCGCCGACCTGCTCGGCCACGTTGTCCACGACCACGTCGATCGCGGCCATCCGCTCGACCACCCCGCAGCCGCCCAACGGGCCCTCCTCCGGCAGCATCACCGGCGTGCGCCCCGTGACCGCGAGGGTCTCCCAGGAGGTCGAGAGCATCATCGGCTCGCCCGCCTCCCGGAACACGTAGCGCGTCCGCATGACACGGTCGCCCGGCTCGATCCCGAGCCGTTCGGCGATCTCCGCGCTCGCTCCCTCCTGTTCGCTCCGGGACTCCCAGGTCCCCCGCGCCCCCTCCGCCGTCTGCTCCTGCCGGAACGGGCTGGCGCCGGTCTCCGAACGGAAGCCGGAGCGGGCGATCCGGCGCGGGACCGGGCGCTCGCGCACATACGTACCGGAGCCCGAGCGGCCCTCGACCAGCCCCTCGGCCATCAGCACCTTGCGCGCTTCCAGCGCGACGGTGTCGGAGACCCCGTACTCCTCGCGGATGCGCGCCTGCGACGGCAATCGCGTATGCGGCGGCAGCGAACCGTTGACGATCTTCTCTCTCAGATCGCCCGCAACGCGCAGATAGGCGGGCTGCTCACCGAAAGTCACAGGCCACTCCCCAAGAGGTTGACAGACTGCAACAGCGTCGCAACCGTCGGTTCCGGACCGCAAGCGCAGGCCAGAGATTCACTCGAAGTGATGATTCGCCGCCGACGTGCGCATACCCGGCGCCGGCCGCCAGGGCGCGTGCGACCGCCCCCTGCCGCGCCCCGGTCGCGCGACCCGGGGCCGGATTCGCCTCACCCCTTGACCCGGTTTGGTCCAGACCAATAACTTCCTCTCCACACAGCACGGCTCACGCACCTCTCGGCACACGTACAGGAATGGGCCCCATGCGTCGAAGAACCCTGTCCGCACCGGCCATTGCCGTCTGCGCCCTCTTCTCGTTGGCAGCCACCGTCATCCCCACCGCCAACGCCGCCGGACACGGCACGGACCAGAGCACGAGTCGCACCAAGGACCGCGGGAACAGCGGTCACCACACCTCCGCTCCCGCCTACAAGCGCGTCGGGTACTTCACCCAATGGGGCGTCTACGGACGCGACTTCCAGGTCAAGGACCTGGAGACGAGCGGCACGGCGGCCAGGCTCACCCACGTCAACTACTCCTTCGGCAACGTCGGCGCCGACGGCACGTGCTTCACCGGCAACGTTCCGGGCGAGGCGGACGCGTGGGCGGACTACGTCCGTCCGCTGGACGCCGCAGGCTCGGTGGACGGAGTCGCCGACACCGACGGGCAGGCCCTCGCGGGCAACTTCAACCAGTTGCGCGAGCTCAAGGCCAAGCATCCCGGGCTCAAGGTGATGATCTCGCTGGGCGGCTGGAGCTGGTCCACCCACTTCTCGGACGCGGCCCGCACCGCGGCCTCCCGCAAGGCGTTCGTCTCCTCCTGCATCGACCTGTACATCAAGGGAAACCTGCCGGTGGACGGGACCCGGGGCGGGCAGGGCGCCGCGGCGGGCCTCTTCGACGGCATCGACATCGACTGGGAATGGCCGGGATCCGCCGGTGACACCGACACGGTGTACCGACCCGAGGACAAGCGGAACTTCACCGCCCTGGTGCACGAGTTCCGCACTCAGCTCGACGCCTACGCGAAAAGCCAGCAGAGCCAGCAGAGCCGGCCGAAGGGCCGGGGCCACGGCTCGAAGCCCAAGCCCAAGCACTACGACCTCTCGGCATTCGTCCCCGCGTCCCCCGAGAAGATCGACGCGGGCTTCGACGTCCCCCGCATCATGCGGGACTTCGACTTCGTGAACCTCCAGGGTTACGACTTCCACGTCTCGGGCGAGAAGACCACCGCCCAGCAGTCCGCGCTGTACGCGAAGGGCGACTTCAGCGTCGACCGGACCGTGCGCGACTGGCTGGGACGCGGCGCCCCGGCCCGCAAGCTGGTGATGGGAATGCCGTTCTACGGTCAGGGCTGGACCGGTGTGACCGGCGGCGGTGACGGCATGGGCCGGCCCGCCGCGAGGCCCGCACCCGCCACCTGGGCCGCCGGCTACGAGGACTACAAGGCCCTCAGGAAACTGGCCGAATCCGGTACGTACAAGGTCCACCGCAACGTCCGGGACGGCAGCGCCTGGCTGTTCGACGGCACCACCCTGTGGACGTACGACGACCCGCAGGTCCTGCGCACCAAGACCGCCTACATCCGCGACCACCGGCTCGGCGGCGCGATGTTCTGGTCACTGGACGGGGACACGGACGACGGCGAACTGATGGCCACCGTCGACCGAGGGCTGTCCGGGCGGCGGTAGGAGCTCGCACGGATCCGGAACGTGCGGGTCCGGGGTGGCTGCGACGGTGCGGCCGCCCCGGACCCCTGTCACCGAACCCCCGTCACCGGTCCCGGGTTCCCGCCCTCCTGCTGACATGCTGGCTGCCATGGCCACCGCATACCGCTGCCCGCAGGACGGAACCCGTGCCGACGTCGCTTCGCTGACCTGGTGCTGTCCGGTCTGTCGCGGCCCCTGGGACCTCGACTTCGAGGTCTCGGGACCCCTCCGTCCCGCGGCCCTGTCCGGCCGGGTCAACTCCCTCTGGCGCTACGAGGAGGTGCTGCCGCTCGCGTCGCCCACGACCACCCTGGGCGAGGGCCGCACCCCACTCGTGCCGCTCACCGACACGGTCTCGGCCAAACTCGACTTCCTCATGCCGACGCTCTCCTTCAAGGACCGCGGCGCGGTGATGCTCGCCGAACTGGCCCGGCGCCTCTCCCCCGAGCGCGTGGTGGCCGACAGCAGCGGCAACGCGGGCACCGCCGTCGCGGCCTACTGCGCCCGCGCCGGGCTGCCCTGCACGGTGTACGTCCCCGAGGGCACGTCCCCGAAGAAGACCGAGCAGATCCGGGCCCATGGAGCCCGGCTGGACATCGTCCCCGGGGACCGCGAGTCGACCGCCCTGGCCGCCCGAGCCGCCGCCGACGCGCCCGGCACCTTCTACGCCTCGCACGTCTTCAACCCGTACTTCCTGCACGGCACGAAGACCTACGTGTACGAGCTGTGGGAGGACCTCGGCGGCAGGCTCCCCGACGCGATCGCCGTACCCGTCGGCAACGGCACCCTGCTCCTGGGCGCGGCACTGGCCGTCGCGGAGCTCCGCGATCAGGGCCTGATCGACACCGTTCCGGCCCTGATCGCCGTGCAGGCCGAGGCCGTCTCCCCGTTGGCCGCCGCCTTCCACGCCGGGGCGGACGTACTCCCCGGCACCCCGCCCGGCCCCGCCTCCCCCACCCTCGCCGAGGGCATCGCCATTCCGCGTCCGCCGCGGGCTCGGGCGATCCTGGCGGCGGTGCGCGAGTCGGGCGGCACCTTCCTGACCGTGACCGAGGATCAGCTCCGGGGCGCACAGCTGGACCTGGCCGCCCGCGGCCTCTACGTGGAGACGACGGGCGTCGCCTGCTGGGCCGCGGTCGGTGGCTGGACCGACCGCAGCGTCGTCGTACCGCTGTGCGGCGCGGGCCTCAAGACGGGCCTCGCGGCCTGAGCCGGGCCACTCGCGCGCCCTGAGGCGCACCGCCCTCGGCCGGATCCTGGTTCAGCCGACTGCCTCATCAGCCGTTCACCCGCGCGCCGTGCGCCGCCGTGCCGGTCCCGTTTCCCTACGTTCGTACCGTGAGCCTCTCGCGCATCCCTCTCCTCACGTCGCTGGTCGCATGTGCGCTGATCGCGCCCTTGCCGCCCGTCTCCTACGCCTCCTCCCACCAGGCCGCGCCCGCTGCCGCCGGTCCGGGTCCCGACGTGGCCTGCGGCCGCGACACCGATCCCGCCTGGGCCCCGACGTCCACCACGTTCGGCGAGGCCGCGGGCTACGACCCCTACGTCGGGAACGGCTACCTGGGCCACCGCGTCCCCGCCGCGGGCGCCGGATACGCGGAGACGGGCGAGAAGACCGGCTGGCCGCTGTACACGCCGCGCTACGACGGGGCCTTCGTCTCCGGGCTCTTCGGCCGCGACCCCGACCTGGCGGCCGGCCGCGAGGTGGCCGCCGCGCTGCCGAGCTGGACCACCCTCGACGTGCGCGTGGGCGACGAGACGTACGGCTCCGCCACCCCGGCGGGCCGGATCTCCCGGTACCGCCAGACAGTGTTCCTGCGCTGCGGACTCGTGCGTACGTCGTTGCGCTGGACGACCGCCGACGGCCGCGCGACCGACCTGACGTACGAGGTGCTGACCGACCGCGCCTCCGTGCACACCGGCGCCGTACGGCTGCGGATGACCCCGCACTGGAGCGGCACGGCGACCGTCACCGGCCGGCTCGACCCGCGCGGCGCACGCCGGATCGCACTCGACGACGACGGGACGTTCCGCACGCGGGGCACCGGAACGGCCGGCGCGATCGTGCAGACGATGCACCGGGACTCCGGCGTCACGGGCCGGACCACCGACACCACGCCCCTGGTTGCCGGGAACGCGCATCCGTCCCGGGTGAGCGCCGGGCGCACGTATACGTTCGAGAAGTACGTCGGGGTCGACACCGCGCTCACCTCGCGCGCCCCGCGCACCACCGCGCGTGAGGCGTCCCGGCGCGCGGCGCGGCTCGGCTGGTCCGCCGTCCTCGCCGAGAACGCCGCCGTCTGGCGCCGGGACTGGGCCGCGGACGTCCTGGTTCCGGGCAGCCCCGACCTCCAGAAGTGGCTGCGTTCCGCGCAGTACGGGCTCCTCGCGTCCACCCGCACCGGTTCCCGCGACAGCATCGCCCCGGCCGGGCTGACCAGCGACAACTACGCGGGCATGGTGTTCTGGGACGCCGAGACCTGGATGTACCCCGGGCTGCTCGCCACCCGTCCCGAGCTGGCCCGTTCGGTGGTCGAGTACCGCTATCGCACCCGTGACCAGGCCCGTACCAACGCGGAGAAGCTGGGGTTCAAGGGGCTGTTCTACCCCTGGACGAGCGCGAGCAAGGGCGCCCTCTGGTCGGAGTGCCAGAGCTGGAACCCGCCGCACTGCGTCACGCAGAACCACCTCCAGGGCGATGTCTCCCTGGCCGTCTGGCAGTACTACCTGGCCACCGGCGACCGCGACTGGCTGGCCGGACACGGCTGGCAACTCCTGCGGGGCATCGCGGACTTCTGGGTCTCGCGCGCCACCGCGAACGACGACGGCAGCGCGTCCGTGAAGGAGGTGGCGGGCCCGGACGAGTACAGCAACGGCGTCACCGACGGGGTGTTCACCAACGCCGTCGCCGCCACCGCCCTGCGCAACGCCACCCGCGCGGCGCAGCTCCTCGGCCACCCCGCTCCGGCCGAGTGGAACAAGGTCGCGGACAGTCTGCGCATCCCGTACGACCCGAAGCGCAAGCTCTTCCTCCAGTACGCGGGCTACGACGGCTCGACGATCAAACAGGCCGACACCGTGCTGCTGATCTACCCGCTGGAGTGGCCGATGGAGCCGGGTGCGGCGGCCGCGACGCTCGACTACTACGCGGCTCGCACCGATCCAGACGGCCCGGCGATGACGGATTCGGTCCACGCGATCGACGCGGCCGCGATCGGGGAGCCCGGCTGCGCCACGTACACCTATCTCCAGCGTGCCGTGCGCCCGTTCACGCGCGGTCCGTACGCCCTCTTCAGCGAGGCGCGGGGCGCGAAGTCGGGCGCGCAGGATCCCCTGTCCGGGTTCCCCGCCGAGGACTTCCTCACCGGAAAGGGCGGCTTCCTCCAGGTGTTCACGCACGGGCTGACGGGGTTGCGGCTGCGGGAGGACGGGGTACGGCTGGACCCGATGCTGCCGCCGCAGCTGCGCGAAGGGGTCACGCTGACGGGCCTGCGCCATCAGGGGCGTACGTATGACATCGCGATCGGCCCCCGGACGACGGAGGTCAGGCTGACCTCGGGTACCCCGTTCACCCTGGACACGCCCGCCGGCCCGCGTCTGCTGTCCACCGCGCTCACCCTGCCGACCCGCCGCCCCGACCTCGCCCCGACCACCGACGCGTCCCGTTGCCGCCCGGCGACGGCGACCTCGGAGTCCCCCGGCCTGTACGCGGCGGCGGCGGTGGACGGCAGTGCGGCGACGGCCTGGTCCCCGGACGGGGCGACGGGCACGCTGACCGTGGATCTGGGGCGGACGGCGGCGGTGACGGCGATGGAGCCGGAGTGGACGGGCGTACGCCCCGCCGCCCACCGGCTGGAGACCTCGGCCGACGGGGAACGCTGGGAGCCCTACCGGGCGGGGGCGGTGGCCCGCGAGGTGCGGGTGACGGTCCGCTCCGCGGATGCGGACGAGCCCACGGGTGTAAGGGAGTTGAGGGTCACCCAGCCGTAGAGGATCCGGGCGCCCCGGTGGGCTCTGCGGGCCGCCCGGCCGCGGTGGGGCGCGCCTCGGCCGGCCGGCGGGCCGTCGGACGGCCGAGGAGGATTCCGCTCAGCACAAGGACGAGCCCGCACACCTGCCTGAGGGTGAGCGACTCCCCGGCGATCAGGGTGCCGAGCAGCACCCCGGTCACCGGGTTGAGCAGTCCGACCAGGCCGACGGTCGCGGCGGGCAGATGGCGCAGGCCCGTGAACCAGGCGGCGAACGCGACCGCGGTCGCCACCACGGCGACGTACCCGAACCCGAGGACGGCCGGCCCGTCGAGTACGGGCGGCGCGCCCTCCACCACGGCGGCGAGGGGCAGCAGCAGGAGGCCACCGGCGATCAGCTGCCAGGAGGTCGAGGCGAGCACGTCGGCACCGGCACCCCAGCGCTTGACGAGGATGTAGCCGAGGGACGACATCAGCATGGCGGCGACCGAGGCCAGCACTCCGCGGGCGTCGACGGAGACCGAACCCGTCAGCAGCATGAGGCACACCCCGGCGATGCCCGCGGCGGCGCCCAGCAGGGGCAGCAGGCCCGGCCGTTCCGCGACCAGCGCCCAGGCGATCAGCATCATCGCCACCGGCGAGGCCGCCATGATCGTCGAGGCGGTGCTGGTCGGGAGCAGTTGCGCGGCGACGTAGACGAGGGCGAAGAACCCGCCCATGTTGAGGACGCCGAGGACCGCGGCCTTCCACCACCAGGAGCCGCGGGGCAGCTCCCGCCGGACGGCCAGGAGCAGCAGCCCGGCGGGGAGGGCCCTGATCGCGGCACCGTACAGCGGGGTCTCGGCGGGCAGGTAGGCGTGGGTGACGTAGTAGGTGGTGCCCCAGGCCACCGGCGCGATCACCGTGATCAGCACCCATCGCAATGTAGCTTCCATGGAAACTATTATGCCTTCCGCGGAAGCTACAGTGAAGCCATGCAGGATTCCTCCGCCGCCGCCCCCACCCCTCGGCCCCTGGACCATGTCGCGCGCATCCAGGCGGAGTGGCACCGCGAACGCCCGGACCTCGACGTGAGCCCGCAGGGCGTGATCGGACGGCTGCACCGGCTCGGCGGGCTGCTCACGGAGGAACTCTGCGTGGTGTACCGGCGATTCGGCCTGAGCGAGGGCGAGTTCGACGTGCTGGCCGCTCTGCGGCGGGCCGGGACCCCGTTCGAGCGGGCCCCCGGGGAGCTGGCGACGCACACCATGGTCACCACCGGCGCGATGACCAAGCGCATCGACCGTCTGGAGCACGCCGGCCTGGTCACCCGCCGCCGCGCGGCCGGGGACGGCCGGGGCCGGGTGGTCGCCCTCACCGACGCGGGCCGGGAGCTGATCGACCAGGCGTTCACGGAGCACATGCGCAACGAACGCCGCCTCCTGGACGCGCTGACCGGGGAAGAGGCGGCGGCCCTGGAGCCGCTCCTGACCGCGTGGCTGGCACGGGTGGAACCCCCGCAGGAGGGCTGAACCCGGTGGTGGGGCGGCGGGCGCCGGAACGTCCCGCCCGCAGGACGGCGGGCGCGGTCGGCCCGGACCACCAGGCCCGTGCGCGTCTCGGTATCCCGCCACCGGCACCACTCGCGGCTCCGCTCGAACCCCAAAGCCAGGGAGTGTCCGCGACACCCACGCACACCGCCCCGCGTGCACTCGGGTGAATACCGGCCCGGCCGGGAATAGCGGGCGCGGGCCGCTGTTGGCCACTGCATGACTTCTGTGACGCGTGAGGCATTCGGACGGGTCGGAATCTGGAGCGGCGCCCTGCACGGGTCGCGGACGGACGCCGCGGGCGGGCGAGCCATCGCGGAAGCCGTCGCCGAACTCGAAGACCTGGGGTACGGCACGCTCTGGATCGGCGGCAGTCCCTCGCCCGGCGACGCCGCCGCGGTCGTCGCCGCCACCCGCAAGGCCACGGTGGCCACCGGCATCCTGAGCATCTGGGACCACCCGGCGCAGGACGTGGCGGCGCGGATCGCGGAGATCGACGCGCGGGCGCGCGGGCGATTCGTCCTCGGCCTGGGCGTCAGCCACGGCCCAATGGTGCCGCGGTACGCGAAGCCGTACAGCGCGATGGTCGCGTACCTCGACGCGCTGGACGCCGCCACCCCGCCCGTGGGCTCCGGGCACCGGGTTCTCGCGGCGCTCGGCCCGAAGATGCTGAGGCTGGCCGCTGACAGGGCGCTGGGCGCGCACCCCTACCTCGTCACCGCCGAACACACGGCGGAGGCGCGCGAGGCGCTCGGCCCCGACGCGCTGCTCGCGCCGGAGCTCTCCGTCGTACTCGACACCGACCTCGACCGGGCCCGCACCACCGCGCGAACCATGCTCGGAATGTATCTCCAGCTGCCCAACTACACGGACAACCTGCTGCGCCTGGGGTTCGTGGAGAGCGACTTCGAGGGCGGCGGCAGCGTCCGCCTGCTGGACTCCCTCTTCGCCCTGGGCGACGCCGAGCAGGTGAAGGCACGGACCCAGCAGTACCTGGATGCCGGTGCCGACCACGTCGCCCTGCAAGTGCTCACCGCGGACGAGGGCGGCGCCGGGCTGCCCCTGGCCGAATGGCGCGAGCTGGCCGAGGCCTTCGGCGACGCGTTGTAGCCGTGCCGGTCCGGGAGGGAGGGAGTGAGGGCCGGCACGGCTGGTCGCGAACGTCAGCGTGCGGGCCGCTGGACCGCGAGCGGATGGTGGAACACGTCGAGCGGGTCCCAACGTGCCTTCGCCCGCTGGAGCCTGGGGTAGTTGTCCTTGTAGTAGAGGGTGTACCAGGGCACTCCGGAGGTGTTCCAGTCGGGATCGGCCAGGTCGACGTCGGGGTAGTTGATGTAGGACCCGTCGCTGACCCTGCCGGGTACGGGGACACCTCCGGTGTCCTTGTACACGTCCCGGTAGAAGTCACGGACCCAGGCGAGACGGGCCGCGTCGTCGGCCTCGTCGAGCCAGACAGCGTGGAAGTCGGCCTTCATGACCGAGTCGCGCTGGGCCACCGCGGTCTGTCCCGGCGGGACCGTGTTCACCCGGCCCCCGTATCCGAACAGCTCCAGACTCCCGTCCGGGGTCCCGGCGGGATCGGTCAAGTACCGGTAGACCGTGGCGAGCTGAGGATCAGTCAGTGAGCGGCGCAGACAGGCGGCCTTGATCTTGTACCGCCGGGTGATCACGTCACCGGCCTCACCCGTGCCCGGCCAGGTGACGGGGTGCAGCCACGGCATGGTCCGACTGGCGTCGACCGTCGGTTCGACGCCGGCGCCGGCGGTCACGGCGGACACGAAATCCGCCACCAGGCCCTCCGCGCCAGGAACGTCCGCGTCGATCTGGACGATCACCTGGAAACTGCCCGCGCTGCGGTGCGGCGCTTGCAGGATCGCGTACAGGTTGGCCTCCGGGGTGCCGGCCGCACTGTTCTGTTCGTGCCAGGTCCCGAAGTTGCGCAGCAGTGTGGTGAACGCCCCTTCGGTCATCCGCTCGTCCCAGGCCCAGACGACCGCGCGTTCCAGGAGCCTGGCGGGGGCGCGCGGCAGCAACCGGGCGGGGTCGGTACCGGCGGCGTCCGGTGAGCGCAGCCAGTACTTGGTGACGACCCCGAAGTTGCCGCCTCCGCCGCCGGTGTGCGCCCACCACAGGTCGGAGTTCGGATCGTCCGGTTCGCGGGTGGCGACCACGGTGCGTACGGTGCCGTGTCCGTCGACGACCACCACTTCGACGCCGTAGAGGTGGTCCACCACGGATCCGTACCGGCGCGAGAGCGGCCCGTACCCGCCCCCGCAGAAGTGCCCGCCCGCTCCGACGTCCGGACAGCCGCCCCCGGGCACCGTCACACCCCATCGCGTGAACAGGGTCCGGTAGATGTGTCCCAGCGTGGCCCCGGGCTGCACCTCGAACGCGCGCCGCTCCGGGTCGTGGCCGACCGCGTTCATGGGCGAGAGGTCCAGCAGCAGGCGCACCCCCGGGTCGGCGGTGAAACCCTCGAAACAGTGACCGCCGCTGCGCACCGCGAGCCGGCGGCCGGACCGTACGGCTTCCGATACGGCCCGCACGACCTGTTCCGTGGAGCTGACGACACGGATCTCGTCCGGCCGCCCGGTGAAGCGCCAGTTGTTGCCGCGTAGCAGGCTGTCATAGCGGGGGTCCGCCGGCCGGACCGAGACCGGCTCGGCCGTTCGCCCGGACCGTTCTGCCGCGGCGGCGGTACTCGCTCCGCGGCCGGTCGCCGGCGCTGTCACGGCACCGCCGGCGGCCAGTGCCCCGGCAGCGGCGACGAACAGGCCGCGCCGGTTCACTCGCGGACCGTCCGGGCTGTTCCCTGCGTGCGTGTGTCGTTCTGCCGCTGAATCCGTGTGTGGTTCTGCCCCTGCGTCCGTGTGTGGTTCTGCCCCTGCGTCCGTGTGTGGTTCTGCCCCTGCGTCCGTGTGTGGTTCTGCCCCTGAGTCCGTGTGTGGTTCTGCCCCTGAGTCCATTCCAGTCACTACACACGGAGCAGTCCTGATCATTCGCGCCACCGTGCGCACGCGCGGGCGAGTTCACCCGATTCCGGGAGTTGCGGACCGGCGCACCACCGCACGAGGGCTCGCGCGACGGCGTGGGGGTGTCCGGTGAGTCCCGCCGTGTTCTCAGCTCCCGGCCGGGGGGCCTTGCTGCGGGCCGAGAGCCGGTTCGAACGCGGCGCTGTAGCGGTCGAAGTGGCTCTTCCAGGCATCGGCGGCGACGGTTTGACCAGCGAGGCGGCCGAGGCAGATCTGCCAGCCGGCCGCGTTGCGGGCAGCGATGTCCGGGGGCGTCTCGTCGGTGAACACCAGACGGGTGCGGCCGTCCGGCTCCGGTGTCAGGGTGAAGCGGAGGGTTTCCTCACCCCAGGTGTACGCGAGCGTGTGAGGCTCCTCCGCTTCCAGAACGGTGCCGGTGAGGGTCATGTCGGTCCCGGGGAACGGGAAGCTGATCTCGGCACCGGGTTCCCAGGCGTCGGCGATGACCTCGGACGGAAACCACGCCTTGAGTTCCTCGCGGTCGGTGATCGCCCGCCAGACCGCCTCGGGAGGCCGGGCCAGAACGCGTTCGAAGCGCAGAACCGGCCGGGCGCCGCCCGTGCTCAGCGTGGCTTCGGCCGGGTCCGGGGGCCCTGTGGGGCCTGCGGAACCCGCGAGTTCTGCGGAGTCCGTGGGTCCCGTGAAGTCCGCGGGTCCTGTGGGTCCTGTGGGGGTGTTCATGATGCTCCTTCCTCCAGATGCCGGCCCAGGCGGTCCAGGCTCGCGCTCCACAGACTGCGGTAGGAGGCGAGCCACGCATCGAGCTCGGCCAGCGGCTCCGGGCGTATCCGGTACAGCCGTCGCTGGGCGTCGACCCTGGCCTCGACCAGTCCGGCATCGCGCAGAGTGCGCAGGTGCTTGGAGACGGCCGGCTGCGTCAGCCCCAGCTCGTCGACCAGCTCACCAACGGGCCGCTCGCCGTCCTTGAGGAGGTCGAGTATGCGCCGGCGGTTGGGCTCGGCGAGTACTGCGATGACGTCACTTGCCGGAGTACTCACCAGACGAATATACGACACCAGCTATATGCCCGCAACCGCATGTACGAGACCGATCCGCCCATGGGGAATCCTTCCCAGGGTGCACGACTTATCGCAGAGGGCGTCCTCATCCTCTGTAACCCACGACGTCCGGCGGAAGGAGACACTTCCATGTCGCCCAGTCGCACCGATGTGTCCGGCGATCCGAAACGCCCGATCGCCGACACCGGTGCCGGCACGAGCACCGGCACCAGCACCAGCACCAGCATGTTCACCGTGCATCTGCGTAGGTCGGAACGCGACGGCTCGCCGATCCGGACCGTATGGGCCACCGTGCCGGCCAAGGCCGAACACGGCCTCACGCCCACGGTCCGCACCGCACACGACGCCACCGCAGAGAAGAGTGCGAGCCGATGAGCCTCCGCCAGTTCGAGTACGCCCTCGCCATCGCCGAGGAGGGCTCGGTGACGGCGGCGGCGGAGCGGCTGCGCGTCGCCCAACCGTCGGTGTCCCAGCAGATCCGGGGCCTGGAGCGGGACCTCGGCGTCCAACTGTTCACCCGCACCCCGGCCGGCCTGGTGCCCACCGCGGTCGGCCACGCGTTCCTGCGGGAGGCGGAGGTCGCGGTGAGCGCGTCACGGCGGGCGACGGCGACGGCGCGGGCCGGTGCCGACGAGCTGGTCGGCGAGCTGACGGTCGCGGCGCAGATGGGCTTCGGCACACGGCAGTTGCCGCGCACGCTGGGCGCGCTGCGCCGCCGCTACCCGCGGCTGGAGGTCACGGTGTTCGAGGAGCCGAGCTCCGCCGAGCTGGAGCGGCTGTGCCGCCGGGGCGTGCTGGACCTGGCCCTGATGGCGGCGTGCGAGCGGAGCCCCGCCGACGCCCACCACCTGGGCGACGAGGAGTTCGTCGTGGTGCTGGGCGCCGGCCACCGGCTGCTCGCCGCGGACCGGGTCGAGCCGCGCGAGCTGGAGGGGGAACCGTGGGTGAGGTTCGACCGCGACAGCGCGCTCGACAGCGTGCTGCTGAACGTGCTGCGGGACGACGACCCGACCACGGCCGCCCGCGTGTCCCAGACGGCGACGGCGGTGCGCTGGGCCGCGCAAGGGCTGGGAGCCACGCTCGTCCCGGCCTCCGCGGTGCCCCCAGGTCACGAACACCTCGTCCGTCCGGTGTTCCCGGCCGTGTCCCAGCCGGTCATCGCCGTGCTCCGGCACGCCGCGGGCCCGGCGGAGACGGCGCTGCTCGAACTCCTGCGCCGGGAGACCTGGTCCGAACCCGCCGCCGAGTCCGCCGCCACTCCCGAGTCCGGGTCCGCCGCCTTCTCCCCGGTGCCCTGAGGGCCGGGGGGAGGAACGGACGCGGGCGCCTGTTCCGGAGAACCGCGTTCCGGAACGCCGTCGGCGTTGGCGTCAGCCCCTGGGGAATTCGCCGCCGTCCACGATGAGGTTGCTCGCCGTCAGCCAGCTCGCCCGGTCGGACAGGAGGAACAGCACCGCGTCGGCGATGTCCTCGGGCCGGCCGTCGCGCCCCAGCGGCGTGGTGTCGGCCGCGTTGGTCAGGTCCGAGCCCGCGCCCATGCGCGCGGACACCTTCGCCCACTGCTCCCGGGTCGTCTCGCCGCCGGGGGTGGCTGTCCGGCCGGGAGACACGGTGTTGACCCGGATGCCGAACGGGGCCAGTTCCAGGGCCAGTCCCCTGCTGTACGTCTCCAGCGCCGCCTTCGCCGCCACGTAGTGCAGGAACGGTCCCACGGGGGTGAGGACCGCGGCCGACGAGATGTGCACGATCCTCCCCGAACGCCGTTCCCGCATCTCCGGTACCAGTAGCGCGTCCAGCCGCACCGACGCCAGGTAGTTCAGGTCCAGCGCGTCCTGCCACTCCTCGTCGGGGATGGCCAGGGCACCTTCGTGAGGCTGCGCCCCACCCGCGTTGTGAACCACGATGTCCACCCCGCCGAGCACCTCCTGCGCGGTCGCGGCGAGTGCCTCCGCTCCGGCCCGTGTCCGCACATCGGCCGCCACGAAACCGGCCCCCTCCGGCACCGTGCCCGTCGCCGACCTGGCGGTCGTGAGCACGTCGGCACCCGCGTCCAGGAGCTGGCGCACGACGGCTGCTCCGATGCCGCGGGATCCACCCGTGACCAGGGCACGCTTTCCTGCGAGTTCGTGTGTTCCCGGCCCGTTCTCGACTGTGGTCATGCCACTGGTCCTCTCGATCGCTTTCAGTCCGCTCGACGGAAATGGATCGACGCGCACAACGCGCGAATTCCGAGGAATTCGCGGTGCGCATCTCGTCGAGCCCGTTTTACGGTACGGCCGGAAAGGAAAGAGAAGCAAAGACGAAATGTCAGCAGACGCTATAGGGAGCTCCTATGGCATCCGGTTCCCGGAGGTCACGGAACGGCGCGTCCAGGTGCGGCTCGTGCGACGTAAGGCGTGACGCCAGGCCGGGTGCGATGCCGGTGCGCGGACTGCGTACGCGGCGGCGCGAGCGCGCAGGCACTCGCCGCCGGAGAGTTCACCGAATACCCATCACCACCGAACGCGACATGCAGAACATGCCCGATCTCGCACCCCACCCCCCACGCACACAGACACAGAACACAGAACAAGCAGGCCGATCAATTCCCCCACCCGGCCTGCTTATCCCAGCGAGAAGGCACTCCACGACGATTAAGCCTGCCGCCTTCCGATAATCCAGAGCACGATCGATCGGTCCGGCGGATCACGCCGTGCGGTGGCGGGTCCGCCGCGCCGCGCGGGCAGCGCCGGGAGAACACCGGTTCCCGCACGGACCCCGTCCCCGATGGCCTCGCTCAGTTGCCCGCGCCGAGGGCGGACATGAACGCGGCCGGATAGCGGTCGCCGCGTGCCGCGCCGAGCGGTACCGCCTCCTCGATCCCGGCGAGGTCCTCGGGGGTGAGGCGTACGTCCAGTGCGGGCAGCGCCTCGGTCAGCCGCTGCCGGGTGCGCGCACCCACCAGGGGCACGATGTCGTCGCCCTGTGCGGCCACCCAGGCGATGGCCAGTTGGGCGACGGTGCAGTCCTTCGCCTCCGCGACCCGGCGCAGCGCCTCCACGAGGGCGAGGTTGTGCGCCACGTTCTCCTGCGAGAACCGCGGACTGCGCCCGCGCGAATCGCCGGGGCCCGCGCTGCGGCCTGCCGACCAGTGTCCGGAGATCAGGCCCCGGCCGAGAACGCCGTAGGCGGTCATTCCGATGCCCAGCTCCCGCAGCGTGGGCAGGATCTCCGCCTCCACCGCGCGGGAGATCAACGAGTACTCGATCTGCAGGTCGGAGACGGGCTGCACGGCGTGCGCCCGGCGGATCGTCGCGGCATCGACCTCCGAGAGACCCAGGTGGCGCACGTAGCCGGCGTCGATCATCTCCTTGATCGCCCCCACCGTCTCCTCGATCGGTACCGCCGGGTCCAGCCGGGCGGGACGGTAGATGTCGATGTGGTCGACGCCCAGCCGGGTGAGCGAGTAGGCCAGGAAGTTCTTCACCGCCTCGGGACGGCCGTCCTGCCCGCCGAACGTCGGGCCGGGTCCGCTCAGCATCCCGAATTTGACGCTCAGCCGGTAGCTGTCCCGGTTCCGGCCGCGCAGCGCCTCTGCGAGCAGCAGTTCGTTGTGGCCCATGGCGTAGAAGTCGCCCGTGTCGATCAGTGTCACGCCGGCGTCCAGTGCGGCACGCACCGTGGCGATGCTCTCCTCGCGGTCGGCCTCGCCGTACGCGCCGGACATGCCCATCGCTCCCAGGCCCGGGGCGGAGACGGTCGGGCCGGTGTGGCCCAGGGTTCGCATCTGCATCGCGCTCTCCTTCGTTGTCGGTCCGCCTTCCACAGTGAGTGGAATCAGGCATGTGCGGGAGAGGAGCGTTCATCCAGGGAGCGGCGCTCCCTGGATGGTCCACCGTCCGGGCGCGACCATGGAGGTATGCAACGTGAACAGCTCGCCGACTTCCTGCGCCGCCGTCGCGAGGCGATCCGTCCCGCCGAGGCCGGTGTGGCGGACGGCCCCCGCCGCCGCACCAGCGGTCTGCGCCGGGAGGAGGTGGCCATGCTCGCCGGCATGTCGACGGACTACGTCGTACGCCTGGAGCAGGGCCGCAGCAGCCGGCCCTCGGTCCAGCTCCTGGGCGCCCTGGCCCGTGCGCTGCGCCTGTCCGAGGACGAGCGCGACCACCTGTTCCACCTGGCCGGCCACCAGCCCCCGCCCGCCGACGGGGTGGCCCGCCTGGCCCGCGCCGGCCTGATGCGCATGCTCGACCTGCTGGGGGACACCCCCGCCATGGTCCTGTCCGACCTGGGCGAGATCCTGGCCCAGAACCGGGCAGCCGCCCTGCTCACGGGCGACCACGTCGATTTCACGGGTGACCGCCGCTACACCGTCTACCGCTGGTTCACCGACCCGGCCGCCCGGTCGGGCGCCCCGGCCGAGGAGCAGGAGCATCTCGCCCGCCAGCTCGTGGCCGACCTGCGCGCCGCGGCCGGCCGCCGCTCCGGCGACCCGGTCGTCACCGGCCTGGTGGAGCGGCTGCAGGCCGCGAGTGACGACTTCAGCCGCCTGTGGGCCGAGCACGAGGTGTCGGTCAGGCGCGCCGACCGCAAGACCGTCCTGCACCCGCGAGTGGGGCCGCTGCTGATGGACTGCGAGACCCTGTTGACGCCCGACCTGGGCCAGCAACTGCTCGTCCTCACTCCGGCGGACCCCGAGACCCGCGAGCGGCTGGACCTGCTGCGCGTGCTCGGCACCCAGTCATTCCCCACGGATCACACCACCCCGCCCGCACGGTGACCCGACGGCCGCCCCTGCCCTGCGACAGAGCCCCACACCACCTGCTGCGGAAACACTGTCCTTCTGCTCACCCGCCAGCGATCTGACCGGCCGGCGTCATCAGGATCGCCGTACTGGCCGCACCGCGGGAACCACCTTCGCGCCCTCGTCGCAATCCGCCACTCACACCGGCCAAGCGGTCAGCAAATCCCCTGGGCCGTAGGCGGCATCGGGCCCCGGGCAGTCGACACCGCCGCGCGAGACCGCTGCGACCGGAACAGGTTCACTGGTGAGGGCGGCCCGATGCCGATGAAGGGCTGCCAGGTCGTGACGGTCGAAAGGCGACCGCTCCAGCCACTTGATGGAGCCGACAAAGAGCAGTTCCTCGGCAATGGGAGCCCGGTCCGCACCGACGATGTCGATCTCCACATCGCTGGTGCGGCTCCAGCAGCCGCCCACTGCGTGGGCTGCGGGAAGCCGGTCATCGGGCAGTATCCGGGCGAGCGCCTCGCGGACGAGCGGTTCGATCGCCCTCCCGCGCCAGCTGGTCCAGTTCTCCCGGATACGCGCCAGGGCCAGAGGCACCGCGCCACACCGAGCTGATCGACGGAGCCATCGTATTCATGAGGTCCCCGCAGCGGTGGTGGCACGGCCATCTCGTCACGATGCTCACCGTGGCTCTCATGGAGCAGGCGCCGGCCGACGTAAGGGTCGGACGGGAGATGACCATCAAACTCGATCAACGCAATCGGCCCGAGCCGGATCTGCTGGTGACAACGGCCGACTTCGACGGTGACCGCACCTGGTTCGCACCGGATGAAGTACGACTCGCCGTCGAGGTGGTCTCCCCCGAGTCCGCACACCGGGACCGCACGGTAAAGCTCCACAAATACGCAGAGGCCGGCATCCCGCACTACTGGCGCATCGAGGACGAGGACGGAGCACCCATCGTCCACGTCTACGAACTTGACGAGCCAACCGCCACCTATGTAGCCGTTGGCATCTTCAGGGGCTCACTCAACCGCCCGGTGCCCTTCGAGGTCAACCTCGACCTGGAGAAGCTCGCCCCACCCAGCCGCGGCTGAGTCAGCACGGAAAAGCGGTAGGGGCCGGACTCAACCAAGTCCGACCCCTCTGACCAGCTTTCTTGACGAAATAGTCAGCTGGCAGCAGCCATCCCGCTACACGTTGAAGCGGAATGTCTGCGGTCTGATCCTGACCTGCGGTGGAGCCCCGTGCAGGGCTCTGAACTGGGGTTTCTTCGTTGGCATGCATTGGCTCCCGACGGCCGTTTACGGGTGCCCTGCGGACTGGGCGGGGTGCCGCGGCGGCGAAATCCCTGGCACGCCGACAGGACCTGCAAGGAGACTGCGCAGGTGAGCGACTACCCCTGCCCGTGCTGCGGACACCGCGTACTGGACGCGATGCCTGGCTCGCACGAGATCTGCCCCGTCTGCTTCTGGGAGGACGACGGGGTCCAGTTCCGCAGGCCGACCATGGCAGGCGGGGCGAACAAGATCTCCCTGATCGAGGCCCAGCGCAACTATCAGGATTTAGGTGAGCTCCTTGGACTTGGGGGTGCGGTCCGCACCGACATCCATCTCGACGTCGTCGGTGCATGTCCAGAGCCGCCCACTGCGGGGGCTGCGGGGAGCTGGTCGTCGGCCCGGGCAAGCGCCTCGCGATGAGCGGTTCGACCAGAGCCGCGCCAACTGGCTCAGCTCTCCCGGATCCGCGCCAAGGCCAGATCGCCCAGCCACCAGCGATACAGGCAGTCGGCGGCGAAGATCCGCTTGTCCGTGAGCAGCCCCAACGCTTGTTGCAGCGGCTTGGCCCCGATTCCACCAGCTGCACGAGCGATCTCGGTGAAGGCCCGCTCACCACTGCCGATAGCCGCCGACGTGCATGCCTGGCCCTGCGGGGATTCGGCAGCCAGGGAACGCTCTGCCGACACCAGCATGGACAAGACCGGGCGCCGTTCGGAATTCCCCACAGCAGGACTGCCCATCACCACCTGCCCCGATACCGCGGGCACTCACCCTCCGAGAGCGCCTGGCCTGAAACAGACGCAGCCTTGTCTCCCCGGAACGGACGAGGAACAACGGAGAACATGAGAGGCAACAGGCAACGCCCCCGAACCCCAATCCCTCGGCCACGCCTCGTGCCAAACTCCTTTCGGATCCGCAGTGACATCACACCGTTACAGCGCGTATCCACCACCGGCGGCACATCGCTCGGTGATCGCCGACGCCGCGGTTCCCGTGAGGGCGGACGGTTCTCACGGACACGGCCCAAGGGGAGGTTGACGATGAACACGACTTCAGGTTTCGGCCCGGAGCTCCGCCGTTTACGCGTGGAAGCGGGGCTGACGCTGACCGAGTTCTCCGTGGCGCTGAACTACGACAAGGGATACCTGAGCAAGGTGGAACGCGGCGAACGTTCCGCTTCCGCCGAACTGGCCCGGAGGTGCGACGCCTTCCTCGGTGCGGACGGCGAGTTGCAGCGTCTGGTTGCCCCTCCCGCGACGGACCCGGGCTCCGGCCCGAACCTCTGGGCAGTCGGACGCCGAGCGGTGCTCTCGGCCGGCACGGGGGCGCTGACCGATCTCGGGATGAAGCTCGGCGGACAGAGCCGGATCTCGGCCGTCGACCCTCTCCTGCCTTCGCTCCGCCTGCAGTTCGAGCAGTTGCGGAAGCTCGGGCAGTCCACGGCGCCGAGGGTGCTGCTGCCCCTGCTGGAGACCCAGACCCTCATGATCGCCGGGCTGGCCGCCGATGCCCGGTCGGCATCCCGCGGCCCCGCTCTCCTGCTCGCCTCGCGGTTCGCCGAGTTCACCGGCTGGATGGCCCAGGAGGCCGGGGACAGCCACGCCGCCCTCGGCTGGACTGGCGAGGCGGCGGAACTGGCGCGCGCTGGAGGCGACCCGTACCTCGGTTCGTACGCACTGGTGCGTCGTGCCCTGGTCACCATGTACGACGGGGACGCCGCGGCCACCGTCGCCCTCGCCCGGCGTGCGCAGAACAGCTCTCTCCCGCCACGCATCCGGGGACTCGCCGCCGGCCGGGAGGCCCAGGGACACGCGCTCGTCGGCAACGAAGCCGACTGCCTCCGCAGCCTCGACCGGTCCCGGGAACTGCTCGCGGGCGTCGCCGACGGCACGGAACCCGTCATCGGCACCACCCATGTCACCGATCAGGCGACGATGTCGACCGGCTGGTGCCTGTACGACCTCGGCCGTCCCAAGGCCGCCGCCGAGGTGCTCGACCGGGAGTGGCACCGGCTCCCCTCGCACGCCCTGCGTACTCGCACCCGGTACGGATTCCGCCGCTCCCTTGCCCACGCCGCATCAGGCGAGGTCGAGCACGCGTGTGCAATCGCCGAGGACCTTCTGGCCGTAATGCCTGCTGTGCCCTCCGCGACCGTGAACAGCGACGTGCGGCGTCTTGCCCGGGAACTCTCCCGCTTCCACAACAACCGTGCCGTCCGCGGTGTGCAGCCCGCGCTGGCGCGCGTGCTCGCCCCGACACAGGGCTGACGGCCCCTTCACGACCCACCGCTGGGACACCTGTACGGCCCTCGTCGCACTGGCCCCGGGGTCGTTCCCCGTCCCCGGTGGCCTTCCGGCCCCGGTTCCTCGCCTGCCCACCGGTCTCGTCCAGGCCCCGGCCGCTTCTGCCACCCGCTTCCGAACGGCTCCGTGGACGCACCATGCCATGGCACGGCCGGGACCGCATGGCCGGGCGGACCGGACCCCAGGCCACGATCCCGTGCCCGTCCATTCCATGCTCCTCTCTCGAAGGGAACCTTCATGTCCGACGTATTCGTCAACTACCGCACAGGCGACGAGGAATCCGTAGCGACGATGATCGTCCGGGAACTCGTCCGCCGGTTTGGCGAAGAGCGGATCTTCTTCGCCAGCAGCTCGATCGAGCCCGGCCACCGCTTTCCGACAGCACTGCTTACGGCAGTCGAGGAGTGCCAGGCTCTCCTCGCCGTGATCGGCCCGCGCTGGGCGGAGGTGCCGGGCGCCGACGGCCGCCCCGCTCTCGAAGCCGAACAGGATTGGACCCGTCGCGAGATCCAGACCGCGCTGGACCGCGGCGTCCTGGTGATCCCCGTACTCGTGGGCAGGGCCACACGGATCGACCGCGCCATCCTCCCGGAGGATCTGCTGGAACTGGCGGACTGCCAGTACCGGCGGTTCGACCACCGCAACGCCGGACCTGACCTGGCGTCGCTCGGCGACGCCCTTGGCCGCCTCCTGCCCGACTTGGGTCAGGCGGACCGGGACGCCCACGCGAAGCAGGAGCGGACGGAGGCGGAGTCCCGCGAGGAGTCAGAACGAAACGCCGGACATACCAGGATGCGGACTCGTGACGTCGAACAGCGCGTGGATGGCGGCATCGGAAACCTCAACGGGAATCTGTCCGGCACCTTCGTCAACAGACCTCAGGGGCCCGTCAACACCGGCCAAGGCCACCAGCACAACGCGCCCCACCTCGAGGGCGACAACACTGGTGTCCAGTTCACGGCGGGCGACCACAGCGGCACGGTCCACCAGCGTTTCGAGCGCGAGCGCCGCCGCTCGGACGACGCGCGATGAGCGAACAGGAGCGCGTCACGGTCAATGACGCAAGCGGCCCGGTCAACAACGGCACGGGGCCCCAGAACGTCTACACCTACTACAACACCGCATCGGACCGGCCGAATCGCAAGGGCACCGAGTCCGTACGCATCACCCGCGAGGACCGGGTGTGGCTGGCCGACCGCTTCGTCCCGCCGACGGGGTACCGCATCGCCGCCGAACGCCTGGAGACGCCCGGTTCGGTGGTGCTACTGCACGGACAGCCGGGCAGCGGACGCCGCGCTGCGGCAATCATGCTGCTGCACGAGATCGGTGGGAACGAGGGCGCCGCCGGAGAAGAGATCCGGTTCGAGGAATTTCCCGTCATGGGCAAGAACGACAGTCCCCTGGCGCCCGGCGCGGGAGACCGTTTTCTCGTCGATCTCTCGGGATTCGCGGACGAGGAGACCTACCACCGGGCCCAGCACCGCTTGGCCGCAAACCGTGCACAGGTCCAGGGGGCAAAGGCCCATATGGTCGTCGTCCTTCCGGCGGGCATGGAGCACGCTCACCTGCCGGAGCTCGGACCACACACGGTGAGACTCGGGCGCCCCAGAGGCATCGCGATGGTCACCCGCTACCTCCGCATGGACCGGATGCCCTTTCGCTACGCCGATCTGGAAAGGGCTGGCCTCCGGCAACTGTGCGACAGGTCCCCCATGCAGGAGCTGGCCAAGCTCTCGAGCCTGGTGCGGGATGCGCGGGACAGCGGCCGGTTCGGTTCCGGCTTCCCAGGTTGGCTCGACCAGGCCATGCACGCGGTCACCGATCGTGCCGGAGAGGTGAGCCGGCAGGTGGCCGCGGCCCGATCCGCCCCCGCGCGGACCCTGCTCCTCGCGGCCGCGATGTTCGAGGGCACCCCGTCCGACACCGTCTACGCGGCGTGGCGAGGTCTGATGAGGATGGTCCGGCACGAGGAGGAGGCGACGACCGAACTCGCACGGTCGGATTTCGGGGAGCGGCTGGACGGGCTCGGGATCGAGCGAGCTCCGGACGGACGGCTCCGCTTCGCACAGCTCGCGTACGCCGACGCGGTGCGCACGTACTTCTGGGCGAACTTTCCCGGAGTGCGCAACGACCTCAGGAATTGGATCGGTGACGCCGCCGGGCTGGAGGGGCTGACCGCCGACGACCGGGTCGGCGTTGTCGTCCGGTTCGGCGAGCAGGCGCTGGCCACGGGCCGGCCCGACGACCTCTTCGACCTGGTGACACGATGGACCGACCAGCCCGGGGGGCCGCAACGCGCCAAATGTGCCGTGGCCGCCCTCGAACTCGGGCTGATTCATGAGCGGTTCGGCGGATGGTTCCGCAGACGGATGTACGAGTGCGTGAGATCCGGCTCCTTGCCGGACGGTCTCACCCGTGTTCTGACGACAGTCTGCGTCCAGAGCCTCGGCGCGACACACCCAGCCCAAGCCGTGGTACGGCTCCATCACCTGGCCGTCCGTAAGGGGGAAGCCGCGAGTGAGGTCCGGGAGGCGCTGTTCGACCTCGCCGGCCGCGACCGCAGGCTCTACCGGCTGCTGATCGACCGCCTGCGGGCTCGGTTGGTTCAGGAGGCACCTGATGCCGAACCTCATCTCCGGCTGCTCACGGAACTGTTGCGAAGCGACCGGGCGCCGGAGTCACGAACGTGGCCGGACCTGTTCGTGGGCTGGGTGGGGGTCTTCTCCCGGCAGCCCACGGAGCTCTGGGGACCTCTGGTGAACAGTTGGCTGAACACCGTCGCCCACGACGGCACGCAGTGGACGGCACTCGACCTGATGGTCAGGGCGACCGGAGGTGGCAAAGCCGCCCTGCACCGCCTTTACACCCTGGCCTGTGCCTGGGTGGGGGCGGAGCACCACTCGAACCGGTCAGCGGTGGCCACCCTCTTCTGGGAGCACATCGACCACGCGCAGTACGGCCGCGCGGACGCCGGACAACGGACAACGGAAGAGACACGATGAGGCATCCCTTCGCCCGCATTCTGTTCGTCGCCGTGTGCGGCCTCGCACCGGCCGCGCTCGGCAACCTCCTGCACTGGTCGGTGTGGCAGTGGGGCTTCATGTCCATGGTCACGACCTCAGGCTCGCTGCTGCTCCTGGTGACGGTCCTCGGCTCCGACCGCACGACAGATGATTCGTACGAACCCGAGCAACCCGAATCGCCTGGTCCGGTGGAGGAGCCGTACCGGGAGACCCATGTGACCGACGCGGCACTGCCCAGCGCGGCCGACGGCTACGATTTCCGCTTCTCCGCCACCGTGTGGTGGAAGCCCATCGCCGATCACATCGGCCGGTCCGAGGACTCTTCCCCCGCCCTCGCCGTGTCCTCGGTCGTCACGCGGGCCCGAGAGCTCGTCCGCCACGAGGAACCCGGCCGGGCAAACTTTGCGCAGTACCTCCTGGACGGGGAGTTGGGCGTCGCACGTCCGGACCGGTACGAACGGGTAGTGGTCATGGCGGCCGATGTGACACTGACCCTCGCCCCCGCCGACGGGGAACGTCTGCGGAAACTGAACAACCTGCGCAAGGACGAAGAGCTCTGGGAACACGAACGTCAGTACGAGCGCAGCAAGCGACGCTACCTCGGCGACGACGTCCTCAAGAGCGCGGGCAGCGCGGTGGTGTGGTGGCTGGCCCGCCACGAGGACGAGATCGAGAAGGCAGTCACCATGATCGGCCCGCTGGCCCAGATCGCGTCCGCGGCCAACGACGAGGAAGTGCCCGAGCTCTTCCGCCATCTCCTCATCCCGCCCGCCGGAACATCCGGAGAGGCCTCTCTCGGGGCACCTCTGTGGGACGAGGGTGGCCCCGAGCAGGAGATGTTCGACCGCGAGGAGGAAGTGGGGGTCGCCGATCGGCTCCGCCTGCTGCTGGACGCCGTGGGCCTTAAGCCGGACATGGACGGGTACACAGTCCTGGTGCACCGGGTAATGCGATCCCTGAAGGCTGAGGGTCTGAACGACGCCGCCGACGACATCGCACAGGGCTTCGGCCCGGCCTCCGACGAAACGCCGGAGAACCCCGCTCCGGCCGGCAACCCTTCCACGGGCCCGTGGCCACCTCGCTCCCCCGCATCTGAACCACCTCCTTCGTCGCCCTCGGCCTCGGAATCCGTCCCGGATACCGACCCCTTCACACGCTGGGCGCCGGAAAGTGCCGCATATCCCCGCGAGGAGGACAACCTCGGCGGGTTCTGAGGCGGCCTCCTCCTGTCCGGACACCGCCTGCCCATCGTGGCCATCGCGGCGAACCTCGGCTCGGCCCGGCGTCCCCCGCGGCACAGTTCTTCGTAGACCGTCTCACTCGGGCAGAGGAGGGCGCTCCTCGAACCGGACTTCCGTCGTACGTCGTGGCGCAGCTTCGTCTCCCCTCCCGAACAACGTCGACTGCGCGTGGGAACTTCTCGCCTCGTCTGCACGATCAGCACAGTTACGACGAAGGGGTTGGACTCGGCAGAGTCCAACCCCCTCCTGACTTGCATGCGTGCTATGTCAGCGATGTGGCGTCATTTCATCCGCTCACACGTTGAAGCGGAATCCGTAGCGCAGAGCTCCCACCTGCGGAAATGCAGTTCCGGAGAGGGGCATCCCAGCACCATCCCAGCACGGGCGTTCTATCCCGGCACCATGCAGGCCGGGCGCCCCTCATGCACTCCCACGCAGCTTGCGTGCCACCACTCCGGCTCGCACCCTTTGAGGGGTGGGACGCTTCGTCGAGGGGGTGGCCGCAGGGCGTGACGCACTTGCCTGCAACGGCTCCACGCGCTGGGCAGCAGGTGCACCTCGCTGGACCCGCAAGAAGGGGTCCGCCTGGCCCTTGACGCTCAGGATCCACGCTCACGAATGTCCCGGTGGACAAGCACACCACGGGAGGTTCAGCTTCCCGCAGACAGGACGATGGCGTGTCACTGCGAGATCAATCGAGCTTCTCGAACGACGGTCTCGGCGCAATGATGGGCGTGCGCTGTTCGTTGATATTGAGCCACGTAGGCGCTTCCACCGACATGAGCTTTCGCTCGATGGTAATTAGGTTCTGCTGCGCCGCTTCGTTCAGGGAGTCAAGAATGTCGACCACCTTCACCTTCCCATACTTCTCAAGTTGCGCTGAATCCTCTACGCCTTGGCACTCGGCTTGTAATAATAGGGTGCACGATCGCGCCTACCAACTGTCAGAACCGCTTCGGCGACCGCCTCGTATGCATCGTCAAACAAGCCCATAAAGCCATCCGGGTCTGGTAGCGCAACCAGGTGTAGGCTCTGCCACCTCTGATAACCCGCCGGAAGGTCTATCGCCTGGGGGACAATCGCCACTCGGATCTCGTTACCGTCTTCGAGTTGATGCCAATTACTCTTGATGGTAGCGGCGGCAAACCGCGCCTTCTCAGCACTACTCAAGAACAGATCAGTCTTCCACACCTTCTTGATCCGGTCCCGGAGCTGAGCCTCGGCGGCGACGCCACGAGCAGCGATCGGCACCCAGGATCCAAATGCGAATGGGCGACCTGAGCCGTCGGGCAGCAACACCGCGTCGCCACTCGCATTGTTGACGACAGCATCAGTGAACCCGAGATGGCGTGCACGCTCGTTCCCGAACATCAGGGAAGTTGGCCTGTCCAAGTCGGCGAATGACCTAGGACTCACCTTCCTGAGAGCTTCGCTGACCAGATCGACAACGCGTGGCTCACCGCCGACAATCGCCTCGCGAACGGCCCACTCAAACCCATCTCCGGGCGATCCCTTGTCGCGGTGCAGGCGAGCGAGCTTAGCGAGTTGCGAAACGTGACGTCCACCCGATCGCAATTGAGGTCTTCGAGATCCGCTTGCGACAACTCATCGAAGTGGGCCCTCAGAATCGATCGCGACACCGCATAAAGAGCGCGACCGTACTCATCGATTGGTTCAGCCGCTCAGAAAAGTGACATCAGCCATTCAACATCTCCCTATTTCTTCGCACCAGAGGTTAGACAGGAAATCGACTACACATCGAAGTGGAACTTGTGGCCTGCGGAAATGCAGACCATCGAGGCACTCGCTGGCACGGCATGTGGCGTTCCCGGTCAGTCGGCGGTGCCGGGCTCCACGACCCACTCGGTTTGCACCGCGCTCACCGAGGCGATCATGTCGAAGTCGCCGTCGTAGTGCAGGACCGTGGCCCCATGCCGTTCTGCGGTTGCCGCGATGAGGACGTCGGCCAGCGACAGCGCCCGGTGAAAGCCAGCGTTCAGCGCCAGCGCCTGGATCGCGAGCGCCTGCTCGAACTCCTCGTCGTTGCAGGGCAAGTAGTCGAAACCACGGAGCAGAGTACGCAGGCGCAGCGCCTCGGGCTTTCCACGCGCCGAGTACAGAACCTCATACTCGGTCGGGGCGCACACTGCCAGGAGTCCATCGCGGTCCAGTGCATCCAGCCGCGCCCGCACTGCCGGTTTGCCCCGGCGGGCCAGCGCGGACTTGTCGATGAGGTAGCGCCCTTTCACGCCGCCGAAGCCCCGTCTTCGCGCTTAAGCGAGCCGTCCGGATTCCGCGGCCCCGTCTGCGACCGGATCTCCGCGAACACGTCATCAAACTCACCATCATCAATGGCATCGAACAGCTCCCGGCGCAGCCGCAGCCTCACCCCCTCCTCCATGGCCGCCCGCACTGCGGCGGCCTTCGTCCTCGCTCCATACACCCGCATCGCCTGCTCGACGATCTCCTCGTCCAGATCGATCACAGTCCTGGCCATCAGTTGTCCCCTTCACAGCTCGACGCTCCAACAAACGATATCAATTGAGAGTAAGAAATGGCATCAAAATGCTGGAGCGCGTCGGGGGTGCCTCGATCAGAGCCAGGAGCACGACCTGGACTGGTTGATCAGCTTTCCGATCGGCGAGCAACCCTGGACGAGACCCTGTACGAACTCCCTGAACTGGGACTCGGCGAACGAATCGACGCCATGTTGCCGGAGCGGCCACTCCGCAAGACATTGGAAGCCGGCAGGAACGAACCCGGGCACGGCAGACTGCGCTCCCCGCGACGATCGGCTCGTAGTCTCGGGAGGGCCCATCAGAGTGGAACCTGGCACCGTCGGCGCATCCGCGTCCCAGCGCAAACCCAGCACGGTACGAACGACCAGGGATGACGGCAGGTGACGAGGGGTCAGGTAACTCAGCACCATCCCAGCACCGGAGAAAGCAAAGGGCCCGACTCCGAAGAGTCGAGCCCCTCCTGAACTGCATGTTTGCCAGATCAGCGACGTGGTGATAACTCAGCCACTACACGTTGCAGCGGAACGTTCAGCGCAGCGCTCCGACCTGCGAAAACGCGGTTCTGAAAGTGGCTATCCAGCACCGATCCAGCACAGTGCGGGTTCATCCAGCTCATCCAGCACCACGGGAGAGTGGTGTACACATGGCACACTCGGTACACTTGAGCGCATGACGCAGCCGCTGCCCATAGAGTCCATCCGCGACGTGCGCGCCCACCTGGCGGAAGTCGTGGAGCGCGCGGACCGCGAAGACGTACCCACAGTCATCACCCGCCGAGGTAAGGAAGTCGCCGCCGTCGTCTCCATCGAGGTGCTGCGCAAGTACCAGGAGTGGGAAGAGCGCGAGATCAACCGGATCATCGATGAGCGCATGGCCAACCCCGCACCCGGCGTCCCGATCGAGGACATCATGAGGGAGACGCTGGCGCGCGGTGAGTGAGTACCGAACCGTCTTCCGGCCAGAGGCACAGGCCGAGCTCCGGAAGATCCCTCGCGACATGGCCCTACGCATCCTGACCAAACTGACCGAACTGGAGAGCGACCCCCTCGGCTTTAACACCACCGCGCTCGTGTCACAGCCAGAACGCCGTCGACTGCGGGTCGGCGACTACCGGGTCGTCTACACGATCGACAAGGGAGAGGTCGTGGTGTGGGTCGTCCACGTCGGGCATCGCTCCACCGTTTACGACACCTGATCCCGACTGATCCAGCGTCTGAACATCCAGCACAGGTCCAGCAGAGGAAAACCCTTAGCCTTCTACACATACATGCGGGCGCTATTCTGTCTCATTACTCCGTTCCCACTGAGCGCTGTTCCAAACCCCAGTCGGGGAGCACCGGCTTTGAGAACAGGTCGTGCACGCGCCCGTGACTACCGATCCCGTTCGTCCTGCGGGCCAGTTCACGCGTTGACGGAAATCCGGTCTTTCGATGCAGCGCATGCAGCTCTTCACTCAGCCGTTGCATGGGCCCATCCGGCAGCCCTGGCGCCCTCAGCTTTGCCACGGTCTCCCCCTCCGAGGCGAACCTCGACCACTGCGCGTGACACGCGTCTGATCCCGTCCAGTGACGTCTGATGTTGTCCAGAACTGTCAAAACTGCGCGCGCGGCGGGCCACGCTTGATGCGTCAACATCGAGCGAGAGGACGCGACATGGCTCTGCAACGGCTTCTAATCGAGGGCCTACTCACTCAGCTACCTGCATCCCTGATCGCTGGCTGCTTGGCAGCCGCGGGCAGCTGGGCCGTCCGCCGCTGGCGGCGCCGGAAGGCAGGAGCTGACGCAACCGATCAGGTCGTCACAGCGGTTCCATCCCCAGGGCCCAGCAGAGGTGACTAATCGTCAGAAAATCCAGCACCGAACCAGCACGGTATGGACCAAGGGGCCGGGCCCTCAAGAGCCCGGCCCCTTCTGATCTGCTTGTTTGCCACATCAGCGACGTGGTGGTATGTCACCCACTACACATTGAAGCGGAACTCCACCACGTCCCCGTCCTGCATGACGTAGTCCTTGCCCTCCATACGTGCCTTGCCCTTGGCGCGGGCCTCGGCGACCGAGCCCGTTTCGACCAGGTCGTCGAAGGAGATGATCTCCGCCTTGATGAAGCCCTTCTGGAAGTCGGTGTGAATCACACCGGCCGCCTCGGGGGCCGTGGCGCCCTTCTTGATCGTCCAGGCGCGGGCTTCCTTCGGGCCTGCCGTGAGGTAGGTCTGCAGGCCCAGGATGTCGAAGCCGACGCGGCCGAGGGTGGCGAGGCCGGGCTCTTCCTGGCCCATGGACTGGAGGAGTTCCAGGGCCTCGTCGTCGTCGAGCTCGATCAGCTCGGACTCGATCTTGGCGTTGAGGAAGATCGCCTCGGCGGGGGCCACCAGGGCGCGCTGCTCGTTCTTGAAGTCCTCGTCGACCAGCTCGTCCTCGTCGACGTTGAAGACGTAGAGGAACGGCTTGGTGGTGAGGAGGTGCAGCTCGTGGAGGAGGCGGCCCTTCTCGGTGCCGGCCGTGATGCCCGCGTGGAAGAGGGTGTCGCCCGCTTCGAGGATCTTCTGGGCCTCCTCGACGGCGGCCAGGACCGCGACCTTCTCCTTCTGGAGGCGGGCCTCCTTCGTGAGGCGCGGGACGGCCTTCTCGACGGACTGGAGGTCGGCGAGGATCAGCTCGGTGTTGATCGTCTCGATGTCGTCCTTGGGTGAGACCTTGCCGTCCACGTGGACGACGTTCTCGTCCTTGAAAGCGCGGATGACCTGGCAGATCGCGTCCGACTCACGGATGTTCGCGAGGAACTTGTTGCCCAGGCCCTCGCCCTCGCTCGCGCCGCGCACGATGCCCGCGATGTCGACGAAGTCGACCGTCGCCGGGAGCAGCTTCTGGGAGCTGAAGATCTCGGCGAGCGTGTTCAGGCGTGCGTCGGGGACGCCTACGACGCCGACGTTCGGCTCGATCGTGGCGAACGGGTAGTTGGCCGCCAGCACGTCGTTCTTGGTCAGGGCGTTGAACAGGGTCGACTTGCCGACATTCGGCAGGCCGACGATTCCGATCGTGAGCGACACGTTGGCGACTTCCTGAGGGGTGGGCGGGCTCGTAATGAGGTCCGGCCCCGGTGGGCCGATTCTCCAGTTTACGGGCGGGGGCGAGCGCGTAACCACGGGTCCCACCGGGTGCCGATCCGGTTCCCGTTGGGCCGTGTGGCATCGAACTCATCGCCAAGGTCGGCCAAAGGGCGTGTCCCGCACGTGATTCCTGCCGCCCGGCGACCTACGTTGTCCCGGTGGAGCAGCACAGGACACGTCCCCCGCAGCGCAGCCAGACCCAGCAGGCCCCGCTGTCCCCGCTGGGGACCAGGGGAGCCAAGGGAACCGTCGGCGACGGCGCCGCCGTCTACCGGGTGATGAGCACGCCCGCAGGCCGGGCCCGCCCGGTGGCACCTGCCGTGCTCGCCCTGCGGCGGCTGCCGAATCCCCGGCTGACCGGTATCGGCGGCGGGCTCTTCGCGGCCGCCACCATGTTCGTGCTGGCCTGTGCGGACCGGCTGCTGTTCGATGCCTCAGCCGTCGTGTTCGGTGTGCTGTTCCTGCCGGTCAGCGCGCTGACCGCGTTCTGGGTGCGGCCCGCGGACCTGGTGACCGCGCCGATCAGCGTGCCGATCGCGTTCGCCGTCGGCATCATCCCGATCTCGGGCGGCACGGGCGGCTTCGGCGGGCAGATGATGGCCGTCGTCACCGCGCTCGCCGTCCACGCGGGCTGGCTGTACGGCGGCACGCTCGTCGCCGGGCTCATCGCGACCGTACGGAAGGTCCGGCTGATGCGGGCCCGGCAGCGGCGGATGCTGCTGGCCGCACAGACCTCACGGGCGGCCGGTCAGCCGCAGTCCCCCCGGCCCGCGGGACAGGCACCCCGGCCCGCCGGGCAGGCACCTCGACCCGCCGGACAGGCACCCCGGCGTCGGCAGCGCTGACCGACGTGCCCCGGGGACGCCGCCGAAAGGGCCTGCCGTCAGCTGTTCCCCGCCGCCATCGCCGCGCCCACGATGCCCGCGTTGTTCTGTAGCTCCGCGGGCACCATCTCGGACCGCACGTGCTCGATCAGCGGCAGGAACTTGTCGGCCTTGCGGCTGACACCGCCGCCAATGATGAACAGCTCGGGCGAGAACAGCATCTCCACGTGGACCAGGTACTTCTGCACCCGGTGCGCCCAGTGGTGCCAGCTCAGGTCCTCGTCCTCCTTGGCCTTGGTCGACGCGTGCTTCTCCGCGTCGTGACCGTTCAGCTCCAGGTGGCCGAGCTCGGTGTTGGGGACGAGCCTGCCGTCGATGAAGAGCGCGCTGCCGATGCCCGTACCGAGTGTCAGCACGATGACCGTGCCCTTGCGGCCGCGCCCCGCGCCGAAGGTCATCTCCGCGATGCCGGCCGCGTCCGCGTCGTTCAGCAGGGTGACCGGCAGGCCCAGCTTGTCGCTGAGCAGCGTACGGGCGTCCAGATCGATCCAGCCCTTGTCGACGTTGGCCGCGGAACGGGTGACGCCGCTGGTGACCACGCCCGGGTACGTGATGCCCACCGGGCCCGACCAGTTGAAATGGCCGACGACCTCGGCCACGCACCCGGCCACGTCCTCGGGTGTGGCCGGGTGCGGTGTGAGTACTTTATGGCGCTCCTGCGCCAGGTCCCCGCGGTCCAGGTCCACGGGAGCACCCTTGATCCCGGATCCGCCGATGTCCACGCCGAAGATCTCCATGTGATCCACGGTACGGGCAGGCGGCCCGGCTCACTCCCCGGAGCGGAAACCCGAGCGGAAACCCGAGAGGGAAGGAAGGCGGAGAGGAAGGCGGAAAGGAAAGCCGGGCGGAAACCGTTCAGCGTCCCGCGCGGATGCCGGGCCCTGGAGCCGTCATTCGGCGGACATGGCCGCCGCCTCCGCGCGCAGGTCCCGGCGGAGCTCCTTGGGCAGCGAGAAGATGATGGACTCCTCGGCCGCCTTCACGATCTCCACGTCCTCGAAACCGCGCTCGGACAGCCAGGCCAGGACGCCGTCGACCAGTACCTCGGGAACGGACGCGCCGGAGGTGACACCGACCGTGGAGACGCCGTCCAGCCAGGACTCCTCGATCTCGTCGGCGAAGTCGACCAGATGGGCGTCGTTCGCACCCGCGCCGAGGGCGACCTCGACCAGGCGGACCGAGTTGGAGGAGTTCTTGGAACCGACGACGATCACCAGGTCGCAGTCCGCGCCCATCTGCTTCACCGCGATCTGCCGGTTCTGCGTGGCGTAGCAGATGTCGTCGCTGGGCGGCGAGATCAGGAGCGGGAACTTCTCCTTGAGCGCGCCGACGGTCTCCATCGTCTCGTCGACCGAGAGCGTGGTCTGGGAGAGCCAGACGACCCGGGACGGGTCGCGCACCTCGACGTTCGCGACGTCCTCCGGGCCGTCGACCAGCGTGATGTGCTCGGGGGCCTCGCCGGAGGTGCCGATGACCTCCTCGTGGCCCTCGTGGCCGATCAGGAGGATGTCGAAGTCGTCCTGCGCGAAGCGGACGGCTTCCTTGTGGACCTTGGTGACCAGGGGGCAGGTCGCGTCGATCGTGGCGAGCTTCCGTTCGGCCGCCTCGTCGTGCACGGCCGGTGCGACGCCGTGTGCGGAGAACATCACGATCGATCCCTCGGGGACCTCCGCGGTCTCCTCGACGAAGATCGCGCCCTTCTTCTCCAGCGTCTGTACGACGTATTTGTTGTGAACGATCTCGTGGCGTACGTAGACCGGTGAGCCGTACTGCTCCAGGGCCTTCTCCACGGCGATCACGGCACGGTCCACGCCCGCGCAGTAGCCACGGGGAGCGGCGAGCAGGACGCGTCGGGGTGTCGTAGCAGTCATGCGTCCCATCGTAAGGCCGTACCGAACAGGCGCGGGGCCGACAGGGTCGGGAGACTGATCACCACGCGAACAACGGAGGACTCATGGCCGGCAGCGACAGCGGCAGCGATCCCGGCAGCGGCCCCGCTTCCGGCAGCACCACCGGCCGGGCGGGACTGCGGCGGACGCTGGGCTTCCGGGATCTGGTGGTCTACGGGCTGCTGTTCATCGCCCCGATGGCCCCGGTCGGCGTCTTCGGCACGCTCGACGCGAAATCGCACGGAGCGGTGGCGCTGGTCTACGTCGCGGCGACCGTGGTGATGGCGTTCACCGCCTTCAGTTACGCCCAGATGGTGCGGGTCGCGCCCCTGGCGGGTTCGGTCTTCGCGTACGCGCGCAAGGGGCTCGGGGAGGGGCCGGGGTTCATCGCGGGCTGGATGGCGATGCTGGACTACCTGCTGATCCCGGCGGTCGCCTATCTCTTCTCGGGGATCGCGATGAACTCGCTGGTGCCCGAGGTGTCGCGGTGGGTGTGGACGGCGCTGGCGGTGCTCCTCACGACCCTGCTGAATCTCTGGGGCGTCCGGGCGGCGGCCCGGGTCGGCTTCGCGGTGCTCGCCATGGAGATCGTGGTGCTGCTGGTGTTCCTGGGGTCCGCGGTGGTGGTGCTCGTGCAGGACGGGGCGCAGCGCGGCTGGCTGACCCCGCTCAACGGCGATGCGGGCTTCTCCGCGGCGGCGGTGCTGGGGGCGGTGTCCGTGGCCGTGCTGTCCTACCTGGGCTTCGACGCCATCGCCACGTTCGCGGAGGAGGTGACGGGCGGCTCGGCGAAGGTGGCGCGGGCCCTGCTGTTCTGCCTGGTGCTGGCGGGGTTCCTGTTCGTGGCGCAGGCGTACCTGGCGGCCCTGCTGGAGCCGATGACGTCGGCGGAGCTGGCCGCCGATCCGGCCGCCCAGGGGTCGGCCTTCTACGACACGGTGGACTCCGCGGTCGGGTCCTGGCTGCACGACCTGGTGGCGGCCAGCAAGGCGATCGGGGCGGCCTTCGCGGCGCTGGCCGGGCAGGCGGCCGCGGGCCGGCTGCTGTTCGCGATGGCCCGGGAGCGGCGGCTGCCCGCGCTGCTGTCCAAGGTCGATCCGCGCTCGGGGGTGCCGCGGATCGCGATCCTGATCGCGGCGGTCGTGACGCTGGTGGCAGCGGTCTGGGCGGCCCGGCGCGACGACGGCCTGGACCATCTGGTGTCGGTCGTGGACGTGGGCGCGCTGACCGCGTTCGTGCTGCTGCACGCCTCGGTGGTCGGCTGGTTCGTGGTGCGCCGCATGGAGGGGGCGCCGAGCTGGTGGCGGCACGTCCTGGTCCCGGTGGTGGGCGCCGGGGTGCTGATCGCGGTGATCGTGGAGGCGACATCGAGCGCACAGGTGGTGGGGGCCTGCTGGCTCGTGGTGGGGCTGGCGGTACTCGCCGTGCAGCAGAGGCACCGCAGGGCGGTGTGAGGTTTGTGACGTTACGGAGGGGACGGGCAGTGTGAGGTTACGAAGGGGACGGGCGGTGTGAGGTTACGGAGGGGACGGGCGAGGTTACGGAGGGGGTGAGGTCTCTCCGCGGGTCACGGAGGGGCCCGGCCGTTGCCGGGCGGAGCCGCCGCGTTGTCGGTCGTGGCGGATACGCTCGCCCGTATGGCTCTCCAAACATCCGCGGAAGCTCCGCTGCCCGTCGGTGACGTGTCACGGCTCATCGGCGGCTGGATCGACCGGCTCGGCGCCGTCTGGGTCGAGGGGCAGATCACCCAGCTGTCGCGGCGCCCGGGGGCCGGAGTCGTGTTCCTGACCCTGCGCGATCCCTCGCACGACATCTCGGTGAGTGTGACGTGCTTCCGGCAGGTCTTCGACCGGATCGCGGACGTGGTCACGGAGGGGGCGCGGGTCGTCGTCCTCGCCAAACCCGAGTGGTACGCCCCCCGCGGACAGCTCTCGCTGCGTGCCACGGAGATACGGCCGGTCGGCATCGGCGAACTGCTGGTCCGGCTGGAGCTGCTGAAGAAGTCGCTGGCCGGGGAGGGCCTCTTCGCCCTCGACCGCAAGAAGCCGCTGCCCTTCCTGCCGCAGCTGATCGGGCTCGTCTGCGGCCGCGCGTCGGCGGCGGAGCGCGACGTCCTGGAGAACGCGCGGCGTCGGTGGCCCGCGGTCCGCTTCGAGGTCCGCAACACCGCGGTACAGGGGGTGCACGCGGTGAATCAGGTGGTCCAGGCGGTGAAGGAGCTGGACGGGCTCCCGGAGGTCGACGTGATCGTAGTGGCGCGCGGCGGGGGCAGTGTGGAGGACCTGCTGCCGTTCTCGGACGAGGAGTTGATCCGGACGGTCGCGGCGTGCCGCACCCCCGTGGTCTCCGCGATCGGGCACGAGCCCGACTCCCCTCTCCTCGACCTGGTCGCGGACGTACGGGCCTCCACGCCGACGGACGCGGCGAAGAGGATCGTGCCCGATGTGGGCGAGGAGCTGGACCGGGTCCAGCAGTTGCGGGACCGGTCCCTGCGCACCGTACGGGGGCTGCTCGACCGGGAGGAACGGGGTCTGGCGCACGCGCTGGGGCGGCCCTCGATGGAGCATCCGCAGCGGATGGTGGACGAGCGCGCGGCGGAGGTCGACGCGCTGATCGGGCGCGGCCGGCGGGTCCTGGGGCATCTCCTGGACCGCGCGGACTCGGAGCTCGCCCACACCAGGGCCCGGGTGGTCGCGCTGTCGCCCGCGGCGACGCTGGAGCGCGGATACGCGGTGCTCCAGCGGGCGGACGGGCACGTGGTGCGCGATCCCGCCGATGCGGGGGCGGCCGGGGACGCGCTGCGGGCCCGCGTCTCGGGCGGCGAGTTCATGGTGCGGGTGGCCGAGTGACGGCGGCGGGTGACAGCGGCCTACGGCCGGTGGCCCGGTGACGGTGGCCCGGTGACTGCGGCCCGGTGACGGTGGCCGGGTGGCCGTGGCCGGGTGACCGTGGCCCGGTGGCCGTGGCCCGGTGACGGTGGCCGGGTGACGGTGGCCGGCAGGGCTTCGGCAATATCGACGGACATGCTCTCGCAATAAGGTGGATCACATGACGGACGACGGGACGACGGCTGCGGCCACGGGCACGCTCGGATACGAGCAGGCGCGCGACGAGCTGATCGAGGTGGTGCGCCGGCTGGAGGCCGGCGGGACGAGCCTGGAGGAGTCCCTCGCGCTGTGGGAGCGGGGCGAGGAGCTGGCGAAGGTGTGCCGACACTGGCTGGAGGGCGCGCGCGCCCGGCTGGACGCCGCGCTGGCGGCACCGGCCGCCCCCGCCGACGACAGCTCCGACGACAGCGCCGAGGACACGGCGGCCGACGCGGGCTGAGCAGTCCGCGTTCACTGTGGACTGGATCACTCCGCTCGAGTTTTAGTTGAAAGTTAACCTACCTCTCCCGTACGGTGGTCGACGTTGTCCGACCCCCCTGTACGTCCGGAAGGTAATACGCAAGATGTCCCTCGTTCTTGACCCCGCCGCCCAGGACCTCCTCTTCCGTGAGGCCCGCACCGCCAACACCTTCACCGACGAGCCGGTGACCGAGGAGCAGGTCCAGGCGATCTACGACCTGGTCAAGTACGGTCCGACCGCGTTCAACCAGTCGCCGCTGCGCGTCATCCTGGTCCGCTCGGACGACGCCCGCGCGCGCCTCGTCACGCACATGGCCGAGGGCAACCAGGCCAAGACCTCGACCGCGCCGCTGGTCGCGATCCTGGCCGCCGACAACGAGTTCCACGAGGAGCTCCCGGCGCTGCTGCCGCACTTCCCGCAGGCCAAGGACGCGTTCTTCTCCGAGCGCCCGGTCCGTGAGTCGGCCGCCTCGCTGAACGCCGCGCTGCAGGCCGCCTACTTCATCATCGGCGTCCGCGCCGCCGGCCTGGCCGCGGGCCCGATGACCGGCTTCGACGCCGCGGGCATCGAGAAGGAGTTCCTGGACGGCGACCACAGCCTGCTGATGGTCGTCAACATCGGCAAGCCGGGCGAGGACGCCTGGTTCCCGCGTCTGCCGCGCCTGGCCTACGACGAGGCCGTCAAGAGCGTCTGAGCCGCACCACAGCACCGGCACCGGCACCGGCACCGGCCGGAAACGCACGGGAAAGGCCCTGGAGCACCCGCTCCAGGGCCTTTCCCGTACCTACGCGCCCTGCTCTGACTCTGCCGCCCCGCCAGCCTGCCGGACGATCCCGTCAGCCCGTCAGCCCGTCAGCCCGCCAGCACGCCAGGCGGTCAGGACGTCAGGACGTCTTGAGCGCCGCCGCCATCTCCGCAAGCCGCTCCGGCGACGCGGACCCCGTGACGACCGTGGTCGCGCCCTTGTCCTCGCGCACGAGGGCGTCGTACTTCGGGCCCTCCCAGTGCTGCCAGGTCTCACCGGCGACCTGCTGCGTGCGCCCGGTCTTCTTCGCGTCCTGGCTGACCTGGGTGACGTACTTCTCCGCCGGAGCCGTGGACTGCTCCACCGCGACGTACTTGCCCTCCGGGTCGAGGAAGCCCAGGTGCCAGCTGTTGCCGGCCTCCTGCTCGTAACTGACGGAGGTCGGCTTCCACTTCTCGGCCAGACCGCTGGGTGCGGCCACCGGGTACGGGGCCGCTCGCCTCGCGGTCAGGAGCTCGACCCGGTAGTCGACCGCCTTGACCGGGTCGGCCTTGTCGTCGTGCGGGATGAAGAGGTAGACGACGCCGGCCACGGCGACGATCACCACCAACGACAGGAACATGTCCCGCACGGTCTGCTTGCCTCGCTTGCTTGCCACGGGTCCATCGTCGCATCAGCCCCCTCGGGACCGAATCGGGGGCATCCGCTCATACGTGACCCGGTCTGCTCATTTTATCGACCTGACGATAGAGTCACATCACCCTCATCCGGTCGTCGTCGTACAGAAAGGTGCGCTCCGATGTCCGAGCATCATCTGCCGTCCCAGCTGGAGGTCTCCCCGGAGGCCCCCGACCGCAACCTCGCGCTGGAGCTTGTCCGGGTCACCGAGGCCGCCGCCATGGCCGCCGGGCGCTGGGTCGGCCGCGGGGACAAGATCGGCGCCGACGGCGCCGCAGTGAAGGCCATGCGGACCCTCGTCTCCACCGTGTCGATGAACGGCATCGTCGTCATCGGTGAGGGCGAGAAGGACGAGGCCCCCATGCTGTTCAACGGTGAGCGGGTCGGTGACGGCACCGGCCCCGAGGTCGACATCGCCGTCGACCCGATCGACGGCACGACCCTGAACGCCAAGGGCATGCCGAACGCGATCGCCGTGCTGGCCGCCGCCGACCGGGGCGCGATGTTCGACCCGTCCGCGGTCTTCTACATGGACAAGCTGGTCACCGGCCCCGAGGCCGCCGACTTCGTGGACATCAACGCCCCCGTCTCAGTGAACATCCGGCGGGTCGCGAAGGCGAAGAACTCCACCCCGGAGGACGTCACCGTCGTCGTCCTGGACCGCCCGCGCCACGAGGGCATCGTCAAGGAGATCCGGGAGACCGGCGCACGGATCAAGTTCATCTCCGACGGAGATGTCGCGGGCTCGATCATGGCCGCCCGCGACGGCACCGGCGTCGACCTGCTCATGGGGATCGGCGGCACCCCGGAGGGCATCATCTCGGCCTGCGCCATAAAGTGCCTCGGCGGTGTCATCCAGGGCAAGCTCTGGCCGAAGGACGCGGCCGAGCGCCAGCGCGCGCTGGACGCCGGGCACGACCTGGACCGGGTGCTGTCCACGGACGACCTGGTCAGCGGCGACAACGTGTTCTTCGTGGCGACCGGCATCACGGACGGCGAGCTGATGCGCGGGGTGCGGTACCGCGCGGAGACGGCGACCACCGAGTCGATCGTGATGCGGTCCAAGTCGGGCACCATCCGGAAGATCGACTCGACCCACCGGCTGTCAAAGCTGCGTGCCTACAGCGCGATCGACTTCGACCGCGCGAAGTGACGTAGGCACGTCCAAGTGAAGGGGCGCCCCCATGTGCGGTGGGGGCGCCTTTTCGCGCAGCAGCCGGATGTTTCGCGCGACCGGACGGGCCGCGCGACCGGATGCGGTGTGACAACGGATGCGGCGTGACGGTGTGACGGTGTCTCCGTCAGCCGGCCGCGGCGATGTGGCCGGCCGCGCCGGAGGCCTTGAGCTCGGCCTCGCGCCGCCGGCGGCGGGCGAGTGCCACGCGGCGTTCGGCAGCCGTGAGGCCACCCCACACCCCGTACGGCTCGGGTTGCAGCAGGGCGTGTTCCCGGCATTCGACCATGACCGGACAGCGCGCGCAGACCCGCTTCGCGGACTCCTCGCGCGAGAGCCGGGCAGCGGTCGGCTCCTTGGACGGGGCGAAGAACAGCCCGGCTTCATCCCGGCGGCACACCGCCTCCGAATGCCAGGGGCCGGCCTGGTCCTCCCGAGCGGGGGTCCGCTGGGAAGGCACGGCGGCGACCTGCAGGGGCTGATGCGGCAGTTGCAGCACGGTCCACTCCTGACGACGGCTTCGCGGGCGAGAAGACGATGCAGCACTCCCTACCCGCTGTGCGCGCGCCTATGCACTGAGTGGCACTCAGGCCCGTTCCGCGAAATTACCGTCGCACGTGATTTCGGCTGGAATCAGTTCCTTCCGCGGCCGGCTCGCCGTCAGTGCCCGAGGTGTTTGCGCAGGCGGTCCTGGAGATCCGCAATGAACTTGCCGCGCTTGGGCTTTGCCTCGACGCTGCCGAACACCGAATAACCGTTGACCACCACCACTGGCGCCTCGGGATCACCGGATTCCAGAGTGACGACTTCGAAATTGCCGAAGATTCCCGTTCCGCTGCCGCGCAGCGAGATGGTCTCGGGAACCCGGATCTCCACACTTCCGAAGATGGAGGTCGCGTTGATCACGGTGAGACGCTGTCCGAAAAGCGCCTCGGTCAGATCGATCTCCACGCTGCCGAACAACGAGAACGCGTTCGTCCGGCCGCCGACCCGCCAGCGTCCCTTGCGGGTGGAGCTGCTGAAGACCGCGACCAGGTTGTCGGCCGGGCCCGACGCCCCCTCGGGGCCGTAGGCGTACGGCGCGGCGGAGGGCCTGGCACTCCCGCCCGGGGCGGGCAGGTCCCGTACCAGCGGCTCCAGTTCACCGACGGTCTTGGCGCGGTAGACCGCGTCGACCCGCTCGCCGTGCTCCTCCGCGGTCAGCCGGCCCTCGACCATGGCTTCCCGCAGGATGTCCGCGATCCGGTCACGGTCGGCGTCGGAGGCACGGATGACGTCGGGTTCCGCCCGTGCGGTGGGCTGCTGGGGGTGCTTTTCGAGGTCCACCGGCCCAGCGTACCCAAACGCGATAGATCGCGACTAGGCCTTGCACGGTGACGGCGAGGCGCGGAACGGGGCCGCGATCGGGACGAAGCGGGGCATCGTTCGGGGCGAAGCGGGGTCGCGATCGGGATCCTGTTCGAGTGAGCCCTACCTCACAGACCCGCCGCCCCGGCGGGGTCCTACCCTGGTGGGTGCGCTGCCCAAGGGAGGTCAGCCGCCGTCACCGAGTGAGGAATGGCCGTAATGCCAGAGTTTGCGTACTCCGATCTGCTCCCCCTGGGAGAGGACACCACGCCGTATCGTCTGGTCACCTCCGAGGGTGTCTCCACCTTCGAGGCCGACGGCCGTACGTTCCTCAAGGTCGATCCGGCGGCGCTGCGCACCCTGGCCGCCGAGGCCATGCACGACATCTCGCACTACCTGCGGCCCGCGCACCTGGCGCAGCTGCGGCGGATCGTGGACGACCCCGAGGCGTCGTCCAACGACAAGTTCGTCGCGCTCGACCTGCTGAAGAACGCGAACATCGCCGCCGCGGGTGTCCTGCCGATGTGCCAGGACACCGGCACCGCGATCGTCATGGGCAAGCGCGGGCAGAACGTGCTCACCGAGGGCGGGGACGAGGAGGCGCTGTCGCACGGCATCTTCGACGCGTACACCAAGCTCAACCTGCGCTACTCGCAGATGGCGCCGCTGAACATGTGGGACGAGAAGAACACCGGCTCCAACCTCCCGGCCCAGATCGAGCTGTACGCGACGGACGGCGGCGCGTACAAGTTCCTCTTCATGGCGAAGGGCGGCGGCTCGGCCAACAAGTCGTTCCTCTTCCAGGAGACCAAGGCGGTCCTCAACGAGGCCTCCATGATGAAGTTCCTGGAGGAGAAGATCCGCTCCCTGGGCACGGCCGCCTGCCCGCCGTACCACCTGGCGATCGTCGTCGGCGGTACGTCGGCCGAGTTCGCGATGAAGACCGCGAAGTACGCCTCCGCGCACTACCTGGACGAGCTGCCCGCCGAGGGCTCCCCCACGGGTCACGGTTTCCGTGACAAGGAGCTGGAGGAGAAGGTCTTCGAGCTGACGCAGCGGATCGGCATCGGGGCGCAGTTCGGCGGCAAGTACTTCTGCCACGACGTGCGCGTGGTCCGCCTGCCCCGCCACGGCGCCTCGCTGCCCGTCGCGATCGCCGTGTCCTGCTCGGCCGACCGCCAGGCCACCGCGAAGATCACCGCCGAGGGCGTCTTCCTGGAGCAGTTGGAGAAGGACCCGGCGCGCTTCCTCCCCGACACGACCGACGAGCACCTCGACGAGGCGGGGGACGTCGTGCGGATCGACCTCAACCGCCCGATGGACGACATCCTCGCGGAGCTGACCAAGTACCCGGTCAAGACCCGGCTCTCGCTGACCGGCCCGCTGGTCGTGGCGCGCGACATCGCGCACGCCAAGATCAAGGAGCGGCTGGACGCGGGCGAGGAGATGCCCCAGTACCTCAAGGACCACCCGGTGTACTACGCGGGCCCGGCGAAGACGCCCGCCGGCTACGCCTCCGGCTCCTTCGGTCCGACGACCGCCGGCCGGATGGACAGCTACGTCGCGCAGTTCCAGGCGGCGGGCGGCTCCAAGGTGATGCTGGCCAAGGGCAACCGGTCCAAGCAGGTCACGGACGCGTGCGACGCGCACGGCGGGTTCTACCTCGGTTCGATCGGCGGCCCGGCGGCGCGGCTGGCGCAGGACTGCATCAAGAAGGTCGAGGTCGTCGAGTACGAGGAGCTCGGCATGGAGGCGGTCTGGCGGATCGAGGTCGAGGACTTCCCGGCGTTCGTCGTCGTCGACGACAAGGGCAACGACTTCTTCACCGAGCCGGCCCCCGCCCCGACGTTCACCAGCATTCCGGTACGCGGCCCCGGCCTCGGCTGACCCGTCCCGCCTGAACCCCGGCCGCGCGTCCCCGGCCGGGGTTCAGGCGTCGAGCAGGCCCGAGGTGGCGACCAGGTAGCCGAGTTGGGCCCGGCTGGTGCTGCCGAGCTGCTCGGAGACCTTCCGCATGTGCTCGGCGACGCTGCGGCGGCTCATCCCGATCCGCCGGGCTATCGCGGCGTCCGTCTCCCCGTTGACCACCGCCCGCAGGATGGCGCGTTGCAGGTCGGACGTGACGACGGGGGTGCGCAGCGGCGCCCGCTCCGGGCGGACCGGCACCGAGCGGGCCCAGGCCTCGTCGAAGCCGCGGGCCAGGAACCGCACCAGTGACGGGTGCTGGACGCGCAGCGCGTGGTGCGGCTCGTCGGAGAACGGGACGAACGCCAGGTCCCGGTCGAACACGATCACCCGGTCGACCACCTCGGCGAGCGTCCTGATCTCCGCTCCGGCGGCGGTCACCTGCTCGACGTACGCGAGGGTCGTGCGGTCGGAGCGGACGGTGTGCTGGTAGATCGTCCGCTGCCGGATCCCCCGCCGCAGGTTGCCCAGGTCCCGGATCAGCGCTTCCTGGAGCACGGGCGCCGGACGGCCGCCCCCGGGGTGTGCGGTGCGGACCTGCTCCCGGCAGCCGTCCACCGCCGCGTCCAGCGCCTTGCTGATGACGGCCTCCCCGGACAGCCGGGTGAGCGCGGGCTGTTCGGTCCGGTGCACATCCGCGTACAGGGCCTCGAAGACGTTGAGCGCGGCGCGGGAGGCGCGCAGCGCGCGGCGCCGGTCGAGGACGGCCTCCTGGAGCGGGGCGAGCACGGCGTGGGACGCCGTCTCCGGCGGTACGGGGATCATGAATCCCGGTGAGCGGCGGTCGGCCACCATCAGGTGCAGGTCCCGGAGACATCCGGCCACCTCGTGCGCGGGAAGCCGGCCCGCCACCAGTGCGCGCCGATAGGCCGCGAGCGCGCTCTCGCACGGCTGTTGCGGGGTGGAGTCGGCCCGTGCGGAGCTGTCCGCCGACGATGCGCGGCAATCGCATGCCGGTGGGCTGGAATGATCGTCCTTCACAAGTATGCAGATTACCTTTGTACATACCGGATGAGGGCCGGGAGTTCGGCGGTTCGGCGACTATGAACGGGTGACGCCCGGCCCCGACCACACCCTCAGCCGGCCGACCGCCGAATCGGCCGACTCGCGGTACGGAGTTCGGCGTTATCGATTCCTGGTGGCCGGCTACGCCGTCTCTTCGTACGGCACCTTCCTGAATATGGTGGCGCTCAATCTGTTCGTCTATGAGACGACGGGGCGGGCTCTCGCCATGGGGTTGTTCATGGCGGTGCGGCTGGCGTCGGGATTTGCCGCCGGGCTTGCGGCGGGAGGTCTGCTCGCCCGTTTCACGGCGAAGAGCGTGATGCTCTGGACGAATATCGCGCAGGCGTCGGTGATGCTGCTGCTGGTCCTCGCGCCGGACGGGCTGCGGACGGCCGCGCTGGTCGCCGTATCGGTGGTGGTCGGCTCCTGCGGGACCCTGTTCATGGTGTCCCTGCGCAGCTCGATTCCCGAGATGGTCGGCGAGGACCGGCGCTCCTGGGCCAACTCCCTCTCCATCACCGGCCGTTCGCTGGCCATGGTGGCCGGTTTCGCGTCGGCGGGCGTCGTCGTCTCGCTCGTCGGGTACACCGCCGCGTTCGTGGTGGACACCGCCACCTTCGCGGTGTGCGCGGTGACGGTGGCCCTGCTCCCCATTCCGGGCGGCGGCGGAGGCGACGGCAGGAGGGGCGGCCGGGAGAAGCCGGCCGTCGGACCGGGGGACGAGGCCGCGCCCGCCCGCCGGCGCGGGCCCGCCGCGCTCGCCGCCCTGGCCGCCGCGCCCGGTCTGGCTCTGATGGTGGCGCTGCGGGGTGTGGACGCGCTGGGCTCGTCCTCGCACAACGCGGCGCTGCCGGTCTACTCCAGCGGGCTCGACGCCTCGCGCCCCGCCGTGTTCGTCAGCGCCTTCTGGTGCCTGTGGGCGCTCGGCAACATCGTGGTGCAGCAGTTGATCCAGCGGTACGCGCGGCGCACCGGCCGGTCCGTCGGGGCGCTGGGCTTCGGCTGGGGCACCTGTCTCATGTCCGGGGCGTTCATCCTGGCCTTCGCGGGGTTCCCGCTGGTGGCCACGGCCGCGATCGCCCTGGTCGCGGGGGCCGCGGACGGGCTCACGGAGGTCTCGTACACCTCGCATCTGCAGACCCTGCCGGCCGGGCTGCGCGCGCACGCCTTCGGGCTCTCCGCCACGGTGGAGAACCTCGGGTTCGGCGCCGGGATGATCCTGGTCGCGGCCGCGCTCGACCACTACACCCCGCTGACGGTCGTCGGCTGGTCCCACGGTGCCGCTCTCGTGGTCGCCGCGGTGTTCCTGATCCGGGTCCGGGGCCTGCGCAAGGCTCCGCCGGTCCCGCCGTCCCCGTGACCGGGCCCGGTGCCTGGACGGTCCACGTACGACTGAATTCAGCCAATCCTGTGGAGGGCGCCGCGGAGCCGCCGCGAGGGCTCGCGCGCCCGGGTACCGGAACGGGTACGGGCGGCGAGCCGCACGCCGGTCGCCGTTCCGGTGCCGGCCGGGCCCTGCGGCGCGGCCCCAGGACGGTCCCCGCCGGCCGCGGGCGCCGGCGTCGTACCGCCGCATTCGCGCAGCGGGCCGCCGGCCGGGCTTGCGGGGGGCCGGGCCGATGCGGTGAGTTGTCCGCGTCGCGGGAGAACCCGCCCCGCCCGACCCCCCGGTACGGATGCCGCCGCGCGACCCCGGCCGCACCGTCTCCGCCCGCCCGTCACCGATCCCCGCTGCCCACGGCCGCCGCGCCCGGCAGCCCCCGTCCGCCCGTCCGAAGCATCCGAATCCGCACGACCGAACCACCTTCAACGTCCCACACCGGAAAGGCGGAGACCGCATGACGCCGGTCCACCACCGCAGCCACGTCGACGATCTGCTCTCCTTCATCAGGGCCAGCCCCTCCCCCTACCACGCCGTCGCGAGCGCCGCCCAGCGGCTGGAGAAGGCCGGCTTCCGTGAACTGCGGGGTACGGACGACTGGACGGGCACCACGGGCGGCAGCTTCGTCGTCCGCGGCGGCGCGCTGATCGCCTGGTACGCCCCCGAGGGCACCCCCGCCCACACGCCCTTCCGGATCATCGGCACCCACACCGACTCGCCGAACCTGCGGATCAAGCCCACCCCCGACACCGGGTCCGCGGGCTGGCGGCAGATCGCGGTGGAGATCTACGGCGGGGTCCCGCTCAACACCTGGCTCGACCGCGACCTGGGCATCTCCGGCCGCCTCGCCCTCCGTGGCCCCGGCGGCACGACCGACTCCCGGCTCGTCCAGATCGACGAACCGCTGCTGCGGGTGCCCCAGCTGGCCATCCACCTGGACCGGTCCGTCAACGACGGCCTGGCCCTGGACCGGCAGCGCCACATCGCCCCGGTGTGGTCGCTCGGCGACGCCGAGGAGGGGGCGCTGCTGCGCCGGGTCGCGGCGGCAGCGGAGGCCGATCCGGCGGAGGTGCTGGGCTGGGACCTGATGCTCCACGACATCCAGGCGCCCGGATACCTGGGCGCGGACCAGGAGTTCGTGGTCTCCTCCCGGCTGGACAACCTGGTGTCGGTGCACGCCGGCGTCACGGCGCTGGCCGGTGCGGCGACGGCGGCAGAGGCGCCCGCGTACATCCCGGTCCTGGCGGCCTTCGACCACGAGGAGGTCGGCAGCGGCTCCGACACGGGGGCGCAGAGCCCGCTGCTGGAGCGCGTCCTGAGCCGTTCGGTCACGGCGCGCGGCGGAAGCCCGGAGGACTGGTCGCGGGCGCTGGCCGGCGCCTTCTGCGTATCGGCCGACATGGCGCACGCGGTGCACCCCAACTACGCGGAGCGGCACGACCCCGACCACCGCCCGCTGCCCAACAGCGGCCCGACGGTCAAGGTCAACGTCAACCAGCGCTACGCCACCGACTCGACCGGCATCGCGGTGTTCGCGTCGGCCTGTGAGCGGGCGGGCGCCCCGTGGCAGCCGTTCGTCTCCAACAACGCGATGCCGTGCGGTACCTCGATCGGCCCGCTCACCGCGGCCCGGCTGGGTGTCCCGACCGTGGACGTGGGAGTTCCGGGGCTGTCGATGCACTCGGCGCGCGAACTGTGCGGCGCGGCCGACCCGGGTCACCTGGCGGCGATCCTGGGCGCGTTCGTGACGTCCGGCTGACCGGGGGTGCGGGGAGGGACCGCGTACGCCCCCCCCGCACTTCTGTGCTCGATCCTCAAAGGGCCCGTTACGCGAAGCGCTGGCTCGCGCTCCCGTTGCAGGCCTGGAGCCTCAGCGGGTCGTGGGCGCCCGCCAGGGTCGCGCACAGCCCGGTGGAGGCGGCCGGGCTCAGGGTGCCCGACTGCCGGACGAACTTCTGGTTGGCCGCGCCCGAGCAGTTGTAGAGGACGAGGGCGGCGCCCGCCTTGTAGTCGGCGCCCGGTACGTCCAGGCAGCGGTCGTGGCTCAGTGCCGTACGGACGGTCCTGGTGCCGGAGTCGTACCACCAGCCCTGGTTGCGGCCGCCGTGGCAGTCCCAGCCGGTCACTCCGGTGTTGTTGCGGGTGACCGAGGCCGGGGCGTCCAGACAGCTGCTGGTGGCCTCGTTGCGCAGCGGCTTGAAGACGTCGTCCCAGGCGGCGGTCTGGAGCACGGGCGTGCCGGTGCTCGCCGGGTCGGCGCAGCTCGCCTCGCGCAGGCCCGAGTTGTAGATCTGGGTCAGGCAGGAGGCGAAGGCGCCGTGGCCCGCGGCGTTCGGGTGGAAGGACTGCCGGACGGAGTTGGAGTCCGGCGGGAAGTGCGACAGGTCGATGAAGAGGCCGCGGGCCCAGGTGGACTCGCTGCACACCTCGTGGCCGTGGAAGAGCCGGGAGTTGTCGAGGTAGACGGCTCCGGTGTCGGCGGCGGCCTTGCGCATCCCGCGTTCGAAGGCGGGAACGGCGGTGTTGCGGCCCCAGGCGGCGTCGGAGTCGTATCCGGCGCAGCCGCCGGGAAGCTTGCCGGGGAAGTTGGGGTTGTCGTAGAAGTCCGGGCCGATCGGGCTCGGGTAGCCCATGACGACGAGCTTGTAGTCGCCGTTGGCGTATCCCGCGTTCGACATGACGGTCCGCAGATCGCCCACGGTCTTCTCGACCTTGGGGACGAGCGCGTCGACGCGGGCCTGCCAGCCGCCGTTGTACTTCGGCTCGCACGTGCCCTGGAGGAGGACCCAGCGCTCGACGCAGTCCGTCATGACCGGGCCGAACTGGAGGTCGTCATTGGCACCCGCCACCAGCACGATCATCTTGATGCGGGTGTTGCGCGCCTTGATGGCGAGGTTGTCGCTCTGCACCAGTTCGTCGGCGTACTGCTTCGAACCGCCGATGACGATGTTCCCGGTGTACGCGCCGGAGCAGGAGACGTTGTACGTGACGTCGGCCGGGATGCCGGTGCGGTGGATGGCGGAGTCGGGCGAGCGGTGGCACCAGTTGTCGGGGCCGTTGGTGCCCGGTTCGTACGTGCCGACGCCCTCGCCCGAGATCTCGCTGTCGCCGAGCGAGATCAGCCCGGTCTTGCGGTCGGCGAGCGGGCGCTCGGCCGGGTCGCCGTACAGCCGGGTGGCCTCGGTGGCGCGGACGGCCTCCAGTTCCGGCGACAGTGCGGTGGATGAGGTGGCGGTGGTACCGGACTGCGCCGCGCCCGCCGGTCCGGCGGCCGCGGTCATCCCGCCCAGTGCCGCCGCCGTGGCGGCGACGGCCGCGACGGTACATCGGAGTCTGAACCCTGTGCGCCTCATTGCGCCTCCCGAGATTGTTGTTACCCACGGTATTTACTGGTCGGTAGGCGACTTGGGAATACATAGAACAAGACAAGTGCTCATCTTTTTTTCATGTCCAACGGAGGTTGAACGCGCATGAACGACGTACAGGGCCGGGACGACGGCACGGCGGCCGACGGGAAGTACCGCGTCGAGCACGACTCGATGGGCGAGGTCAGGGTCCCCGCGGACGCCAGGTGGCGGGCCCAGACCCAGCGGGCCGTGGAGAACTTCCCGATCTCCGGACAGCGCCTGGAGCGGGCCCACATCGAGGCCCTGGCCCGCATCAAGGCCGCTGCCGCCAAGGTGAACGCCGATCTGGAGGTGATCGACCCGGAGATCGCCCAGGCCATCCAGGACGCCGCGGCCGAGGTCGCGGAGGGGCGCTGGGACGCGCACTTCCCGATCGACGTCTTCCAGACCGGCTCCGGCACCTCGTCGAACATGAACACCAACGAGGTGGTGGCCACCCTCGCCACCGAGCGCCTCGGCCGCGAGGTCCACCCCAACGACCACGTCAACGCCTCGCAGTCCTCCAACGACGTCTTCCCGTCGTCCATCCACATCGCCGCGACGGGCGCGGTGACCGGCGAGCTGATCCCCGCCCTGGACCACCTCGCGGCCGCCCTGGAGCGCAAGTCCGTCGAGTTCGCGGCGGTCGTGAAGTCGGGGCGCACCCACCTGATGGACGCCACCCCGGTGACCCTGGGCCAGGAGTTCGGCGGGTATGCCGCGCAGATCCGCCACGGCATCGAACGGCTGCACGCCTCGCTCCCCCGCCTCGCCGAGCTGCCGCTGGGCGGCACGGCCGTCGGCACCGGCATCAACACCCCGCCCGGCTTCTCGGCCGCCGTGATCGCCGAGGTCGCCCGCGTCACCGGGCTGCCGCTCACCGAGGCCCGGGACCACTTCGAGGCGCAGGGCGCGCGGGACGGTCTCGTGGAGACCTCCGGCCAGCTCCGTACCGTCGCGGTCTCGCTCACCAAGATCTCCAACGACCTGCGCTGGATGGCCTCGGGGCCGCGCACCGGACTGGCGGAGATCAGCCTCCCCGACCTCCAGCCGGGCTCGTCGATCATGCCGGGGAAGGTGAATCCGGTCATTCCAGAGGCCGTGCTGATGGTCGCCGCCCAGGTGATGGGGAACGACGCGACGGTCGCGACGGCGGGGGCCGCCGGCAACTTCGAGCTGAACGTGATGCTCCCGGTCATCGCGAAGAACCTGCTGGAGTCGGTGCGGCTGCTCGCCAACGTCTCCCGGCTGCTCGCGGACCGCACGGTCGACGGGATCACCGCGAACGTGGAGCGGGCCAGGGAGTACGCGGAGTCCTCCCCGTCCGTCGTCACCCCGCTGAACAAGTACATCGGGTACGAGGAGGCGGCGAAGGTCGTCAAGAAGTCCCTCGCGGAGCGCCTGACGATCCGCGAGGTGGTGCTGGCCTCCGGCTACGTCGAGCGCGGGGACCTCACCGTGGAGCAGCTCGACGAGGCGCTGGACGTGCTGCGGATGACCCGTCCGTGACGCGGGGCGCCATGGGCCGACGACAGTGCCGGAGGCTGGGTCCCGGGGCGTCGGGAACCCGCTGGTTGCCGTGGACCAGGTCGTAAGATCCCTCCATGACAGGTACGGGAGAGACCGAGCGCTGGGCGCCGGGTGATCAGATCCTGTGGCGCTACCGCGGCAACGGACCGCTGCGGCGGGGTTCGGCGCCCGGCCGGGCGCCGAACCCGGTACACATCTGCCGCCCCGTGACCGTCGCCCAGGACACCGAGGACCTGCTCGCCGTCTGGGTGGCGCCCGGCACCGAGTGTGTGAAGCCGGTACTGGCGGACGGCACCGAGGTGCACGCGGAGCCGCTCGCCACCCGGTACACCTCGCCGCGCACCACCGCCCGCTCGCCCTGGCTGGGCAACGGGGTGCTGAAGCTGGCCCGGCCGGGCGAGCCGTGGTCGGTGTGGCTGTTCTGGGAGACCGGCTGGCAGTTCCGCAGCTGGTACGTGAACCTGGAGGAGCCGCGTACCCGTTGGGCCGGCGGCATCGACTCGGAGGACCACTTCCTCGACATCTCCGTCTACCCGGACCGCAGCTGGCTCTGGCGGGACGAGGACGAGTTCGCCCAGGCCCAGCGGGTCGGCCTGATGACCCCCGAGACCGCGCGGCGGGTGCGGGAGGCGGGCCGCGCCGCGGTCGGGGTGATCCGCGACTGGGGAGCGCCGTTCCGGGACGGCTGGGAGGACTGGCGGCCCGATCCGCACTGGCGGGTACCGGCGCTTCCGGACGACTGGGACCGGCTTCCGGATGACTGGTACCGCACCCCCTCCGCCATGCCGTCGTGAGACCCTTGATGCACCCCGTGGGGACAAACGTAGGATCGTCCCGAGGACGGCCGATCCGCCCCAACCGGCGGGCGCCGCACACGAGCTGACCGTAAATCATCAAGTCATCGCACTGGTCGCACGCTTCATGACCCGCATCAGTCGTATGAGTCGCACGAGTTGCCCGAATCGCATGAGCCACTACGAGGGGGTGGAGACGTGCTCACCGCTCGCCGCTCCACCGTAGAAAACGTTGTCACCGCTCCCGTTCACGGACGTCCGGTTTCGGCCCGCTGTTCCGGGGCATGCGATGTCAGCCGTTGTTATTGCCGCTCATGCCGGGGCACAGTAGCGCCCCACAAGGTGATTGCCTCATACAACCGGCCCGGACGGACGGAACCCCAAGCGTGACGGAGCACCCCACCTCCCACGAAGGCCGGCAGCCTCTCGCCGCCCGCTCGCAGGAACGCACCCGGCCGCGGCAGCGGGACGCCGCGTCGGCGCCCGCCGCTGCCGCCAAAGCGATCCCGACCCCGGCCAAGGGCCCCGGCCCGGCCGCTGCCGGGCCCGGCCCCGCGGCAGGCCCCGACCCACAGGCGGCGGCCCGCCGCGAGGGCGACCGGCTCCGCTTCGTGGGTGCCGCGACCCGCCGCATCGCCCGCGGGATAGATCTCGACGAGATCGTCCTGGGCCTGTGCCGGGCCAGCGTGCCGACGTTCTCCGACGCCATACTGGTCTACCTCCGCGACCCGCTGCCGGTCGGCGACGAGCGTCCCGTCAACCCGTTCGTGCTGCGGCTGCGCCGCTCCGACCGGCTGCGGCTGAGCGACGAGATCACCGAGGGCATGTCGGAGAGCGAGCGGCTCAGGCCGGCCGCCATCGACCCGCAGACCGATCTGACACCCGCGGCCGAACTGTGCGAGGTCCGCCCCGGCGGTGCGCTGGCCGAGGTGCTGCGCGGGGTGCGGCCCGTCTTCGGTGACTCCGCCGCGGCCCGTGCCGCCCTGCCCGAGCTGCTCGGCGCCGGCCGTACGGTGCCGTCCGGGCACCGGGCGATCCTGGCCCCGCTGCGCGGCCGGCGCCGGGTGATCGGCGCGGCCGTCTTCCTGCGCGGGACCGAGCGCCCGCCGTTCGAGGCCAACGACCTGCTGGTCGCGGCCCAACTGGCGACGCACACCGCGCTGGGCATCGACAAGGCCGTGCTGTACGGGCGCGAGGCCTACATCGCCGACGAGCTCCAGCGCACCATGCTGCCCGACTCGCTGCCCCAGCCCACCGGGGTCCGGCTCGCCTCCCGCTATCTCCCCGCCGCGGAGACGGCCCGGGTCGGCGGCGACTGGTACGACGCGATCCCGCTGCCCGGCAGCCGGGTCGCCCTGGTCGTGGGCGACGTCATGGGCCACTCCATGACCTCCGCCGCGATCATGGGCCAGCTCCGCACCACCGCGCAGACCCTGGCCGGGCTCGACCTGCCGCCGCAGGAGGTGCTGCACCACCTGGACGAACAGGCGCAGCGGCTCGGCAGCGACCGCATGGCTACCTGCCTGTACGCGGTGTACGACCCGGTCGCGCACCGCATCACCATCGCCAACGCCGGCCACCCGCCGCCCGTGCTGCTCCACCTCGGCGGCCGTGCCGAGGTCCTGCGGGTACCGCCCGGCGCCCCGATCGGCGTCGGCGGAGTGGACTTCGAGGCCGTGGAGCTGGACGCGCCCGCGGGCGCCACCCTGCTCCTGTACACCGACGGCCTGGTGGAGTCGCGGCTGCGGGACGTCTGGACCGGCATCGAGCAGCTGCGCGAGCGGCTCGCCACCACCGCCCGGCTGACCGGCCCCGACCACTCGCCGCCGCTGGAGGCCCTCTGCGACGACGTGCTGGACATGCTGGGCCCCGGCGACCGGGACGACGACATCGCGCTGCTGGCCGCCCGCTTCGACGGGATCGCGCCGAGCGACGTCGCGTACTGGTTCCTGGAACCGGAGGACTCCGCCCCGGGCCGGGCCCGCAGGCTGGCCCGCCGCGCCCTCAGCCGATGGGGTCTGGACGACATGTCGGACTCGGTGGAGCTGCTGGTCAGCGAGGTGGTGACCAATGCCGTGCGGTACGCGGAGCGGCCGGTGACGCTGCGGCTGCTGCGGACCGACATCCTGCGCTGCGAGGTCGGCGACGACTCCCCGCAGCTGCCCCGTCAGCGCCGCGCGCGGGACATGGACGAGGGCGGCCGCGGGCTGTTCCTGGTGAACCGGCTGGCCCGGCGGTGGGGTGCGACGCGCTTGTCGACGGGCAAGGTCGTCTGGTTCGAGATGCCGACGCGGGGGCAGTAGCCGGGCCCCGCACGGGGACCGTCACGGACGGTATCCAAATGTTGCCGACCTCCTGTCGGCGGGATTGACTTCAGTCGTGTACGACGCGACCTGACCGATACCCCCACCGACGGGAGGACGCTCGTGGCCGAGGAACCCAGGACCAAGAACGCCCCTTACACCACGAACAACGCCGGAATCCCGGTGGAGAGCGACGAACACTCGCTCACCGTCGGGACGGACGGCCCGATCCTGCTCCAGGATCACTACCTCATCGAGAAGATGGCCCAGTTCAACCGTGAACGGGTCCCCGAGCGCGTGGTCCACGCCAAGGGGTCCGGCGCGTACGGCGTCTTCCAGGTGACCAACGACGTCAGCCAGTTCACCAAGGCCGACCTCTTCCAGCCGGGCAAGCAGACCGCCATGCTGGCCCGCTTCTCCACGGTCGCCGGCGAACAGGGCTCCCCCGACACCTGGCGCGACCCCCGCGGTTTCGCGCTGAAGTTCTACACCGAGCACGGCAACTACGACATGGTCGGCAACAACACGCCGGTCTTCTTCGTACGGGACCCGATGAAGTTCCAGGACTTCATCCGCTCGCAGAAGCGCCGCCCCGACAGCGCGGTGCGCGACCACGACATGCAGTGGGACTTCTGGACCCTCTCCCCCGAGTCCGCGCACCAGGTGACGTGGCTGATGGGCGACCGGGGCATCCCGAAGACGTACCGCAACATGGACGGCTTCAGCTCGCACACCTACATGTGGGTGAACGCGGGCGGCGAGCGGTTCTGGGTCAAGTACCACTTCAAGACCGACCAGGGCATCGAGTTCTACACCCAGGACGACGCCGACGCGATGGCCGGGACCGACGGTGACGTGCACCGCAGGGACCTGTTCGACTCGATCAAGCGCGGCGACCACCCGAGCTGGACGCTCTCGGTCCAGATCATGCCGTTCGACGACGCCCCGGACTACCGGTTCAACCCGTTCGACCTGACCAAGGTCTGGCCGCACGGCGACTACCCGCTGACCGAGGTCGGCCGGATGACGCTGAACGAGAACCCAGAGGACTTCTTCGTCCACATCGAGCAGGCGTCCTTCGAGCCGTCGAACCTGGTGCCCGGCATCGGTCCGTCGCCCGACAAGATGCTGCTGGGCCGGCTCTTCTCGTACCCGGACACCCACCGGTACCGGATCGGCGCGAACTACGCGCAGCTCCCGCCGAACCGGCCGCGCTTCTCGCGCAACTCGTACGCGAAGGACGGCGCGATGCGGTACGAGCCGTCGCGCACGGGCGCGGTCTACGCCCCGAACTCGTACGGCGGTCCGGCGGCGGACACCGACCGCTTCGGCGAGCCGGCCGGCTGGGCCACGGCGGGCGAGATGGTGCACGAGGCGTACACGCTGCGCCGGGACGACGACGACTGGGGCCAGGCGGGCACCATGGTGCGCACCGTCCTCGACGACGCGGCACGCGAGCGGCTGGTGTCGAACATTTCCGGCCATCTCCTGGACGGTGTGAGCCGACCGGTCCTGGACCGGGCGCTGCAGTACTGGCGCAACGTGGACAAGGACCTCGGCGACCGGGTCGCGAAGAAGGTCAACGGCGGCTGATCCCGGCCGCCGGAACGCCGGAACGGGCGGTGTACGAGGAGTTCTCCTCGTACACCGCCCGTTCCGGCGTTCCGATGGTCAGCGCGGCACGCTGTTCTCACTGTTCGGCCGGTTGTCCCCCGGGGTCAGCGGGGGGTCGGCCGTGTCGGTGGGACCCGGATCGGTCGACGGGTCGGGGGGCGGGTCGCTCGTCGGGTCACCCGACGGGGTGGCCGGCGGCGGAGTCGACGGGGGATCGGACTCCTTCGGCGGAGCGGACGACGCGGGCGGGCTGGACGGCGTGTCCGGGGGCGAGGCCTTGTCGGAGGGCGAGGTCGACGGGCTCGGCGAGCTGGTGTCCGGCGGCGGGGTGACCGCCGCGCCCATGTCGGTGTCGAGGTCGAACTTGCCCGGATTGCCCATCGCCTGAGCGGTGAAGTCCGCCCAGACCTCGGCCGGGAAGCCACCGCCGTTGACCCTGCCGCCGCCTCCGGCGCCCTTCAGGGGCACCTGGCCGGACTTGTGCACCTTCTTGCCGTCGTCATTGGTGCGATCGAAAGCCGCCTCACCGAAGAGGCCCACCGAGGTGACGAGGTTCGGGGTGTAGCCGGTGAACCAGGCCGACTTGTTGTCGTCCGAGGTGCCGGTCTTGCCCGCGATCTGCTGGTCGGCCAGTCCCTCGGCGCTGCGCACCGCCTGGTGGGCCGTACCGTCGTCGACCACACCGGTCAGCACGGAGGTCACGGAGTCCGCGGCCTGGCGCGTGATCACCTGGTCGCCGATCGCGTCGGGCACCTCGATCGCCGAGGATCCCTGCTTCTGGGCGGACTTCAGGATCTGCGGGGTGACCTTCTTGCCGTGGTTGTCGAGGGTCGCGTAGATCCCGGCCATCTCCATCGGGCTCGCGCCCATGGAGCCGAGCGTCTGCGCCGGTACCGCTTCGAGCCCCTTCACGTCCATGCCGAGCTTGCCCGCGGTCTGCATCACGCGGTCCATGCCGACGTCCACGCCCATCTGCGCGAAGACGGAGTTGATGGACTTGTTCATCGCGGTCTGGACGGTGACCTGGCCGTAGTCCTGGTCGTCCTCGTTCTCCGGCGCGAAGCCGATGTCGCTGCCCTTGACCGGGCGCTTGCTGGTGCCGTCGTAGCGGGTGTTGGCGGTGATCCGCTGGTCGTCCTGGGTCTGCGACTCCTGGTCGAGCGCGGCCGCGAGGATGATCGGCTTGAAGGTGGAGGCGGGCTGGTAGTCGCGCCGGGTGGCGTTCGACGTCCAGTGCTCGGTCAGGCCGCGTCCGCCGTACAGGGCGACGACGGCTCCGGTCTTCGGGTTGACCGAGGCCGCACCGGCCTGGACGTCCTGGTCGAGCTTGCGGCCCTTGGTGTCCAGGTTGTCGGTCAGCTTGGTCTTGACCGACTTCTCCAGCTCCTGCTGCTTCTTCCGGTCGATGTTGACGGTGATCGTCCAGCCGCCGGCGTCGAACTGCGCGTCGGTGATGTTCTCCTGCTTCTGCACCGCCGCGCGGGCCGCGTTGACGATGTAGCCCTTCTGGCCGGAGAGCCCCTCCGCCGGCTTCGGGGTCTTCGGGATCTCGAACTTCATCTCCTGGCGCGCCCCGGCGTCCAGCCACTTCTCGTCGACCATGTTGTTCAGCACGTAGTTCCAGCGCTCCTTGACGAGCGCCTTCCCGTTGTCGGTGGCGACGGCCCAGTCGTACTGGCTCGGGGCCTGGAGCAGGGCTGCGAGGTAGGCGCCCTCGGGCACGTTCAGTTCCTTGGCGTCCTTGCCGTAGTACGCCTGTGCCGCGGCCTGGATCCCGTAGGCGCCGCGGCCGTAGTAGCTGGTGTTGATGTACCCGGCGAGGATCTCGGACTTGCTCCTGTTGCGGTCGACCTTCAGCGAGATGACCAGCTCTTTGAGCTTGCGGGTGACCGTCTGGTCCGCGTCGAGGTAGTAGTTCTTGACGTACTGCTGGGTGATGGTCGAGCCACCCTGCTTGCCCTTGCCGGAAACGGTGTTGATCAGGCCGCGGGCGGTGCCCTTGAAGTCGACGCCGTGGTCGTCGTAGAAGGACTTGTTCTCGGCGGCGACAAAGGTCCGCTGAACGTCCTTGGGCACCTCGGCGAGGCTCACGATCTCCCGGTTGACCTCGCCGGTCCGGGCCAGCAGCGTGCCGTCGGAGTACTTGTAGACGTTGGCCTGGAGCTTGGCCTGTGCGTTGCCCGCCGGCACCTGCACGACCATGTAGAGCACGGCGAACGCGCCCATGCCCAGCAGGCAGATCCCGAAGGCCGTGCCCAGTAGTTTTCGCCAGGTGAAGAGTCTGCGTATGCCGCCGCTCTTCACGGCCCGCCGCGACCCGTGCCGCTGGGCTCGTCGCGCATCCGCTCGACCCATTGCTGTGTTGCTCCCGTTTCTCTGCTCGACCGGATCAGCTCGGACCTGCCAGCTAACACCGTTGGCAAGGACAGAAAGCCAACGATCCACCCTTTTCCGGACGTGACAATCAGCACCTGCCTTCAAGGGAACCGACTCACGAGGGGTGCGCAAGGTTGCCGCATCAGTTAATGTGTAATCACATTGCTAGCGCTGAGCTAGCCCGCACAAACGGGGGATTCCATGACCGATCCACAGGTTCCGACCACACCCACCGCGCCGTCGGCCGACCTCACGCCGGACGCGCCACAGATGCCGGAACCGCAGGTCCGCGAGACGACGGCACACAGCATCGCGGGTGGCCTCGGGCTGCTGCTGACGGTGATCGGGGTGATCGTCGGCGTCGGTCTCGCCATCGTCGGCGGCGTCGTCGGGTCGAACGGGAACAACGGCGTCGGCATCCCGGTCTGCGTCCTCGGAGTGCTGCTCGCCATCGCCTCGTTCTTCTGCATGGGCGGTGTGAAGATGGTCGCACCGGGCGAGGCCCGGGTCATCCAGCTCTTCGGCCGGTACGTGGGCACGATCCGCTCCGACGGTCTGCGCTGGATCAACCCGCTGACCTCCAGCCGCAAGATCTCCACCCGGGTCCGCAACCACGAGACCGCGGTCCTCAAGGTCAACGACGCCTACGGCAACCCGATCGAGCTGGCCGCGATCGTCGTCTGGAAGGTCGAGGACACCGCGCAGGCCCTCTTCGAGGTCGACGACTTCCTGGAGTTCGTCGCCACCCAGACCGAGGCGGCCGTCCGGCACATCGCGATCGAGTACCCGTACGACGCCCACGACGAGGGCGGCCTCTCGCTGCGGGGCAACGCCGAGGAGATCACCGAGAAGCTGGCCGTGGAACTGACGGCACGGGTGCAGGCCGCAGGCGTGCGGATCATCGAGTCGCGCTTCAGCCATCTCGCGTACGCCCCCGAGATCGCCTCCGCGATGCTCCAGCGCCAGCAGGCCGGCGCCGTGGTCGCGGCGCGGCAGCAGATCGTGGAGGGCGCCGTCGGCATGGTCGAGATGGCACTCACCCGGATCGCCGAGCAGGACATCGTCGAGCTCGACGCGGAACGGAAGGCGACCATGGTGAGCAACCTGATGGTGGTCCTGTGCGGTGACCGCGCGGTGCAGCCGGTCCTCAACACGGGCACCCTCTACCAGTGACCGGGGAAACGCCGCGGCGCCGACCGCCGCAGCCGCAGCAGCGCAAGCAGATGCTGCTGCGGCTGGACCCCGCGGTACACGACGCACTGGCGCGCTGGGCGTCGGACGAGCTGCGCAGCGCGAACGCGCAGATCGAGTTCCTGCTGCGGCGGGCGCTCGCGGAGGCGGGCCGGCTGCCGGGCGGGGCGGCGCCGATCCCGCGCCGGGGGCGTCCGCCGAAGGCTCCCGGGCCGGAATGACTCCGGCCCCCGGCCGCGGGGCCGGGCCCGCGGATCACGGAACAGCCGGTATACACACCAGGTATACACGCCGTGTACAGTGCTCCGCATGTCTATCGGCCACACCCTGCTCGGACTCCTTGAGTCCGGTCCCCGCCACGGTTACGACCTGAAGCGGACCTTCGACGAGAAGTTCGGTCACGACCGCCCGCTGCACTACGGACAGGTCTACTCGACCATGTCCCGGCTCCTCAAGAACGGCCTCGTCGAGGTCGACGGTGTGGAGACCGGCGGCGGTCCCGAGCGCAAGCGCTACGCCATCACCGACGCCGGCATCACCGATGTCACCGCCTGGCTGGCGCAGCCGGAGAAGCCGGAGCCGTACCTCCAGTCGACCCTGTACACCAAGGTCGTCCTGGCCATGCTCACCGGCCGCAGCGCCGCCGACGTGCTGGACGCCCAGCGCTCCGAGCACCTGCGCCTGATGCGTATCCTCACCGACCGCAAGCGCCGGGGCGACCTCGCCGACCAGCTGATCTGCGACCACGCCCTGTTCCACCTCGAAGCGGATCTGCGCTGGCTGGAACTGACCGCCGCACGGCTCGACAAGCTCGCCGAGGTGGTGGCCCCGTGACCCCCGCCGGCTCCCTGCTCACCGCCCACGACCTGCACAAGACCTACGGGTCGACCCCCGCGCTCGACGGCGCCTCGTTCTCCGTCCACCCCGGCGAGGTCGTCGCCGTGATGGGCCCCTCCGGCTCCGGCAAGTCCACCCTGCTGCACTGCCTCGCCGGGATCATCACCCCCGACACCGGCACCATCACCTACGCCGGCCGCGAGCTGTCCGCGATGTCCGACGCCGAGCGCAGCGCCCTGCGCCGCAGCGAGTTCGGCTTCGTGTTCCAGTTCGGCCAGCTCGTCCCCGAGCTGACCTGCGTGGAGAACGTGGCCCTGCCTCTCCGGCTGAACGGCACCCGGCGCAAGGCCGCCGAGCGCACCGCCCTGGAGTGGATGGAGCGCCTGGAGGTCGAGGACCTCGGTGCCAAGCGCCCCGGCGAGGTGTCCGGCGGCCAGGGCCAGCGCGTCGCCGTGGCCCGCGCACTGGCCGCCTCCCCGAAGGTGATCTTCGCGGACGAGCCGACCGGCGCCCTGGACTCCCTCAACGGCGAGCGCGTCATGCAGCTGCTCACCGAGACGGCCAGGTCCGCCAACGTCGCCGTGGTCCTGGTGACCCACGAGGCCCGGGTCGCCGCCTACTCCGACCGCGATGTCACCGTCCGCGACGGCCGGGCCCGCGACCTGGAGCACGCCGCATGACGCTGCTCGACGAGAAGAGGCCCCCGGCCGCCCCGGCGCCTCCTCGGGGACCCCGCTCCCGCACCGCTCCCTGGCTGCGCGATCTCGCGCTCGGCATCCGGTTCGCCGCCGGCGGCGGCCGCGAGGGCTGGACCCGCACGCTGCTCACCGCCGTCGGCGTGGGACTCGGCGTGGCACTGCTGCTCACCGCGGCTTCCGTGCCGCACATGCTCGACGAACGGTCCGCCCGGGACCAGGCCCGCTCCGAGACCAAGATCTCCGACTCCCCCGACGCCTCGGCGAAGAAGTCGGACAGCACGGTCCTGCGGATACAAGCGAGCACCGAGTTCCGCGACCGCTCCATCACGGGATTCCTCATGCGCGCGGACGGCGGCCACCCGGTCGTCCCCCCGGGTATCGCCGCCTTCCCCGCCCCCGGCGAGATGGCGGTCTCCCCCGCGCTCCGGAAACTCCTCGACGCCCCGGAGAACGCGCTGCTCAAGGAGCGGCTGCCGTACAAGGTGACCGACACGATCACGCAGGCGGGGCTGCGCTCGCCCGGCGAGCTCTGGTTCTACGCCGGCAGCGACACCCTGACCAGCGCGGCGGGCGGCCACCGGATCGCCGGATACGGCGACCCCGGACCGTCCGATCCGCTGCCGCCGATGCTCATCGTGCTGGTCATCATGATCTGTGTGGTGCTGCTGGCCCCCGTGGCCATCTTCATCGCCACCGCCGTGCGCTTCGGAGGCGACCGCCGCGACCGCCGGCTCGCCGCCCTGCGCCTGGTCGGTACGGACATCCGGATGACCCGGAGGATCGCGGCCGGTGAGGCGCTCTTCGGCTCGGTGCTCGGCCTCCTCATCGGAGTGGCCGTGTTCCTGACGGGGCGCCGGTTCGTCGGGCACGTCGAGGTCTGGGACGCCAGCGCCTTCCCGTCCGACCTGGCCCCCGACGCCCGGCTGTGCGTGCTGATCGCCCTCGCCGTTCCGCTCATCGCGGTGCTCGTCACCCTGGTGGCCATGCGGTCCGTGGTGATCGAGCCGCTCGGCGTCGTGCGCAACAGCCGCGGCGGCAGGCGCCGCCTCTGGTGGCGGCTGCTGCTGCCGGTCGCCGGGCTCGCGGTCTTCGGACTCACCGGCAAGGTCGAGGAGTACGGCCCCGTCAACCCGTACCCGGTCGCCGGAGGCGCGGTGCTGGTCCTGGTCGGGCTGGCCCTGCTCCTGCCCTGGCTGGTCGAGGCCTGCGTCAACCGGCTGCGCGGCGGCCCGGTCCCCTGGCAGCTGGCCACCCGCCGGCTCCAGCTGAGCAGCGGGGCGGCCTCCCGCGCGGTCAGCGGCGTCACCGTCGCCGTGGCCGGTGCGGTGGCCCTCCAGATGCTGTTCGCCGCGATGAACGACGACTTCAACAGGATCACCGGACAGGACCCGTCCCGCGCCCAGTTCTACGCCCAGTCCGAGATCGTCAGGGGCGACGCCGCCCTGCACTCGATCAAGGAGTTCCGCGCCACCGAGGGCGTCATCCAGGTCATCGGCACGGTCGAGGCGTACGCGACCAAGCCGGGAACGTACAAGGACGACGAGATCCAGCCCACCACCTCGTTCACCATCGGGGACTGCGCGACCCTGCGCGAGCTCGCCCGGATCACGTCCTGCCGGGACGGCGACACCTTCGTCTCCCACCCCGTCGACAAGGGGCAGGCCGGCTGGGTCGACCGGACCGCCCGCAAGGGCAAGGTGATCGAGTTCGACACCTACGGCCGGGGCAAGCCGCTGCACTGGACGCTGCCGGCCGGCTCCCGGACCGTCAGGGCCCGGACCGACCCGATGGGCGAGGAACACTCAGGGATCCTGGTCACGCCGGGGGCGATCGACGCACAGACCCTGCCGGGAGCCTCGACCGTCTCGCAGATCCGCATCGACGAGGACGTCCCGGACGCCGCCGAGTACGTACGCAACACGGCGGCGCGGCTCGACCCCGGCATGCGCCTGGCCACCATCAACTCGGTCGAGCGCGACCGGCAGTACGCGAGCATCCAGACCGGTCTGCAGGTCGGCGCGACCGCCACGCTGCTGCTGATCGCCGCGTCCATGCTGGTCTCCCAGCTGGAGCAGTTGCGGGAGCGCAAGCGGCTGCTGTCGGTCCTGGTCGCCTTCGGCACCCGCCGGACCACCCTCGGCTGGTCGGTGCTGTGGCAGACCGCCGTCCCGGTGGTCATCGGGCTCGCGGTGGCCGTGGCGGGCGGCCTCGCCCTCGGTGCCACCCTGTGCTGGATGGTCGGCAAGGAGGTGACCGGCTGGTGGCTGTTCCTGCCGATGGTGGGAGCGGGGGCCGCCCTCATCCTCCTGGTCACTCTGTTCTCCCTGCCGCCGCTGTGGCGCATGATGCGCTCCGACGGGCTGCGCAGCGAGTGAGACCGGCCGGCCGGGCCTGTGCTCAGGTCCGGCCGGCCGTCGCCACGCGCACCGGCAGCTTCGCCATCGCCCCGCGCAGCGCCCCCGCGAACTCCTCGAACTCCTCGTGCCGGGCCGCCCCCGTCCGTATCCCCAGCGCCACCCGCCGGGCGGGCGCCGGATCCGCGAAGTAGCCGGTGGTCAGCGCCTCGTTGCGGGCGGTCTCGACGGTCACCGCGGTGCGCGGCAGCAGCGTCACCCCGAGCCCGCCGGCCACGAGCTGCACCAGCGTGGAGAGCCCGGCCGCGGTCGTGGTGACCGGCGCGCCCTCGGTACGGCCCGCCTCCCGGCAGATGTCGAGGGCCTGGTCGCGCAGGCAGTGCCCCTCGTCCAGGAGCAGCAGCGGCAGCTCCCGCAGCGCCTCGCGCGGGATGTCGGCCCGGCCGCCGAGCCAGTGGCTGCGCTCCATCACCAGGACGAAGTCCTCCTCGAAGAGAGGGAGTTCGGTCACCCCGGGCATCCCGAGCGGAACCGCGAGCAGCAGCAGGTCGAGCCGCCCCGCGGCGAGTCCCTCCAGGAGCGACGAGGTCTGTTCCTCGTGGACCTGGAGGTCGAGGTCCGGGTAGCGGTCGTGGACGAGCCGCAGCACGGTCGGCAGCAGATACGGGGCGACGGTCGGGATCACGCCGAGCCTGAGCACCCCTGTGAAGGGCGCCCGCACCGCCTCGGCCTCCTCCATCAGCTCGCCGACGGCCTCCAGCACGGCGCGGGCCCGCACGGCGAGCCGCTCACCGGCCGGCGAGAGCAGTACCTTGCGCGTCGTACGCTCGATGAGCTGGACACCGAGTGCCTCCTCCAGGGCCGACACGGCCCCGGAGAGCGCGGGCTGACTCATCCCGATTGCCGCCGCCGCGTCCCGGAAGTGCAGTTGTTCCGCCACCGCCGCGAAGGCGCGCAGCTGCGAGAGACTGGGCTGTTTGGGCCGGTTGCCCTGGTTCATCTGCGCCACTGATAGGCACCTCCGATCATCACGACCGAGTGTAGCTATTTCCGTGATCAATGCACTCTGTGCCACAGTGGGGCTCGTCCAACCCTCAGGAACTCCCCCAAAAAGGGAATTCCTACGCTGCAAGGAGAGCGCGTGCTCACTGTCGGTGACAAGTTCCCCGAGTTCGACCTGACTGCTTGTGTTTCGCTGGAGAGCGGCAAGGAGTTCGAGCAGATCAACCACAAGACCTACGAGGGTCAGTGGAAGATCGTCTTCGCGTGGCCGAAGGACTTCACCTTCGTGTGCCCCACCGAGATCGCCGCGTTCGGGAAGCTGAACGAGGAGTTCGCCGACCGTGACGCCCAGGTTCTCGGCTTCTCCGGTGACTCCGAGTTCGTGCACCACGCCTGGCGCAAGGACCACCCGGACCTGACCGACCTGCCGTTCCCGATGCTGGCCGACTCGAAGCACGAGCTCATGCGGGACCTCGGCATCGAGGGCGAGGACGGCTTCGCGCAGCGCGCCGTCTTCATCGTCGACCAGAACAACGAGATCCAGTTCACGATGGTGACCGCCGGTTCCGTGGGCCGTAACCCCAAGGAGGTCCTGCGGGTCCTCGACGCCCTGCAGACCGACGAGCTGTGCCCCTGCAACTGGACCAAGGGCGAGACCACCCTGGACCCGGTCGCGCTCCTCTCGGGCGAGTGAGCTGACACCGCTATGGCACTCGACGAACTGAAGGCCGCCGTTCCGGACTTCGCCAAGGACCTGAAGCTGAACCTCGGTTCGGTCATCGGGAACAGCGAACTGCCGCAGCAGCAGCTCTGGGGCACCGTCCTCGCCTGCGCGATCGCCTCGCGCTCGCCGAAGGTGCTGCGCGAGCTGGAGCCGGAGGCGAAGGCCAACCTCTCCGCGGAGGCGTACACCGCCGCGAAGTCGGCCGCCGCCATCATGGCGATGAACAACGTCTTCTACCGGACCCGGCACCTGCTGTCGGACCCGGAGTACGGGACGCTCCGCGCGGGCCTGCGGATGAACGTGATCGGCAAGCCGGGCGTGGAGAAGGTCGACTTCGAGCTGTGGTCGCTCGCCGTCTCCGCGATCAACGGCTGCGGCCAGTGCCTGGACTCCCACGAGCAGGTGCTGCGCAAGGCCGGCGTGGACCGTGAGACCATTCAGGAAGCCGTCAAGATCGCCTCGGTGATCCAGGCGGTCGGCGTGACCCTTGAGGCCGAGGCCGTTCTCGCCGAGTAACACCCGCAGTACCCCTGTACGAGAAGGGCCCCGAGGACGACCGACCGTCCACGGGGCCCTTCTTTCTGCGTCCGTTCTCTCCGCGTCCGTTCTTTCTGCGTCCGTTCTTTCTGCGTCCGTTCAGAGTTCCTTCGGCGCGTCCGCCACCGGCTTCCTGTCGCTGCCGTCGTCGCTGTCCTCCGGCGGCGATCCGGGCGCCGTGGTCGGCGCCGCGTCCAGTGCCGTCGAGCCGTGCGGGGGCGGCGAGTGGCGCCGGGACTCCTCCTGCCCGAACGACCGCAGATAGCCGACCACGGTATTGGTGACCGCGACCAGCGGCACCGCGACGACCGCACCCCCGATGCCCGCGATCATGCCGCCCGCGGCGACCGAGAGCACCACGGCCAGCGGGTGCACGCGCACCGCGCGGCCCAGAATGAACGGCTGCAGGATGTGGCCCTCGATCTGCTGCACCGCCAGGACCACCACCAGCACCATCAGCGCGGTGAACACGCCCTCGGTGACCAGCGCGACCACCACGGCCAGCGCCCCGGAGACCACCGCTCCGACGAGCGGGATGAAGGCGAAGAGGAAGATGAAGACGGCCAGCGGTACGGCCATCGGCACATTGAGGAAGTAGATCCCGAGGCCGATGAAGATCGCGTCGATCAGCGCGACTATGACCGTGCCCCGCACATAGGCGGTCAGTGTCCGCCAGGCGCGTGGACCGGCGCCGGCGACGCCCGGCCGCGCCTGGGCGGGCACGAGCTTCAGCACCCACTGCCAGATGCGCTTGCCGTCGTAGAGCAGGAAGAGCGTGGAGAACATCGCCAGCAGCATCCCGGTGAGGAGCTCCACCATCACCGTGACGCCCTGGAGCCCTGCGGAGGTTATGGCCTCGGTGTTGGTGCCGACGGTGTCGCTGAGGTTCTTCGCGACGTCGTTGATCTGCTGGTCGGTGACGTGGAACGGGCTGTCCAGCAGCCAGTTCTTCAGGTCCTCGATACCCGTGCGCACCTTGTCGGAGAGGGTGTCGATGTTGTCCATCACCTGCCAGACCACGAACCAGCCGACCAGGCCCATGATCACGAAGCCCAGGACGGCGGTGACCGCGGTGGCCAGGCCGCGCGGCAGCCCGTACCGCCTCAGCCGGGCGACCGTCGGCTGGAGCATCGCGGTGACGAGCAGTGCGGCGACGAAGGCCAGCACCACCAGCTGTACGGCGCTGATGACCCGCATGAGCACCCAGAGGGTGCCCGCGAGCACGAGCAGCCGCCAGCCGGCCTCCGCGGCGACCCGCATCCCCCAGGGGATCGCGGCGACCGGATCGGGGCGCGCGGCGACCGAGGGGGCGTAGTCGGGCGGCGGCGGCACATGGTCGGCGGCGCCCTTCGCGGACCCGTCCCCCCGCTCCCTGCCGGCCGACGCCGGTGAAGCCTCGTGCGCCGCCTTGTCGTCCTCGTCGTCGGCCTCGACGCGGCGTTCCTCCAGGCGCTCACCCATCCTGGTCAGTTCAGCACCCAGTTGTCCGAGCCATCCCGGCAGTTTTGACATAACGGTTCCTCTACCCCCGTCCGCGCTCCCCACCGCTCCCCCCGGGAACGGTCCCGCATGACCGTACACGCGCGAAGCCCCGCACCGTAGGACGGTGCGGGGCTTCGAGAGGTTGAGACGTGAACCGCCTGGGGTTCTAGTACGAGTGGTGCTCCAGCCAGAAGGACCAGGCACCGCACGGGCTGCCGTAGCGGCCGTTCATGTAGCTGAGGCCCCACTTGATCTGCGTGGCCGGGTTGGTCTGCCAGTCGGCGCCGGCGGACGCCATCTTCGAGCCGGGCAGCGCCTGGACCAGGCCGTAGGCACCCGAGGACGGGTTGCTCACCTGGTAGTTCCACGTCGACTCGTGGTCCACGATGTTGCTGAAGCACTGGAACTGGTCGGCGGGCACGATCTGACGCGCCATCGCCTGGATCTCGGCCACCGTGTACGAGCTCTTGGCGACGAAGGAGGAGGCACTGCGGACCTCGGAACGGCTGGCGCGCTCCTCTTTGTCCTTCTTTTCCTGCCGCTCCTTCGCGAGCTGGTCCTCGGCCGCCTGCTTCTTCGTCTTGGCGTCCTTGGCCGCCTGGATGCGGGCCGATTCCTCCGCGGACTTCTTCGCCGTCGCGTCGGCCGCGGACGCCTGGGCGTCGGCCTGCTGCGTCAGTGAAGCGGTCTGAACCTGGGCCTGCTGGCCGGCGGGGATGTCGGCGAGCAGCGTGGCGTCGGCTGCGGTGGCCTCGAAGTTGTTGTCGTCGACAGCAGGGGCACTGCCCGCTGCAACTCCTACGACGGCGCCTACGGTGGTTACCGCTGTGGCAGATGCCACGGCGAACCCCCGGACCGAGATCCGGCTCACACGGTGTCCTTCCAGCATCGCCCGCTTAGGTGACCTCGCGGGCGCAATCGTGCCCCTGAACGCTGGCCTCCCTACTGCTTGGGTCACGGGAGGCACGGGCCCGGTGGGCGACTCCCCGGAGGGAGCGCCGCGTGGTGCTCGCGGGCGGCATACGGACGGCGGTTGTTGAGTTGTGAAGTGCGTTGCACCTCTGGAGGTGCGGGGGTGCCGTATGCGGGGCCTGACGGAAGCAAGACTCTGCCGGAACGGGACGCCGTGAAGCAATTCTCTGTTGGGTGTGAAAGCTCACACCTCGTTTGGAGCATGTGAATTGCGGAAATGGCACCGCAACACGGTGCCGCCCGGCTAAGCTCCTTGGCTCGCCGGGCGGCACCAACTGTCCTATCCCGTGTCAGATCTGGCCTTCCTCCAGCATTTCGGTCACCAGCGCGGCGATGGGGGAACGCTCGGACCGGGTGAGCGTGATGTGCGCAAAGAGCGGATGGCCCTTCAGCTTCTCGACCACGGCGACCACTCCGTCGAACCGGCCGACCCGGAGGTTGTCCCGCTGGGCCACGTCATGCGTGAGCACCACCCGGGAATTCGCCCCGATCCGGGACAACACGGTCAGCAGGACGTTCCGTTCCAGCGACTGGGCCTCGTCGACGATCACGAAGGCGTCGTGGAGCGACCGGCCCCGGATGTGGGTGAGCGGCAGCACCTCCAGCATCCCGCGCCCCAGGACCTCCTCGATGACCTCGCGCCCGGCGACCGCCGAGAGCGTGTCGAAGACGGCCTGCGCCCAGGGGCCCATCTTCTCGGCCTCGGAACCGGGCAGATAGCCGAGATCCTGCCCGCCGACCGCGTACAGCGGACGGAAGACCATCACCTTCTTGTGCTGCCCCCGCTCCAGCACCGCCTCCAGACCGGCGCAGAGCGCCAGGGCGGATTTACCGGTGCCGGCCCGGCCGCCGAGCGAGACGATGCCGACGTCCTGGTCCAGCAGCAGATCCAGGGCGATGCGCTGCTCGGCGCTGCGGCCGTGGATGCCGAAGGCCTCCCGGTCACCGCGGACGAGCCGGACATTGCCCTCCGGCGTCACCCGGCCGAGCGCCTTCCCGCGCTCGGACTGGAGGACCAGACCGGTGTGCACGGGCAGATCGGCGGCCTCGGGGACGTACAGCGTCTCCTCCCCGAAGAGCAGGTCCACCTGTTCGGCGGAGAGGGGCAGTTCACCCATCCCCGTCCAGCCCGAGTCGGTGATGGCGAGTTCGGCGCGGTACTCCTCGGCCAGGAGGCCGACCGATGACGCCTTGATGCGCAGCGGCAGGTCCTTGGAGACGACCGTGACGTCGTACCCCTCGGCCTGGAGGTTGCGCGCGACCGCGAGAATCCGTGAGTCGTTGTCCCCCAACCGGTAGCCGGCGGGCAGTACGCCGGGATCGGAATGGTTGAGTTCGACGCGCAGCGTCCCGCCCAGATCCCCGAGCGGGATCGGGGCGTCCAGCCGGCCGTACCGGACCCGGAAGTCGTCCAGCAGGCGCAGGGCCTGCCGGGCGAAGTACCCCAGCTCCGGATGGTGCCGTTTGGCCTCCAGTTCCGTGACCACGACGATCGGGAGCACGACTTCGTGCTCGTCGAACCGGGACATGGCGTTCGGATCGGCCAGCAGGACGCTGGTGTCGAGAACATAGGTGCGCCTGTCGGGCATGCGGCGCTTTGTGCTGGTCACCACGGAAGGACGTACCCCCTCGGACGAGGTTGGGGTGCGACGACGTCGCGGAGCATCCCAAAGGGAGAGGACGGACCGGGCTTCGGCCACCTTGCGCGGGCCGAGCGCCGGCCCTCGACGTCAGCCGCACTGTATGTACGGTCCTTCGTGTGCAAAGGGCCTCCCGGGCGAGCGGACTCGACGCCGCTCACTTGGTGACGACGTCCGCCTGGTTCCTGACCGGACGTCGACCTGTCAGGGGTATTCCCTCGAACACGCGAAGCCATGCCGCCCGGGGCGGGCGGGGTGGGAGAGCGCACCGCACACGGGGCCACCGGCCGGGAACACCACCCGAACGGTGGCTTCCGCTGCCGCCCCCGGGGCGCCAGGGGCCGGCCGGGCGGGCGGGCGGGACGCCGGGAGTGTGGTGTCAGCCGCCGTAGCGGCGGTGACGGGCCGCGTAGTCACGCAGGGCCCGCAGGAAGTCGACCCGGCGGAACGCCGGCCAGAAGACCTCGCAGAAGTAGTACTCCGAGTGCGCGCTCTGCCAGAGCATGAAGCCGGACAGACGCTGCTCGCCGCTGGTCCGGATGACCAGGTCCGGGTCGGGCTGGCCCCGGGTGTAGAGGTGCTCGGAGATCAGGTCGGTCGAGACGATCTCCGCCAGGTCCTCGAAGGAGGTGCCCTTCGAGGAGTGGTCGAGCAGCAGTGACCGCACCGCGTCCGCGATCTCCTGCCGGCCCCCGTAGCCGACGGCTACGTTGACCAGTATTCCGTCGACCCCGACCGTGTCCTGCTCGGCCTCCTTGAGGACCATCTGCGTGTGCGCGGGCAGCAGGTCGAGCGTGCCGACGTGGTGGACCCGCCAGCGGCCGTCCGCCACGAGGTCGCGCACGGTGTTCTCGATGATGCCGAGGAGCGGGATGAGCTCCGACTCGGGCCGGTCGAAGTTATCGGTGGACAGCATCCAGAGGGTGACGACTTCGACGTCGGTCTCGCTGCACCAGCCGAGGAGTTCCTTGATCTTGTCCGCACCGGCCTGGTGTCCCTCGGCGGCCGTGCCGCCGGAGGCCTTCGCCCAGCGCCGGTTCCCGTCGAGGATGACACCGATGTGCTTGGGCACCTGGGTGTGATCGAGGCGGGCCTCCACCCGGCGGGCGTAGAGCCCGTACACCAGGTCGCGCAAGTTCACTGAGTCCACCTCTCGGTTCCGTGCGGGCCCGCCCGCCGCCTCGCCCGGGGCTGTCCCCCTGGGGATCGTCGCACCGGTAGGGGGCCGATCGCCCCGCCGTGCCGTGGCAGTCCCGAAGCGGCCACATTACTGCGCAGGCGCCGCACCGGCCCAACCCGGCCTGTCACAAGTCCGTGATAAAGAGGGAAACGTGACTGAATCCTCTTCCTATTACCGCGCCGCGGGCACGCGCTACGACTCCATGGAGTACCGGCGCACCGGCCGCAGCGGCCTCAAGCTCCCGGCTGTCTCGCTCGGCCTCTGGCACAACTTCGGCGACGACCGCGCGCTCGACTCGCAGCGCGCCATCCTGCGCCGCGCCTTCGACCTGGGCGTGACCCACTTCGACCTGGCCAACAACTACGGCCCGCCGCCCGGCTCGGCCGAGCTCAATTTCGGGAAGCTCTTCCGGCAGGACTTCGCCCCGTACCGCGACGAGCTGGTGATCTCCACCAAGGCCGGGTACGACATGCACCCCGGTCCCTACGGCGAGTGGGGCTCGCGCAAGTACCTGCTGTCGTCGCTCGACGCCTCCCTCGGGCGGATGGGCCTCGACCACGTCGACATCTTCTACTCGCACCGCTTCGACCCGGACACCCCGCTGGAGGAGACGATGGGGGCCCTGGCCTCCGCCGTGCGGCAGGGCAAGGCGCTGTACGTCGGGGTGTCCTCCTACACCTCCGAGCAGACCGCGGAGGCGGCCCGGCTGCTCAGGGAGATGGGTGTGCCGGCCCTGATCCACCAGCCGTCCTACTCGATGATCAACCGCTGGACCGAGGACGACGGCCTGCTGGACACGCTGGAGGCGGCCGGCATGGGCTGCATCTCCTTCGTGCCGCTCGCCCAGGGGCTGCTGACCAACAAGTACCTGAAGGGCATCCCGGAGGGTTCGCGCGCCACCCAGGGCAAGTCCCTCAACCCGGACCTGCTCTCCGACGAGGTGGTGCGCCGGCTCAACGGGCTGAACGACATCGCGCGCGGGCGCGGCCAGTCGCTGGCCCAGCTGGCCCTCAACTGGGTGCTGCGCGACAGCCGTATGACGTCGGCCCTGATCGGCGCGTCGAGCGTGCGGCAGCTGGAGGAGAACGTCGCGGCGCTGGCCGGTCCGGCTCTGTCCGCAGGGGAGTTGAAGGAGATCGACACCTTCGCTGTGGACACCGCGGGCACCAACATCTGGGCCGGACGGTCCTGACGGACCACGCCTCGGCGGGGGCCGCGCGCCCCGTCTGCGCCGGGGCACAAAAAAACGGGCCGGTCCGTGGGGGGGGTTACGGACCGGCCCGAGGGGGGGTTTCCACCATAACCCTTCGTAAGTGATGCTGCGTGCATCGCCGCCGAATAATTACTCTCCGAATGTGCGGGACTCCGTTGTGAGCACGGAATACGGGGCTCCGGAGCCCCGGGACCTGCGCGGACACCCGGGGGTGTCGCCTTGACGCCGGAAGCGTCCACGAGACATGCACAGGACGTACACATTCCGGCCGTGCGCGGCCGCCGACGGGGTCCGCGGCGCCCGGCCGCCGCCCGCCGTCAGGTCGCGGACGCCGCGCCCCGGTGGCCCCGGGTGAACCTGATGGCCACGGTGTCGCCGCCGATGACCACGAAGCGGCCGCCCTCGCAGCGGATGACGGCCTCGTGGACCTCACCCCGCTCGTCCCGGCGCTCCTCGGTGCTCAGCACCGTCCAGCCGCCGTCGGGCGGTTGCGGCAGCTGAGCCATCGTGGCGAACTCCCACTGCGCGGCCGGTACGCACCAGTCGGGAAGGCGCGGCCAGGTACCGGCGCCGACGTGCAGGGTGCCGTCGGAGGCACACGTCAGAAGCACCGACTGGCTGTCGGACAGCAGGAATTCAACGGCCTCCGGCTCACCCATCCGTCCCTCGGGGCGGTAGAAGACACCGAGGACGCCGACGATCCGTGCGCCTCTGAGCCATTCGGAGTTCCCCTGCCGCGGGCTGCGCGTGGCTTCCTCGTCGCTGCCGACCCTCATGGCCTGCTCCTTCCCCGTGGGCTCAGCGACCAGAGTGCCATCCTTCGGGCGCGGGAAGGGCATACGGTCTCAGAGAAGCCGCTCCGGTTTGCGCGCCTCGATCAGAAAGCGCGTCGTGTGCGCGACGAACGGGCCCTCGTCCTCGATCTGCTGGTGCAGCGCGGCGAGTTGTGGCCGGTACCGCTCGACGGTGAAGCCCGGCACCATCCAGATCACCTTGCGCAGGAAGTACACGACGGCGCCGATGTCGAAGAACTCGGTACGCAGCCGCTCGGGCCGCAGGGCGACGACTTCGAGACCGGCCGCCTCCGCGGCGGCGCGCGCCTGCTCCGGGTCGCGTGCGCCACGTACCTCCGGCGGCTGCGGGCCGAGGAAGTACTCGACGAGCTCGAAGACGCTGGCGGGGCCGACCTGCTGCGAGAAGTACGTGCCGCCGGGCGCCAGGACCCGGGCGATCTCGTCCCACCAGGTGGTCACGGGATGCCGGCTGACGACGAGGTCGAAGGCCGCGTCACCGAACGGCAGCGGCGGCTCGTCCGCGTCCGCGACGACGGCCGCGCCGAGCGGGTGCAGCAGGGCGGTGGCGCGCGCGATGTTCGGCGGCCAGGACTCGGTGGCGACGGTCAGCGGCGGCAGCTTCGGCGCGGACGCGAGGACCTCGCCCCCGCCGGTCTGGATGTCGAGCGCGGCGCTCGCCCGGCCCAGCCGCTCCCCCATCGCACGGGCGTAACCCCAGGAGGGCCGTTCCTCGGTGGCCCGGCCGTCGAGCCAGGAGAAGTCCCACCCGGCCACGGAGACGGTGTCCGCCTCGGTGACCAGGGCGTCGAACCGGGCGCGCCGGGCCGCCTCCGCCGCGTGTGTGTCTTCGGGTGTTCCGGGCATACGGCATGGTCTCAGCCCGGCACCGCGACGCGCGACCGAAATAGGGCGGGGTCAGCGGGGCGGGCTCAGGCGGCCAGGCCGCCGACGAGGATCCCCAGCAGCGCCCCGGCGATCATGAACGGGCCGAACGGGATGCCCGTCTTGCGCCCGGCGCGGCGCGTGATCATCAGCGCGAGGCCGTACACCGCGCCGAACAGGAACCCGGCGAAGCCGCCGGCGAACACGACGGCCCAGCCGTACCAGCCGAGGGCCACGCCCAGCGACAGCGCGAGCTTGACGTCGCCGAAGCCCATTCCGCTCGGGTTGATGAGGAAGAGCAGGAAGTAGAACCCGCCGAGGGCGACACCGCCGAGCAGGGCGAACAGCCAGGAGCCGCCGTGCTCCGGCAGCAGTACGGCGATGCCCAGGAGGACGGCGGCGGCCCCGGCGGCCGGCAGCGTCAGCTGGTCCGGCAGCCGGTGGACGCGGCGGTCGATGGCCGCGAGGAGCACGGCGACGGGGGCGAGCAGCAGCCATACGGCGAGCTCGGGGCGGGCCCCGGTGGTCGCGGCGACGGCGGCGCAGCCGAGGGCGGTGACGACGGGGACGAGGAGGGCGGGCGCGTAGCGCGGGCCGCTCCGGGCGGGCGTGGCGCCGCCGGCACCCGTGTCCGCGTCCGTATCCGCGCCGGTGTCCGGGCCCGGACGGGCGGTCTCGGCTCCGTTGGCCGTGCGCACGGCGACGGCAGCCCCCACCTCGGCGCAGGTCGCACAGCGCGTGGAGCCGAGCCAGCCGCGGCCCGGCCCGGTGAGGGCGTGGCCGGCTGGGCAGGCGTCCCGCCACGCGTCCTCGGGTTCGACGGAGAACCGGTAGGCGGCGCGCGGGACCAGCAGTCCGGTCGCGGCACCCCAGAGGGCGGCGACCCCGATCAGGATGGCGTACACATCACCGACCCTAGGCTCCGGGCACACGGCGGTCATGGGCCCTGGGGCCCACCGCACGCCGTTACGGGCCCACAGACCATCACGTGGCGCTACCGTCATGGCCATGGCTCGATGGCGCAATGGCACAGGGACACTCACGATCACGGACCAAGAGGGGGAACGGGAGACAGGGATACCGCTGCGGATCGCGGCCTCGTACCGTCACCGGAGCCGTGGGCTGCTCGGACAGGACGGCATCGACGGCGCACTGCTGATCACGCCGTGCGGGAGTGTGCACTCCTTCCGTATGCGGTTCACGATCGATGTGGCCTATCTGGACCGGAAGTTGAACGTGGTGGCGGTCCACACGATGAAGCCGGGACGGCTGGGCCTCCCCCGGCTCCGGGCCCGGCACGTGATCGAGTCGGAGGCCGGCGCGATGGCGAAGTGGGGGCTGCGGCCGGGCGTGCGGGTGGGGATCACGCAGAACGACGCGCCGGCCGGCTGAAGCGGCTCCGTGCAAAGCCCGGTGGAGCTTCCGGTCGTCTGACGGCAACGCCGGGCGTGCGCGACGGAAGGACGCGAGAGACACCTGCCCGCCGATGCCCGCCCGCCGGTCAGGGCAGCTTCGCGGCCTGGGCGGTGACCAGTTCGGCCGGGAGCTCGGGGGTCTTCGCGTCGAGGAAGTTGGCCACGTAGAAGGTGACGACGGTCGACCCGGTCCGTACCAGCTGGAAGACCAGCGGCACCTTGTCCCCCTCGATGCTCCCGGTCACCTGGTAGGCGATGCTCTCCTGGCCCGCCCGGGGCAGGTTCAGCTGCTTGACCTGGGTGTACGAGGAGGGGCCGTCCGCGCTCGACGTCCGGAATCCGCCCGCGCAGGCCTGGACCGCGTCGCGGACACCGCGCATGAGCTGCTGCGCCGAGCCGTCGGGGTGCGAGGTGAGGATCTCGGTGACGACGGTCTGGTCGTCCTTGCCCTCTTCCGACTTGTCCATGACGGTACGGAAGACGGTGGCGGTCGCGGCGGGTTCGGGGGCGCCGTTGATCACGGCGACCAGGGGCCGGCAGTCCTCGTTCTCGGATTTCTCGGTGCCGGTCTCGTCGCCGCCCTGCATCGGCGTGACCTCGTAGTCCGCCACCTCGCCGGTGGTCAGGGCGGCCTTGGCCAGCTCTGCCTTGCTGAGGACCTTGCCGCTGCTGGAGGGGGTGGAAGTGGCGTCCGGGGCGGCGGAGTCACTGGCGGCCGGGTCCGGGGTGTCCGCGCCGCTCGGCTTCGCGGACGTGCCGGCCGCCTTGCCGTCCTTCTCGGACGGTTCGTCGGAGGGCCCGCAGGCGACGGCCGCGAGGCAGAGCACTGCTGTGGTGGCCGCCATGGCTGCCGTACGTGCCTTCATTTTCTCCCCGTTCCTGCCCGGCGGACCGCTGCGCCGACGCTCGTCCCCTGTGTACTCCGCACGCTAACAACTGACGCGCCGCGGATGCGAGGGTCCGTGGGCCCAACTCACGGCGGGCCGGAGCCGAGCAGCGTCCATGCCCCGTACGCCGCCGAGGCCGCGGCGAGCACCGCGAGGACCGTCGCCGTGCGGGCCGTGGAGCGCAGCCGCAGCAGCGCGACGGCGGGCGGCAGCAGGAGCGGGAACGCGGGCATCATCAGCCGGGGCCGGGAGCCGAAGTAGCCGGATCCGATCAGCGAGACGACGACGACGGCGATGCCGTAGACGAGTACGGGGAGCGGCTGGCGCTGCCGTACGCACAGGTACACCAGCCACCCCAGACCGGCCAGCGCCGCGCACAGCCCGAGTGCCCCGGGCAGCGGAAGGCCGAGGATGAACGAGGCGAGGGCCGCGCCGCCGTCGATGCTGTTGCCCCACTGCGCCTGGACGTCGAAGTAGGCGAACGGGCTGCCCTCGCGCACGGCGACGAAGACCACGTACGCGAGCCAGCCCAGCGGCGCCAGGACCACCCCGGCCAGCATCCTGCCGTTGCGGCGGACGATGCCGTCGGTGGCGCCGGCCCGGTACTCGCGTACGAGGGTGGCGGCGGCGGTGATCGCGAGGGCGGCGATCAGCGCGGCTGCGGTCGGCCGGGTCAGCCCGGCGAGTACGCACAGCGCACCGGCCACGATCCAGCGCCGGGTGAGCACGGCGTACAGCGACCAGGCGGCGAGCGCGGTGAACAGGGTCTCGGTGTACGCCATCGACTGGACGAACGCCGTCGGGTACACCCCCCACAGCGCGGCCAGCGCCACCCCGGCCCGGCGCCCGTACAGTCGCGCGCCGACCGCGAAGATCCCCCAGGCGGCCAGGAGGCCCGCCACCCACGCGACCAGCAGTCCGGCGCCCGCGAGACCGAGCGGGGTCACCTCCGCGATGCCGCGCTCCAGCGCGGGCAGGAGCGGGAAGAAGGCCAGGTCGGAGTGGATGCCGCCGTCGGCGAGCGTGACGGTGTACCCGTAGCCGTTCTCGGCGACCCGCTGGTACCAGACGGAGTCCCAGCGCTCGGCGAGCAGGTGGAAGGCGTCCTTCCCGGCGCCGGCCGCGGCCGCCCAGAAGACGACGAGCCCGACGGCGCGCACGGCCGCGTAGGCGCCGAGCGCCGGGGCGGCCGAGGCGAGGGCGGCGGCGGCACGTCCGCGGACCGGCCGGTGCTCCGGGGGCCGCGGGTGCGCCCCGGAGCGGGTGGCCTGCGAGGAAGGTTCTGCGGACATACGGCCGATTATCTCCGTGCCGGGGTCCTCGGCGGCGGCCGCCCCGGGCCGGGCGGCGGTCCCCGGTGGGCCCGGTCCACCGGGTCGGTCACCGGCCGCACGTCCGCGGTCCGGTCACCGGCCCTGCCCCGCGGGCGGTGCGGCGCATCCGCGCCGGAGTCCGAGAGCCATCATCGCCACGTGGTCGCGGTAGTGGCCGGTCCGCTCCATGAAGGCCTGTTCCGACGGGATGAGCGCGAGGAGGGTGACCAGCAGGGTGTGCGCCGCCCGCAGCCCGTCCGCCGTCACCGGAAGGCCCGCATCGGCGGCGGCCACCGGATCGGCCGCGAAGAGGGCCGGGAGGGTCTCGCCGCCCGCCCCCAGCACGAAGGCCCGCTGCTCGGCGTCGGGCATCTCCGTGCGGAACGCCTCGGTGCAGCGGCGCAGCAGTGCCAGCTGGTCGGATCCCGGCCTCAGCACCCAGCCCGCCCCGTCGTCCGCCCGCAGGACCCGCAGACGCGCCCTCACCCGTGCTCCCCCCGCGCCGTCCGCTGTTCTCCGAACGCCCACCGCAGTCGGCCGGCCATCCGGAGCACGGTCTCCCGGAAGTCGCCGACCCGCTCCACGAACTCCGGCTCCGGCCAGATCGTCGCGGCCGGAAGCGTGGTGAGGATCGCGTGGAGCGCGTGCAACTGCTCGAAGGTGAGGGTGAGGGGGCCGGGCACCGCGTCGTCGTACGAGAGCGCCAGCTGGAGCGGCTCGTCGAGGGACACGTCGCCGGAACCCAGCACGAGCGCGCGCACGGCGGGGGACGTCTCGTCGTACGCTAGGGTGAGCGCCGCCCGCCGGAGGAGGTGGAACTGCCCCTCGGTCACGTCCAGCACGTACCGCCCGCCCGGACGGTCCGGACGGTCCGCGCCGTCCGTACCGTCCGCGTCGATCCGCCTGATGCGGACCTCGGCCCGGGAATCCGACCGGGAATCCGACCGGGAATCCGATGGGGAATGTGACTCAGCATGCGTCAATTGCGCTTCGCTCCTGCCGTGAACCGGGCCTTGAACGCCGCCTCCGACATCTTGTACCCGTGGATCATCGTGCCGTCCTTGATGATCACCACGCCATTCTCCCAGAGCGCGTCCACCTGGGCGCTCGGATTGTTCGGGTCGGGCGGCCTGGCGTCGTGGTGGGTGAACTTCCGGTTCTTGAACTTCGCCAGGTACTCGGCCATCTTCGTCGGGTCCCCGTTGGTGCCGGGGAGGACGTGGTCCTGCGCCCGCTTGATCCGCTTCGCCGCTTCCTCCGCCGTCTCGCCCGGCTTCGCCTGCCGCATGGTCTTGATGACCTGTGCCTGGTAGTCCACGCCACGGGCCAGATCGGGCCCGTACTTCTTGTCGATCCTGTCGTAGACCTCGTCCTTGATCCCGTAGTTCGGATCGGGGTCGTAGTCCGGGTTGTCGCAGGGGTCGTTGTTGTGGACCAGGGCGCTGCTTCCGACGCCCACTCCGACGTAGTAGCTGTGGATGCCGTCCACGGACAGGTCGTGCGTGGTGTGCCGGCCGGTGTACGCACGGGCGGTGAGGACGCGCAGCGTCCCGCCGTCCGCCGTGCGCAGCGTGTCGCCCGGCCCGATGTCGGCCGCGTCCGTCCAGCGGTGCCGGTCGGTGAGCCAGAACGGGTGGGTGTCTGTGGCGTCCAGCAGTGCCGTGCCGGACGCGGTACGCACGGTCAGCCGGACGAAGGCCTTGTCATCGTGCGTGGTGAAGGTCCGCGTGATCCGTCGGGCCTGGGTCAGGCCGCTGTACGGGTCCGTGGCCTCGACCCGGTCGCCGACCCGTACCTCCTCGATGGCGATGCGGCGTCCGTCGGCCAGGAGCACCGGGGTGCCCGGCAGGAAGCTGTGCTTGACGGCGCAGTTCGGCGGTTTCTTCTCTTCCGGCTTGTCCTTCTTCGGCGGGGACTTCTTCTCGCCGTCGACTTTCTTTCCGGCGTCCTCCAGGGCCTTTTCGGCGTCCTTGACCTTCTTGCGGCTCTTGATGAGGCCCTTGAGGCCGTCGTAGAGGTCGCCGCCGTGCTTCTTCAGGCTCTTGATGAGCTTGTAGGCCTTTTTCCACTTCCAGGGCGCGCCGTACTTCGCCCCGAGTTTCCCGACCGCGCCGCCGATGAGGCTCAGCAGCACATTGATGAGGGTCTCGGTGCAGGCGCCCATGTCGCCCTTGGTGATGCAGTCCAGGGCGTCGGTGATGCCCAGCTCGTCGGCGAGGATCTTCGCGAGTTCCTTCGCGGCCTCAAGTGCCTTGTCACCGTTGGACTTCTCGTCCTTCTTCGCGTCGTCGAGGGCCTTGACGGCCTCGTCGTACTCGGTCTGCGCCGGAGACTTCGGCGAACCGTCCGCGTTCCTGTCCGACGCCGGATCGCCGTTGCCCGGCCGGTTCGGACCGTCCTGTGCCTCGGCGTTGCCGTCACCGCCGCAGTTCCCGCCGCCACCGATCCGGCAGACCTGGACGCCGATCTTCTCCGTCAGATCAGCGCCGATCCCCGTCGCGACCAACGCACCGACGACGGCCACGACCACCAGGACCAGACCCAGATACTCCAGCGCACCCTGACCCCGGTCACACCGCCCCCGGCGCCCGCGCCTGCCGCGCAATCCCAACAACCGCACACCCGTACGCGGGACAGACCTCCGCGACCACCGAAGCGCACGACGACGTAGTTCCCCCACCCGTGTCATACCACGACAGTAACGAGCAGACGGGACAAGCGTCTTGGGCCCCTGGACCCATCAAGCCCGGTCAATCCGGCCCCATCCGCACCCGGCCCCGCGCGCCCGGACTGTTCCCGTTCGCGTCATTCCGGCCGCGCACACCACTCGCAACGCACCGGATCGACGGCCTCGACGGCTCTCTCGTCTCCCTTACTTGGGCCCGGCTTTGGGGCCAACGGCCCAGGTCAACGGGGCTCACCCGCCGTACGCTCGTGCCGCGCCCCGTGGTCGGGGCGGGCCAGGCACAGGCCGTGCGAGTGGACGTCGGAGAGCGAGAGGGAGAACCGTGAGCGGTGGCAGCGGCTGGGGAAGCGGAAGCACGGGGCATGTTCCTCCCGGGCCCGGTCGCGGCAGACCCGGTGGCAGCGGCCCGCTCCTCCCGCTGGCCCGTAGCTGGGCGGTCGGCGCCCTCGTCCACCTCATCGCCGGATATCTGATCTCGCGCGGGATCGTCGAACAGCTGGACTCCGACGGGCGGCTCGACGTGTTCACCTGGCGGCTGGCCCTGGTGTACGTGCCCGCCGTCATCACCACCGCGCTGGCGGTTCTCGCCGCCGCGCGGGTCCTGCCCGCCGAGCAGCGCTCGTCCCGTCTGCTGTATCCGCTCGCCTCGCTCGCCGTTCCGCTGGTGGTGCTCGGCTACGGATACACCGGTCCGTGGGAGGCCGTGGGGGCCGAGGGCGTGCTGCTGCCCGTCGTCACTCTGGTGACCGGCTCGGCCGTCGGCCTGGCCGTCGACCGGCTGGTGGAGGACGAAGGGACGCAGTCGCCCGTCCCCGGCTCGTACTCCTGGCGCGACGGCGGCGCGGCCGCCATGGACTACCTGGGGGTCGTCCTGCTCGTCGTGGCCACGGTCGGTGTCGGCAGCAGCCTCTGAACCCGACCGGGTACGCGGTGGGGCGAGCAGTCGTGCGGGCCGGCGCTCGCTCCCCGCGTCAGAACCTGTCGCGGTCGAAGGGGACGGGGAGCGGATCGAGCGCACCGGCGGCGCGCAGCTCGCGGTTGGCCTCGACGATCGACGCGACGGAGGGTTCCGCCGTACCGCCACGGGTGAGGTCGATGACCAGACCGCCGGCCGCGTTGCGCGTGTACGTCCCCGGCAGCCCCTCGGGGGCGAGCGCCGCGCGGCCGGGCGAGAGGTACACGGACCGGCCACCGCGCGGAACGGTGACCGAGAGGCCGAACTCGTCGGCCACGGCCTCGTACTCGTCGTCGTTGTAGACCTCGCCCCAGTCGGCGTCCCAGCTCGCGCCGACTGCGGCCATCACCTCTCCGGAGCGGCGCACCAGGTCCACCGACTCGTCGAGTTCCCGCGAACGGAACTTGACGACGAAGCTGTCAGGAACACGGTTCGCCGAACCTCCCGCGTTGATCCACGTCGACACCCGGGGCCGGCCGGGGACGACGGCGGTGCTCAGCGACGCCACCCGCCCGATGTAGTCCGCGTCGGACGCGGGGTTCTCCCGGTCGATGTACGCGGCGACGGCCGACTCGGTGAGCCGGACGGCGGGCGGCGTCTCGTCGTACTCGACCGCCTCGTACCACTGACCACAGGTGTCACCGTCGATCGCCGCCAGCCTGCGGAGCAGCACGAGCCATCGCTCCGCCAGCTGATCGGGGCTCTGCTCGCGAACACCCCACATGGCGTGCACCACCACATCCAACACGGCGAACCCCTTCGGCCTCACGGCACTACTGGCGTATGGATCACCTTAATGTCCAGGCCTCGGTCCCTGAACATCTTGCCGGCCGCCTTGGCCACATCGGGATCCGCGAAATGCCAGACCAACGGCTTGCCCCGCGCCGCGTCGAGCTGCCGGGTCGCCTGGTCCACCCAGCGCTTCGTGGCCAGCGAAGTGAGCTCGCCGGTCGCCTCGTCGTAGAACCGCGGACCGCGATAGCCCCACTTCGTCTCGATGAACGTCTGCTTCGCGGAGTCCCAGCCGTCGAACTCGACGGGCTTGCCCTTCAGTTCGTTGAGCGGGACCTCGTACTCCTTGCCACGCCTGACCCCGGAGATCTGTTCCTGGTAGCGGGCGCCCATCTCCTGCGGATAGGCGTACGTGGCGGGGTTCTTCGCCTTCCACTTCCCGTCGCCGCGGTCCTTGGTGGCGGCGCGCGGGTTCTTGAGCTTGTCGTACCAGGACGGCTTCTCCATCTTCGCCAGGCGCTTCCTCTCCGCCTCCCGCTTGGCCTGTTTGGCGGCCTTCTCGGCGTCGTCCGCGTCCTTGTCCGCCTTCTTGGCGGCTTCGACCTCCTCAGGCGTCGCCTGGCAGTCGCCCTCGGCACGGAACGCGGTCGGCACCACGCGTGGCGACGACCGCACGGCCGTGGCCGTGACCGTGGCCGTCGTGACGCCGGTGCGGAGGCTTCCCGGACCGGTGGGCGTGTGCAGGGAGGCCGCGCTCATCGTGCCGGCGGCCGGCCGCTCGCGTCCGAGGGGGCCGGCGCCGACGGGGCAGCCCTTGTCCTTGACCTTCTTCCCGGCCTCGTCGGCGTGCTCCCGCGCCTCCTTCGCGGCCTTCTCCGCGCCCTTCACGTCGCCGGCCTCGGCCAGCTTCCTGGCCTTCGCCGCGGCTTCCGAGGCCTTCTGGGCGACCTCCCCCAGCCTGCCGAGTTTCCCCAGCTTGCCGAGCTTTCCGAACTTGCCGATCAGCTTGGCTTCGCCGTACCCGGGGATGAAGAGGGAGCCGACGTTCCAGAGACCGGTTCCGATCGCCTGGCCCTCGTTGCCGTTCTTCCACATGTCGCGGACTTCGTCGCCGATGAACATGTCGTCCGCGACCTTGAGGCCGGTGGACCCGGACGCCTTGGTCCAGTCCCAGGCAGCGCCGAAGTAGTCGCCCTTGGACCACTTGTCGCCCGCGCCCTCGGAGTCCTTGCTCCACTTCTCCCCGAGGCTCTTGCCGTAGTCCTTGATGCCGTTCCAGGCCTTGACGGGATGGAAGACCGTCTCGACCGTGCCGGTGACATCGCCCCAGAAGCCGTCCGCGCCCAGGCCCTTGAAGAAGCCTCCGGTCTGGTGCCCGACGCAGGAGAAGAACGCGCCGACGCCGGACGTACAGCCCTCGTCGTCGTCCTGCTTCTCGCCCTGGGTGCCGTCGTAGTCGCCGTAGTCGGCATCGGGACCCGCCGTGGGGTCGAAGTCGTCACCGCCCTCTTCGGCCTCGCCGTACCGGGCGGCCGAATCGGTGCTGCCGCCGGTGCCGGTGCTGCCGCCGCTGCCGCCATTGCTGCCGGAACTACCTTCTCCGGAGCTGCCGTTGCCGCTGGAGCCGGTGGAGCCGGAGCCGGTGGAGCCGTCCGGGCCGCCGGTACTGCTGGTGTCTCCGCCTGTACCGCTGGTGTCGCCCGAGCCGCCACTGCCGCTATCGGTGCTGCCGCCGCTGCCGGTGGGATCGCCGTCCGCGCCGGAGGCCGTGGAACCGCCGGTCTCCGTACCGTCCGAACCCCCCGCGGTACCGGGGCCGCCCGAGGTCACGGACCCGCCCGCATCCGTGCCGCCCCCGGACCCCGTACCGCCGTCGGAGGCCCCGTCGTCGCCGGCCACCACCTCGGTGCCGGGTGCGGGGCAGGCGCTGCCGGTGAGCGAGCAGATCGCGCGGTGAACGCCGCCCGTGATCCCGGCACCGATGCCGGTCGCCACCAGCCCGCCGATGAGGGCGACGACGACCAGGACGAGGCCCAGGTACTCCAGGGCCGTCTGGCCGCCGTCCCGGCGCCACTTGATCATCCGAGCGATGCTGAAGGGACGCCGGGGCAGCCGCTGTTCCTGAGGGAGCTCGAACCAGTCGCGTGAGCTCGCCCGGAACAGCGCCACGATCACGGCGACCGGCATCACCAGCTGGGTCAGCCCACGCCCGCCGCCCCCGCCGAGCGTCGCGAGCCCGCCGAGTGCGAGCCACACGTGTACGACCAGGAGACCGCGCCAGACCCAGATGCCGCCGGCCCGCACGTACAGAGACAGCACGAACCCGGTCACGCTGGGCACGGCCGCGTACAACAGCAGCCCGAACAGCCGGCCGTCGACCTCGTTGACCGACGACGCCACGGTCAGTACACCGATGCCGCCGATGACGGCGAACACGAAGAGTGCCCGGGTCAGCAGCAGCACCGCCCGCAACGGTCTCGGGAGCGGCTGCCGCCCCCGGCCCGCCCGTGTCGCACCGATGAATCCGCCGCCGCCACCCGAGTACGCGACTCCGCCCATGCCGGACAAGACCAGTCCCCCAACTCGTCCTTGCACCACTGCCGTTCGCGTCCCAAGCTCCGAAGGGACCGGGCATCCGTTCCGGCAGGCTACCGCTCTTCCCCGTTACCGCTGCCCCCTATTTCCGTCACCTGCTGGGGACTTCACTGCCGTAGACGACCCAAGGGGACTGCTCGAACGAGCTCACCCCGGACAACTGGGGCTGCACGGACGCGACTTCGGAGCGCACCGCCAGCGTGTCGGGCCAGCAGTCGAAATACACCGAGCCCTTCACTATGAAGCCCCTCCAGTCGGTCGCCGCCGACGCGCCCTCCCGGTCGACCACGAAGCCGATACACAGCACCGAGGCCCTGCCTATCGCCTCCCGGATCGCGCGGACCACCGTTTCGCCCTCGTCGCGGGTCAGCGCGCCGAGGGCGAACTGCAGCGCGACCGTCCCGTCGTCCGTCCGCCGGACCCGGGTGGGGATCGCGGCTCCGCTGCTCACCCAGAGCAGGAAATCGACCTGGTCCAGCCGTTGCAGGCCGGCCAGCAGCACCAGTTGGTCCCTGGTCACCCACGACTGGGTGCCGGGCGGTTCGGCTCCGGGGCTGAGGAGCGTGATGCGCCGCGTGGCCGGGTGCGCGGGACGGACGCCGGCCGCCTCCAGGTCCCCGAGCAGCGACTCGGCATCGGGGCGGCTCCAGCCCACGTGGTACGAGTAGAAGAATCCGTCACTCATGACACCGCACCCCATAAAAGTGTGGCCACCCCGTTCACCCGGAGACACCGGCCGAGAGGTGACCGCCCTGCAGATCAGGTAGAGCGTGAAGATCCCTGCGCACCGGAGCGCGCCTGATCGGCCGCCTGGTGGCGGCGTCGGACGGCTCGCAGTCGGTCACTCATGAGCGTAATCAGCCCTGCCGCCCGGGGCGTGGGCCCACGGGCCCACGCCTGGACCCCAAGACGACGGTTAAGCGGTGGACAGCCCGCCGGTGAGCCACGAGGGTGTACCGCGATGACACGTACCGATTCGCCTCCCGCCTGGGACGAGCGCACACAGCTGACCACTTTCCTCGACTACACCCGCGCGACCGCACTGGCCAAGTGCGAGGGCCTCTCTCAGGAGGACGCCCGCAAGGCCCTGCTGCCCGGCTCGCCCCTGATGACGCTCGCGGGTGTGCTCAACCACCTCCGCTGGGTCGAGTACGCCTGGTTCGAGATCGATTTCCTCGGCGGGGAGGACGAGGGCCCGTGGACCGACGAGGACCCCGACCGCGAGATGCGCATCGCCGTCGACATGCCGCTCGCCGACGTCATGGCGGAGTACGCGGAGCAGAGCGCCCGCTACCGGGAGCTCGTCGCCGCCCATGACCTGAACACCCCGGCGAAGCGTCCGCGGTCCGACGGCCGCCACCCCGACCTGCGCTGGATCCTGCTGCACCTCATCGAGGAGACGGCCCGGCACAACGGCCACCTCGACATCATCCGGGAGCTGATCGACGGCAGCACAGGGTCCTAGCCCGCGCCCCCGGCACCGGCACCGGCCCCGTCTTCACCACCGGTACTGGTGGCGGTGGCGGTGCCTGTGCCAGTGTCTTCGTATCGCACCCGGCCCAGCTCCACGTTGAACTGGGCGCCGGTCAGCAGCGCCAGGTTGGTGAACCACACCCAGATCAGGAACACCACCAATCCCGCCAGTGACCCGTACAGCCGGCTGTAGGAGCCGATGTACGTCGCGTACAGCGCGAATCCCGCCGAGGCCACCAGCCACAGGAGCGCCGCCAGTACCCCGCCGGGCAGTGCCCGGCGCGACCCGCGCGCCGTTGCCGGCCCGGTCCGGAAGAGGACCGTGATCAGGCAGGCGACCAGACAGAGCAGCACGGGCCACTTCAGCACCGCCCACACCGCGTCGCCCAGATGCGCCAGGCCGATCCGGTGCCCGAGCCAGCGGGCCAGCGGACCGGAGAGCACGAGGGCGAACGCACTGGTCATCAGGAGCAGCAGCAGCCCGATCGCCGTCGCCACGATGATGTGCGCCTTGCGCAGGGCGGGCCTGGTGTCCGGTACCCCGTGCATCGCGTGCAGCGCCCGCCGGAACACGGCCAGGTAGCTGGACGCCGACCAGACCGCGCTGACGGTCCCGGTCGCGACCAGCAGCCAGACCGCGGTCCGTTGCTGTGTGGCCGCCTCCAGGGGCTGGCGCAGCGCGGCGCCGGACTCCGCCGGTGCGAAGGCGGTGATGTCGGCGATCAGGGAGTCCGTGGCCCGGGGGTTGGCCAGCCCGATCACGGACACCGTCACCAGGAGCGCCGGGAGCAGCGCGAGGATGGCGTAGTACGTCAGGGCCGCCGCCCAGTCCGAGAGGTCGTCGTTCCACAGGGAGACGGGCGTCCGCCGCAGTGCGACGGACCAGCGCCGCGCGGGCCCGGGATGCCCGGCTGCCCGGGACGGCGCCCCGGTGGCGGTGTCGCTGATCTTGCTGAACACGGATGGGTCTCCGGGGACGTAGGAGGTGGGCGAGCACGGTCGGACGCCTCCCGCCGCGCGGACGCGGGGGGACGCGGGAGACGCCCTGTGCTGCCTATCCTCTTCTGCTCCGGTTTGCCGCCGGTACTCCGGTGCATCCCTGATCCGGTCGGTGGTCTCCGCGCTGTCCGCCGTGTGCGCGAGCAGCGGTGTCAGTGCCCCTCGTGGATACGGGCGGTGAGCAGGTTGGGGTCCTTCTTGGTGAGGTAGGCGGCCGAGGTCACGTGCACGGTGTTACCGCGCACGGCGACGGCGGTGGGGTTCTGCAGTCCGTCCCGGGGGCTGAGCACGATGGTGTGAGTGCCGTCGGGTTCGATCAGGGCCACCTCGTCGGTCTGGTCGAGGGCGGCGAGAATCCGGTCGCCGCGGCCGACGAAGGCGAAGTCATCGATTCCGGCGAGGTGTTCGGCCCTGATCCGGGCGGGGCCCGCCGTGCCGTTCCTCCTGACCGGGTAACGGATCACGGTGCCCCGGTCCAGGTTGGACACCCAGACGGCACCGTTGTGCACCTTCAGGCCGTTGGCGCCGAGGAAGCCGGCCGGGGCGAGCTCGGTGCCGTCCGCCCAGACCGTCGCGGTGCCGCCGCCGGCCGGTACGCGCCGGATGACGCCGTGGACCGAGTCGGTGATGTAGAGCAGGCCGGAGTCCAGCGCCAGTCCGTTGGGCAGGCCGTCGGCCGGCAGTGCGGCGATCCGCTCCGGGGTGCCGCCGGGCCTGAGCCGCCAGACGCCGGTGAGGTCCGCGGTGCCCGTGGCGTACAGGAAGTACAGCGTGCCGTGCGCGTCCCTGACCAGGCCGGTGACCAGGGGGAAGCCCAGCGCAGGTGTGTCCGCGCCGCCGTCGGCCGGGGCGGGCAGGGTCGCCAGCACCCGTACCTTGCCGGCGCGGGTGACCTGGGCGATTTGGCGTGCGGCGGAGAAGGACAGATCGATGCTGCCGTCGGGTTCCAGGACGATGTTCTCCGGCATCTGCCCGCCGTCCAGGTCGAAGTGCTCGGTGATGCGGGCGTGTGACAACGACGGCGTGGCAGCCGTCGCGGAACCGGGCAGGCCGGCTGCGAGCGAGACCGTGAGGGAGGCGGTCGCGAGGGCGGCGACCAGTACGTTCCGTGCGAACTTCGCTGACACGTTGCTTCCTTGCGTAGCGGACGGTGGTGCGGTGCGAGGGCGGCCCCGTCGCTGTGTCTCGGTGTCACTGGGTGTCACTGGGTGTCTCCGTGTCGCTCTCTTGCTCTATTGCTCGGCGACGGGGTTCGCTCGTGGTCCCCACCCTGTTTCCGGCCGGCGTGGGCAGCCAGCCCCGGTTCTGCCTATCCCTGACAGGGGCAGGCTGCGGGCACCCCCGGCACCGGATACTCGGGGCCATGGACGCACACGGAAAGCTCGGGGCCTTCCTCCAGGCGCGGCGGGCCCAGTTGCAGCCCCAGGACGTCGGACTGCCGACCTACGGGGACCGCCGCCGGGTTCCGGGGCTCCGGCGTGAGGAGCTGGCCCTGCTGGCGGGCGTCAGCGCCTCGTACTACACGCGTCTGGAGCAGGGCGCCTCCTGCCACGCCTCCGCCGAGGTGCTGGACGCGATCTCGCGGGCCCTGTGCCTGGAGGAGACGGAGCGGCGGCACCTGCACGACCTGGCCACCGCCTGCCGGCACCGGGTCGCGGCCCGCCGGCCCCCGGCCGAGCGGCTGTCCCCGGCCGTGCGCGAACTGGTGCGGTCCCTGGAGGAGGTACCCGTCGTGGTGACCGGGCGGCGCAGCGACGTACTGGCCTGGAACACGGCGGGGCACGCGCTGCTGGCCGGGCATGTGGACCGGGCGGCCCCGGAGCGTCCGGCGGACCGCCCGAACATGGCGCGGCTGGTCTTCCTGGACGCCCACATCCGTGAGCTCTACGTCGACTGGGCGGCGAAGGCCGGAGCCGTGGTCGGCAATCTGCGTCTGGTCGCGGGGCGGCATCCGCAGGACGCCCGGCTGGCCCAGCTCATCGGCGAACTGACGACCCGCAGCCCGGAGTTCGCGCGCCTGTGGGCGGACCACCGGGTACGCGCGTGCGACACCGCCGAGTACGGGCTGCGGCACCCGCTCGTCGGTTCCCTGACGGTCAGGCAGCAGACGCTGACCGTGCCGTCCGAACCCGAGCAGTCCCTGGTCATGGTGACCGCCACTCCGGGATCGGCCTCCCAGGCCGCGCTGAAGCTCCTCGTCCAGGCCACCGCGACCGGGGGCGGGGATGCGGGGGCCGGGGCGTGCCGCCAGGACGGACTTCAGCGCTCCCGGTAGTGGTCGGCGACGGCCGTGAACGCCGCCTTCGGCTCCCACGGCAGCCCGGGAAAGGTGACCCCGAGGCGGTCCTCGTACACCTTGACGATGCCGTAGCCGGCCCGGTCCAGGTCGTCCCTGGGGTCGCCGTCGGGGCGGTGCACATGGTCGTACAGGGCGAAGGTGAACACGAAGGCGCTGTCGACGCCTCCGGCCTCGAAGACCTCCAGCAGCTCACGCAGGTACGCGGCCTGACCTGCCTCGTCGCGGGCGTACTCACCGTTCAGCCGGACGGGGGCGGCGTCCTCGCCGTACTCGACGATCTCCAGCCCCTCCGCACCCCGGTCCCCCGCGCCCCGGTAGCCGGCCGAACCGAACTCCGTGATCGCGACCGGCTTGCCCTGCGCGACGAGGTCGCGGACTCCGCCGGCGAACCGGTCGGCGGTCTCGGCGGACCGGTAGAGGTCCAGGGACACGATGTCGAAGGGCGCCCAGTCGACGCGTTCGAACGGCACGGCGGCGTACGTGACCCTGCCGCCGAAGCGCTCTCGGACGAGGGCCACGGCCCGGCCGAGGAAGTCGTTGACGTGTGCGCTCACCGCGCCGAGGTGCTCGCGCGCGAAGTCCGGCCGGCGGAGCGCGGCGACCCGCTCGCCGGTGCTGTCACCGGGCAGGAACCCCTGGTTCATCAGGCTCAGTTCGGCCCCGCAGACGAACACGACCTCGGCTCCCCGGCGCCTGAGCCGCTCCGCCCGCTCGGCGCAGTCGGCGAAGAGCGACAGCATCTCGCCCGCGGTCAGTTCGAGCGGATAGGGGGAGACCCAGACCTCGAGGCCGAGGTCGGCGGCGTACGTCGCCGCGAGTTCCACCCGGTCCGGATCACCGCCCATGACCCGGACCGCGTCGCAGTGCAGATCGTCGCGGATGATGCGGAGCTCGCGCTCGACCGTCGCCGGGTCGAAGGACCTGCGGGACGTCGCCCCGTTGTTGACGAAGCCCGTGTCGTAACTGATTCCCCTGGCCCGCATGTGTCGCACCCTCTCCCACCCGCCCGGATACTTACGGTACTGACCGTACCCTATTTGGAGCCCCGCAGGACCGGTGAGCAAGATGGGAGGGTACGAGCGGTACCGCTAGCGGGAGGCGCCATGGCAGGGGACGCGACGGGGCAGCCGGCCGCGGGGCAGACGCGGCGACGCGGGGCCGTCCTGGAGGAGGCGATCCTCCGCGCCGCGGTGGCCGAGCTCACCGAGACGGGGTACGCCGCCCTGACCATGGACAAGGTGGCCGCCCGCGCGGGTACGAACAAGAACGCCCTCTACCGCCGCTGGCCGAACCGCCTCGCGCTCGGCATCGCCGCCTACCGGCAACTGGCCCAGGCCGTCCAGCCCCCCGACACCGGCTCACTGCGCGGCGACGTCCTTGAGCTGCTGCGCCGGGCGAACCGCAACTGGAGCTCCCCCTTCGGCGCGATCCTGCGCGAGCTGATCTCCGCGGCGGGCGGCGCGTCCGAACTCCTGGCCCAGCTCCAGGACCAGTCCGGCGACGCCGCGGCCGCCCCCTGGCTGACGGTCCTGGGCCGCGCGGTGGCACGCGGCGAGGCCTCCCCGGAGGCGCTCCACCCCAGGGTCGCCACGGTGGCCATGGTCCTGCTGCGCAACGAATTCGTCGTACGCGGGCTGCCCACCGCACCCGACGACGTCCTCGTCGAGATCGTCGACGAGGTGTACCTGCCGCTGGTACGGCGACGGGACCCGGCGGCGGCGCCGGACTGAACCCCGCTCCGGGGCCGCGGCGGTCCGGTCCCGGCCACCGCGACCCCGCTCACCTCGATCAGGCGCCGCCTTCCCCGGCCCCTCCCCCGGCCTGGTCGCCTCCGGGGACGCCCGCGGGCGGCACAGGCGGCCAGGGAACGTCGACCAGGAGGGGGACGATCGTCTCCTCCTCGTAGTCGAGATGCGCGTTCAGCTCGGCCGACATCCGCGCCAACTCGGCCCGGAATCGCACCGGTTCCGCGATCCCGATACCGGCGAGCAGCTCCACGAGCGCTGCCTGGATCCGTGCGACGGTGCGGTGCTCGTCCGCGAGCCGGGCGAAGGTGTCGCCCAGGTGCGGGTGGTAGCGGGCGATCCCGGGGAACAGGTGCCCGTCCTCGCTGGTGTGGTGGAACTCCAGGGCCTGGCAGAACGCCAGGCAGCGCTGCCGGATCTGCAGCCCGAGGCTCGGCGCCGGCGGCTCACCGGCCCCCTGACGGTCCGCGCGCTCGGCGAAGTGGGCCTCCACCTCGGCCGCCACCTCACGCAGTTGACCGCGCAGCCAGGTGTGCACCTCCATGACCTTGTCGGCCAGGGTGCGGACCTCGCCGGGGCCCTCCCACCCGTCGGGATCGGCGCGCTCCAGCACGACGACGGGCAGGACCCGGCTGGTCCGGCCCTGGTAGTCGCCGTACCCGGGCGCGATCCGCACCGCGTGCGCGAACAGGTCGTCGCGCCTGTCCCCCTCGGCGGGAACCGCGAGGGCCTGGAAGGTGCGGGTCCCGATCTCCACCCGCACCACGGGGTGCGCAAGCAGGTTGTGGTACCAGCCGGGGTGGCTCGGGGCGCCGAGGTTGGACCCGACGAGCAGGATCAGCCCGCCGTGGCGGACGTATCCGAGGGGCGTGGTCCGCTCGGTGCCCGACCTCGCGCCGGTGGTCGTCAGCAGGAGGAGATCGCCGCCCGCGAAGGGGCCACCGACCTTCCCGCCGTTGGCGCGGAACTCCTTGATGATCGTTTCATTGAAAGACGTGGGCATACGGATGCGTATCTCCGGGAGCTTCAGTGATTCCGCAGTGACTGCGGTCATGGCGTGTGGTGACGTGCCCAGGACGAAGCGACCGCACAACCTCTCGCCGGGCGCGACGGCGCGCGGGGCGAGGGGTGCGGTTGCGTTGCGTCAGGTACAGGGCGCGGAGTATGAACTCATGACGGACCCTTGAGTGAAGGGTGCTCGCCCGATCACCGGCCGGCCCACTGCTCTTTGGCCGGCGTCACGCGACACCGCGTTCATTACACGCATCCGCCGACCGCCTGTCAACGCGGGCGCCTTCCGGCACCGGGCCGGGGAAGCCGGACGGAGCTGGACAGAGCTGGACTGATCACCGCAGAAGCGCGCGTCCGCGTCCGGTACGGCGGCGAGGCCCGGTACGACAGCAGCAGGGCCCGGACCGCGCGTCGCGGTCCGGGCCCTGCCCCGTGCGGTGCCGCCCTGCGGCGGCGGTGCCTCAGCTCTGTGCGGTGTCGTCGCCCGACTGCCCGGCGTCCTCGGCCGCGGCCGCCTTCTCGCGCATCTTGCGCACCAGCTCCGCCTTCTGGTCGGCCGCGCCCTGGCGGTCGAGGTTGCGGTGCGGGCCGTTGTTCTGCCGTTCGGCGCGGGACTGCCTCTTGCGCTGGCCGCCACCCATGCCGATGGGGTTGTTGATGTTCTTGCTCACGGTCACGGGTTCTCCCGGTAATGATGTGAAGTGATCTACGGATTCATCGGTGGGGGACGGGCGGCGACGTCGAAGGACGTCAGCAGGGGCCCATCACGCTCTCACTCGTAAATCGGCGCCTGGAAGAACATGACAAAGACGTTACCCGGTTCCGTCGGCCCCGCACACCAACCCTTTCGCCGCCCCGGCGCCGACCGGGCCTCCGGCGAGCGCCCGGGGCAGTCCGGACGGGCGCTGCCGGGCCGGCGCGGGCGTTGCCAGTGGCCTTGAGCACACTGACGGCGCGGGAGATCCACTTGCTGTGACGCACGCGGGCCTGGCACCGGCACCGGTGCCAGGCCCCTCAGGCAGGTCGGGTCAGGAGGAGCTGCCGCGCGGGAAGGAGACCTCCACGCGGCGGTTCTTCTTCCGGCCCTCTTCCGTGGTGTTGCTGGCGATCGGGTACTGCTCGCCGTAACCGCGGATCTCGAACGTGATGGACGAGCCCACCTGCTTCTCCAGCACGCTGTGCACGGCCTCGGCCCGCTGCTTGGAAAGCACGTCACCGTGCGCCGCGGAGCCGAGGTTGTCGGTGAAGCCGAAGACGCGCACCTTCGAGGCGTTCTGCTTCTTGATCTCCGCGGCGATGGCTGCGATACGGGAGTTCGCGGCGGCGCTCAGCTTGGCGCTGTCCTTGCCGAAGAGCACCTCGGACTGGAGCGCGAACTTGATGTCCGCGTTCGTGTCCTCGCGTCGCTCTTCGCCGCCCTCGTCCTCGACGACCTGAATGATGTCGAGGACCTTGCCGGGCGCGAGAGTGCCGCCGTCCGGCATCTTGAGATCCGGGTCGTTGCTGTCCAGCTTGACGGGCGGCTCGGACGAGGCCTCCGTGCCCGGAGGAACGCTCGGACCGTCGTCCGCCAGGGCCGTCGTCGCACCGAAGACCGTGGTGCCGGCGAGCAGGACTGCGACAGCGATGGCCCGGCCTGCGAGATGGCCTGGCCTGTGCCGCGTGTGAATGCTGTTCATGTCCGCCATCACCCGGAGATCTTGAGTGAGGCGGTGGCGAAGGTGGGCAGCGTGAAGTCGACTTCAGTGCTGGTCTCCGGCGGCGCGGGGAACTGCATGAAGACAGAGACAGACTTTCCGGGTTGAATTGCCGACAGACCCGTGGTGCAGAGGCACCGTCCATCCGTGTCCCGGAGAATGTAGTAGCGCTTCTTGCCGACCTTGTCGACGAGGGTCGCACCGGCTACGGAGTTGGGGTTCTTCGCCAGGACGGTGCTCTCCGTGCCGGCCCACTGGCCGCCGCTGCGAACGCCGTCTCCCCCGTTCTTGATCACGCCGCTGACGGTCACGAATCCACCGCTGTCGCGCTTGACCTCATTGACGACGAGTGTCAGCCCATCACGCCCGTTGACCTGGGCGAGCTTGGCATTCTGGTCCACCTGATCCCCGGCAGCGGTGTCTTCCTTTGCCCCCTTGTCCCCGTCCGAGGGCTTGGCGGACGACGATCCCGGATCCTTTGCGGTTCCGCCGTCGTCACCACCGCACCCGGTGACGACCAGGGCCAGAACAGCTGCCATAGAGGCAGCCGCCACTACCCTTCGGGATTTCGTGGTGCGCCGAATGCTCATGGGTTCAGATTCCTTTACTCGTCGTTCGCTGTCAGTCGTCGATCAGGTGCACGGCAAAGATGGTCTTGGCCAGGGACTCCCACAGCTCCGGATGGGCAGGGTCGATATCAAGACCGCCCCCGGCACAATCCAGAGTGGGGATCGGCAGTTCCGGCTTGTCGCCCTCGTCACCCTTGTCGCCCTCGTCGCCCGTGTCGTCGGAGCCGGGGTCAGCACTCGGCGCGTCCTTGAGCTTCGGCGAACACCGGAACTCGATCACGGCAGTGGCCGTGGCCTTGGCGTGCTTGGTCTTCGTGCTGGGGATCACCGAGGAACCGACCGTGTAACGGGTCTTGACGCTGACCGTGACCTTGTCCTGGAGGAACCCCTCGTGCCAACGGCAACGAGGCCGACGGAAGGGATCATCGGTGTAGAGATCCGAACGATTGGCTTCTGCCAGTTGCTGCGCGTCCGAACATCCGGCGCTGAAGTACCGATAATTCTCCAGGAACTCGGCGAGACCGTCCGGTGTCCGCAGAGCGGCGAGGAAGGGCACTCCGAGGTCCTTCCGGGCTTCCTGGGCGGCAGCGAGCGCGGCGGCGTCCGCGGCACCCTGGGCGCCGTTGCGCGTGGCGGAGGCCTGACCGACAGCAAAGAAAGCGAACGCGAGGAAGAGCAGGCCCGCCACCATCACAATGTAGATGGGGAAGGCCTGCCCTCGGTCGCTTTGGCGACGATCGATCACGAGCCAGCGGTGATGGAGTCCACCAGGCCGGTGATACGGGTCGTGATCGCCGAACCGATGCCCGACGCCACCATGCCACCGATGATCGCCACGACCACCAGGATGATGCCGAGGTACTCGAAGGCCGTCTGGCCGCGGTCCGCGGTCTCGTAGCGCTTCTGGATCTTCGAGATGGCGGTGTTGGCCCAGCCGTTGACGCGGACGGCGGACTTCAGGGTGATGTTCGACATGGTGTTCCCCTCCAGGTTCGGCCGACCGACTGCCGGCCGACTCGCACGTTTCTTCGTTCTCGCTCCCGTTACCGGCTTCCTCCTGGCCGGTGCCGTTTGCGATAGGAGAAACATAGGGCGGAACACCATCCCCACCAGAGGGCCCCAGGGCCCATTCCCGGGCCCAATCGAGCAGTTGGGCCCTGGGCGTCCCGGGCTGGGCCCCCTGGGCCGAACCCGCCACGTCCCGTGCACTCCCCCGGTCAGCCATGACTACCTGTCCCCCTGTGCGCCAGGACCCGCAGCCGGCGCCGTGCCGAGCCAGCGGGCGATGGCCTCGCTGCGGCTGCCGCTGTGCAGTTTGGTGAAGATGCGGTTGATGTGGTTCTTGACCGTCTTCTCGCTGATGAAGCACGTGGCGGCGATCTGACGGTTGCTCATGCCGGACGCGATCAGCTCCATGACCTCCACCTCCCGTGAACTCAGCCCGTACTGCTGCCTGTCAGGAGGCGTGCCGACTCCTCCGGATACCGAAGACTGTGCCATACCTGGTTGCAGATGCGAAAGACCCTGGGATTGTCCTACTGATCGCGCCCCAGGCGGGGCCACTTCAGGAAAAGGCAAATGTGCATACGCATCGTATTGTTGCAACGGCCCAGGGCCGTGACCGTCAAATCCGGGCTGTTGGTAGGGAACGCCGGAGGTCAGTGCCGCGCCCAGGCCCTCCGGGAGCGGCCCTCCCCGGGATCCGGGCCCCTGCCGCATGTGGGCCAGGAGCGCGTTCGCGGCCGTGGCGGTGAAGTGGGCCCGGCCGCTCTTCGTGTCCCGTACGGCCTGCACGAGCTGGTCCGCCGTGAACTCTCCGTGGACCAGATAGCCGCCCGCGCCCAGCCGGAGCGCCTCGTGGACGATCTCGTTCTCACGGCTGTAGGTCAGCATCATCACCGGCGCGACCCGGACCAGGTGGGGCAGGGCGGAGATGCCGTCCACACCCGGCATCCGGACGTCGAGCAGCACGACGTCCGGGCGGTGCCGCACGGCCATGTCGTAGGCCTCTCGGCCGTCCGCGGCCTCGGCGACGACCTCGATGTCGTCGCGGCCGGAGAGCAGGACGCTCAGGCCCGCCCGGACCACGGGGTTGTCGTCGGCGACGACGACCCGCAGCGGGCCGGGGGCGGGCAGGTCGGGAGCGGAGGGGAAGGCGGGCATGGCTCCGGATGCCGCGGTCTGCTGGGGAGCGGGGAACCCTGGTGAGCTGGATTCGGAAGTGATGGGCGTGGCGTGCGGGGACGTGTGCTGGGAGGCGTGGTGCGTTGCGGCCCAGTTCTGGCCCGATGCGCGCGAGACGTCGTCCGGCATTCTGCGACCTCCTCTCAAGATCTGTGGGGGGGGCGGTGTGGAGCGGGTCAGTTGAGCTGCTGTGCGGGTGGTGCTTGGGACAGGGCCGCCAACGGCAGCTCCAGGCGCACTTCGGTGCCCGTGGCCGCCTTGCCCTTGCCGATCCGGATGCGTGCGCCGATGGACGCGGCGCGTTCGACCATGCCGACGAGTCCGAAGTGCCCGGCCCGCTTGAGGTCGTCGAGCGTGGTGCCCGCGGGGAGGCCCTGCCCGTCGTCGTACACGCTGATCCGCAGGACGTCGCCCTTCACTCCCGCGAGGACGACGAGGTACGTGGGGTGGGCGTGGCGGCCGGCGTTCTCCATCGCCTCGGACGCGATGGTGAGCAGTTGCCGGGCCACCACCTGCGGGACGGGCGGGACCGGGGTCTCGTTGAGCAGCCGGAATCCGGCGGTGAGGCCGTGACGGCGGGTGAAGTCGTCGGCGCGTGCGCGGAGTTCCTCCGCCACGTCCACACCGCCGTCGAGTCCCGACTCGCGTCGCAGGTCCGAGAGCAGCTCGCGTGACTCCGCCGCCGCGCGTCGGGCGGACCGGGCGACGAGTTCGGCCTGGTGCTTGACGGTCAGCGGGTCCATCCGGTCGGAGGAGGAGGCCAGGCCGTCGGCGGCCAGTGCCAGACCGTGGAGGGTCTTGGCCACGGAGTCGTGCATCTCCCTGGCCAGCCGGGTGCGCTCGCCCTCCACGGCCTCGTTCACGGCCAGCCGTGCCCGGGTCTCGGTGAGCGCCTGGCTCGCTGTTCCGAAGCGGAGCAGCAGGTTGCGCAGGGTCACGCCGACCGCGCCGGCGATCACGCAGAACCCGGGCAGGAGGAGCGCCGTGGCGGTGCTTGCCTCCAGCTTCGAGTCGGTGCCGTACACCCCGAAGATGATCAGCGTCTGTATCACCGCGAAGACCGCCGCACCCCGCCACCCGTAGACGAGGCCGGCGAGCAGCGGCGTGCAGACCGTGACGTACGCCAGGGTCGACTCCGGCGTCGCCGTGATCAGCAGCAGCGCGCCGAACAACGCGTCGACGCCGAGCAGCCAGCGGTGGCGCAGGAAGACCGGGCCGAAGCGCTCCCAGTCCCGGAACAGGACGTAGGAGCCCATGAAGGTGACGAGGATGGCCGCGCCGATCAGCCAGGTCGCGAGGCCCGGTGCCGTGCGGGCGATGGCGAACGGTGTCGCCATCGCCGTCATCGCGAGGCGGAAGCCGAAGACCTGGCGGCACATGGCCTGGAGCGCGTTGAGCTGGATCGCGAAGGCCGGCTGGGCCCCCGGACCGGCGAGCGCCTGGCGTACCTCGCTCGTCAGTCCCGGTTGTGAGTCGCTGAGTTGGAATGCCATGCGCCTGTCACCTCCCCCTGCTCGTGATGCTCATCATCCCCGTCATGCGTGTCATCCGCCGAGGAACGAGAAGTCGACGTCGGCCCCGTACACGAATCCGACCGTGAGCAGCACCAGGGTGCCCGGGAGCAGGAAGGAGGTGACGGCGAAGGTCGCCTTCGGGACGGCCTTGGCCGCCTTCCTGCGGGCGTTCTGGGCATCGGTGCGGCGCATGTCGTTGGCGATCTGGATCAGCGTCTCGACGATCGGCGCACCCAGTTCCTCGCCCTGCTGGAGCGTGGTCACGAACATCGCGACCTGCTCCGAGTCGTTGCGCTTGCGCAGCTGCTCGAAGGCATCACGCCGGCTGACGCCCATGTCCATCTGGCGCAGGGTGATGCGGAGTTCGTCGGCCCAGGGGCCCTCGTACTTCTCCGCGACGCGTTCCAGTGCCTGGCGGAAGCCGAGGCCCGCGGACACGACGACCGCGAGGACGTCGAGGAAGTCGGGGAGCGTGCGCTCGATGTGCTCCTTGCGGACCCGGATGGCCGACCAGATGCCGACCTCGACCCAGAAGGCGCCGAAGGCGAGCAGCAGGATGGCGAAGAAGAGCTGGCCGCGCATGAGCATCGACAGGGCGCCGAACCCGCCGAGCGCTCCGTAGACGGCACGGCGGGCGGCGTACCGGTCGATGGTGAGTCCGCCGGGGTTGCCGGCCATGTCGATCTGGCGGCGCTTCTTGTTGACGGACTTGGGGCCCATCATCCTGAGCACCGCGGGCGCCCAGCGCATGCCCATCCGGTCGATGCCGGAGCCGACCGCGCCGGTGCGGGTGGAGCCGACCTCCAGGGCGATGGCGAGATCGCCGGGGAGCTTGGCGTCGGCCCGGTACATCCGGATGCCGGCGATCACTCCGTAAACAGCGAGACCTACAACGAGTGCGAGCAACAGGTCCATGTCCGCTCCTCCCCTCAGACGTCGATACGGGACAGGCGGCGGATCACGATGAACCCGATCGCGTACAGGATGAGCGAGACGATGACCGCGGCCTGGCCGACCAGGGCGCCGGTCATGCGGTCCAGTGCGCCCGGCATGACGGCGTTCATCAGGAGCATCGCGCCGAAGCCGAAGCCGGGAACGGCGTAGGCCGTGACGGTCACCTGCGAGAGCTGGGTCTTGACCTCGCGCCGGGTCTCCTTGCGCTCCTCCAGCGTCTCGGTGAGGTTGCGCAGGGAGCTGACGACCGTACCGCCGGCCCGGTTGGACAGGACGAGGGTCGTGACGAGGACGACGAGTTCGCGGGACGGCAGCCGCTCGGTCAGTTCGCTCAGGGCGTCGTCGAGCGACTCGCCGACGCCGAGGCGGCGGGCGACCCGGGCGAGTTCCTCACCGGCCGGGGCCTCCAGCTCGTCCGCGGCCATCGCCAGCGCGGTGCGCAGGGCCAGTCCGGCCTGGGTGGCGTTGGCGAGGATGCGGGAGAGCTCGGGGAGCTGGTTGATGAAGCGGTCGGTGCGCTTGGTCCGCTGCCAGTTCAGGAAGGCGTTGGTGCCCCAGAGCCCGATGAGGGCGGCCACGGGGCCGAAGAAGGAGGCCAGGATCGACGAGGCCGTCAGCCAGAGTCCCGCCATGGCGACCAGCGCGTAGACGAAGAACTCGCCCGGGGTGATCTCCAGCCCGGTGGCCGCGAGCTTGAGCTCGATCCTGCGCCCCAGGCCGGTCTTGCGGAGCCTGCGGTCGATGCCCCGGAAGCGGCGGTGGCGTCCTGCGGTCTCTATCTGGCCGGTGTGCGAGAGGCGGTCGACGAGGGCGTCGCGGTCGGCTTTGCCACCGGAGTACGCGTGCAGGCCCATGACGCCGAGCACGCAGCAGATGAGCGTGACGCCGATCGTGAGAAGGGGGAGATTGGTCATGGCGCGGTACCTACTTGGCCTCTCGGGTGGCGAGCTGTTCGTCGGACGAGGCGACGCCGAACGCCTGGGGAATGGGCTGGCTGGCCATGTAGAGCCGTTCGGCGATCTTGCGCGGGAGCGGAAGGTACTGGAACTGGCCGTAGATCCGTCCGTCGGCGGCCATCGGCTGGGGGATGAAGCGGGCCACGCTGACGATGCGGTAGTTGTCCCGGCCGTGCGAGTCGAGGATCGCGATCTCGGTGATCTTTCGGCCACCGTCGGCGAACCGGGTGAGCTGGACGATCACGTCGACCGCGCTGTTGATCTGGTCGTGCAGCGCCTCGAAGGGGATCTTGATCTCGGACATCGAGGCGAGGGTCTGCAGACGCATGAGCGCGTCCTCGGCGTTGTTCGCGTGAACGGTCGCGAGGGAGCCGTCGTGACCGGTCGACATCGCCTGGAGCATGTCGAGCGACTCACCGCCACGGACCTCACCGACGACGATGCGGTCGGGGCGCATACGCAGGGAGTTGCGGACCAGGTCGCGGATGCTGATCTGGCCCTTGCCCTCGACGTTCGCCGGGCGGGACTCCAGCCGGATGACGTGGTTCTGCTGGAGCTGGAGCTCCGCGGAGTCCTCGATGGTGACGATGCGCTCGTTGTTCGGGATCAGTCCGGACAGTGCGTTGAGCAGGGTCGTCTTGCCCGTGCCGGTGGCGCCGGAGACGATGATGTTGAGCTTGGCCTGGACGAGGCCGGAGAGCAGGATCAGCATCTGCTCGTCGAGCGAGCCGAAGTCGATCATCTCCTGGAGGGTGAAGGCCCTCGGGAACCGTCGGATGGTGAGCGTCGCGCCGGTCAGTGAGAGCGGCGGGATGATCACGTTGACACGCTCGCCGCTGGGGAGGCGGGCGTCCACCATCGGGTTCGCCTCGTCCACCCGCCGGTTGACGGTCGACACGATGCGCTCGATGGTCTGCATCAGCTGTTCGTGCGAGCCGAAGCGCATCGGGAGCTGTTCGACCTTGCCGCTGCGCTCGACGAAGATCTGGTCCGGTCCGTTCACCATGATCTCGGTGATGGACGCGTCTTCGAGCAGTGGTTCCAGGATGCCGAGGCCGAGGGCCTCGTCGACGACCCGGCGGATCAGCTGCGAGCGTTCGAGGGTGGAGAGGACCGGCCCTTCGCGGCTGATGATGTGGCCGAGTACGCGCTCCAGGCGGGCCCGCCGGTCGGCGGCGGCCAGCGAGGACATCTCCGCGAGGTCGATCTCCTCAAGCAGCTTGGCCCGGTAGGAGGCGACCATGTGGCCGTCCTCCCGCCCCCCACCGTGCTCCTCGGGGGCGGTGATGCGTGCCCGCAGGCTCATTTTGCTGACTCCTAGGTCCGGCGTGCCGGTGGTGCGGTGTGGGGGGACGCGGTCACTTGTGGGGCATGGTGGAGCTGCGCTCGGCGTAACCGAAGGCGTCCTGCATCCACGGGATGATCGAGGGGACCTTGACCCTGGCGGTGTAGGTCACCGTGCCCTCGCCGGAGTGGTGCTGGAAGGTGGTGTGGTTCTCCTTGGTGAGCCAGTCGCTCATGGCGGACCTGCCCGCCTGCTCCGGCCCCAGCTCCCGCTGGTCCTGAGTGGCTGTACGCGCCGCCGCGCGGGCACCGGTGCCCGCCTGGTTGGTGGCGTACGCGGCGATGCCCAGCTGGATGGCGCAGAGGCCGACCAGCAGCATCAGGGGGATGAACCCCATGTACTCGATGGCGACCTGGCCGCGGTCGCGAGCGGACCTTCGCTTCGTGCCGGTCATGGCTCAGCCCTCCTTCGCCGAGGCGGCGTTGCCGGTGATTGTCGGGCCGAAGTCGAGGATGCCGGGCAGCAGGACGGGCACGTCGAGGTGGACCTTGGCCCGGTACAGGCCGCGCTCCCCCCCGATGCAGTCGACGTTGTCGGTCTGCCAGGCGTCGGGCAGGTCCTCGTTCGCCGCCCGCTTGCAGGCAGCCTCCGAGTTCCACCACTGCGCGCCGTTCCCCGCCCGCGCCGCCACGTCCGCCGCGTTGCCGGCCAGGCTGAACGTGTAGCCGATCAGGGCGCACTGCCAGAGCGCGACGAGCAGCAGGATGATCAGTGGTGTGACCCCGACGAACTCGATCGCGGTCTGTCCGCGGTCGCGGTCACGCCTCCCGCCTATGCCTGTTTCCGCCATCTCCATGGTTGCCATGGATCAGCCTGCCCCCTCAGTCGGTCTTGCCACGGCCCGTGGAGTCGCCGCGCCTGCGCGGGCGGCCGATCGAGCCTCGGTCGTTTCGTTCCTTGGCACCGTGCTCGGCCCGGTCCGGTGTCTTCACCAGACCGAGCTCGCCCGCCAGCGCCCAGAGTGCCTGCTTCACGATGCTCTTCGAGTCGAGTTCGTGCATACGGCCCGCGTCGACGGCGCTCTGAAGTTCCTTGAAGTTGGCGGGGATTGCCGTGCTCGCGATCTTGGTGCCGGTGATCTTCTGGATCAGCGGCGGCTGGATCTCGGTGTTGCGGTTGTACCGGTTGACGAGGGTCGTCGTCTCCTCCGCCTTGCGGATCTGGAGCCGGTCCCACATCCGTACGATGCGCTTCGCGCCGCGCACCGCGACCACGTCCGGGGTCGTGACCAGCAGCGCGGTGTCGGCCATCTCGATGGCCGCGGCGTTGGCGCCGTTCATCTGGCCGCCGCAGTCGATGACCACGATCTCGTACCGCGAGCGCAGCGCGCTGACGATCTGCCGGGCCGCCCGGTCGCTGACCTCTTCGCCGCGCTCGCCCTCGCCCGGTGCGAGGAGCAGCGCGATTCCGGTGCTGTGGCTGAACACCGCGTCGGACAGGACGCGCGGCGAGATGTCACTGATCGCCGCGAGGTCGACGATGGACCGGCGGAACTGCACGTCCAGGTACGAGGCGATGTCCCCGGACTGGAGGTCCATGTCGACCAGCGCGACGGTCCGGCCGGAGGCCTGGGCGGCGAGGGCCAGCTGCACGGCGGCCACCGTCGCGCCGACCCCGCCCTTGGCGCCGCTGACCGTCACGACGGTGCCGCCGGGCCCGGTGAAGACGTCGCCGCCGGAGCCGAGGTGCCGGCGTACGCCGACGGACCACTGGGCGGCCGACTGGACCCGGTTGACGAGTTCCTCGTAGCTCAGCGGCAGCGTGACCAGGCCACGGGCGCCGGAGTCCATCGCCGCGGAGAACAGGCCGGGACTCGCGTCCGCGGTGATGAGCACGACCCCGACGGCGGGGAAGCGCAGGGATACCTCCCGGATCAGTTCCAGGGCCGGCACCGGACCGATCCGCTCGTGGACCAGCACGACCTCGGGCAGCTCGTCGAGCGACTCGCCCGCGAGGCGCGCGAGGGTGTCGATGAGCTGCGTCGAGTCGCCGACCGGAGCGGCCGGCTCCGCGTCGGGGAGCTGGCTGAGCAGAGTGGTGACGGATCTGGCCGCGTCGGCGTCACCGACGGCCGGGAGGATCCTCGTGGTCATCCAATCCTCACTTGTCCTTGTCGAGCGTGTAGGTGCGGTCGCCCGGACGGATGGAGCTGTCACTGCCACTGGCGATGAGGGCGAGGCGTACGTGCATCGCGAACGACTCCGCGTACGCGATGCGCTGGGTGTCGAGCGTGTTCAGTGCGAAGGTGATCGGCACCGCTTCGGTGGCCTGGCTGCCCTTGCCGTCGCTGCTCGGGTCCAGGGCGGTCAGCTTGCCGACCTCCAGCACCTTCGCGTTGGACACGATGACCTTGGACTGCGCACGGCCGTTCTGGCCCTCGCCCGCGAAGGTCGCGTAGACGTTGACCGTGGCACCAGGGGTGATCTTGCCCGCGACACCGGTGGCGGCGTCGATCATGATCGCGATCTCCTGCTCACCGGGCTGAAGGGCGGGGCGCGACTCCATCATGTCGGACTGGAGCAGCGAGCCCTCCTTGAGCGTGGTGAGGGCGATCTTGCCGTTGACCTCGGAGAGGTCGGTCACCGCGTTGGTCGAGAGCCACCGCTTCGGCATCGAGACCTTCTCGAACTTGTCCGGAGTCAAGTTGGTGAAGGGTGCGACGTTGCTCTTCAGCTTGTAGGCCGAAACCTCGGGGCCGACCTTCGAGTTGACGTCGCTGATCACCGAGAGCACTCCGGCGAAGGCGCCGAAGGCGCACAGGACCGAGAGGAGCAGGAGTATCACGCCGCGGCGCTGGCGGGAGTTCATGGGCCGGACAACCTCGTTCGGGTCGGATGCGTGGGGCAGCGGACAGAAGAATGCGCGGGGGGTGTGGGAGCTGTTCGGGCTGTTGTCTGGAGAGCGGGCTGAGCCGGGGGTGCGGTACGGACGGTGTCCGGACCGCGGGAGCGTCCGCGGAGGAGGAATCCGCGGTTGCTACGACCGTGGCGGTGCGGGTGCTCCATGGTTCAGGACACCGGACGACGGCATTCGGTTCTCGGTGGCGGGAAGCGGTGAGGAACAGAACCCGCAGCGATCGCCGATCAGCTCCATTCCGCACCAGTGACAGGTCTCTCGCCTTACCGAGGAAACGAGTTGGTACAGGACGGAGATGTCCGGAAGATAAGCGGCGAATTCGATCAATTTTCCGGTTCCCCACCATCGGGAGGAATCAGCGGGAAGCGTCGCGTCCTGAATCGCCTGCACCTTCCACGCGGGCGCCAGGGTCTGGTGTACCCACTCGGACTGCAACTGCCCCTTCGCGACCACCAAATGGGTGCCGAACTCCGGTCCCGCCAGGGGTTCCGCCGTCGGGCCGATCTTGATGAGCTGGGGATTCGGTCCCGCGAGTACGGCGAACTGGGATCCGGGCACCCACGACTTGGCGTGCGTCTTCAGGCTGACGGGCACACGGTCGAGCTTGGTCACCGAGCTCATCAGGGCGCCCGCATGGATGTAATGGGACAGAAGCCGCGCGGAGGAGGCAACCACTCCGGGACTGAAGTCGCAGATGGACAGCTGCCGCAACTGCCGTACCAGCACCGCGACACCCAGTGGCGGCAGGTCCACCTTGAGCAGCGCGATGCGGTCGCTCTCCAGGACGGACCGAACGGCGTGAAGTCGCCGTTCGTGCGCGAGCGAGATGCCCGTCGGATACACGGCGATCACGTACCCGTGCTGCTCCAGCATCACGTGCATGTCGCCGATCGCCAGGTCCATCGCCTGAACATCGGGCGCCTGCAGCAGGGCCGCTGTCGGCGTCTGCTGATCGGTCGGCGGTAGGACCAGATCAGTACTGGTCACTGCTATTGCGGTCGGCACGCTGTTCCCCGTTCGGCTCCGGCCGGCGTCGCCGTGACGTCGGCCGCAATCGCTCCTGCTCCGTGCTTCTGCCTCAGCTTCTGCTCCAGCACTTTAACCGCGTCCTACACGGCAGAGAACACCCAGCCGAACCCGGTACGGCAACACCCCTGCATCAGCCACCCGACACCCTCGTACGAAATCGGACCAAACCGATAGTTGTTAACTTCTGCACCACTGCGGAGGGTTACTGTCAGGCATTCCCATTTCCCGTGCGTTGAAATTCATTTGCCCATGTCAATGCGGATTTTGACATGTTCGCGCCATATCGGGATGGCCGAAAGTCGTTACCGTCCGGCCATGTTGCCCACGTCACCCGCGCGTGGGTGACCGGGCCGGGACGCCGGTTGCCGTCCGCGCACGGGCGGCATGTGCGCGCACCGTGCAGACCCTGTGCAGATAGCGCACGGACGGTGCGCCGACTGTTCTCGTGCCGCGCTCCGGGGCGTTTACCGCACACCCGTCACTGTCAGAGGTCTTGACAACTTGATTGGTCTGGACCAGTTTATCGGCCAGCGGTGGCCACCGTTCCTCGATTCCACACCCCCGACATCCCCGTGTCGCTCCCCCGCCCTCACCAACTCCCCCACGGAGGCAGCAAGTGGAACGTTCCCCCGTCACCAGCCGCAGACGGCGCCGCACCCGCCAGGGACTGGGCGCCGCCGTGGCGGTCGTCGCCGCGGGCGCCCTCAGCGTCACCGGACTCGTCAGCAGCGCGCAGGCCGCCGACATCAACGTGGCCAAGAACGCGGGCTTCGAGTCCGGCCTCGCCAACTGGACCTGTTCCGGCGGCTCCGGCGTCACCGTCTCCTCCCCCGTGCGCAGCGGCACCTCGGCGCTCAAGGCCACCCCGGCCGGCCAGGACAACGCCCAGTGCACGCAGACCGTCGCCGTGAAGCCCAACTCGACCTACGCGCTGAGCTCCTGGGTCCAGGGCGGCTACGCCTACCTGGGTGTCAGCGGCACCGGAACCACCGACGTGTCCACCTGGACACCCGGCTCCACCAGCTGGTCGCAGCTCTCGACCAGCTTCAGGACCGGGGCGAGCACCACCTCGGTCACCGTGTACACGCACGGCTGGTACGGCCAGGCGGCCTACTTCGTCGACGACCTGTCGGTCAGCGGCCCCGACGGGGGCGGTGGCACCGACCCCGGCCCGTCGATCCCCGGTGCCCCGGCCGGTCTCGCGGTCGGCGCGACCACCTCGTCCTCCGTCTCCCTGTCCTGGGGCGCGGTGTCCGGCGCGACCGGCTACACCGTCTACAAGGACGGCGCAAAGGCGACCACCGCCACCGGCAACTCGGCGACCGTCACCGGGCTCGCGGCCAACACCGCGTACCAGTTCACGGTGACCGCCACCAACGCGGCCGGTGAGTCCGTCAAGTCCGCTGCCGTCAGCGGCCGTACGGCCGTCGGGGGCGGCGGAACCGACCCGGGTGTCCCCTCCACCTCGGTGCCCAAGCACGCGGTCACCGGCTACTGGCAGAACTTCAACAACGGCGCGACCGTGCAGAAGCTCAGCGACGTGCCCGCGAACTACGACATCATCGCGGTCTCCTTCGCCGACGCCACGACCACGCCCGGCGCGGTCACCTTCAACCTGGACTCGGCGGGCCTGAACGGCTACACCGTCGACCAGTTCAAGGCCGACATCAAGGCGAAGCAGGCGGCCGGGAAGAACGTCATCATCTCGGTCGGCGGCGAGAAGGGCTCGGTCTCGGTCAACAGCGACGCGTCCGCGACCAACTTCGCCAACTCCGTCTACTCGCTCATCCAGGAGTACGGCTTCAACGGTGTCGACATCGACCTGGAGAACGGCGTCAACTCCACCTACATGACGAAGGCACTGCGCTCGCTGTCGCAGAAGGCGGGCTCCGGTCTCGTCATCACGATGGCACCGCAGACCATCGACATGCAGTCCACCGCCGGTGAGTACTTCAAGACGGCGCTCGGCATCAAGGACATCCTGACCGTCGTCAACATGCAGTACTACAACAGCGGTTCGATGCTCGGCTGCGACGGCAAGGTCTACTCGCAGGGTTCGGTGGACTTCCTCACCGCACTGGCCTGCATCCAGCTGGAGGGCGGCCTCGACCCGTCGCAGGTCGGCCTCGGCGTCCCCGCCTCCACCAGTGGCGCGGGCAGCGGCTACGTGTCCCCCTCGGTCGTGAACGCGGCCCTGGACTGCCTGGCCAAGGGCACCGGCTGCGGAACCTTCAAGCCGTCGAAGACGTACCCCGGTGTGCGCGGCGCGATGACCTGGTCGACCAACTGGGACGCCAAGTCGGGCAACGCCTGGTCGAACGCGGTCGGCCCGCACGTGCACGGCCTGCCGTAACCGTCCGCGGTCCGGCAGCCGAGGACCTGCATCCCTGACCAGCAGCGCCGCCGCTCCCCCGGCGGCGCTGCTGCATGTCCGGCAGGATTCACCGGGGCGGGCCACTCACCCGCCCGGCGAATTCAGCGGTCACTCGACCAGGTAGCCGATCGTCTCCAGCATGAACGCGCCATGCCCCAGGGATTCGGAAATCCGACGGAACTCCCCGTACCTGCTTTCCGGCACCGGCGTCCCGTACGCCGCATACGCATGCAGCAGGAAACGGAAGGCGAGTTCGTCGTCCACTTTCTCGGCAACGTGGATCACGGCGTTCCGCACGACGTCGACCGGAACGGGTTCCAGCGGAAGCTCGTCCACCTGGTCCAGCGCGTGCGCGAGCCGGGTGACCGCGTGCACCTCGTTCCTGTCCACGCCCGGTGCGACGCCGGCCGCGACGGCCCCGCCGACGGGGCGCAGTTCGCGCTCGATCCCGGTCAGCCAGGCCCGCCCGTGCGCCGTGCCCGGCCCCACGGGGTAGTACGTGGCGGCCGTACGCCAGAGCGCGTGGATCTCCGCGTCGGCGAGCGGCGAGTCGAGCAGCAGCCGCACGTCCCGTCCCAGCAACCGGATCTCTTCGCGACCGTCCTCGTCCACCGCGACGAGCGCGGCCCATCCGCGTACGAGGGCCGCGGGGTCAGGACCTTCGTGCCGCCAGTCCATGTGGAACCGGTTCCCCAGGGCGGTGATTCCGAAGTCGTATTCCATTCCGCTTCCTGCGAGCCGCCTAGACCGGGAATGCCGTAAAGACATAATAGCCACCGGGAACCTTTCGGCCGAACGCGTCCTTGTTCAGCTTCTGAATGGTGATCGTGACCTTGTTTCCGGTGATCCCGGTGGTGCCGTCCTTCTTCAGGAACGTACCGAGCGAAGTTCCCGTGTCTCCGAACGTCCTCACCGGCAGGGTGAGATTCTCCCCGTTGCGCATCTTGGCGAGCTTCCCCTGGATGAACGCCTGGATCTTCGGGTCGCTCATGATCTGGTTGACGGCCAGCTGCGCCGTCTGCTTGTCGACCCACTCAGTGCTGATGCCCTTCTTGTTGGCATGCTTCCGCTTGTCGTCAGGGCTGAGATCGACGTGCTCGTCCAGCGCGTGTGCCTGATTCGGGAATCTGCGCTCGGCTTCGTCCAGGTCGATGACACCGCAGGTGACGTTGTGGACGAGCGCGTTCTCGCGGCCCGCTCCCACGTAGTACGCATGGATCTCGTCGACCGTGAGGTCGTAGGTGGTCTGCCGTTGCGTGTAGTGGCGAACCGCCGTGACCGGCATGGCGTGCCCTGTCGGGGTCCGGAGCGCGGCGCCGGCCGTGATGTCGCCCGCGTCCACCCAGCGCCCCTGGTTCATGAGCCAGAAGGGGTGGGTGTCCGTCGCGGTCAACCGCTCGGTCCGGACGCCCGTTTTGACGCTCAGAACGGTGAAGTGCTTGTCGTCCGTGGTCCGGAACGTCCGGGTGACGGGGCGTACGACGGTGCGGCCCGTGACCGGGTCGGTGGCGACGACGCGGTCACCGAGGCGTACGTCCTCGATGGGCCGCCGCTTGCCGTCACCGAACAGCACCGGCGTACCGCCCAGGAAACTGTGGGGTACCTGGCACGCGTCCGGCTCTTCGTCGTCATCCGGCTTGTCAGGCTTGTCCGGCTGCTCGGGCTTCTTCGGTTCCTGGGGTTTCGGCTTGGCCGCCTTCTCCGCGTCGAGCTTCGTCTTCGCGGTGGCGAGTCTGGACTCCGCGGCCTTGACCTTGCCGCGGGCGTCCAGGAGCTTGCCGATCGTCTTCTTCAGGTCCCAGGCGAGGTTCACCACCTTCTTGGCCCGGCCCGCGCCCTTCTTCCAGTCCTGCGGCTTCCAGTACTTCTTCGCGAACTTGCCCGCCGCGCCACCGATGAGGTTCATCAGCACATCGATCACGGCATCTGCGCAGGTGCCGAGGTCCTGCTTCATGACGCACTCGAAGGGGTTCTTCAGACCCAGTTCGTCAGCGAGGATCTTGGCGAGTTCGCCGGCGATCTCTTTCGCCTTGTCCTCGCTGGTGCGCTGATCGGTCCTGGCGGCTTCCAGCTCCTGCTGCGCCACCTCGAAGTCCAGCTCGGCCTGGGACTTGACGGGCGGAGGGGGCGGCTCCGCCGAGGCCGGCGTGTCGGCCGCGGGTACCTCGCCTCCCGCCGGATCCTCACCTCGGGGAGGCCCGTCGGCCTCTGAGCCCGGAGCGGCGTCACCGGTGTCGCAGTGACCGCCCCCGATGCACGAGACCTGTGCCGCGATCTTCTCGGTGAGGGTCTGTCCGATCCCGGTCGCGACCATCGCGCCGACGATGGCCGCGACGATCAGCACCAGCCCCAGATACTCCAGCGCGGACTGACCCGACTGGCTGTCGCGACGGCTGCGGCCACGAAGGCCCAGCAGACGCGCATTCCCGTGCCTACGACGTGTGAGGCCGTCCGGCGGACCCGCGTGTTCCCGGCTGGCCGCCTGACGGCCTCGTCTTAAGGGCATGGAGGCGAGGCTAGCGTGGCCGGGCCGACTTGGCTTGGGCCCGAAGTCCCAATCCAGGACCCATAGTTGGAGTTCCCACCCGAACCGGGAGAATGGGCCGGAACGCCGGTCGGCGCCCTGCCGGCGAGGCCCGCTCCTTCACCCGCGGGACAGCCCGGTACAGGCCCTAGATCACCAGGCTGAGCAGCGCCGCCACCACGAAGCCCGCCACCGACAGGACCGTCTCCAGCACCGTCCAGGACTTCAGGGTGTCGCGCTCCGAGATGCCGAAGTACTTCGACACCATCCAGAAGCCGCCGTCGTTGACGTGCGAGGCGATGATCGAACCGGCCGAGATCGCCATGATGATCAGCGCCAGGTGCGGCTGCGACATGCCCTGGCCCTCGACCAGCGGGACGACGATGCCCGCGGTGGTGACGATGGCGACCGTCGCGGAGCCCTGGGCGATGCGCAGCACCGCGGAGATCAGCCAGGCCAGCAGGATGACCGGCAGGCCGACGTCGTTGAACGTGTCCGCGAGCGCGTCCGCGATCCCGCTGCTCTTGAGCACGGCGCCGAAGATCCCGCCCGCGCCGACGACCAGCAGGATGTTGCCGACCGGCTTGAGGGAGGACGTCGACACCGACTCCAGGGACTTGCGGGACCAGCCGCGCCGGATGCCGAGCAGGTAGTACGCGAGCAGCAGCGCGATCGTCAGGGCGACGAACGGGTTGCCGAAGAACTCGACGACCGAGCGGAGCGTCGAGGGGTCCAGCGCGATGGACGAGAACGTCGCGGCGAGGATCAGCACCAGCGGGGTGCCGATGATCGTGAGTACGGTGCCGAGCCCGACCGGGGCCTCGTGCGGGGTGACCCCGGCGGCGCGCTGCTCGGCGACGACGGCGGCCTTCGCCTCCTCCGCGGCCTCGACCATGTCCTGCGGGACCTCGACGAAGATCCGCTTCCCGATCCAGGCGGCGTAACCCCAGGCGGCCAGTACGGACGGGATGCCGACGACGGCGCCCATCAGGATGACCCAGCCTAGGGAGACGTGGAAGAGGCCGGCGGCGGCGACCGGGCCGGGGTGCGGCGGCAGGAACGCGTGGGTCATGGACAGACCCGCCAGCAGCGGCATCGAGTACAGCAGGATCGACTTGCCGGAGCGCTTGGCCGCGGCGTACACGATCGGCGCGAGGACGAAGATGCCGACGTCGAAGAAGACCGGGATACCGAAGATCAGACCGGTCAGGCCCATGGCGAGCGGGGCGCGCTTCTCACCGAAGAGGTTCAGCAGCCGGGCGCTCAGCACCTCCGCGCCGCCGGAGACCTCCAGGATCGCGCCGAGCATCGTGCCGAGGCCGATGATGATCGCGACGTGGCCGAGGATGCCGCCCATGCCGGATTCGATGACGGAGACGGCGGCGGACTTCTGCACCGTGCCGAAGAGTTCGGTGACGGAGAGTCCGGCGCCCAGGCCGACGGCTATGGAGACGGCGAGCAGCGCGACGAACGGCTGGAGCCTGACCTTGATGATCAGGAAGAGGAGGAGGGCGATTCCGAGTACGGCGACGGTCAGGAGACCGGCCGTGCCGTCTATCAGGAGGAGGAGTCCACCGGTGTGGGGTGGTGTCTCGACGGGTGGGGGGCTCGCGGCGAGCAGCATGGGTAACTCCGTTGTCGTCCATGGGGCTTCGGGCATGGGGGGAGCGCGGCACGGCGCCCCGGTGGGGCGGGGCGCCGAGCTGTGCGTGGTGCGGTGGTGCGGTGGTGCGGGTGCGGCAAGGTGGTGATCGGGCTCAGCCGAGGACCGCGAGTGCGTCGATCTCGATGAGCAGGCCCTTGGGCAGTCCGACGTAGACCGTCGTACGGGCGGCGGGGGCGGCCTTGAGGTTCTGCTCGCCGAAGTACGTGTTGTAGATCTCGTTCATCTCGGCGAAGTGGTCGACGTCGGTGAGGTAGACGCGCATCATCATCACGTCGTCCCAGCTCGCGCCGCCCTCCTCCAGGATCGCCTTGACGTTGGCGAAGGTCTGGAGGGTCTGCTCGCGCAGGGTGGGGCCGGCCGGGGTCGGTGCCTGGCCCTCCACCGCGGGCAGGAAGCCGACCTGGCCGGCGACCTGGAGGATGTTCCCCTTCTTCACTCCGTGCGAGAACTTCGCGGGCGGGGTGGTGTGGGTGCTCGGGGTGAGTGCGGTCTTGTCGGTCATCGCTGATCAGGCTTTCTTGGGTCGGGTGGTGCCGGAGTACTCCCGGCTGATGGTGTCGGCGGTGCGCCGGACCAGCGGGAGCAGGGTGAGGAGTTCCTCCGCCGTGACGACCACGTTCGGTGCGGAGACCGACATGGCGGCGACGACGCGCCCGTCGGCGCCGCGGATGGGGGCGCCGACGCAGTTGATGGACTCCTCGTGGCCGCCGAGGTCGGTGGCCCAGCCCTGTTCGCGTACGGCGGCGAGTTCCTTGAGGAACGCACCGGCGCCGGGGGTCGAACGGGACGTGTACATGGGGTAGTCGAGCTTCTCGGCGACGGCGCGCCGTTCCGGCTCCGTCAGGTCGGCGAGCAGCAGCTTGGCCACGGCGGCGACGGTGATCGCGACGGGTTTGCCGATCCGGGAGTACATCCGTACCGGGTAGCGGCTCTCGACCTTGTCGATGTAGAGGACCTCGTTCTCCTCGTACACCGCGAGATGGACGGTGTGTCCGCAGTTCTCGTTGAGTTCGGCGAGGTGCGGGTGGGCGATCTCCCGGACGTCGAGGTTCTCGACGGCCTCCTGGGCGAGCGCGAAGAGCCGTGCGCCGAGGCGGTAGCGCTGGTCCTGCTGGCGGTAGACGAGTCCGTGCTCGTGGAGCGTACGCAGGAGCCGCAGCGCGGTGGACTTGTGGACGCCGAGCCGCTCGGCCACCTGTCCGAGGTCGGCGGGTCCCTGCGCGAGCAGCGGCAGGATGCTCAGCGCCCGGTCGACGGTCTGACTCATGTACTGCGTACCTCCGTGTCGTCCCCCGTCCAGCCGGGGCCGAGACGCAGTCTCCCCCAGGCGGCGTCGTCGAGGGCCACGAGGCGGTCGGCCCGGTCGCGGGCGGGCGGGTCGGTGAGGTCGCCGGGGACGGTGAGGACGGCGGCGGCCATCAGGTGGCCGTGCCGGGCGCGGTCGCGGACGGGCAGTCCGCGCAGGGTGGCGGAGAGGAACCCGGCCGCGAAGGCGTCGCCGGCGCCGACGGGCGCGACGACGTCGACGCGGAGCGCGGGCACGTCGGTGACGGTGTCGTTCCGGGAGTCGGCGCCGCCGGCGCCGGGGCGGGAGAAGACCGTTGCTCCCTGCGCGCCCCGCTTCACGACGAGCACGGCCGGTTCCGGCAGGGCCTGGCGGATCGCCTCGGCCCCGGCCGTGATCCCCCACGCCTCCTCCGCCTCGTCCTCCCCGGCGAAGACGAGGTCCGCGCCGCGGGCCAGGTCCAGCAGGACGCCGGGGGAGGCGTCGCCGCCCCGCCACAGTCCCGGCCGGTGGTTAACGTCGAAGGAGACGAGCGGGCGGCCGGGCCGCGGGGCCGTCAGCTCGCGCAGCAGCGCCAGGCAGTCGGCGGAGAGCGCGGCCGTGATGCCGGACAGGTGCAGGACCCGGCCGGCGGACAGGGCTTCGTGGGGGACGTTGGCGGGCGACATCGCGGAGGCTGCGGAGCCGGCCCGGTAGTACGCCACCTCGTGGACGTCGGCCGCGCGGTCGGTCGCCGTGCGGAAGTAGATGCCGGTGGGGCGGGCGGGGTCGCGCCGCACGGCGGAGGTGTCGACGCCGTAGGCGGAGATCGCGTCGACGAGGTGGTCACCGAAGCCGTCCGCCCCGACCCGGCTCACCCAGGCCGTCCGGTGCCCGGCCCTGGCGAGCGCGCAGGCGACGTTGGACTCGGCGCCCCCGATCCCCCGGCCGAAGGACGGTACGTCGGCGAGGCGTCCCGGCTGCGAGGGCAGGAACGTCACCATGGACTCGCCGAGGCACACGACATCACGGGTCGTGGCGTCGGCGGCGGTCCTGGCCGGGGTTCCGGACACGCGGGGCTCCTCTTGGTCTGCGGGCGGCGCCGGTTCTCACCATTGACCGGGCATCGGCTCGGATGTTAGACAGCCCTGAGCGATATGCGCAATGGGTGTTGCATATGTTGCAACGCAATACAGTGCAGACGACTGAACGACGACCTACTTCGATCGAGGAGGCACCCATGGCTGCCGACCGTCCCGTGGCCGGACTGGCCGGACTCGCCGACGAGCGGGTCGACCACCGGTTCAAGGCACTCCCGCCCGACGCGGAGGGGCTGACCGTCGGCGCGCTGGCCGCCGAGCGGCGCAACCTCTTCACCGGCGGGTTCACCACCCCGGTGCTCGCCCTGTCCGCCGAGTCCGTCGAGCACAACCTCGACCTGCTGGAGACGTACGCCGAGCGCCACGGCCTCGCGTTCGCCCCGCACGGCAAGACGTCGATGTCCCCGCAGCTGTTCGCCCGCCAGCTGGAGCGCGGCGCGTGGGGCATCACCGCGGCGGTCCCCCACCAGGCGCGGGTCTACCGGGCGTACGGGATCCAGCGGATCTTCCTCGCCAACGAGCTCGTCGACGCCGCCGCGCTCCGGTGGCTCGCGGGTGAGCTGGACGCCGACCCCGGCTTCCGGTTCATCTGCTACGTCGACTCGGTGCGCGGCGTCGAGCTGATGGACGAGGCCCTGCGCGCGGCCCACGCCTCCCGCCCGGTCGACGTCGTCGTGGAGCTCGGCGCGGGCGAGGGCGCCCGCACGGGTGCCCGCACCGAGGCCGACTGCACCGCGGTCGCCGACGCGGTGGCCGCGGCCGGGAGCCTGCGCCTGGTGGGCGTGGCCGGTTACGAGGGCGAGGTGCCGGAGGCGTCCGGCGAGCGGGTGCGGGAGTGGCTGCGCCGGCTCGTCGCGCTGGCCGTGGCCCTCGACGCGCAGGGGCGGTTCGCCGCTCTGGAGGCCGGTGAGCCGGTCGTGATCAGCGCGGGCGGCAGCGCGTGGTTCGACGCGGTGGCGGACGTGTTCGCCGACATCCCGGAACTGTCGCACCCCGTGACCAAGTTGCTCCGCTCGGGGGCGTACGTCTCGCACGACGACGGCCACTACCGCCAGGTGACGCCCTTCAACCGGGTCCCGGAGGAGGGCGCGCTGCAGCCCGCCTTCCGGCTGTGGGCGCAGGTCGTCTCACGCCCGGCCCCCGGGCAGGCGTTCCTCAACGCGGGCAAGCGGGACGCCGCCCACGACCTCGATCTGCCGGCGGCACAGGTCGTGCGGTCGGGGCGGGACGGCTCCGTGCGGCCGGCCACGGGAGTCGAGGTCACCAAGCTGTCCGACCAGCACGCATGGGTGGAGACCGAGGACGGGGCCGCCCTGGAGGTCGGGGACTGGGTCGGGATGGGCCTCTCCCACCCGTGCACCAGCTTCGACAAGTGGCAGCTGATCCCGCTGGTGCAGGCGGACGGCACGGTCACGGACTACATCCGCACCTTCTTCTGATCCCGCACCCCAGCCCCTCCGGCGATTGAGGAGCGGGCGTGGGGGGGGGGGGGCCCCCCCCCCCCCCCCCCCCCCCCCCCCCCCCCCCCCCCCGCCCCCCCCCCCGCCGACCTGACCAAGCAGCTCGAGCGCATCCAGCGCCGTGCCGTGGAGCTGCGCGAGGAGGCCGACCGCCTGGTCGCCCGTGCCGCACGCGAG